>NZ_DASUNH010000129.1:0-153803 GCF_036277275.1 Ideonella sp. | reverse complement strand
GTGCCGAGCGCGGTGGTCAGGTTGATGCGCTGCACTTCGCCACCACTGAGCGTGCGGCTCTGGCGATCGAGCGTCAGGTAACCGAGGCCGACATCGCACAGGTATTTGATGCGCGTGCGCACCTCGTCGAGCAGCAACTTCAGCGCTTCGTCGCGCAGTGCATCCGGCAAGGTCAGTTGGTCGAAGAAGGTACGCAGCCGCGTGATTGGCAGCAGCATCAGGTCCTGCAGATGCAGACCGGGCAGCGCCTCGAGCTGCTCGCGCGACCAGGCGACACCGAGCGGCATGAAGCGCTTCGAAGGGGCCAGCACACCGTCGGCCTCTTTCTTGCCGCCGAGTCGCCAAAGCAATGACTCCAACTTCAAGCGCGCACCGCCGCACACCGTGCATGGCGTATAGCTCCTGTACTTCGACAAGAGCACACGGATATGCATCTTGTAGGCCTTGCTCTCGAGGTACTCGAAGAAGCGGCGCACGCCGTACCACTGCTTGTTCCAGTTGCCGTTCCAGTGTGGCGAGCCTTCGATGACCCAGTCGTGCTGCGCGGCGCTGAGCTGGTTCCACGCGGTGTCACGCGGGATACCGGCTTCGCCGGCGTACTTCATCAGGTCGTCCTGGCACTCTTTCCAGGCCGGCGTCTGCAGCGGCTTGATGGCGCCCGAGCGCAGCGTCTTGCGCTCGTCGGGGATCACCAGGCCGAAGTCGACACCGATCACGCGGCCGAAGCCACGGCAGGTGTCGCAGGCGCCATAGGCCGAGTTGAACGAGAACAACGCGGGTTGCGGGTCACCGTAGCGCAGGTCGCTCTCTGGGCAGTGCAGGCCGGTGGAATAGCGCCAGTGGGCGGGTTCCCCCTCGTCCTGAGTCGGCGACGGGCCGCCCCTAGCCGACTCAACCCCCTCGGGGGGCGGCGACTGCGCAGCAGTGGCCTGGGGGCTCACATTCAATGCATAGACGGACAAGCGCCCCGCGCCACGCTTCAGGCCGAGTTCGATCGCCTCCATCACCCGCACGCGCTCGGCGCTGGACAGGCGAAAGCGGTCGGCCACCACGTCGAGCAGCTTGCGGTCGCCGCTGGTGCGCTCGGCCTGCACCCGTGTGAAGCCGCTGGCGGCGAGCCACTGCTCGACCTCGGCGGCTGTCGTGTTGACTGGCAGTTCGACCGGGAAAGTGACCACCAGCCGCGGATCCCCCGCAGCTGCAGCGCGCTGCTGCAGATCCGCGTAGATCGTCTCCGGCGTGTCGTGCCGCACCCGCAGCGCCGTCTGCCTGTCGAACAGCTCGGCGGCCCGCGCGTAGAGCAGCTTCAGGTGGTCGTTCAGCTCGGTCATCGTGCCGACGGTCGAGCGGCTGGTGCGCACCGGGTTGGTCTGGTCGATCGCGATCGCCGGTGGCACGCCGTCGACCTTGTCGACCGCCGGGCGGTCCATCCGGTCGAGGAACTGGCGGGCGTAGGCCGAGAACGTTTCCACGTAACGGCGTTGGCCCTCGGCGTAGAGGGTGTCGAACACGAGGCTGGACTTGCCCGAGCCCGACGGCCCGGTGACCACCGTCATCTCGCCGGTGCGGATGTCCAGGTCCAGATTCTTCAGGTTGTGCTGGCGTGCGCCGCGGATGTGGATGGTTCCGGAGGACATGAAGACTACGGGTGAGCGTGGGCAGGGGTCGAACCCGCTATGTTGGCATGCAGAATAGGCCCACGCTGCCGCGGGGGGAAACGTGCGAAACGTCTCGAACAGAGGACGTCAGGTGCGTAGCAGCCACAAGTTGCCAGCACTGGCTATTCGCAGAATCAATTCCCTTCCATAGCGGGAGTCATCGATGAGTTCGTGGATTCGTTGGGTGGGCCGCACGGCCTGCGTTGTGGCTTTTGTAGGGGCCGCGGCCCCGGCCTGGGCACAGATCAAGATCGGCCAGACGGCCGGTTTCAGCGGCCCGGTGGCCGCCGGTGTCAAGGAGATCAGTGAGGGCGCCAAGCTCTACATCGACGCCGTCAACAAGGCCGGGGGCGTGGCGGGCCAGCACATCGAAGTGGTCGCACTCGATGACAAGTTCGATCCGGCGATCGCGGCCGAGAACGCGAAAAAGCTGATCGACCAGGGCGTCGTCGCCCTGTTCCTGACACGCGGCACGCCGCACACCCAGGCCGTGATGCCACTGCTGCTGCAGCATCGCATTCCCTTGATCGCGCCGTCGACCGGGGCCATGGCCCTGCACACGCCCGTTCACCCGTGGCTGTTCAACGTGCGCGCGACCTACCAGCGCGAAGCCGAACGCGCAATTCGCCACCTGAGCCTGATCGGCATGGAGCGCATCGCCGTCGTGCAGGTCGACGACTCGTTCGGGGCGGACGCGGCGACCGGCGCACTTGCCGGCTTCAGCGGCGTCGGCAAGCAGCCGGTGGTGCATGAGAAGTTCGACCGCAACAAGCCGGACATGACGCCAATCATTCCGAAGCTGGTCAAGTCCGAAGCGCAGGCGGTGCTGTTCATCGGCTCGGGCAACATGGTGGCCGACGGCGTCAAGCTGCTGCGCAATGCGGGTTCGCGGGCCCAGGTGGTCACGCTGTCGAACAACGCGTCCGCCGGCTTCGTCAAGTCGCTCGGCGAGAACGCGCGCGGCACGGTGGTCAGCCAGGTCTTCCCCTACGAACGCTCGTTGTCCGCGCCGATCGTCAAGGAAGCGATCGAGTACGGCAAGGCGGCAGGCATCAGCGAGGTGACGCCGGCGATGCTGGAAGGCTACACCGCGGCCAAGGTGCTGGTAGAGGGCCTGCGCCGCGCGGCGCCCAACATCACGCGCGAAAAGCTGCGCTCCACGCTCGAGGGTTTCAAGCGCGTCGACCTGGGTGGCCTGGAGCTGACCTACAGCCCGACCGACCACAGCGGCCTGGACTACGCGGACCTGTCGATCGTCGGCGAAGATGGCCGCTTCAAGCGCTGACGACGTGACGACGCGCTGCTTCCACGTCGATGTCTTCGCCACCGGGCCGTTGAGCGGCAACGGGCTGACGGTGTTCCTCGACACCGACGGCTGGTCGACCTCGGCAATGCAGCGCTTGACGCAGGAAATGAGGCAATTCGAGTCGATCTTCCTGTCGGGCATCGGCCCCGCCGAGGCGACGGCGCGCGTCTTCACGGTCGAGGAAGAGCTGCCCTTTGCCGGCCACCCGGTGCTGGGCGCGGCGGCGGTGCTGCACCGCCAGCTGGCGCCCGAGGCAGCCACACGCGAATGGACGCTGCTGCTGGCCCACGGGCCCGTCACGGTGCGCACCGAGCGCCGCGCGGGACATTGGCTGGCCGAGATGAACCAGGGCCAGGCCACGAACGGCGCCGCCGTGGCGCCGGAGAAGCTGCAGCCGATCCTCGCGCGGTTAAGCCTGAACGTACCCGATCTGGCGCCAGGGCTGCCGGCGCGTGTCCTGTCAACCGGGTTGCCTTACCTGGTCGTGCCGGTGCGACCGGAGGCGCTGGCCCGCACGGCAATCCGCGCCGACGACCTCGAAGCACAACTCGATGCGCTCGGCGCCAAGTTCGTCTTCGTGCTGGACGTCGAAAACCGCGAGCTGCGGACCTGGGACAACTTCGGCCGGGTCGAAGACGTGGCCACCGGCAGCGCGGCCGGTCCGGCCGCGGCCTACCTGATCGGCGAGAGCCTGGCCGATCCGACCGAGCCGATCACCTTGCAGCAAGGCCGCTTCGCGGGCCGCCCGAGCCAGATCGAGGTCCAGCGGCGCGCCGACGGCGCGTTGCTGGTGCGCGGCGCCGTCTGGCCGGTCTACCGCGGCGAGCTGGAGCTGGAGGCCGCTGAATTGCGGCGCTAGTGCGGTGTTTGATGCTAGGCGGAACTTGAGAAGACCGATGGATTTGGCCGTCTGGCTAGGCGCAAACCACAGCGACGCCCGGTGGCATCGCGAGGATTTGCAACGACGCCAGACGGCCAAAGGCGCGGTTTTATGTTCCGCATAGCGTCGAACACTGCACTGGCCTCAAACGACCACCGACGCTTCATCGAAGCGCCACTCGAAGCCCACGCCGTGTGTGCAGCCGCTGAGGCGGTGTGCGAGGGTACGGAAGTTCACCTCCAGCTGCACCTCGTCATCCCCTGCATGCCAGCGCATCGCCAAGGTGTCGGCATCGCTCGCGCGCAGCTCGAACTCGCCGTTGAACGCCGGGTGCCGGTTGCGTAGCCGTATCAGCTCGATGAGGCGCTGCACCACCGGCTTGGCCAGCGCGGCATCGATGTCGGTGCGGCTGTAGTGGCTGCGGTTGATGTCTCGGCCCACCCCGGTTCGGCTGAGCAGCGCCATGTCGTTCTCGCCCGCCAGCAGGCCGACGTAGTAGACCTGCGGCACACCGGGCAGGAAGAACTGGATCGCGCGGGCCAGCAGGTAGGCTCGGTCGTCGCGTGCCAGCGCATCGTAGAAGCTGCAGTTGACCTGGTACAGGTCGAGGTTCGAGGCGGCCGCCCCGGTGGCACGCCGGCTGTGGCCGCGGCTGTTGGTATGGATGCGCTCGACGAGCTGGTCCAGCTCGTCATCGGGCACCAGGCCGGGGTGGCCGGTGCGGTCGGCCGCATCGGCACCGATGTCGATGATGCCGATGCCGTCGTGCGTGTCCAGCACCGTCAGCGCGTTGTGCGGGCGCATGCCGATCCAGCGCTTGAGCGGCTCGGCGGTGTGGAAGCTGAAGGCATGCAGCACCAGTGGCGGCAGCGCGAAGTCGTAGACCCAGTCGACCGCACGGGCGATCTCGATCTGCCGCTGGTGGTAGGCGTGGATCTCGACCAGCACCTCGATGCCCTGCGCCTTGGCCATCGCCGCGAACTCGGCGATGAAGCCGAAGGTTTCGGGCGTCATGAAGCAGCTCTGGCCGGCTCGCTTGATCGCGTAGCCCACCGCATCCAGCCGCACCATGCTGACCTTTGCGTCGGCGAGCGTTCGCAGAATGCCGTCGAGGTAGGCCTGGCCACTCGGGTGCCGCACGTCGATGTCGACCTGCTGCGGCGTGAAGGTCGTCCACAGGATCTTGCGTTCGCCGCCCTGCAGCGTGGTGGTCGTGAAAGGCAGGCCGGGCCGCGGCCGGTAGATGGCCAGCAGATCGTGCTCGGTGGCCCCGTGCGGGAACACCGTGTCGAAGGTCAGGAACAAGCCCGCGTGGGGCGACGTGTCGCCGTGCTCGGCATAGTCGCGAAACTGCGGCGACTCGATCGACATGTGGTTGACGATGACGTCGGCCATCACGTCGATGTCCTGCGCCAGCGCACGCACGTCGGCCCAATCGCCCAGCCGCTCGTCGACCCGCGTGTGGTCGATCGGGTCGAAGCCGGCGTCGGCGCCATCGATCCGGTGGAAGAAGGGCAGCAGGTGCACGCCGCCGAACAGACCGGCCAGCGGGGCATCGCGCCCCGAGAGCAATGCGCGCAGATCGCGCAGGCCGCCGCCGCCCAGGCGGTCGACGTAGGTGATGAGTTGGACCTGGTTTTTCATGAAGGGTGTCGGGAGGTCGGGACACGCAGCACCGCGATCGCCGCGGCGAGCAGCAGCGTTCCGGCCAGGCGGACGACGTTGTCGGGCTCACCGCCCAGCCACGCCTGGTAATAGAGCGGCAGCGTCAGCATCTGCAGCAGCATCGGGATCACGATGAACATGTTGAAGATGCCCATGTAGACCCCGGCCCGCTCGGGCGGGATGCAGCCGGCGAGCAGCACGTAGGGATTGCCCATGATGCTGGCCCAGGCCAGGCCGATACCGACCATCGGCAGAAAGAGCCAGGCCTTGTCGTGGATGGATGGCAGGGCCCACATGCCGATGCCGGCGGCCACGAGGCAAATCGCGTGCATCACATGGGCGCCGAAGCGGCGCGTGAACGGCACCAGCGCGAACGCCGCGATGAACGCCACCGCGTTGTAGAAGCCGCCGATCTGGCCGTTCAGCAGGCTCGCTTCGCGAAAGCCGGGCGACGCCGCGTCGGCTGTGCCGAACATCGTCTTGGCCAGCGACGGCACGATGTAGATCCAGTAGCACATCATCCCGTACCACTGGAACAGCTTCATCCACCACAACCGCCGCATCGTCGGTGGCATCGCGCGCAATGCGTCGGCGATCTCGCGCAGCGTCGCCATCGCGCCGCGCGGCTTGGCCCGCATCGCGCTCAGCTCGGCTTCGCTCAGCGGCAGCTCGGGCACGCGGCGCACTGACCAGTACACGGTGGTGATCGACAGCACCGCACCGATCAGGAAAGCCGCGACGGTGGACAGCGGGATCTGGCTGTCCATCGTCGCGTCGCGGTCCAGCCCCCACCAGACCAGCAGCGACGGGCTCAGGTACGCCAGTGTCTGCGCGAGGCCGGTGAAGGCGCTTTGCGTCAGGAAGCCGAGCGCATGCTGCTCGCGCGGCAGGCGGTCGCTGACATAGGCCCGGTAGGGCTCCATCGTCACGTTGTTGGCCGCATCGAGGATCCACAGCAGCCCGGCGGCGAACCACAGCACCGGGCTGAACGGCATCGCCAGCAGGCCCAGGCTGCACAGGATCGCGCCGATCAGGAAGTACGGCGTGCGCCGCCCCCAGCGCGACACGGTGCGGTCGCTCATCGCGCCGACGATGGGCTGCACCAGCAGGCCGGTGATCGGTCCGGCCAGCCACAGCAGCGGCAGGCTCGCCTCGTCCGCCCCCAGCGTGCGGTAGATCGGGCTCATGTTCGCCTGCTGCAGACCGAAGCTGAACTGAATGCCGAAGAAGCCGACATTCATGTTCACGATCTGCGCAAAACCCAGTCTCGGGGGCGGGTGGCTGGTCATGCTGCAACGGTAGCGTTCAAGGGGTTCAGAACGTGTACCGCAGCGACAGCTTCGCGCTGCGCCCGTTGACGGCGCGGGCGATGTACAGCGGGTTGTTGCCCAGGTTGTTCTGCCCCTCGGCCTCGGTGTAGCCGAGCTGGTCGAACACGTTGTTGACACCGGCGGACAGCACCAGCTCAGGCGTCAGCTCGTAGTTCGCGAACAGGTTCACCACCGCGAAGCCAGGCAGCACGACCTGGTTGTCGTTCTGCGCGTAGCTCTTGGTCGTGCCGATGATCGCGCCTCCCACTTCCAGCGACCCGAAGCTGTACGACGGGCTGACCTGGTAGACCCAGTCGGCCTGTCGGCGCGGCGTGTTGCCCTCGTTCGGGCCCGAATCGATCTCGGCCCGCGTCCAGGTGGCACCGGCCGCGACCTTGAAGTCGCCCAGACGCCAGGCCACCTCGGCCTCCACGCCTTGCGACGTGTACGAGTCCTTCTTGACCGTCTGGGTCGTGACTTCGAAGCCCGCACCTTCCTTCGTGCGGGCGTTGAACAGGGTCACGAAGGCGTTCAGGCCGTTCTGGCGGAACTTGATGCCGCCTTCGAACTGGTCGACCTCGTTGACCGGGTAGGGGTCGATGCCGGTCGCGACACGCTCATCCCAGATCACCCGGTCCGGCGACTTCCACGAGGCGCCGTGGCTGAAGCGCGCGAATGCGGCCAGGCTCTTGCCGAACTCGTAGTTGCCGCCCAGCGAGTACGAGGTGGCATCGGTCGTGTAGTGCACGGCGGTCGTGCGGTCGGGGTTCCAGTTGCCGCCCGAAGCGGCGTCGCCGAAACGCTGCGAGCCGGTGCCGCGTTGGCGGTCCTGGCGCACGCTGGCATCGAGGCTGAGGCGGCCCTGCTCCCACGTCAACGCGGCGTAGGGCGCCACGGCCGTCAGGCGCACGTCGATCGAGCGGAAGCAGCAGCCGCCCCAGGTCGTGGTGGCATCGCCCACCGGCTCGGTGCTGGGGTTGCCGGCGTTGTCGTACAGCGCGGCGCCGTCGCCGGTCAGGCCGACGTTGTAGCGGTTCCAGTACCAGGTCTGCGCCACGTTCTGGATGCCGCTGAACAGGCCTCCGGTCAGCGTGAGCCGCTGGTCGTCGCCGAGCTTCAGCTCCTTTTGCACGCGCAGGTCGTTGAAGACGTTGCCCATGTCGTCCAGCGAGGTGTTGAAGATGTGGGCCGAGAAGACCGGCGTGTCGCCGGTGTAGTCGGCCGGCTGGCTGCCGGCCGGGAACAGGCCGATGAAGCGGCCGTTGATGACGCTCTTGCGGAAGCGGTTGGTGACGGTCCAGCCGTCACCGGGCTTCAGCTGTGCTTCGACGCCGAAGGCCGACACGTTCACGCCGAGGCCGTCGGCCGGGTGGGTGGTGATGGTGTGGCCATCGGCGCCGACAACCACGTCGGTCGGGAAGTGGCTGTTGATGAAGAAGGCATTGCGCGGATCGATGCCAGGCAGCGTCTTGATCTCATTGCCGTCCAGCTGCACCGGCACGGGCAAATAGGTGGGCGTGTTGTCCTTCAGCTGCTTGAGCGAGACACGCACGTAGCTGCCGCGATCGTCGAGCTCTTTCGTCAGGCTGGCGCGGAACTGGCCGCCGTTTTCGACCGTGGCGTCGGTGTGGCGCGTGCCTTCGCCCAGGCGGTAGAAGCCACCGAACTGGTAATACAGCTTGTCGCCGAGCTTGCCGCCATGCTGGAAGTCGATGCGCTGCTGGCGATGGTCCAGGCCCAGGCTCATGCCGACGGCACCGCCTGAAGTCTTGCCGGTCTTGCCGATGAAGTTGACGATCGCGCCGGGCGAGTTGGTCGACAAGGTCGAGGCCGAGCCGCCGCGCACCACGTCGATCGAGTCGAGCGAGTAGTCGGCGCGCACGAACTGGTCGGCGGTCGCAAATGACACGTCGCCGACCAGCAGCACGGGGAGGCCGTCTTCCTGCAGTTGCACATAACGGCCGCCGCCATCGGACATCGGCAGGCCACGCACGCCGAGGTTGGCGTTGCCCTCGCCGCCGGACGACTCGGCGCGCAGTCCTGGCACGGCGCGCAGCACTTCCACCGCGCTGGCGGCGGTGGAGTTCTGCACCTGCTCGCTGTCGACCGTGCTGACTGAGACGCTCTGCTTCATCTTGCTGCGGGCGGTGGTGGCGCCGGTGACGACGATGCGGCCCAGGTCGAGGCCCGCGTCCGGTGTCTCGGCGGGAGCCGGCGCCGCATCGGCTGACGCGGCGCCGGCTGCCGGCTCCGTAGATGGTGCCGCCTGCGCCCAGGCGGCGGCAGGGGGCAGCAAGGCCAGGGAAACAGCGAGCGCCAAGGGGTGGCGGTGCGGCAGGCGGCGGCACAAGGTGGCGGGCATCGGATCGCTCCAGTCGAGTTGGTGTACGGCGCGGCGTGGACCCAGGGAGGGCCACACCGTTGTCTCCGGTCCCGCGACGGGGCACGCGCTCCAAGAACGCATCCGCGGCGGGATGACGTGCAGTGTCGCGGCCATTGCAATCGATTGCAAATCAGTAGAAACACCAGTGCTTGTTGACTCCTACGACCTAGGAGATGGTGGTCTCAGGCGGAATATTGCAATCGATTGTCAACCCATGCGCGACCGACGCCGCTGCGCGCTTAGCGCAGCGACGTTCCCACGACGCTGCTTTGCCGCACCACCAGCTCGACCGGCAACAGCCGAGGCGACTGCGCCTCGCCACCGATCAGCCGGGTCAACGCATCGACCAGCTCGATGCCGGCTTGCGAGACCGGCTGGTGGATCGTGCTCAACGGCGGATCGGCGTAGGCGGCCAGCGCGATGTTGTCGTAGCCGATCACGGCCACGTCGTCAGGCACGCGCCGCCCGGCGCGGCGCAACGCGCGCATCGCGAGGATCGCGATCAGGTCGCTGCAGGCAAAGACCGCATCGAACCCGGCACCACCAGCCTGCAGCAGCGCATCGATCGCACGCTCGGCGCCCTGCTCTTCGAACGGCACCTTGTGGACGAGCGCCTCGTCGAATGAAATGCCCGCATCGGCCAGGGCCTGCCGATGGCCGGCCAGCCGCAGCGCCACCTCGGGCAGCTGCGCATCACCGAGAAAGGCGATGCGGCGACGCCCCTGGTCGAGCAGGTGTTGCGTGGCCAGGCGCCCGCCGAGCAGGTTGTCGCCGCCGACCGTGCAGTACAGCTGCTGCGGCAGCTGCCCGCCCCACACGACCACTGGCACGCCGCGTGCGGCCAACGCATTCAGTTGGTCGTGATGCCGCCATTGGCCGATCAACACGATGCCGATCGCGCGGCCCACGTCGTACAGCGACGAGACCGAGTCCAGCGCCTCGGCATCGACGCGCGACAGCAGCATGTCGTAGCCGCGGTCGGTCAACGCATCGGCCAGGCTGCCGACCATCGAGAGAAAGAACGGGTCGGAGATGTGCTGGCGCGACTGTGTGTCGTAGGGCACCACCACCGCGATCGTCTGGTTGCGCTGCAGGCGCAGGTTCTTCGCGCTCTCGTTGATCGTGTAGTTCAGCGAGCGCGCCAGTTCACCGATGCGGCGCCGCGTTTCTTCGTTGACCAGCGTGCTGCCGTTCAACGCACGCGAGACGGTGGACATCGACACGCCGGCCAGGCGCGCGATGTCGGCCATCTGCAGGCGGCGCCGCTCGGCCGACGTGTCGGGCTTGGTGGCCATCGCCGCGTCAGAACGCCAACAGCTCCAGCGCCCGCTGGTAGCGCGCGTCGTGCATCAGCTCGTCCCATGGCAGCGGGTCGGTCTGCGGCAGCAGCGCGACGCGGCGGGCTTCGCTGTCGGCATCGGCCTGCCAACGGCCTTGGGACTGCGCTTCGGCGAGGCCATCGAGCAGCGCGTCGACTGGCGCACCGCCGTCGACCTTCGACTGGTTGCACAGCAGCACCAGGTCGCAGCCGGCGTTCAGCGCTTCGACCGCCGCATCGCTGGCGCTGACCGCGCGGCCGTCGATGACGCGGGCGCCTTCCATGCTCAGGTCATCGCTGAAGACGGCACCTGTGAAGCCGAACTGGCCACGCAGGATGTCCTGCAGCCAGACTTTCGAGAAGCCCGCGGGGCGGCTGTCGACCTTCGGGTAGGTCACGTGCGCCGGCATCACGCTGGTGAGCGTGCTGCTGAGCCATTCGTAGGGCTTGGCGTCGTCGCCGAGGATCGCGCGCTTGCCGCGCTTGTCGACCGGTGCCGCGATGTGGCTGTCCGCCTCGACGAAGCCATGCCCCGGGAAGTGCTTGCCGCAATGCGCCATGCCGGCCTGCAGCAGGCCGTGCGTCAGGCTCTTGGCGAGCAGCGTCGCGACGCGCGCATCACGATGGAAGGCGCGGTCGCCGATGATCACGCTGTGGCCGTGGTCCAGGTCGAGCACCGGGGTGAAGCTCAGGTCGACGCCGCAGGCACGTAGCTCGGCCGCCAGCACGTAGCCCGCGGCACTGGCGGCGTCGGTGGCCTGCATCGCGTCCTTCATCCACAGCTCGCCCAGGCGCCGCATCGGCGGCAGGTGGGTGAAGCCGTCGGTCTTGAAGCGCTGCACGCGTCCGCCTTCATGGTCGACGCAGACCAGCAGGTCCGGCCGGATGGCCTTGGCCTCGGCCACCAGCGCGGTCAGCTGCGCGCGGCTTTCGAAGTGGCGGGCAAAGAAGATCAGGCCGCCGGTCAGCGGATGGGCCAGGCGGCGGCGGTCTTGCTCGTCCAGCTGCGGGCCGGCGATGTCGAGGACGATGGGGGCGTGGGCAGTCATCAGGGGTTCGATTCAACGACGACGAAGCTGACGGCGTAGTCGCTTTCGTCGCTCAGGGTCACTTGGGCGCGCAGCTGGCGCGCGGCAAACCACTCGGCGAGTTCGCCGTGCAGCTGGATGTAGGGCTGGCCGCTGGTGTGGTTCAGGATCTCGCAGGCGCGCCAGGTCATCGGCATGTGCAGGCCCAGACCGATGGCTTTGGAGAAAGCCTCCTTGCACGAGAAGCGCGTGCCGAGGTAGGCCAGGCCGCGTGCTTCGACCTTGGCGCGTCGGTAGTGGAAGACCTTCAGCTCGGTCGGACCCAGCACCTTCTCGGCGAAGCGGTCGCCGCGCCGTTGCAGCGTGGCGGCGATGCGGCGCAGATCACAGACGTCGGTGCCGATGCCGAAGATCATGGTGATGTCAGCCCCTCGCCGAATGGGTACATCCGACGATCCCCCGAGGGGATGCGGGCCGGCTAGGGGCGGCCCGTCGCTCGGCCCGCCGGCCGCGCCAATCACGGCAGCGACGCATGGATGGCCTTCAGGTAGCCGCGGATCGTCTCGGTGTAGCCCAGCTCCAGCGCATCGGCGATCAGCGCGTGGCCGATCGAGACTTCGCTGACGCCGGGCACCTCGCGCAGGAAGGCGGTCAGGTTGTCGCGGTTCAGGTCGTGACCGGCGTTGACGCCGAGGCCCACCGCCAGCGCAGCGCGCGCAGCCTCGGCAAAGCGCGCGCGCACCTCGATCTCGCGCGGGGTGCCGAAGGCGCTGGCATAGCTCTCGGTGTAGAGCTCGACGCGGTCGGCGCCGACGTCGCGCGCCAGCGCCATCGACGCGGGGTCCGGGTCCATGAACAGGCTGACGCGCACGCCCAGCGCATGGCATTCGTCGATCAGCGGGCGCAAGGCTGCCGCATCGACACGCAGGTCGTAACCATGGTCCGACGTGAACTGGCCAACGCTGTCCGGCACGAAGGTGGCCTGGTGCGGACGCACCGCGCGCACGAAATCCATCAGGTTGTGCTGCGGGTTGCCTTCGATGTTGTACTCGACGTGCGGCCAGGCCTTCAGCAACGCGGCCAGCTCGTGCACATCGCTGCCGCGGATGTGGCGCTCGTCCGGCCGCGGGTGCACGGTGATGCCGTCAGCCCCGGCTTCGAGCACCAACGTCGCCGCGCGGGTGACGCTGGGGATGCCAAGGTGGCGGGTGTTGCGCAGCAGCGCGACCTTGTTCAGGTTGACCGACAAGGCGGTCCGGCCGGGCGCGCCGGTCGCGTGCGATTCAGGGGCCATCAGCGGATTCATCGAGGGTGGGCTGTCAAGCTTCGTTGCGGGCACATTCGATCACGATTTCGTCGAGAGTCTGCCAGCATGCAGCGCCTTCGACAGCATTGGTCTGCGAGATTCCGGCCGCAATGATCGCCGCCTTCCACAGCGCCCAGGCACGGCCGCGCCGCCAGGTACCGAGGTCGACAGCCAGCGCTTCGCGAAAGGCCGCGCGGTGCGCACCGCGCAGAAAGGTCCAGGCGATGGCGAGGTCACAAGCCGGATCGCCGACACAGAGCTGCCCAAAGTCGATCACCGCATGGAGCTTGCCCTCCAACAGCAGCAGGTTGCCGAGTGCGATGTCGCCGTGAACCCATACCGGCGCGCGGCCCCATGAGGAAGACAGCGCGAGTTCCCAGGCCCGAAGCGCAACCGCGGTGTCGATACGGCCCTCCAGCGCCTGGACCGCCGCGCGGCATTGCGCGTCGTACACCGACAGTGCGCCGCCGCGGTGGAAGGTTTGCACCCCGGCTGCGGGCCCCTGCGAAGCGTCGACCGACTGCAACGACACCAGGAACCGGGCGAGATCGGCCGTGAAGCCCGCCAGGTCGACGACAGGGTGCTCGACGACAGCCTGGCCCGTCAGCCAGCGATACACCGACCAATGCCAGGGGTAGCCGCCCCCTGGCCGGCCCATGGCAACCGGCTCAGGTATCGCCAGCGTCAAGTGCGGTGCGAGATGAGGCAACCAGCGCTGCTCACGCAGCACCTGCGCCGCATAGGCTGGGCCGCTGGGCAGGCGCACCAACAGTTCGTCGCCCAGATGGAATGTCCGGTTGTCCCAACCGCCGCGAGCGACGGCACTCACCGGCAGGTGCGCCCAGTGCGGAAACTGTTCGGCCACGAGATTGCTGACCAAGCGCTCGTCGATCACGGCCAGGGTTTCGGACATCCTAAGGCGAAGAGGCTACGAGAGGTCTGCAGACGGCGGCAGGGCGACGCGATCAAGCAGCTGCTGCGCATCGATCATGACCTCGCGGGTGCGCAGGCGCGCGTTGCCGATCTGGTGCTGAAGCAGCGCACGCAGCGCCGCTTTCAGCGCCGCGGCACTCTCGGCACAGGTGGCCTGCAACCGGGGCATGTCGCCGTCGTCCAGCGCTTGTTGCAGTTGCCGCAGTTGCTCGCCGGCGATGGGCGCGTCGGCCGGGCCCGCTTCGACAACGCCGATCTCGGGCCGCAGCAGGCAGGCGTCGCGCGCCGCCACCGGCCGCAAGGTGGCGGTGAACTGGTCCAGCTGCGGCAACAGGCCGATCTCGCGCAGCAGCACCAGTTCGAAGGCGCGCAGCGCGGCAGGCGTCAGCGTGTCGTCTTCGGCGGCCAGGGCCGGCAGCGTGGCGGCATAGGCATCGAACAGCAGCGCATGCGGGTCGTTGCGCGCGAGCAGCTTCATCAGCAGCTCGTTCAGGTAGAAGCCCGAGAACAGCGCCGCGCCGCCCAGCATCGGGCCGCCACCGGCCCACTCGGCGCTGCGCAAGGTCACGATGTCAGTCGCCTGGTCCTTGCCTGGGCGGCTGACCGACGCGTGGATGCGCTGAAAGGGCAGCAATGCCGGGCGCAGCTGCGAATAGGGCCGCTTGGCCCCTTTGGCCACCACGGTCAGACGGCCCTGGTCACGCGTGAACAGGTCCAGGATCAGGCTGGTCTCGCTCCAGTCGTAGCGGTGCAGCACATAGGCTGCGCTGGCCGAGGCAGCGCGGGCCACGCGATGCGCGCCCTATTCGTAGCCGTAGGTCCGCAGGTGCTCTTCGCTGTCGGCCCAGCCCGAGCGCACCTTGACCCACAGCTCAAGGAAGACCTTGGCTTCCATCAGGCGCTCCAGCTCCTGCCGCGCCTCGCTGCCGATGCGCTTCAGGCGCTCGCCCTTGTCGCCGATGATCATGCCCTTGTGGGCATCGCGCTCGACGACGATGGACGCGGCAATGCGGCGCAGGTTGCCCTCTTCTTCCCATTTGTCGATCACGACGGTGGAGGTGTAGGGCAGTTCGTCGCCCGTGAGGCGGAACAGCTTCTCGCGAATGATCTCGCTGGCGAGGAACTTCTCGCTGCGGTCGGTCAGCATCTCCTGGTCGTAGTACCAGAGCTGCTCGGGCAGGTAGGGCTTCAGGATGCCGAACAGGCGGTCCACGTCGGCCATCTTGTGGGCCGACATCGGCACGTACTCGGCGAAGGTGTGGCGGTCCTGCATGCTCTTGAGCCACGGCAGCAGGTCGGCGCGACGCTGCACCGCGTCGAGCTTGTTGGCAACCAGCACGACGGGCTTGTGCTTCAGGCCCTCGCCCTGCAGCAGGGCCAGCACCTTGGCGTCGTCGATGCCGAAGCGGCCGGCTTCGACCAGGAACAGCACCAGGTCGACGTCGCTCAGTGTGCCGACGACCGCGCGGTTCAGCGAGCGGTTCAGTGCCGCGGCATGGCGGGTCTGGAAGCCGGGCGTGTCGACGAAGATGAACTGCGCCTCATCGACCGTGCGCACCCCCGTGATGCGGTGGCGCGTGGTCTGCGCCTTGTTCGAAGTGATGCTGATCTTCTGGCCGACCAGCGCGTTCATCAGCGTCGACTTGCCGACGTTGGGCCGGCCGACGATGGCGATCAGGCCGCAGCGTTGCGACGAGCCGGCGGCGGCGCCGGCATCGGAAGACGGGGGGGCGGTGGGTTCCACGGGGTGATTGTGCTGCGGCTGCAGCCGGCGCGCAGCCGGCTTCGGGCCTGGTCTCAGCCGCGGCCGCCTTCGGCGCGCAGCAACTGGTCGAGCAAGGCCTGCGCGGCCTCCTGCTCGGCGGCTCGGCGGGACTTGCCCTCGCCGCGGGCGCTGCGTTCGAGCGCCGGCACGCTGGCCTCGACCTCGAAGGTCTGTGCATGGGCCTGGCCGCGGGTGGCGACGATGCGGTAGGCCGGCACCGCATGGCGGCGCGCCTGCAGCCATTCCTGCAGCTCGGTCTTCGCGTCCTTGCGCCAACTGTCGACGCTGGTGCTGGCAATGATTTCGCCGAACAGCCGGCTGACCAGCGCGTGAGCGGCCTCGTCACCGCCGTCGAGGTAGACAGCACCGATCACCGCCTCCATCGCGTCGGCCAGGATCGACGCGCGCTGTGCGCCGCCTCCCCGGGCTTCGCCTTCGGACAGGCGCAGCACCTCGGGCAGCCGCAGCGCCAGCGCCAGCTTGTGCAACGAGTCTTCGCGCACCAGGTGGGCCCGCACGCGCGTCATGTCGCCCTCGTCGGAGCCGCCGAAGCGGTCGAACAGCAGGCGCGAGACGGCGAGGTTCAGCACCGCATCGCCCAGGAATTCGAGCCGCTCGTTGTGCTCGGCGCCGAAGCTGCGGTGCGTCAGGGCGCGCAGCAGCAGGTCCGGCCGGCGGAAGCGGTGGTCCAGGCGCTGCTGCAGCGCGTCATGTCGAGCGTCCATCGGCAAAGGTGTGACGACCGCGACAGCGCGGCCGTGATGGTCATCGGGCAGACGCGGTGTACCTGTACTTGATCAGCAGAAAGACCGGGTCCACGAGCTCGACCTCGTCGTCGTAGGCAAAGCCGACATGAAAACCGTCGCCCGCGGCTTCGATCACGAGGTCTTCGCCCTTGATCATGTCGTTGGTGTATTCGATGTCGCGCTGGCGATTGAAGGCCGAGCGGATGGCCGGCACCGTGCTCGGCCGGGGATCGGCGCGCATCACCCGGTCCACCGCCCCACGCGTCGTCAGGTACTTCTGCACCGAAGGGTAGACCTTCAGCAGCAAGAGAGCACCGCCGCCCACGACGACGGCCCAGAACAGCATGCCGAACAGGCTCAGGCCGCGCTGGCGGCGGGCGGCAGGGGTCGACGACGCAAGTCTCATGGCGCGAGGCACTCCTCTTTGATGTGTCCGCTCAATGGAAAGAACCGAACCGTCCGAGGTTACCGAAATTCATCCAGATGAAGAAGGCCCGGCCGACCAGATTCTCGTCGGGGACGAAGCCCCAGTAACGTGAATCCTGGGAATTGTCACGGTTGTCACCCATCACGAAATAGTGTCCGGCAGGCACCTTGCACGTCACGCCTTCGGCGCTGTAGCTGCAGGCCTCACGGTGCGGGAAAACCGTGATCGGGCCGAACGTCTGGCCCGGCCCTTTTTCGTGCTGAATGCGGTGCTCCGTCTCGCCCAGCTTCTCGCGCAGCAGGTTCATGTAGCGCATGCGCTCGTCGTCGTAGCCATCGCCTTGCGGCGTGTTGGGCACCACCTGGCCATTGATCTTCAGCTCATGGTTGCCGTAGCTGACCTCGTCGCCCGGCAGGCCGACCACACGCTTGATGTAATCGATGCGCGAATCGACCGGGTAGTGGAAGACCACCACGTCGCCGCGTGCGGGCGTGTTGTTCGGGATGATCTTGGTGTTGATGACCGGCAGTCGTATGCCGTAGTGGAATTTGTTGACCAGGATCAGGTCGCCCACTTCCAGCGTCGGGATCATCGAACCCGAGGGGATCTTGAACGGCTCGAACAGGAACGAGCGCAGCAGGAAGACGACGATGATCACCGGGAACAGGCCGGCGGTCCAATCCAGCCACCAGGGCTGCATCAGCAGCCGGCCGCGGGCCTCGTCGAGGTTGCCGTCGACCTGGGTGATGCCTTTGCTGGCGAGCTCGGCGCGACGGGCAGCGTCTTGCTTCTCCAGGTTCTGCGCGGCGGCTTCGCGCCTGGGGCGGAAGTGGAAGCGCTCGGCCAGCCAGTAGAAGAAGGTGACGACCGACAGCAGAAACAGCAGCAACGAGAAGTTGCCCACCCATTTGTCCATGTACCAGCCGCCGAGGTAAACGATCAGGACGCCGTACAGGGCGGCGGTGAGGTAGCTCATGGATGGGTGCTTGCCGTGTGGTTGATTCTTGTCGTCAGTCGTCGACTTGCAGAATGGCCAGGAAGGCTTCCTGCGGCACCTCGACGGTACCGATCTGCTTCATGCGCTTCTTGCCAGCCTTCTGCTTCTCGAGCAGCTTCTTCTTGCGCGTGATGTCGCCGCCATAGCATTTTGCCAGCACGTTCTTGCGCAGCGCCTTGATGTTCTCGCGCGCAATGATGTTGGCGCCGATGGCCGCCTGGATCGCCACGTCGTACATCTGGCGCGGGATCTGCTCGCGCATCTTGGCCGCCACGGCGCGGCCACGGTACTGGCTCTGGGCGCGGTGGACGATGATCGACAGCGCGTCGACCCGGTCGCCGTTGATCAGCAGGTCGACCTTCACCACGTCCGCCGCACGATACTCCTTGAACTCGTAGTCCATCGACGCATAGCCGCGCGACACGCTCTTGAGCTTGTCGAAGAAGTCCAGCACGATTTCGGCCAGCGGCATGTCGTAGGTCAACATGACCTGGCGGCCGTGGTAGGCCATGTTCAGCTGCACACCGCGCTTCAGGTTGGCCAGCGTCATCACGGCGCCGACGTAGTCCTGCGGCATGTACAGGTGCACGGTGACGATGGGCTCGCGGATCTCGCGGATGCGGCCCGGGTCCGGCATCTTGCTCGGGTTCTCGACCTCGATCACCTCGCCGTCGCCCAGCTCGACCTCGTAGACCACGCTCGGCGCGGTGGTGATCAGGTCCTGGTCGAACTCGCGCTCCAGCCGCTCCTGCACGATCTCCATGTGCAGCAGACCGAGGAAACCACAGCGGAAGCCGAAGCCCAACGCCTGGCTGACCTCGGGCTCGTAGCGCAGCGAGCTGTCGTTGAGCTTCAACTTTTCCAGCGCGTCGCGCAGCGCGTCGTATTCGCTCGCCTCGGTCGGGTACAGCCCGGCAAAGACCTGCGGCTGGATTTCCTTGAAGCCCGGCAGCGCTTCGGTGGCGGGGCCGGCGTTGTTCGGCAACTTCTTTTCCAGCGTCAGCGTGTCACCGACCTTGGCCGCCTGCAACTCCTTGATGCCGGCGATGATGAAACCCACCTCACCGGCCCGCAGCTGCTCGCGGTTTTCGCTCTTGGGCGTGAACACGCCCAGGTGCTCGATCGGGTAGACGGTGTTGGTGGCCATCATGCGGATGCGGTCGGCCTTACGCAGCTCTCCGTCGACCACCCGCACCAGCATCACGACGCCGACATAGTTGTCGAACCAGCTGTCGATGATCATCGCCCGCGGCGGGCCGTCCGGGTTGCCGCGCGGCGCCGGCATGCGCTCGATCACCGCCTCGAGGATGTCGTCGATGCCCAGGCCCGTCTTGGCCGAGCAGGGGATCGCGTGCGTGGCATCGATGCCGATCACGTCCTCGATCTCTTCCTTCGCGCGCTCGGGGTCGGCCTGCGGCAGGTCCATCTTGTTCAACACCGGCACGACCTCGACGCCGAGCTCGATCGCGGTGTAGCAGTTGGCCACCGTCTGCGCTTCGACGCCCTGGCTCGCATCGACCACCAGCAGCGCACCTTCGCAGGCCGACAGCGAGCGGCTCACTTCATAAGAGAAGTCGACATGGCCTGGCGTGTCGATCAGGTTCAGGTTGTAGACCCGACCATTGCGCGCCGTGTACTGCAGCGCTGCCGTCTGCGCCTTGATGGTGATGCCGCGCTCGCGCTCGATGTCCATCGAGTCGAGCACCTGCGCCTCCATCTCGCGATCACTCAAGCCACCGCAACGCTGGATGATCCGATCGGCCAACGTGCTCTTGCCGTGGTCGATGTGGGCAATGATGGAAAAGTTGCGGATGTGGTCCATGGAGACTGGAGACAGTGCTTCCGGCTGAGGCTGCAACGGCGACACCGCTGCGAAAAAGACTCATATCGCGAAGCGATGTGAAGGGGCCGCGGGCCCACGCCGGACATAAAAAAAAGGCACGTCCAAAGTGGAGACGCGCCTTCCAACAAAACGTATGGCAACTGCTTGTTGGGCTTTCATTGTAGCCAAAAGCCCCCCGCTGCAAGCCGCGTATTTACTGGGTTCGCGCCCGTTGCAGGGTGCCAACAGCAATTTTCATCCACAGGTTATCAACAGTGCCTTGTGCATACCCTGGGGACAGTTTCAGACCTTCCCCGAACACGCCAAAGCGCTCACTAAACCATGGCGCTGCGGGTCGCATTGTATCTGTTCGCAGCGCCAATCCCCGGTCGCCGAGGAATGTTTGCAAGCGCCAACAAACTTAGATGTCGCCCTCATGCGACGCACAGCAATCGGCGTGCCAAATGCCACGCTTCCGTTCGCTCCCACGAAGTGAAAAGACCCGCCAACCCAGTCGGGCAGCGGGTCTCCTTTTTCAGGGGCTTGCGGTTCAGCGGGCCGGTCGAATCACGATGTAGTTGACCCACTCGCCGCGCCGCACCAGCAGCGTCACCGGCTTGTTTTTGTCGAGCTTGCCGACCACATTGCCGAACTGCTTGACGTCCACCACCTCGGTGTTGTCGATCGACAGGATCACATCGCCTTCGCGGATGCCGGCGCGTGCCGCCGCGCCGTCAGAAGTCTCGACCCGCACGCCACCACGCACCTTCAGCTCCTTCTTCTGGGCGTCGGTCAGCTCGATCACCGTCAGGCCGAGGTGCGCCTTGGCGGCCGATGACGACTGCGACTCGGCCGGCGTCGGCGCGCGCGGCTTGGCACTGTCGGCCTCGAGTTCGGCCACCGTCAACGAGATGTCCTTGTGGCTGCCGCGGCGGAAGACCTGCAGCGTCGCCTTGGTGCCCGGCTTGATGCCGCCGATCATGCGCTGCAGATCGACCGACTTGTCGACCTGCCGGCCATCGACCTTGACGATGATGTCGCCGGCCTCGATGCCGGCCTTCTCGGCCGGCGTGCCGGGCTCGACGCCTTGCACCAGTGCGCCGACCGGTTTGCCCAGCCCGATCGACTCGGCGACTTCCTTGGTGACCGGCGCAATGCGCACGCCGATGCGACCACGGACCACGCGGCCACCGGCACGCAACTGATCGGACACCCGGATCGCCTCGTCGATCGGGATCGCGAACGAGATGCCCGCGTAGGCGCCCGACGGGCTGTAGATCTGCGAGTTGATGCCGACTACCTCACCGCGCAGGTTCAGCAGCGGCCCGCCGGAGTTGCCGGGGTTCACGGCCACGTCGGTCTGCAGCAGCGGCACATAGTCGCCGGTGTCGCGCTGCTTGGCGCTGACGATGCCCGCGGTGACGGTGTTCTCGAGGTTGAAGGGCGAGCCGATCGCCATCACCCATTCGCCGACGCGCAGCTTGTTGACATCGCCGATCTTGACGGCCGGCAGGCCGGTCGCCTCGATCTTCACGACCGCCACGTCGGTGCGCGTGTCGGCACCGATCACCTTGGCTTTGAACTCGCGCTTGTCGGTCAGCGTGACGATCAGTTCGTCCGCCCCATCGACCACGTGCGCGTTGGTCATCACGAAACCATCGGCGCTGAGGATGAAGCCCGAGCCGACGCCGCGGCGCTGCGGCTGGTCGTCGTCGTCGTTGTTGCCGCGCGGATTGCGGCCATTCGGCAGTGGAATGCCGAAGCGGCGGAAGAACTCTTCGAGGTTCGGGTCGACCTGCGCGCCGCCGCGGCCCTGGTTTTTGGCTTTTTCGGTGGTGCGGATGTTGACCACCGACGGCCCGACCAGCTCCGCCAGATCGGCGAAGTCGGGCATCGCACGCAGCTGTGGCTGCGGTTGCGCCTGCGCCGCCGCGGGCGCCGGCTGCAGGGCCGTGAAGGTGGCTGCCAGCGACAGGGCTGCAGCAGCGAACAGGCCACGCGGTGCGCGGCGGCCGGCCATCGTGATGGCTTGGGAATGCATGGGTTCTCCTTGAAGAACGGCGAGAGAAAGACAGTTCTGCCGCCCGTTTGCCACGGCGCCCTAACGCTTGCGTTCGAGTACCGCGGCGAACTGCTTGAGGGTCTCGATCGGCACGTCGCCCATCACGGTGACCCATTGGTCATCGCGCCGGGTCATCAAGGTGTGCGTCGCGCCGATCGAACCGACGACCTCGCCTTGGTGCCGCTTTGGATCAAAAGGTTCGACAAAAAGCGATACATGGGTCAGGCCATCGGAATAGATGGACTGCAACACGACCGGCGCGGAAGGCCCACCGCTCGGGTCCAGCGAGCGCTTGGCGCACTGCACCTGCTTGAAACCGACCGGCAGGCTCGCCATGCGCCAGCCTTCGTTGTCGAGATTGGTCGGCAGCACGGCCGGCCTCACGACGCGATAGCCGTCCAGGTGACGCAACGGACCGAGAATCAGCGCGGGCTTGGGTTTGCCCCCCAACACCAGCTCGGAAAACGCCGCTGACTCCAGCATCTGACCATTGGGCGCCAGGATGTCGGCGCGCAGCAGCAGCCCGGTCTGGCGCTCGGCCCACAGGCGTTGACTGAAGCGCAGTGCATCGCGGGCCTTCAGCAATGCGACCTCGGCCTCGAAGCCGGCGACACGGTCGAGTCCCAGCACGCGAAGTTCATAAGACTCCAACACGCGCAGCTCGCCTCCCGCCATCAACGCCGGGAAGCTGGCACGCACGTCGCGCTGCTCGACCACAGCCACCCTCGCCCGCGGCCACACGGTGTGCACCTCGTCGTTGTGACGCAGCATGCTGCGGGCCTCGCCGTCGAGGGCAATGACGCTTTCGTACTGCTGGTCGCCGTCAGCGAAGTGAGTGACGCGAGAGCTGGTGAACGAGGTGGCCGTGCTGACCACCAGCGTGCCATGGTAGTTACGCTGCAGCGCCGCCTCGTGCAGGCGCATCAGCCAGCTGCGTGCGTCGACGCTGCGTTGCCGCGCCTCGCCAGCCGCGTTGCTGCCATCCTGAGCGAAGACGCATGCCGGCAGCATGCAGGCGGCCAAGAGACTGGCCACCGACGCGCGGCGCGCCCATGTGGCGTGGTCGCCCCCCCTGATGTGCAGCAATGCCCGCAAGCGTGTCCTCATGGGCCCGACTGTCAGTGACCGTCCGGTGTGACGGCGACTTGACGCACGCCACCCGGCACGCTCAAGGTCGAGCCTTGCACGAACTGCCGGTGCGCGTTCAGATAGCGGTCCAACTCGGGGTTGCGCAACATGTTGCCCACCTGAACGGCGCTGGCGCTGGCGCCGACGGAAGGAGCGGCAGCCAAGGTCTGGGCATCGGTCGGCGCCTGCTGGGCCATGGGTGCTGACGACACAGGCGGCTGCGGCCCCGAGGAGCTCATCACCACCAGGGCGCCGGTGACCATCACGCCGGCCGCCATCGCCATGGGTGCCCCCCAGCGCTGGCGCCGCCCACCCGCGACGGCGACCTGCAGGCTGGCGGGCATCGCAGCGGGGATGACGCTGTCGACCCGCGCTGGCGCCAACACCACCGGCTCCTTGGCCAGACGCTCGCGCAGAGCCAACAGGAACGCCTGGTCGTGGTCGGCGGCACTGGCCAAGTCATCGGAGCGCATCACGTCACCGATCCACTGGTAGCTGTGCCAGCGCGCGCGCACGACAGCGTCGTCGCGCCAGCCCTCGAAAAGACTTTGGGCTTCGGCCGCATCGGCCTCGCCGTCACACAGGGCTGACAGCTGGAGCCAGCGGCGTTGGTTCGGGTCGTCAACAGAAGGTGTCATGGGGGGAACTCCAAGCTCGGCGAATCCGGTGGGTCACCAGCGCTCGCCGTCACGCGTGTCCAGCAGCGGCCGCAGACGTTGTGCGATCGCTTCGCGGGCGCGAAAGATCCGCGACCGCACGGTGCCGATGGGGCAATTCATCACATCCGCAATCTCTTCGTAGCTGAGGCCTTCGATTTCCCGCAGCGTGATCGCCTGCCGCAAATCCTCTGACAAGGCTTCGATGGCTGCGTTCACCGTGGCCGCGATCTCCTTGCTGGCCAGCAAGGCGTCGGGCGTGGCCATGTCGCTTGGTTCCAAACCCCGGCGCGAAGTTTCGTCGTCGTCGTCGCTTCCAGCCAGCGCGGCGTCGGTCACCAAAGGGTCACGCTTCAGGTCGACCAATGCCTTCTTGGCGGTGTTGACGGCGATCCGGTAGAGCCAAGTGTAAAAAGCGCTGTCGCCGCGGAACTGCGGCAGCGCCCGGTAGGCACGGATGAAGGTCTCCTGGGCGATGTCGGCCACCAGGTCGACATCCCGCACCATGCGGCCGATCAGGCGCTCGATGCGACGCTGGTACTTGACGACCAGCATCTCGAATGCGCGCACATCGCCTTGCTTGACGCGCTCGACCAACGCGGCGTCGACGTCCGGCCCGGCGGCGGTCATGCGGTCACCCCGCCCGGCAGCGATGCGGGCTCGGTCGAGCGAAGGGGTTGGCTGAGCGCCACCCGCAGGCGATGCCAGGTGGCCGGCGCATCGCGGCGCTCCAGCGGAAGCCAGGCGAATCGACGGCCCGGTCCACGCACGCGCAGCAGCATCGCATGGCCCAAGTCGATCCGGACTGCCGGGGCGTCCAGTTCCTCGGTGCCCTCAGCGGTCAGCAACTGCCATCCGGCGCCATCCCAGCACAGTCGACGCTCCGGACGGGCTGCCGCTTGGCGCCAACGGAGCACGAACGTCACGACGGCGGCGAACAGGGCCAGGATCAAGCTGCCCCACCCCACGGCTTCGCCGCCCAGGCGCATCGCCCACGCGTGCGAGCCCAGCCACCATACGGGCGTGGCCGCGACCAAGGCCGCCAGACCCGCACCCGCCACAGCCCAAAGGCCCAGGCGAGCAACGGGGTGGTCGACGGGAGGCGCTGCGCGCATGCGGCGCGAGGCTGGTGGATGCGACGCGGGTGCGTCAGACGCGGCCGAACACCAGCGTGCCGTTGGTGCCGCCGAAGCCGAAGTTGTTCTTCACCGCCAGGTCGATCTTCATCTCGCGTGCGGTGTTGGCGCAGTAGTCCAGGTCGCACTCGGGATCCTGGCTGAAGATGTTGATCGTCGGCGGCGACACCTGGTCGCGCAACGCGAGCACGGTGAACACCGACTCGATGCCACCCGCGCCACCGAGCAGGTGGCCGGTCATCGACTTGGTGGAGTTCACGACCAGCCGCTTGGCGTGGTCACCAAAGGCCAGCTTGATCGCATTGGTTTCGTTCAGATCGCCCAGCGGCGTCGAGGTGCCGTGTGCGTTCAGGTACTGGACCTGGTCGGGATTGATGCCGGCGCTGCGCAACGCGGCCTTCATCGAACGTTTCGGGCCATCGACGTTGGGCGCAGTCATGTGGTACGCATCGCCCCCCATGCCGAAGCCGCGCAACTCGGCGTAGATCTTGGCCCCGCGCTTTTTCGCGTGCTCGTACTCTTCGAGCACCAGCACGCCGGCCCCCTCCCCGAGCACGAAGCCGTCGCGGTCCTTGTCCCAGGGGCGGGACGCGGTGGCCGGGTCGTCGTTGCGGGTCGACAGCGCACGTGCCGCGGCGAACCCGCCGACGCCGAGCAGCGACACCGTCGCTTCGGAACCGCCGGCGATCATCACGTCGGCGTCCCCGTATTCAATCAGGCGCCCCGCCTGGCCGATGCAATGCAGGCCAGTGGTGCAGGCGGTGACCACCGCCAGGTTCGGGCCGGTGAAACCGTAGCGGATCGCCAGGTGCCCCGAGATCATGTTGATGATCGAGGCCGGCACGAAGAACGGCGAGATGCGGCGAGGGCCGCGCTCGAAGGTCGTCTTCGCTGTGGCTTCGATTTCAGGCAGACCACCGATGCCCGAGCCGATCATGCAGCCGATGCGTTCGGCCGTTTCCTCGGTCAGTTGGTCGTTGGTGAGCAAGCCCGCATCACGCACCGCCTGGATCCCTGCCGCCATCCCGAAATGGATGAAGCTGTCCATGTGCTTGGCTTCCTTGCCCGGGATGTAATCCTCGAGTGGAAAGCCTTTGACCTCGCCTGCGAACTGGCAGGCAATGCCCGAAGCATCGAACCTGGTGATCGGTGCAATGCCCGAGCGGCCGGCCAAGATGTTGGCCCAGCCTTCGGAAACGGTATTGCCGACCGGGCAGACGAGCCCTAGGCCGGTGATGACGACACGTCGACGGGTCATGCGTTCGAAATGCTGATCGCTGGCGGCCGGAGGCAGGCCGTTCGAATGGGCTCAGGCCTTGGCGTGCGCCTTGGCGTAGTCGATCGCCAACTGCACGGTGGTGATCTTCTCGGCTTCTTCGTCGGGGATTTCGATGCTGAACTCGTCTTCGAGGGCCATCACCAGCTCGACAGTGTCCAGCGAGTCGGCGCCGAGGTCGGCCACGAACGCCTTCTCGTTGCTGACATCGGCTTCGGGGACGCCCAGTTGCTCGGCAATGATCTTCTTGACGCGTGCTTCGATATCGCTCATGACTCCTCCAGGAGGTTGCGTAAAACGGGCCGGATTCTACGCTGGCAGGTTACCAGCGCCGGCGGTGGGAATCAGCTCATGAACATGCCGCCATTGACGTGCAGTTCAGTGCCGGTGATGTAGCCTGCCTCAGGCGACGCGAGGAAGGCCACGGCGTGGGCAATCTCGCTCGGCTGGCCCAGGCGCTGCAGCGGGATCTGCTGCAGCAGCGCGGTCTTCTGGGCTTCAGGCAAAGCGTCGGTCATGTCGGTGGCGATGAAGCCGGGTGCGACGCAGTTGACGGTGATCGCGCGGCTGCCCAGCTCACGGGCCAATGCACGAGTCATGCCAGCCACACCGGCCTTGGCCGCTGCGTAGTTGGCCTGGCCCGGGTTGCCCGACGCGCCGACGACCGACGTGATGCTGACGATGCGGCCGTAGCGCTGCTTCATCATCGGGCGCATCACCGCGCGCGACAGGCGGAAGACGGCCTTCAGGTTGGTGTCGAGCACCGCATCCCAGTCGTCGTCCTTCATGCGCATCGCGAGCGTGTCGCGGGTGATGCCGGCGTTGTTGACCAGCACATGCAGCGCGCCATGCTCTTTGACGATCGCGTCGATCAGCGCGTCCACGCCGGCGGCGTCGTTGACATTCAGGTTCACGCCTTTGCAGCCCGGGTGAACGGTCAGTGCCTCACCGATGGCGGCCGCACCGGCGTCGCTGGTGGCGGTACCGATGACCTTCATACCGCGTGCGGCAAGCTCGAGTGCGATGGCGCGACCGATGCCGCGCGACGCGCCGGTCACCAGGGCGACCTGGCCTTGCATGCTTTGCGAACTCATGCGAGCAATCCCTTCACTTCAGCCAGCGAGGCCGGGTCGAACACGGTGGCGCTCACGGCCTCGGCATCGATGCGCTTGACCATACCGGCCAGCACCTTGCCGGGGCCGCATTCGATGATGTGCGTCAGGCCACGCGCACGCAGGGCCTGCACCACCTCGACCCAGCGCACCGGGCCAAAGGCTTGACGGTACAGCGCGTCGCGAATCGCCGCGGGCTCGCTCGCGACCGAAACGTCAATGTTGTTCACGACCGCGATCGTCGGTGCGGCGATCGCCACTTCGGCCAGACGCGCCTTCAAGCGCTCGGCCGCCGGTTTCATCAGGCTCGAATGGAAAGGTGCCGACACCGGCAGCGGCAGCGCGCGCTTGGCGCCCTTGGCCTTCAGCACTTCGCAACCCTTTTCGACCCCGGCCTTGGTACCGGCAATCACGGTCTGCTTCGGGTCGTTGAAGTTCACCGCTTCGACGACCTCCCCGCTGGCCGCCGCAGCTTCGGCACAGCCGGCGCGAACGGTGGCGGCATCCAGGCCGAGGATCGCCGCCATCGCGCCCTGCCCGACCGGCACGGCCTCTTGCATGGCCTGCGCACGCAGGCGCACCAGCGGCAGTGCATCGGCCAGGCTCAGGCAGCCAGCGGCCACCAGCGCGGTGTACTCGCCCAGAGAATGGCCCGCCACCGCGGCCGGCGCAACGCCACCTTCGGCCCGCCAGGCGCGGTAGCAGGCGATGCCCGCCGTCAGCATCACCGGCTGCGTGTTGGTGGTCAGGTCCAGTTGTTCCTTCGGACCGGCGTGAATCAGCGCACCGATGTCTTCACCCAGTGCAGCCGACGCTTCGGCCAGCGTCTGGCGGACAGCCGGGTGGTCGCCCCAGGCGTCGAGCATGCCGACAGCCTGCGAGCCCTGGCCCGGAAAAACGAAAGCGAACGAGGTCATCAAAGACACCTTCAATCGAACGAATCAGGAACGGCGTGGCTCAGAAGTCGAGCAGCACGGCACCCCAGGTGAAGCCGCCACCGACGCCTTCGAGCATCAGCGTCTGACCACGCTGGATCTTGCCGGTGCGCACAGCGTGGTCGAGCGCCAGCGGAATCGATGCCGCCGACGTGTTGCCATGCTCGTCCACTGTCACCACCAGGCGATCGGCCGGCAGCTTCAGCTTGCGTGCCGTGCCCTGCATGATGCGAATGTTGGCCTGGTGCGGGATCAGCCAGTCGATGTCTTCGGCGCTGCGGCCGGCGGCTTCGAGCACTTCGCGTGCGACCTCGTCCAGCACCTTGACGGCGAGCTTGAACACCGCCTGGCCGTCCATCTTCAGCAGCGGATCGCCCAGCACCTGGCCACCGGACACGGTGCCCGGCGTGCAGAGGATTTCCATGTGCTGGCCATCCGCATGCAGCTTGGTCGCCAGGATGCCGGGCTCGGCCGACGCCTCGAGAACCACCGCACCCGCGCCATCACCGAACAGCACGCAGGTGGTGCGATCGTTGAAATCGAGGATGCGCGAGAAGACTTCCGAACCGATCACCAGCGCACAACTGGCCGAACCGGAGCGGATCATCGCATCGGCCACCGACAGGCCGTAGACGAAGCCCGAGCAGACTGCCTGCAGGTCGAACGCCGGGCAGCCTTGAATGCCGAGCTTGCGCTGGATGATGGTGGCCGTCGACGGGAACACCATGTCGGGCGTCGACGTGGCCACGATGATCAGGTCGACGTCTTCGGCCGTGCGGCCGGCGGCCTCCAGCGCGTGGCGGGCGGCGTCGACCCCCAGATCGCTGGCGTTGACCGTGGCTTCGGCAAAGCGACGCGCCCGGATGCCTGTGCGCTCGACGATCCACTCGTCGGAGGTCTCGAGGCCACGGCTGGCCAGCTGGGCCGCCAGTTCGGCGTTGCTGACGCGGTGCGGCGGCAGCATGCTGCCGGTTCCGGTGATGCGGGCGTAGCGCTGAGGGGGGATGCGGTCGGCGGAAGAATTCATGCGGCGGGACGCACGGGCTCGTCGTTGGGCGGAAGGGCCGCCGCCTGCAAGGTTTCGACGATGCGCTCGTGCACCTGTTCGGGCAAGCGATTGCGGGCCGCATCATAAGCCCGCGCCAGAGCCCGACCGAACGAGAAGGCATCGGCCGAGCCGTGGCTCTTGAAGACCAGGCCCTGCAGGCCCAGCAACGCCGCGCCGTTGTAGCCGCGCGGATCGAACCGCTTGCGGAAGTGTTTGAGCACTGGCAGCGCCACCAGCGCCGCCACCTTGGCCATCCAGTGGCGCTTGAACTCGGCGCGCAGGAAGCCTGTCAGCATGTGGGCCAGGCCTTCGCTCGTCTTCAGCGCCACGTTGCCGACGAAGCCGTCGCAGACGACGATGTCCACCGTGCCGTTGAAGATGTCGTTGCCTTCGACGTTGCCGTGGTAGTTGAGCTGGCCTGCGTTGGCTGCGGCGCGCAGCAACTCGCCGGCTTGTTTGATCGTCTCGCTGCCTTTGATCGCTTCGGCGCCAATGTTCAGCAAGCCGACGCTCGGCTCGGCGGTGCCTTCGAGAGCCGACACCAACGCACTGCCCATCACCGCGAACTGCAGCAGGTGCTCGGCCGTGCAGTCGACGTTGGCGCCCAGGTCGAGCATGGTCGTGAAACCGGGGCGCTCGTTCGGGATGACCGATGCGATCGCCGGGCGATCGATGCCTTCCACCGTCTTCAGCACGTAGCGCGAGATCGCCATCAGCGCGCCGGTGTTGCCAGCGGAGACAGCCACATCCCCCATCGCGCGGCCATTGGCATCGGGCTTGAGCTGATTGATGGCGACCCGCATCGACGAGTCCTTCTTGCGCCGCAACGCCACCTCGACCGGATCATCCATCGAGACAATTTCGGTCGAAGGCACGAGTGTGCAACGCGGCCAGCTCGCCGCCGGGGCGATGGCATCGGCCATGCCCACCAGCACCAGGTCCGCCTGAGGGTGGGTGGCCAGGAATTCTTTGCACGCAGGCAGCGTGACGGAGGGCCCGTGGTCGCCGCCCATGCAGTCGACAACGACGCGGACCCGCTCAAGAGGCGTCAAAGTATGTGCGTGCGACACGTTCTGGAATGGCAAATGCCGCAGTCAGGCTGCGGCATTGTGTTCGATTCACGGATGGGGGCAGGCACGCGCCAACCCGGCCGGGGATTGAAGGTCAGGCCAGGGCCCGTATCAGGCGTCGGCCTTCGTCTTCAAGACCTTGCGGCCGCGGTAGAAACCGGTCGGGCTGATGTGGTGGCGCAGGTGCACTTCACCGGTGGTCGATTCGATCGCGGTGCCGGGCTGGACCAGCGCGTTGTGCGAACGATGCATGCCGCGCTTGGACGGCGACTTCTTGTTTTGCTGGACAGCCATGGAACGCTCCTGGGGCACCAACCGATGTGGTGCAGCGGTGTCCGGCGCCAAAAGCAGCGCTGGAACACGATCGAAAGTTGGACACACCCGGCGCCACTCGAACGCCGCGGCGAAAACATCGCCGCTGTCGACAGCCAGGCGCAAAACGACGCACCCGATCCGGGAAAGCCCGAAAGTATACCACCGTCGACTGCCACGGCGCCAGACCCGCCTTGCGGGCCGCACGGATGCGGCATCAGGCCTCGTCTGGCTTTTTCTTCAACTGGGCCAATGCGGCAAACGGGTGCGGCCGCTCGGGCGCCGCTTCAGCCGGGGGGGCCGCAGCCGCGGAGTCGCCGAGAGGCAATGGCTGCGGGCAGGCATCGTGCCGCGGAACCAGCGGCAACGCCAGCAACAACTCGTCTTCGACCAGTTCGCGCAGATCCATGTAGCGCTGAAGCTCGAGCACGTCGTCTTCCAGTTCGGCATCCAGCGCCTCGGCCTGTTCGGCATCGCGCACGAAGCGCACCCAGCGGTCCAGGTCCAGCGGCACGGCCAGTGCACCGAGGCAACGCTGGCAGCGCATGTTGACGCAGGCCTGAGCCGTGAGGTGCAGCCAGAGTTCCGGCTCGCCACCGGTCACCGGCCGCTGATCGCCTTCGGCCTGCCAGTGGATCGGCGAGTCCTCGGGCACGGTCCCCAGCACCGAGCCGGCGAGGCGGTCGAGCGCGGCCAACGGCCACTCGCCCGCCAACTCACCGCGCGCCGCGGCCAGCGCGGCCACATCCAGGCGCCGCGGGTCGATCGGTTTCGCATTCATGCATCCAGTTTAGCGGCGGGCACCGCCGGGAGCCGGTGGAATAATTCAACATGCCCGAATCCCAAACCGCCGCCCTGCCCCGCCTTGTCCTGGGCTCCACCTCACGCTATCGGCGCGAATTGCTGGAACGCCTGCGACTGCCGTTCGATGTGCAGTCGCCGCAAGTGGACGAGTCGCCGCAGCCCGGCGAGGCGCCTGCGGCCCTGGCTCAGCGCCTGGCGCTGGCCAAAGCTCGGGCGGTCGCCGCAGCCAGCCATGACGACACGGTGGTGATCGGCTCCGACCAGGTGGCCGATGTCGATGGCGAACCGATCGGCAAGCCAGGCACGCACGAGCGCGCCGTCGCGCAGTTGCGCCGGATGAGCGGCCGCACGATTGTTTTTCAAACCGCCGTCGCGGTGGCGCGGGCGAGCACCGGTTTCGAACAAGTGCGGCTCGCGCCGGTGAGGGTGCGTTTTCGCGACCTGGGCGACGCCGAAATTGAGCGCTACCTGCGCCTGGAGCAGCCGTACGACTGCGCCGGCAGCGCCAAGTCGGAAACACTCGGCATCGCGCTGCTGAGCGCCATCGAATCCGACGATCCGACGGCGCTGGTCGGGCTGCCATTGATCCGGACCTGCGAGTTGCTGCGCGCAGCAGGCCTGGACCCGTTGCTGGCGACAGGCCAGGCCCGATGAGCGCGCACGCCACGGCGGGCCGCTTGGTGCTGGTGCCCAACACGCTCGACCTCGGCGCGACGCCGGAGCCGATCGACCACGTGCTGAGCGCGCATGCCTTGCGTCGCGCCGCCGGCCTGCAGCACTGGGTGGTGGAAAGCGCCAAAACGGCACGCGCATTCTTGAAGCGGGTGGACGCCGCAGTGCCGCTGGCCGCGCCGCTGCAAACGCTGGCACTGCAGGAGCTGCCGCGCGCGCGCAAGGGCAGCGGCACAACCATCGAGGCCGATGAGTGGAAGAAGCTGCTGGCGCCGGCGCTGGCGGGGCACGATGTGGGCCTGCTGTCCGACGCCGGACTGCCAGCCGTGGCCGACCCGGGCGCCGGCCTGGTGGCCGCCGCGCACGCCTTGGGGCTCACTGTCGAACCGCTGGCCGGCGCCAGCTCGTTGACACTGGCCCTGGCCGCCAGCGGGCTGAATGGCCAACGATTCGCCTTCGAAGGCTATTTGCCGCAGAACGCCACCGAACGCCAACAGCGCGTGCGGGAGCTGGAACAACGTTCGCGCCGTGAAGGTCAGACCCAGCTGGTGATCGAAACGCCTTACCGCAACGAGGCCCTGCTGCAGGCACTGAGCCTGAGCCTGCAACCCGAGACGCGCTTGTCGGTGGCCTGTGGCCTCACCTCGTTGACGGGTTGGTGCCGCACCCAGGCCGTGTCGGCCTGGCGTCGCGAGTTCCAAACCGCCGGGCGGGTGCCGATGCCGGACACGCTGCCGGCGGTTTTCATGTGGTTGGCCGGCTGATCAGCCGGGCCGCGCAAGACTCAACCCGCGCCGCCGCCGAGCAACCAACGCCCAGCCGCAATGCCCAACGCATCGGCCAGCACATCGCCAAGTGAGGGCTCACGCGTCGGCGTCAGCGCCTGCGCCAATTCGATCCCGATCCCAAAGGCCAGCAGCACCGCCGCCAGGGCCCACGACGGCTGAAAACGCGCCTGCTTGCCAATGGCCCACAAAGCCAAGAAAGCTGCAGCGTGGCGCAGCTTGTCGGCATGCACGAACCAATCCTGGCCACCGGTGCCGGGCATCAAGGCCAGGAACAAGATGGCCACGGCGGCGCAGGCGAACGCCACGCGCCAGCCAGCCACGCGAATCGTCCCGCCCACGGCGCGTCAGGCTTTGGCAGTGCCGCCAAGCAGCGCCGCCACCTTGCGCTTGGTCCGGATGTTCGGGGACAGCCGATTCGGCGCTGGTGTGGACGGCGCGCTCTTTTCCCAGGCGGCCGGCCCGTCGGTAGGCGACGGCTCATACGGCTTGTCGAAGAAAGGGTCGCGCGGAACCGAACGCGGCTCGTAGCGCCGCGGGGCCGATGCGCCGGCATAGGCGCCCGCGGTGGAACGGCCCTCGGCAGGGTGGCTGGCGCCGCGCTCGTCTTCGCGCATCGGCGGACGGCGCCGAGGCCGATCGTCGTCCAGCTCCAGGGCGTCCAGCTCGATCTTCTTCTTGATCAGCTTCTCGATGTCGCTCACCAGGCGCGCATCGTTGCGGGTCACCAGTGTCACCGCCAGGCCCGATGCACCGGCTCGGCCCGTGCGGCCGATGCGGTGAACATAGTCTTCGGCGTTGAACGGCACGTCGAAGTTGAACACGGCCGGCAGGTCGGCAATGTCGAGACCGCGAGCCGCCACATCGGTGGCCACCAGCAGATCGACCTCGCCGGCCTTGAACGCGGCCAGGGCCTTCAGGCGCTCGTCCTGCGACTTGTCGCCGTGCAATGCCGACGTGCGCATGCCGTCCCGCTCAAAAGAGCGCGCCAGGCGTGCAGCACCGAGCTTGGAATTCACGAACACCAGCGACTGCGTGATGTTGCGCTCCTTCAACAGGTGCAACACGGCTCGCCGCTTGTCTTCGTCCGCGACGCTGTAAAAGCGTTGCTCGACCGTCGACGCGGTCGCGTTCGGCCGCGCCACTTCGACCAGGATCGGGTCTTGCAGGTAGCTATTGGCGAGCTTCTTGATCTCGGGCGAGAAGGTGGCCGAGAACAGCAGGGTCTGGCGCTGCTTGGGCAGATAGCTCAGGATGCGCTGCAGGTCGGGCAGGAAGCCGATGTCCAACATGCGATCGGCCTCATCGAGCACCACGTACTCGACCTGGTTCAGCACCGCATTCTTGGCCTCGATGTGGTCCAGCAACCGGCCCGGCGTGGCGATCAGGATCTCGACGCCGGCCTTCAGCTCCAGCGTCTGCGGCTTCATGTCGATGCCGCCAAAGACCACCGTCGAGCGCAGGTTGCTGTGCTTGGCGTAGGCCTTGACGTTGTTGGCCACCTGGTCGGCCAGTTCGCGTGTCGGGGCCAGCACCAGGGCCCGGACGGGGTGGCGAGCCGGCGAAGCGCTCGAGTTCTCGTGCCGAAGCATCTTCTGCAGCAGCGGGATCGAAAACGCCGCCGTCTTGCCGGTGCCTGTCTGGGCAGCGCCCATCACGTCGCGCCCCTCCAAGACGATCGGGATCGCCTTGGCCTGGATCGGCGTCATGGTCATGTAACCCTGGTCGGCCACGGCGCGCAGGAGCTTGGCGTCCAGCGGCAGGGTGTCGAAACGGGCAGGAGGCGGGGTGTCGGCGGCAGCTGCCACGGAAACCTGAAGGTCGGAACTCATCACCGCGCATTATCGCTGCTACAACAGGCGACTACACTTTGACAATTGGGGTCCAGACCCAGCCATTTCAGAACATTGCCGCCCGCCGGGCGCGCCACAGAGAACATCGGCATGATCCTCGTCACCGGCGGCGCCGGCTTCATCGGAAGCAATTTCGTCCTTGATTGGCTGGAAAACGGCGCCACCGGCGACGAGCCGGTGGTCAACCTGGACGCGCTCACCTACGCCGGCAACCTGCGCAATCTGGCAGCGCTGCAGGATGACCCCCGGCACATCTTCGTGCGCGGAGACATCTGCGATCGCGCCTTGGTCGACCAGCTGCTGGCCCAGCACCGGCCACGCGCAATCGTCCATTTCGCCGCCGAAAGCCATGTGGATCGCAGCATCCACGGCCCCGGCGAGTTCATGCGGACCAACGTGCAAGGCACCTTCACGCTGCTCGAATCCGCGCGAGCCCACTGGACGGCATTGCCGGAGGCTGAACGCGCAGCGTTTCGCTTCCACCACGTCAGCACCGACGAGGTCTACGGCAGCCTGAAGTCTGGCGCTCCAGCCTTCACCGAAACCCACCCGTACGAGCCCAACAGCCCCTACTCTGCCAGCAAGGCCGCCAGCGACCATCTCGTGCGCGCCTGGCACCACACCTATGGCCTGCCGGTGGTCACCACCAACTGCTCGAACAACTACGGGCCGTTCCACTTCCCCGAGAAGCTGATCCCGTTGATGATCGTCAACGCACTGGCCGGCAAGCCGCTGCCCGTCTACGGCGACGGCCAGCAGATCCGCGACTGGCTGTACGTGAAAGACCATTGCAGCGGCATCCGCGCCGTGCTGCAAGGCGGCCGCCTCGGCGAAACCTACAACATCGGCGGCTGGAACGAACAGGCCAACATCGACATCGTGAAGACGATCTGCGCGCTGCTCGACGAACTGAGACCTGACCCTGCCGGCCCCTACGCGCGCCTGATCACCCACGTCACCGACCGGCCCGGCCACGACCGTCGCTACGCCATCGACGCGCGCAAGATCGAACGCGAACTCGGCTGGCGCCCCGCCGAGACCTTCGATTCCGGCATCCGCAAGACGGTGCAGTGGTACCTCGACCATGCCGATTGGGTGGCCGAGGTGCAGAGTGGTGGGTATCGGGAGTGGGTGGAGAAGAACTACGCCACGCGCACCACGTGACGTCGGACGCCGCGAGCCGACCGGCTCCGCGTCAATGCCGATCCAACGGCGTTTGGCGAACGCTCTCGGAATGGCCCGGCGGCCGCCGATAAAACATCCAGCGTGGCGACCTGAAGCGCACGATCCGCCAATACAACACCAGGTAGCTGGCCACGAAAAGGGCCAGAAACACGGCCAGCATCGGCGTGTTGTCCCAGAAGGCTACCGCCGGAATGATCGAGAACATGCACAGCAACCAAAGGTAGGGCGACGACATAGAGTTGCGCCGCGTGAGCTCGCGCGCGCTCTGACCGCCCACGGCCCAGCGCATCACACGCCGGTAGATCAGAGAGTGAAGATGAATGCCGTCAGGCACGCTGGGCGGAACCGAGCGCAGGAACCAGCGGCGGTAGATCGAGAACAGCGTTTCGAAGATCGGGTAGATGCACGCCAGCAGCGGGAAGAAGGGCGACACCTCGTTCGGATTGCGCACGAGCAGCAGAATCGACAGCTCGGACACGAAGAAGCCCAGGAAGTAGGCTCCACCGTCGCCGAGGAAGATAAGTCCGCGTGGGAAGTTCCAAAGGAACAACCCCAGTACGGCGCCGATGCCGCCGACCGCCAGCCAGCAAATCAGAAGATCGGATACCTGGAAGGCGACGTACGCCAGCGCCGCGAGCATGAGAGCGACGCACATCGACGCCAGACCATTCAGCCCGTCGATGATGTTGATCGCGTTGGCGATGCCCGCCACCGCCAGCACGGTCACTGCGAGCGAGCCGAAACCGAAGGAAACGATCCAGTCGATGCCAGGGATGTCGGTGTTGTGAACCGCGGCACCCATCCAGTAGTAGGCGATCACGGCAGACAGCGCAGTGGCGAGCAACCGCCCGCGCGGTGTCAATGCCTCGGTCAGGTCCTGCACGAAGCCGGCCACGAACGCCACTGACGAGCACGCAAGCAAGGTGAATGCGAACCGCCCGTCTTCCGGACCACCGACCAGCCAGAGAAAGACCGAAGCCGCACTGATGCCCAGAACGACGGCAAGACCGCCGATTCGCGGCACGGCTACAGCATGGATGCCCTGCGGCTTGTCGAAGTCGTGGTCGGCAGAATGCCGTCCGTGAAGATGCGCCGAATGCACCAGGAGCAAGGTCACGCCGGCGGAGACGAGGAAAGCCGTTAAGAAGATGAGCACCTGGTCATTCTAGAGAGCTTGTCTCGCCGCCTCCTTGCGACGGCGCTGCGCCGGCGGCTCAGCGCGCGTGCGGTACAGTGTCGGGCCACTTAATTCAGCTGCCCATGTCTTTGCATCCAAGGCTGACTGCTCTGCTTTGCGCCGTCGTTTTTAGCGCATGCAGCCAGTTGCCCACCACCGGCCCGAGCGCCAGCACGATTCGCCAGACGCCTGCATCCGAGGCTCCTGCGGCCACCGGCGTGGTCCAGGTGGTCGACATCAACGAAAACGTTGTAAGTCAGTTGCTGGCGGGTCAGTCGCGAACACAGTTTTCCGAAGCTTTTGGCGACGCAGCCGCCTCTGCTCAATCGGTAGGCCCGGGCGACGTTCTCGAAGTCACCATCTGGGAGACGCCACCTGCCACCCTGTTCGGTGCCGTGGCATCCGACTTGCGCGTCGCCGTTGCCGCTGTGCCGACGACGCTGCCTGCGCAAATGGTGGACCGCGAAGGCACCATCAGCGTCCCGTTCGCCGGCCGAATCCAGGCGGCAGGCATGACACCGCGCGCCATCTCCGCGTCGATCATGCAGGCCTTGAAGGGCAAGGCCAACCAGCCACAGGTGTTGGTGAGGGTGGTGCAGAACACCTCGGCCACCGTGACCGTTGTCGGCGAGGTCGCGACGAATGTGCGTGTGCCACTGACGGCCGGCGGTGAGCGCCTGCTGGACGCCCTGGCGGCGGCGGGCGGCGTGAAGCAGCCTATCAGCAAAGTCTCGCTGCAGCTGACTCGGGGAACCCGGTTTCAAACCATGCCGCTCGAAGCCATCATTCGCGATCCGCGGCAAAACATCCCGATGCAACCGGGTGATGTGCTGACGGCGCTGTATCAACCGCTCAGCTTCACGGCGCTCGGTGCGACTGGCCGCCAGGACGAAGTGGCCTTCGAAGCACAGGGCATCTCGTTGGCGCAGGCCATGGGGCGTATCGGCGGGCTGCTCGATAGCCGGTCGGACCCGCGCGGCGTTTTCATCTTCCGATTCGAGCCGAAGGCTGCGCTGGAATGGCCTCAGCAGCCCGCTGCGACCACGCCGGAGGGCATGGTGCCAGTGGTGTACCGGTTGGACCTGTCGGACCCCCGGAGCTTCTTCGCGATGCAGAGCTTTACGATGCATCATCGCGACCTGGTCTACGTCAGCAATGCGCCGGCTGCGGAGCTGCAAAAGTTCCTGAACATGGTGTTCTCGGCGGTGTACCCGGTGGTCAACCTCGTCAACGCGACCAAGTAGCTGCGGCTGATATGGATTGGTGGACCCGGCTCGTGCGCCGGCTGCAAGGCGGTTTGATCGGCAGGTCGCACCACACCCGGTTGGTGCAAGGGACCGCACGGACCTTGATCGGCCGGGAACTCGAACTGGACCAGGCCGAGGCGCTGGCCAAGCGCCTGGGCAGCGATGCCACCGAGATGGCTGCCGTGCTCTCCGAGATGCTGCGCTCGGAAGAAGCGCGCCGCTATGCCGCACCGCCGCTGCTACTCGACGCGGCTTCGATCAACGCGCGCACCTGCTTCATCTCGCTGGGCACCCACTGCTTCACCGCCAGCCTGCTGCAACGCTGGGGGCTGAGGTCCTGGTCCGGCCCGTTCGACTGGCTGTTCGCTTCGCCCAGCATGTTGACCCATGCGCTGGACGACGACTTCGCGACCCTGTTGAACCGCCGGTACTATCACGAGGTGCCGGTCGAAGAGCGCCCGAACGGACCGGACGTCAACCGCGTCGAGCACCTGTTCTACCGCGACGAGCACCGGGTCTCTTACGTCTTCAATCACCATGACGTGCACCGCGACGAAGGACACGCCTACCTGGTGCGTTGCGTCGAGCGACTGCGGGCCCAACTGGCCGCGGACACGCACAAGACCTTCCTGCTGCTCAGGCGTGCCGAACACGCGAAGACCAGGGAAATCGTCGAGCTGCAGCAAGCGCTGGCTCGCCGCACCAGCAATTTCCGGCTGTGCGCGTTCCTGGTGGCCAAGCGCCAATCGACCCCGCTGCCGCGCGCAGACATCATTCGCTGCGATGAGACCTTGTCGATGTGGCGATATCACCCCTGCTCGACCTGGCACGCGCTGTATTTCGATTCGCCGCTAGACGAAGTCTCCCTCCTGCGGCTGGCTTCCGCGCCCTCGTGACTGCGAAGCCCTGAAACCCGCGGGCTCAGGCAGGCTGCACGGTGAAGTCGAGCACGCGGAACGCCAACTCGCGCCGGTCCGACGAGCGTGGGTCGAGGTCGATCGGCACGAAGCCGCCTTCGGTCTCGATGCTCCACACGGCCTGCTCGCGGCGTTGCGCGGGTGACACCGGCACCACCAGCTCGAATCGGCCCGGGCCGTCGACGTCGACGCCCGATACGCCACCGTCCGGGTCATGAATGCGGATACGCAGGAGACTGCCGCCGCGGCGCTCGTTCGCACAAGTCAGGCGCATCGCCGCCACGGGTGGGCCATCGGCTCGCAGGCGCAACTCGCAAGTCGGGCCCGCCCAACCGTCCGCATGAACCCCCACGCCGACGTGCGCCGTCGACAGTTGCACCCGGCGATCCGCATCCGTGCGCCGCAGGACCTCGTCGGCATGTCCGGGCGCCAACCAACCCGATGCGCGCTGGACGAGGTCGGACATCGCCTCGCGCAGCGTCATCGGGTCGGCGCGAAACGGATGGGTTGCACACATCTCGTCCAGGTGCGTCAGCAACCAGTGGCCGGGCGCGGCGCCAAGATGCCGATGCACGACCTGCAGGCCTTCCAGCGCGACGCGCTGCCGCATGCGCATCGTGATGGCACCTTCGTGTAGGCGCGTACTCGCCTGCATGGCGTCGACAAAACCGATCCCGCGCGGATGCCGCTTGAACAGCCGCATCCAGAGGTCGAAATCGAATGCGGCCTTCAGCGAGTTGTCGAGTCCGCCGGATTCGATGTAGGGCGCGCGGCGGAAATAGGCGGTAGGCTGACAGATGAAGCAGCCGTCGGCGAAGACGTGGATCGGCGTCGACGGCGGCAAGGTCGGGTAGACCTCCAGGTGCCGCCCATGCACATCGACGTGCTCGCCCTGCCCATAGACCATCACGTGCTCGGGGTGGCCAGACAGGTGTTCAAGTGCCCGGCGCATCGCCCCCGGGCGGTAGATGTCATCAGAGTTGAGCCAGCCGATCAGCGGCGCTCTGGCCTCCAGGATACCGCGATGCACCGCGTCGGCCGGGCCGTCGTCGGGCCCGGAGAACCAGCGCAGCCGGCCGGGAAAGGCCGCTTCCAGCGCCTGCAGCTCGGTCTGCGTACCATCGGTCGAGCCGCCATCCATGACGACGACCTCGACGTCGTCGACTTCTTGCGACATGATGCTGCGAACCGCTTCGCCGATGAACGGCCGCTGGTTCAAGGTGGGCATCACGACGCTGATCGCGGGCATGGAAGGCCTCACAGGCGCGCAGTGGCGTGATGCTCGAGGAACCAGGCGTAGGTTTCGCGCAGCCCTTGCTCCAACGGGATGCCCGCCTGCCAACCCAGCGAGCGCAGGCGCGAGACGTCCATCAGCTTGCGCGGGGTGCCGTCGGGCTTGCTGGCATCGAAGCTGAGCCGGCCCTGGAAGCCGCTCACGCGCGCGCAGGTCTCGGCCAGTTCACGGATGCTGCAATCGACGCCGGTGCCGACGTTGATATGCGAGAGCATCGGCTGGGTGTGCCGGCGGTAGACTTCGTCGTCGAGTTCCATCACATGCACGCTGGCCGCCGCCATGTCGTCGACATGCAGGAACTCGCGCAGCGGCTGTCCGCTGCCCCAGATCACCACCTCGTCGGCGCCGCTTTCGACCGCCGCGTGAAAGCGGCGCAGCAGCGCGGGAATCACATGGGAGTTCTCGGGGTGGAAATTGTCGTTCGGGCCGTACAGGTTGGTCGGCATCACGCTGCGGTAGTCGTGCCCGTACTGGCGGTTGTAGCTTTCGCAGAGCTTGATGCCGGCGATCTTGGCGATCGCATACGGTTCGTTGGTGCTTTCGAGCACGCCGGTGAGCAGCGCGTCCTCGCGCATGGGCTGTGGCGCCTGGCGCGGGTAGATGCACGAAGATCCGAGGAACAGCAGGCGGCGGATGCCGGCGCAATGCGCGGCATGGACCACGTTGCACTCGATCATCAGGTTCTCGTAGATGAACTCCGCCGGATAGGTGTTGTTCGCGTGGATGCCGCCGACCTTGGCCGCCGCCAGCACCACGTGCCCGATGCCGCGCGCCGCGAAGAACTCACGCACCTGAGCCTGCGAGCCAAGATCGAGCTCGCTGCGGGCGGCCGTCACGACCTGCGTGTAGCCCAAGGCCTGCAAGCGCCGAACGATGGCTGAGCCGACCATGCCCCGATGACCGGCGACGAACACCGGCGTGCTGCGATCGATGGTGGCCGTCGTCATTTGGCGCCCGCCTCGCGCGCCACGGCGACATCGTGTCCATGCGAGCGCAACAACGCCATGCGCTGCGCGGCGCGAAGGTCCTCGGCCACCATCTCGGCGCACATCTGCCGCGCGCCGATCTCCGGCGTCCACCCGAGCTTAAGCTTTGCGCGCGATGGATCGCCCAGCAGCGTTTCGACCTCGGCCGGGCGGAAGTAGCGCGGATCGATGGCGACGATCGTGTCACCGGGCTTGAGGGCCGGTGCCTTGTCGCCTTGCACGGCTTCGACGACGCCACGCTCGTCCACGCCGTGCCCGTCGAATCGAAGCGTCACCCCGAGGTCGGCCGCGGCCCAGGTGATGAACTCGCGCACAGAATGCTGCACCCCCGTCGCGATGACGAAATCCTCGGCATGATCCTGCTGCAGCATCAGCCACTGCATGCGCACGTAGTCCTTCGCGTGGCCCCAGTCGCGCAGCGCGTCGATGTTGCCCATGTAGAGGCAGCGCTCAAGGCCCTGGGCGATGTTGGCCAGCCCACGAGTGACCTTGCGCGTCACGAAGGTCTCGCCGCGGCGCGGGCTCTCGTGGTTGAACAGGATGCCGTTGCAGGCATACATGCCGTACGCCTCCCGGTAGTTGACCGTGATCCAGTACGCGTAGAGCTTGGCCACCGCATATGGGCTGCGCGGGTGGAACGGCGTGGTTTCGCGCTGCGGGATCTCCTGCACGAGACCGTACAGCTCGCTGGTGCTGGCCTGGTAGAAGCGGGTCCGGTCCTGCAGGCCAAGCAGGCGGATCGCCTCGAGCAGGCGCAAGGTGCCCATGGCATCCACGTCGGCGGTGTACTCCGGCGCTTCAAAGCTCACGGCCACGTGCGATTGCGCACCGAGGTTGTATACCTCATCCGGACGCACCTGCTGCAGGATGCGGGTTAGGTTGGAACTGTCGGTCAGGTCGCCGTAGTGCAGCACGAAGCGCTGGTGCTCAACATGCGGGTCTTCGTAGATGTGGTCGACCCGCTGGGTATTGAACAGCGACGCCCGGCGCTTGATGCCGTGAACTTCGTAACCTTTTGCGAGCAGGAACTCGGCCAGGTAGCTTCCGTCCTGGCCGGTGACGCCGGTGATGAGCGCGGTCTTTCTGGTCATGGCAAGAGTCTACCCGCACCCTAATGCGGAAGCGCCGACGTGACTCGCAGCGCGCCGGAATTCCCATTGATGACCCACCGTACGACGGGTGCAGACGGCGCAGTCACCGCCCTGCCATGCTCAGCGCCCGGGAGGCGGAACCGAATTGCAGCCGTCCGACTTGCTGTCGAGGCGCATCCGTCTCGGCCGACTCGGTGAGCATGATGCCGGCATACCCGACGCTGATGATCCCGTTTCGAGCGATGGTCAACGACTCGAAGCCGCTCGCGCGAATGCCGTTCATGTCCATCCCGAAACGCCGTTGATTCGCCAACTGGCCAATGGCGTCGAAGCGACTGTCCTATTTCTTCGCCCCGGTCACCGGCGCCGAGCCGATCACGAAGACGCAGCCCTTAAGGTCTCCGAGGGTGGCGGAGGGGGGTGCCGGCTGCGCGCCGGCGTGAGTGCGGCGAGACACCACGCCAAAGCGCCGCGCAGAGGGCGCTCAATCCCCCTCGCGCTGCCTGGCTTCCTGCATCTTCTCGTAGTAGGCACGTGCACGGTTCAACGTTTCCTTGCCGCTCATGTAGAGATTGCGCTCGCTGATCGGCGAGCACAGGCTCGCGAAGCACAGGTCGATCGAGTGCAGGCGATCGTCACCCGGCCGACGCAGGGGCTCGACCATGTCGTAGAGGATAAAGCCGTTGGAGAAATAGAACTCCAGGTAGTCCTTCAGCTCCGGACCGCCGCCCCACGGCCCGTACATCGGCGTCTCGGTGATGACGAGGTCGACTCTCTTCAGGGTCTCGACGGCGCCCTTCGCCACGTCGAGGTCGAACCCCTGCGCGTCGGTCTTCAGCAGGACGGGTTGCGGCAACGCCAGACCCTTGGTGAACGAGTCGAGCGTAATCATGTCGATCTCGTGCTTGGTGTCCTCCGGCACCGTGGATCCTTCGAAGCAGACTGTGGCGATCTGGTGCAGGCCTTGATCTCGCGGCACATAGAAGGTCACCTTCTTGGACTGCGAACCAAGCGCGACGCGCACGTGCTCGCCCCGAATCTTCTCGAGAATCTGCGCGATCGCCGGCCCGAACGACTCGACCGGCTCGAACAGATAGAACATCGCATCCGGGAATGCCGAATACAGCCAGGGCGTGCCGTTGGCGACGCCAACATCGAACACGACCTTCGGATAGAAACCCAGCTTCTTCAGGTTCTTCAGCAAGCCATCCTGATTGACGAACGAGACTCTCATGCAAACAACTCCATGGCGGGCTCTGGGCGGTCGCGCGTGACTGCCCTCAAGGTGCGGCGAGCATCGGCGCACCTATGCGGCCGACCAGTGTGCTCGGGAAGAATGGCGAGCGATTACGGGGCTCGCTGCGCGCGAGAATGCGCGCAGCGTATGCGCCGACATCGTTGACCAGGCGGTACTTGCGGCCCTGCACTTCTGCCCGTGCACGGTATTCGCCCATTCTCTCAACCATCCCCGCGAGCTGGTCGACGGCTTCGTCCAGGTGCTCGACCACGCAGCCACCACCTTCGGTGACGAGGCTCGCGCAGAATGTGCCGGCGAAGGTCAACAGGCATTTGTCCGCCGCCACCGCCTCGACGGCAACGCCGGACCCGCGGATGCGGTAGTTCTTGCGGTCGTAGAGCAGCGCGACGATGTCGCATTCGAGCAGATTCGACCGGTACTCTTCTTCGCCGAGCACATCCGGAATCAGCCGCACGTAACTCGATGGCAGTGCCTGCAGCCGCTCGATCGCCTGCCGGATCGCGGGTAGATAGCCGATGATCTGCGGGCTGCACTGCACGACGAAACGTAAGCGGCCCGATCGGCCGAGCGATTCGTACAGGCGCTCTGCGAGCGTCGGCAGGTGCAGGAATCCCTTCTCCTCGCGCGCTGCGCCGAGATAAAGGACCGTGACCGGACGCGTGGCATCGGGTGCCGCTGAAGACTTCGACATCCAAGGCGCCGGCAGCGGCATGGGCCGCATATTGAAGCCATAGGTCGCCGTGTAGTGGCGCGCGAGCTGAGGCGTCTCCGCCCAGAAGAACAGCTTGCGGTCGACGCTGGCAAGGGCACGGAACGAGCGCAGCGCTTCGAGCACGGCGGGCCCTGGATCCTTCCCTGGCATGGTGTCGTGGTCGTAGGGAGTGCACACGTGGACGAACGGACCTTCCGAGGCCTGATCACGCTGCGCATGCAACTGCAGTGCGCGGAAGACGTCGCCGAACCCCGTGTGAAAGTACACATGATCGCGCGCGCTCAAGCCCGCGGCCGCCACGCCGTCGTCGAGTTCGGCGAGCAGGCGCCTGTGGAGGTCCGGCGGAAGGCACCCCTTGGTCTCCGCGCGATAGCGGTCGTACATCGTCGCGGAGAAGACCTTGTGGACAGTGACGCCGTCTGGCGGCTCGGCATTGAAATCCCGGTGCACGAGCCACGTCACGGGAATGCCACGCGCCTGCGCGCCGTGGGTGAGTTGAAGCGTCAGCGCGAAATGGTGCCCTCGGCCATCGGCGAGCGAAGGGTCGGCGAATGCCAGGTGCGGCGCATGGGGGTTCAAGGTCGTCATGGCGAAACGCCGCTAAAAATAGCGCCATACCTCATCGGTGGTGATGAGGTTGTACGGTGGCATGCGGTAGCGCGCGCTGTCGGCGAAATGCGTCGAGTCCTTGCTCATGCCGCAGTTGTAGATGGTGCGCTTGCGCGTCGGCTTGTGCACCTGGCCGTTCATCGCGGTCAGCAGGCACAGCGTTTCGTCCCACGCGAAAAAGCGCTCAAGCGTGTGGGTCGGCTGGCGCGGCGGCGTGACATCGATGCGAGCCCGGATTTCCGCCGTCAGCGCAAGACTGACGAACTGCTGGTAGCGTTCCTCGGTCATCGAGTAGCAGTCGATGAGCTGGCGCAACGCAGGAGCCAGTTTCTCGGTCGTCGTCGCCCAGCCCCATCCCTGGAAACGGGGGCAGGTCGCCCCTTCGCTGTCCGTGAGGAAGTGATGGCCGTAGACCGAGAAGATGCTGGGATCGGACCGCACCGCCTCGATCTCGGCCCTGAACTGCTCTACGGCGTCGCTCGTGGGGAAACAGTCGTCCTCCAGCACGAGGATGTCGCGATAGCGGCCGCACATCTCGGACAACGCAAGGATCAGCAGCTTGCGGAATGCGAACTGCCCGTTCTGCCGGTGGATGCGCTTGACTGGATAGCCTTGCACGAGTTCGAAAGTCTTGGTCACCTTCTGCTTCAGCACCGGATTGCCCTGGTGGCCATCCAGCCAGACCTCGGTGTACTGCAATGCGTCCTGTCGCTTCAGGCTTTCAAGCACGGCCTTCAACTCTTCGAGCCGCGTATGGCCGAACACCGCGATGCCGAACGGCTCGAGCTCGGGGAGCGCGCTCGGCGCCGCCATATCGACAAGGCACAGGGGATCGATGGACGGTAGCGAGACGAGGCGTTTCGACAATTCGTTCTTCTCGGTCTCCAGCCGCTCCACCCGTCGCTGAAGATCCGCGATCTCCGCCGTCTGCGCCTCGGATGAGCGCCCGTCCGCAATCGGCTGTGGCTCCGGCTCGTCGACCACCGATTGCGGATCCACGTACGAGCGCACGCTCTTCAGGTGCCGGTGCCGCTTCGCCAGCATCGCCGCATCCAGCGAGCTGCCCGCCAGCGATGCCTGCCCTTCCGCCAGCAGGCGACGCGCGGCAATGACGTCATTTGCCGCGTACGCCTCGATGGCCTGCTTGCACTGCGACCAGAATCGATCTGACATCTCGGTACGTTTTCCTTGTTGGCTTTCTACGCTGTCCGCCGCCTTCAGCTCAGCGGGTAATCCAAGCGCTTGCAGAGCGCCTGCATGTGTTCAGAGCGCGCGGCCTCGCTCATCAGGGCATCAGCCTCCGGCTGCCGAGAGCGCGCTTCGATGACGCTGCCGCTGCGCCCGCTGTCGCCACTGAGCTCGATGGCGTCGAAAAGGTCGACGAAACTCTCTCGCATCGGCAGATTCAGCACGCCGCAAATGCGGGTGAGTTCACGCGCGGGGTCCTGTACGAAGTCCTCGTAGCGGACGATCGGCACGTCACCATGGTGATCAAGGAACATCTGATAGCGGCGGGCATACTCGTCCACAGTGTCGGGCTGGAAGTGCACCCAGCGGTTGCGACGAAGCGACGCAAAGCTGTCCACCGGATGGCGAACGGTCAGCAACGACAGCGACGGCAGCTCCGGCGGCAGCAACTCACGCAGCGCAGGTCGGCCCTCGATCTTCTCGCCGACACAGAAGTGGCCATGGGCATGGTCGCGCAGCAACAGATACTGCCCGCGAGACACGGTGGCTTCATAGAGCGTCTGCAACGAACTGCGAAACAACTTCACGACCAGCTCATCGTCGCCGCCGCGCGAGCTGTGGCGCAGCAGGCCGATCATGTCGGTCGGCATGAACTTGGCACGCGAAGGACCATGCGCCAGCGGGCTCAACGGGTCGACTTCCGAGAGCAACTGCACATTGGGCAGCGCCGCAATGCACTTGCACATGAGCGTGCCGCCACTGCAGGCAAGATGGTGGACGAGCCGCACCGGCTGCATCTGACGCTGCTTGACCGTATGGCACAGCTCAAGACATTGCTGCAGTAGCGAGGGCGCTGGCAGGACCGGCTCGGCGGCCGCGGGCTCCGGCGACGCACTGGCGCCCAGGAGGTCGACGGCATCGCGCAAGGTGCGCGCCAGCATGCCGGCTGCCACGGCGTGCCGATGCGGCAGCTCGTCGCACCGGTTGGTGAGCGCGGGCGGAGATGGGGCTTGGTTCATCAGCTCAGCGCGCACTCTCTACGGGCGCCGGCACCCTTTCCTGGGCCCTCGGCCTCGTCGCGGGCATCGACTCCTGCCCGGCGGCGAGCGCCAGCTCCTCGTAGTAGCGATTGGCCACGATGAGCCTGTCGGTCAGCTTGGCCAGCAGCTCCTGGGTGCCCCGCTGATCACGCATCAACGCGGAATAGCGTTCCTGCAGCTCGTGCAGATCGCTCTCCCGCAAAGCTTCCGCACGGACCGCGGCGCTCAGCGCCCGCTGGCTGCTGAGCAACTCGCCCTCCAGCACTTGCAGGCGTTGCCGGCTATCGACCAGCGCCGTCCGTGCTTCATCGCGCTCGCGCACAGCCGCCTGCAAATGCTGCTCATCGACCAGCACAGCAGCCATCGCTTCATCGCGCTCGCGCTGAACCTCCCGCAAATGCTGCTCATCGATCAGCGCAGCCATCGCTTCATCACGCTCGCGCTGAGCCGCCTGCAAATGCTGCTCATCGACCAGCGCAGCCATCGCTTCATCGCGCTCGCGCTGAGCCGCCCGCAGCGTCTCGATCGCGGCGGCGCGATCCTCTGCCAGATTCTCCGCGGCAGCCAGTGCCTCCCGCGCGGCGCTCAACGCGGCGTCACGCTCTTGCAGCGCGAGATTGGCCCGCCGCTGCTCCTCCTCGAGCCGGAGAACGCTGGCTCGCAGACGCCTCACTTGCGCGCCGTGGACATCGAATCGCCACGCCGAGACCGGCCACAGCGGATCGGCATCATGGTTGTCTCCCAGCGCCTCGAAGCTGCGCTCGCGCAAGCGCGCCGCCGCGAATGCCGCGGGCATCACGCCCTCACCCACCAACGGTGCGCAGCCTTTGAGCACGACGACTTCGAAGCGCTCCAGCAATGCGTGCGGCAGCGCCTGCAGCAGGACGGCTTCCTGGCCTGGCACGTCCATCACGAGCACATGGCTGTGCTCGTCGTCGAGTTCACCCACGGCCTGCGCCAGCCAGCGATCGAACGCGACGGCCTTCAGCGGCTGCGCGCCGAGCAGGCGCAAGCGTGGATAGAAGCGCACCAGATCGCTACGATCGACCGGCCCGTTCATGCTGGCAAGCGTGTAGCGATACCAGTGCAAGCTCATGTCGCGGCGCGCGACCACGTCACCGAACACTTCGACGACCGCCTCTGCCGCGGCATGCTCGCGCAACGCCGCCGCGGAATCCGGATCGCCTTCAAGGAGAAGCAGGCGCGCGGGATTCAGTGACCGGTAGTCTTCGATGACCGCGCCGGTGCCGGCGCCCACGTGGACGACGGTGCCAGTGGGATGGCGCAACCCGCGCCCAATGCTGTCGAGGAAAGCCTTCATCGGAGTGGCGAGGCGGACGGTCAGGCGGCACGCCGCAGCACGCGGCGCACCAGATGCCGCAGGCGAACCGAGCGCGCACGGCGATGGGCCTCATCGCGCAGCTCCTTTGCCGAGGCAGCGAGGCGCTTGGCGTCCCAGCCGGGAGGCAGCAGCCCGGCGCCGATCGCGGCGGCGCAGGCCGGCAGGGCGTCGAGCAATCCCAACAAAATGCCTTGCTCCTGGGCACTGAAGGCCGCCCACGCGGCACGCTTCGATGCCGTGTCGAGTCCGGTGCCGACTGGAACGATCAGCTCGCTGGACACATGGCCGTTCTTCTGGAGCGGCCAATGCGCAAGTGGGGGTCTTCGCCCGCCACCGGCCGTCAGTAGCCAACGCAATGCCGGTTGCCCCTCCCGAGGGCCTCCCAGCAGCCAACGCAAATGCACGGTGCCCAGGGCCTGGCTGCCGAAGAGTGCATCGTCGACCTGCACGTCGATGGCGAGCCGGCCGTTCACTTCGGGCGCGGAACACATCGCAGCCGTGTCGTAGCGCAGGCGCGGTGGCAGATCGGCCAGCAGCAAACGCAACCTGGTCGCCACAGAACGCCAACGCGGGGCGGTCGCGAAAGGCTTGTTGCCAAGCTCGACTTCCAGCATCTGCACGATGCCGGTCACTGCAATCCAATCGGCGCTGCCCAACAACTGCAGCGTCTGTGCGCCGGCGGCGTCCTGCGGGATCAGCACCATGTAGTTGCGTCCTCGCTCCTGTCCACCGGTCTGCCAACCCGAGATCGGCGTTCGCCCGTCCTCCTCGAACAGCACGAGTCCGGGCAGGCCTCCATGTTCGACCAATCGCACCGTCATCTGTGCCTTCGTGCGTCCAGGCCACTGCGCGCGACGCACCAGAACGTCGACGTGGCAGTGCGGGGGCTGATCGTGCACCGTGCCGAATTCGACAGAACGATACGAGAACGACGACACGCTGCCGCCCCTGCGGATCTTCTCAAGCTCCGCATGATGGCTGCGTAGTTGCACCTGCAATTGCTCCACCTGCGTCTGGAGCAGCGCGCCTTCGGCAGCGCGAGCCTGCGCCTGCGCCTCGGCCTTGGTCAGTTTCTGCTGAACGGCGACCAGCTCCCCTGCCGCTTTGGTCTTCGCAGCGACCAGCTCTCCTGCCGCTTTGGCCTTCGCAGCGACCAGCTCCTCTACCGTTTTGGTCTTCGCAGCGACCTCGCGTTGCAGGGTCTCTTCGCGATGGCGCGCCTGCTTGGCCCGCTCCTCGTGCCTTGCCAGCTCGTTGCGCAGATGCGATTCGCGACCCTGAACGCGCGCGAGCTGCGCCGAGCGCTCGCGGTCGGTCACGGTTTGCGACTCGATGGCTTCCTCGGCCGCGTGCAATTGCAGCAACAACGCGCAGGCATTGGCCCGCTCGCGCTCGTGCGCTTGCCGCCCTTCGCGATACAGGCGGACGACATCTTCGCGCCACGCAACGGACGGCCGCTGGACCGAAACGTCGTCTTGAGACAGCGGCACGCAGGTGGCAAGCAATTCCTCGTAGAGACCGAGGACCCCCAGCCGGCCGGCGACAAGCGCCGATGCAAGTGAGACCGCCATCGGATCATCGCCGGGCATGACGGGCACTTCGCCCAGCGCCATGCCGAAGTGTTCCTGCAGGGGACCGCTCAACGCTTGCGGCCACGCCTCCACTTCGTCGCTCGCGACCATCAGCACGCGCTGAGGATGCCGATGGGCATGGCGAAGCAGCCGCTGCGCGCCGGCACACCACAAATCGAGCGCCTGCTCAACGCCACCCGGGCCGCCGCCGGCAATCCAGCGCGCCAGCGCGCGCACCGGCGTATCCACGAAGACCAGGTACCGTGAATGGGGGAAACACTTGTTGAGAGCTTCGAGCGCCCAGCACAACCGCACATCCACACCGCCGCGCGGCGCATCACCGAAGGCCGCCTTCCAGCGCTGATCGTCGGCCGCCAGCACGCCCCACTGCGTTGCGTCGATGCCCAGGACACGATCGAGCCAGGCGCTCAAGCCGTTGTCCAGCAGGTTCCGACCGCGATCATCGCCGATCAATACGGCGCGCGCGAGTGACTCCCAAGACGCGTGCGGCGTACCGAGCATGAACATCGCCGTCGCAGTCCGTTCGGTACGCGGCGCGGCGAGCGCAGAAGGAGCGATTATCGACATCGGCGCGGCAGGAATGGATAAACGATAAGCATAGCGCACAACGGTTCGACGGCTTGCCATGACCGGCATGGATAACCCCGTGCGACTACGGGCCTCCTTGTAGGCTCCGATATTGGCGCCGGACGACTTCGTCTCGACCGACGAAGCGCGCAATCACGCGGTCGTTCGCTCAATCGCCTCGAACAAGGCGACCCATCGCGGCAGCTCCGCGGCGCCTGCGGACGTCACATGCGCCCAAAGCCGTCTCGCTCAGGTCGAAGGACCGAGCGAGACGCGCGGAAGAACAGGCTCGACTGCAGCCGGCCCGCGTCGAGGCCTCTTCAGTCCGGCCCGCTGCAGGCGGCCGGCGGGACGGTGTGGAGGCCGGGCGATCAAGGTCGCGTCAAGGCTTGTCGACCACGCGCATCGTCGGGTTGTTCAGCTCGATGCGCGAAACAGCGACCGCGCCAACCAAACGCACATGGCTCCAGCGCTTGAACCGATATCTCGTGCCTTCGAGCGCGGCGGCGCCGAAGCCAAAGGTTTCCTGTTTCAGGCTCTTCTTCAGGTGCAATGTCGGCCAGGTGTCGCGGCCGCTCTTGGCCGTAGGGCTGCGGAAGGGTGCGCCGTCCTCGAGCGCCGCGCTTCCGCCCTTGCCGTCGTCGCTGGAAACCTCCAGCACCACCTGGGTGTGCTCGCGCTTCGGGTCGTCGACCTCGGCCACCGCCAGGATGGCCGCCGAGCGGTCGAGCAGCTCGGCATCGATCTCGAGGTGTTCGTAGGGGTTGGCCGAGCGCTCGAAGTCGAGCAGGACGTCGTGCTCGCCCGGCTGCTTCTCGGCGGCCAGACGCAAGACCTCGCGGCCGTCCATCTTGTCCAACTGCGCGCCGCCCCACTTCCAGCTCGCCATGGTGCGCGCGTCGATCTCGCGCTTGGCCGGCTTGGCGGGCCTTTCGCTGTTCAGCAAGATCGCCCCTTCCCCCGCGGACAAGCGCAGCTCGCCCAGCCGGCGGTGGCCTTCCAGGGTGAAGTAGCCCTTGCCGCCCAACGAGAGCGTGCCGCCGCGGCCATCGTCCGGGGCTGCGGCCACGAGGCCGTTGGCGAATTCACGCACCCACAGACCGCCTACCTGGCGGGCTGCCCCGCGCGCCGCACCGAGGTCAGCGCTCCAATCGGCGTAGTAGTCCATGCCACCTGTGCGGCCGCGCTGCGTCGGCACCTGGAAGGTGGCGTGGTACTTGAAGAAGTCGACCGGCCGTGCGACGAGCAGAAAGCACGCGTAGAGATAGCGTTGCCACAGGTAGTCCTGCGCATAGTCGGTGTAGGTCAACGGGCCACGGCCGAAGACCAGCACCGAACGGTTCGCCGGCAGCGTAGGGATGATTTCGAGGAAGGGACGGATGTCCTCCGTGAAACTATGCTTCGGGTTCTTCGGGTCCATGCCGAAGAATTCGATCGCCGCGCCGCTGGTCGAAGCCAGCAGCTTGGCCTGGTCCTTCAACTGGCCGGGCGCGAAGTTGAACAGGCCGTTGTAGACGACGAAGGCATTCGGCCCGAGGCCCTGGCGCAGCTCGCCGAACAGCGCGTCCATGCCGCCGGCGTAGGAGGGGCAGAAGTCTGCCTCCTGCTGGCAGCGCTTGGCCAGCTCGGCTGGACGCGCGTTGGGCGTGCGGGTCGACAGGTCGACCGCGAAGCCGTCGACGCCGAGCCCGTTGCGCGCGCGCAGGAACTGGCTCACCACGCGCTTGCGCACGTCCGGGTTGCGCACGTCGAGGAAGTCCACCTTGGTGTCGTTGTCACCCTTGGTCTCGGCGAGCGCGCGTGCCTTGCCATCGTCGAAGCCGCGCAACAGGTCGGCCTCGCTGCGGCCTGCGTCGGTGTAGCGATTGGCCCACGAGTAGGACAGCACCGGCGCCGTGGTGTCAGCCTTGAAGCGGCCGATCACCGCCTTCAGCGTGTAGTCGGGGTCGGGGTTGTTCCAGCTCGCGCGCAGCACGACCAGGCCGGCACGCTGGCCGATCTCGCGCGTGACCTGCTTGTCGAAGGTGACGTTGGACCGCGGCTCCAGCCAGAAGACGGTCTGGTTGGCGAACGCAGCCGAGGCTGTAAGCGTCGCAGCAGCCAGTGCGAGTGCACGAAGGGAAAACTGGCACAGCAGATCACGCATGGCGCATCGCCTCCTGGTAAACCTCGAGATGCCGATCGGCCGCCACCACCGGGTCGTGGAAAGCAGCCGCTGATTGCCGGCAGCGCAGCGACCGACGCAATGCCGACGTGGCGTCGGCAGCCAGCACCCATTCGATACCGCGCACCAGGTCAGCTGCGTCCTGGTAGCGCGCAATGTAGCCAGTGTCAAGGTGCCGCACGAGGTCGGGCACGTTGCCGACGGGGAATGCCACCACCGGCGTTCCGCACAGCAGGGCCTCGCCGATCGTCAGCGGTGCGTTGTCCTCCGCCGACGGAAACAGAAACGCGTCAGCAGCCGAATAGGCCAGCGCGAGGCGCTCTTCGTCTTCGATATGTCCAAGGCGGTGCGCCGGCAATGGCAGGTCGATCTTGCCCCCGCCAAACAGCACCACCTCGATGTCGCGATTGGCAACCATTCGAAGTGCCCGCTTCAGCCAATCGCTGCCCTTGCGTTTGCTGGTCAAGCTGTCCGCGCCGAACAGCAGCAGCTTCTTGTCCAGCGGCAGGCCGAGTTCGATACGGGCGACCACCTTGTTGGTCGGGGTGAAGCGGTCGGTCGGAAAGGCGTTGGGAATGACGTGGATGGGCCGGTCGCCCAGCAGCGCGCTCTTCGCCACGCGGTCGGCGATCCACTGCGAGGGACAGATGATGTGCAGGTTGCGCAGGCCAGCATAACTGGCCTTCTTGCGCTCGAGGGCACGCTGGGCCATGTCGCTCTGCCCCCCCAGCAGCGGGCAGGCGCGGCACTCGCGCTGGTACTCCTCGCAGCCTTCGGAATAGTGGCAGCCACCGGTGAACGGATTCATGTCGGCCAGGGTCCAGACGACCGGCCGATCGCCCAGCACTTCGGCGGCATGCGCATAGTCGAACATGCCGACCACCCAATGCAGGTGCAGCACGTCCGCGGCGTCGATCTGGCCGCGCAGGCGGCGGAAATCCAGCACCGACTCGGGCAGTGAAAACAACTCCTGCGCGCAGTAACCCGGCACGGCACGCACCGGATCGATGGCGCGCTCGCGCACCATGCGCCAAACCGCCTCTGGATCGTTTGATGGAGCGCCGCCTTGCGGCGACAGTGTCGACACGAAGGGCTTGGCGGAACGTTTGACCAGCGTACCGACTCGAGCGTCCGCGCCGCGTTTTCGCAGGGCCTCGACGCGGCGCATCGTGCCCGTGCCGGCGCCGCCATGGTCGCGCGATATCAACGTCAGCACGCGCACGCCTGCCTTGCCGTCGGGTCGGGCGGCGGCCGGCGCAGACGCCGGTAGTGCGATGGTGGCCACGGACCGTCGGGCCAGCAGGTCGAACAGGGCGCGCTGCGGCGGGCGGTCGCGGTCCAAATCCGTGTGGCTCAGCCCAGCCTCGACGAAAGCTGCGGCCACCCGGTTGGCGAACTCCTGCAGTTGCGCCGGGCCTTCGATGCGCCGCAGCGCAGCGAAGAACGGCTCGCTCCAGTACGCAAGAAGCAGACGCCGCCCGATGGCTTGGTGCCCCGCTGCATCCAGCGCGCGCCAGGCGCGACGACGCCACTCCACCGAGTCGAGGAACTTGCGGTGGGTGAAGCTATTCATCGCGCTGCTCTGGTTGGCGCGGTAGATGTAGGCCAGCTCGCCGGTCAGCGTGACGCTGCGGGCGGCGATCAGAGCGTGCACGATGAAGATGCTGTCCTGGCCCATCTTCAGGTCGGTCGGATAGGGCACACGGCGTGCGAATTCGGTGCGGTACAGGTAGGACCAGTGTCCCTCGGTGTGGTCCAGCAACTGTGGCCGCGCAGCCAAATTCGTGTTGACGACCGGAGGCGCGCCTTCGGACAGGCCCTTGCGAACCGGCTTGGCGGCCTTCTGCCCCATCAACGCCTGTTCGTGAAGGTAAGCACCGCGAACCATGTCGCTGCCATGGCGCCGTGCCGCGGCCACGAGGCGTTCGAGCGCCGTCGGGGGCATCATGTCGTCCGGGTCGAGGTGAAAGACGAACTCGCCCCGGGCGGCCTTGACGCCGGCATTGCGCGAGGCCCCGTGCCCGATGTTGCGATCGTTCGGCAGCAGCACGACACGAGGATCGCGGGCCGCGTAGGCCCGCACGATGGCCGCCGACCCATCGGGGGCCTGGTCGTCCACGCAGACCACCTCGAACTCGCGCAGGCTCTGCGCCAGCACACTGTCGAGCGCCGCGCTGATGGTGGACTCGGCACGGAAGAACGGCAGGATGACGCTGACCTGCGGGCGAGTTCCCGCTGCCGGTACCGAAGCCGGTGCGGGTGTCGAATCTGCCTTTGCTGCCTTTGCTGCCGAGGCGCCCGCCGGTGCCGGCGCCCGCAACAGCTCGCGCTCCGCATCGTCGATCCGTCCCGCCAGCAGGTGCTGCAGGAATCCTCGCTTCTCGGGAGGCACCCGCGGCGGAATCTCGTCGAGACCGGCCTCGCTGAAGGCCTGGCGCATCGCCTTGCCCAGTTGGTCGAGCGAGGCGCGATCGGGGGACTGCGCGTAGTGGCGGCGGAACTGATCGTGCCAGCCGAGCGCCGCGAAGTTGGTCACCAGGCGCACGCCGAATTCACGCAGGCCGTGATCGGTCAGCACATGCAACGCGCGCCGACGCCACTCGAGCACATCGAGGTACTTGCGCATGTTGAACACATTCATCGCCGACTCGGCGTTGGCCAGGTAGTTGTAGACGACGTCCGGGACGATGGTGATCGTCCGGGCCGCCGGCAGGACGCAGCACAGAAAGATGCCGTCCTGGCCCATCTTCAGGTCTTCCGGGTAAGGCACGCGCCGTGCGAGTTCGGCCTTGTAGAGGAAGGCCCAGTGCCCCTCGGGCATCTTCAGCAGCTCGGGCAATGCGGCGACGCCAACGTTGACGATCGTCTGCGGCGTCTTCATCGGATGCATGACGACGGAGCCGGCGGCGTCGGCCCGGGCGTTGTGGAACTGCTCGCGTCGATAGGCGCCGCGGACTAGATCGCTGCCGTGCTGCTGCGCATGGTCGTACAGCAGCTGCAGAGCGTTGTCCGGCAGGGTGTCGTCGGGATCGAGGTGGAAAATGTAGGCACCCCGGGCGCGGCGCACGCCCCGGTTGCGCGTCGCACCGAGCCCCACATTGACCGGATTCGTCATCGAGACGACGCGGCTGTCGCGCGCCGCGTATTCGTCGATGATCGCCTGGGACTCGTCCGGCGTCTGGTCGTTGATACAGATCAGCTCGAATTCGGTGAGCGTCTGCCGCAGCACGCTGTCCAGGCACAGGCGCAGCGTCTGCTGGGCGTTGTAAACAGCGAGGATGACGCTGACCTTGGGGCGCAGCGCGCTGCGGTGGCGCTTCAGCTCGTCGAGCAGTTCGGCCTGACCATCGCGCCACCAGGGCCTGTCCTTGCTTCGGACGTGCAGCACGTTGTCTTCGACATATTCGTGGACCGAGCGGACCAGGTCCGGTTGGTCGGCATGCCGGCTCGCGAGTGCCAGCAATTGCTGCCCGGTGTGGTGGCGACGGTCGCAGAGCAGGTTGACGTCTTCCGCCGACAGGCAGGAAAAGCGGCCAGCGATCACCCGGGCCCGTTCACGCAGCATGCCGGCGTCGTCGACATTCGAGATGCCGTCGTTGCGGAAGTTCAGCAGCGGGCGCGGGATCTCGTAGTGGGTGTAGCCGGCGTCGTACAGACGCATGGTGAGCTCGAAATCGGCGGCGATCCGATAGGACTGGTCGTAGCCGCCCACGGCGTCGTACACCGCCGCCGGGATCAGCATGGTCTCGTGGCGCAGCGGCATGCGCAGCCGGGTGCCGGAGTCGTACGGCATCGACCGCATGATGCTCTTCGACACGCCTTGAGGCGTGATCTCGGCAGCAAGCGCCGAGACGAACGAAGTGCCGGCGCAGCGCCGCGCCTGCAGGAGCTCTTCGACCGCCGTCGGGACATAGCTGTCGTCGGCGTTGAGCAGCAGCACGAAGTCGCCGGTGGCCAGCGACAGGCCCTTGTTCATGGCCTCGTAGAGGCTGGCGTCAGGCTCGCTGACGAAGTAGTCGATGGCGTCGGCGTGGCGGGCGAGCAGGGCCGGCGTCTGGTCGCTGGAGGCGCCATCGACGACGATGTACTCCAGGTTGTCCCAGCTCTGCTGGAACACCGACAGCATGGCGTTCTCGAGCGTGGCCGCGGCATTGCGGCACACGGTGACGATGCTGACCAGAGGTCGGCCCGCCATGGAGGCCTTGTACAGGCCCTTGAGGCGCAGCCCGCCCTCGACAAGCGGGCCGTCGTTGGCATCCAAGCGCAGACGCGCACAAGTGGTGGCGCCCGGGCGCAGTCCAGGGGCGGCGGACACGGTGTTCTGCTGGGTCGCGATGCGGTCGGGGCTCATGCGTCGTGCGGAGGCGGGGCCTGGCGGCCCCTCTGTTGGCGGCCGGCAGCGCCGGCCCTCACCGGACGCGGCGGGAGCATGCCCCCGCCGCGGGTTCGTCAGCGGGGCTGTTCCTGCATCCAGGCCCAGGTGCGGGCCATCGCATCTTCGATCGACACCGACGGGCCAAAGCCGAGTTGCTCGCGAGCCAGGTCGTAGGTCGCGAAATTGCGCTCCACTTCACCGGGACGCTTGAGGTCGTGCACGATCGGATGTTCCGGCCGGCCGCCGACACGGCAGGCGATCTCGGCGAGTTCGCGGACGCTCGTCTCGCGGCCGCTGGCCAGGTGGAACACATTGAAGCGCGGCAGCGCGGCTTCGAGGCCGGCGACGATGCCGCGGCACAGGTCTTCCACGTAGAGGAAATCGCGCGTGGCCGAGCCGTCGCCATAGATGCGGATCGGATCGCCGTTCATGATGGCCTTGAAGAACGCAGTCACCGCGCCCTTTTTGTGCCAGCTGATGGGGCCGATCACGTTGGCAAAGCGCAGGGCGGTCACCGACATGCCATACGCCTCGGCGAAGGCACAGCAGTAGCCCTCGCCGGCCAGCTTGCTGGCGCCATAGGGCGAGATCGGCCGGGGCAGCGCCCCCTCGTTCACCGGCGGCGTGGCATTGCCGATCAGCGCTCCGCCGGTGGAGGCGAACACCACGCGCTGCACGCCCGCCTGGCGAGCGGCGTTGAGCACCTTGAACGTGCCCTCGACATTGATGCTGAAGTTCTCGGAGGGCTCGGCCACCGACTCGACGACCGAGCCATAGGCAGCCAGGTGGACGACCGCGTCGCGGCCGTCGCAAGCAGCGATCACTGCGGACTCGTCGCGGATGTCTGCCTGCACCACCTCGTAGGCGGCACGGTCGTCGAGGAACTCGACGCGGCCGCGCGAGAGGTTGTCGAGGATGCGCACCTCGTGCCCGCGGGCCCGCAACATCGGCGCCAGGTTGGCGCCGATGAAGCCGCAGCCGCCGGTCAGCAGCACTCGCGCCATCTCAACGGCCCTTTTCGGCGGCGTCCTGCTGCGAATGCGTCCAGTACGAAACGCACGGGATGCGGCTGCGGTCGCAGCGCTGCGAGTACTTCTTGGCGATCTCGGTCACCTCGAGCATCAGGCCGTCTTGCAGCGTCGTCGGCTTCAGGCCCAGGTCGATGAAGCACTTGTTCTCGACGTGCAGCTCGTTCTCGTCGGCCTCCTTGCGCGGGTTGGGCAGGTTGGAGACCTTGGCACCCGTGAGACCAGCGACCAGATCGGCCAGCTCGCGCACGCGGTGCGTCTCGGTCATCTGGTTGAAGATCTTGACCTTCTCGCCGCGCTTGGGCGGGTTGGTCAGGGCGAGCTCGATGCACTTGACGGTGTCGCGGATGTGGATGAACGCGCGCGTCTGGCCGCCCGTGCCGTGCACGGTCAGCGGATAGCCGACGGCCGCCTGCATCAGGAAGCGGTTCAGCACGGTGCCGTAGTCGCCGTCGTAGTCGAAGCGGTTGATCAGGCGCTCGTCGCGCATCGTCTCGGGAGTGTGGGTGCCCCAGACGATGCCTTGATGCAGGTCGGTGACGCGCAGGCCGTCGTTCTTGTTGTAGTACGCGAAGAACAGCGCATCCTGGGTCTTCGTCAGGTGGTAGATGCTGCCCGGGTTGGCGGGGTACAGGATCTCCTGCTCGACGACCTTGCCCTCCGGGGTGGTCACCTGGACATTCAGGTAGCCCTCGGGGATCTTCATGCCGGCGGTGCCGTAGCCGTACACGCCCATCGTGCCGAGGTGGACGACGTGGATGTCACGGCCCGATTCGACGACGGCGCACAGCAGGTTGTGCGTGGCGTTCAGGTTGTTGTCGACGGTGTAGCGCTTCTGGCGGGCGCCCTTCATGGAATAGGGCGCGGCGCGCTGTTCGGCGAAGTGGACGACCGCCTCGACCTTCTCGTCGCGCAGCAGGTCCAGCAGTTCCTGGTAGTCCTGGGCGACGTCCAGATAGCGGAATTCGATGGTCTTGCCGGAGACTTCCTTCCAGGCCTGCAGGCGGGTGCTCATCGGCGCGATCGGGGTCAGCGATTCGACCTCGAGTTCAACATCGATCTTGCGACGGGACAGGTTGTCGACGATGACCACGTCGTGTCCGATATTGGACAGATGCAACGCAGTGGGCCAACCGCAGAAACCGTCGCCACCTAGAACCAAGACCTTCATGAAAACCTCACGCAAAAAAAGGGATACGGTTAGACAGGGCTGCTGAAATTGAGATACAGGGATTTCTCAGTCTTCAGGCTGCACTTCCGTCCGTCGGGGAAGAGCCAATCTGCAATCCTAGCAAACCGCATCAGGACGACTCGGTGACCTCTGACAAGGGTGCATGAACTTCTGCTCCGCGAGGTCGCAAAGCGTTTTGATCGGCCGTCGCCACCGGATCTGAAAACTGTAAAAGCAAAGCAAGTTCGTCAGAATACGGCAATTCGAGTGCCGAGCCCATGCGCTTGCATCGTGGCAACCTAAGGCCTGTTAACACTTCGCAGCGAATAACCGGCACGTCCGCGTGTTCATCGAAGAACCGCTGATGGCAAACGCAGCCAGACGCCTGTACCGGCTCCGAGAAGGGCCACCGTGCCCAGCGTGCGCAGTCCGCCCGCCCCGGTGCCTGAACAGGCGCTCGCGCGCTGAAGGCTCTCGCGCTGCTCGGCGCAATGATGTCTATGGCTTGGGCCGAATTTGGGTGAGGAACTCCTGCCACTTCGGCAGGACGCGCTCGGGTACATACTGTGCCGAAATCGGTCCGCCGCGCTCGCGCAGCGCAGCACAACGCATCTCGCCGTGCGGGCTCAGCACCTCGGCGAGCACTGCGGCCATGCCGGTGGCCGAATACGGGTTGAAATAGGCAGCCGCATCGCCGAAGACGTCCCGGTGCACCGGGATCTCGGAAGCGGCGACCACGCCGCCGCAGCGCATGGCCTCGACACCGGAGTAATCGAAACCCTCGCCGAAGCTGGGGCAAACCGTGACGCGGGCATGGCGATAGAGCAGTCGAAGCTCGTCGGCCGGCACGTCTTCGAGCATGTGCAGGCCGCCGCGAGCCAGCCACGGCTGGAAGCGCTTGACGATCGCCTTGTGGTCCCAGCCGAGCGAGCCGACGATCACCAGGTGCAGCCACGGGAATCCCTGGGCGCGCAGTCTTTCCCAGGCGGCCAGCAGCGTCTGGTGGTTCTTGCGTGGCTCGATCGTCGACACCATCAGCAAGTAGGGAAAGGCCTGGGCGTCCGGCCCCATTACCGGGGTGGCCGCGGCGTACTGGAACGCGGCATTTCGGCGAACGCGCAGGATTTCAGGAATGCGTTGCGGCCCCTCCGGCTCTTCATGGTAGTGGTGAGACACCATGTTCGGAATCGTCAGCGTCTTCGACTCAGCCTGCGGGAAGACCGCCAACAAGTCGCGCCGGGTGGCCTCGGAAACACAGGCGAACCAGGCGCCGTCCAGCACATTGCGCCGCAGCGCGTGATAGTGCGTCGCCTGGTGGTAGGACTTGTCCGAGATGGTGTGCGGCATCAGCAGCGGGATCGCGTCGTGGTAGCGAACCACGAGCTGGGTCGACTTGTCGACGCGACCCGGAAAGGGAGTCTCCGCCACCATCACGTCGACACCGCGGGTGTCGACGCGCGGGTACAGTGCGTGGCCGAACGGGCGCGTCAACAGTCCGCTGGCATGCATGGCCGTCCAGGGAGAACGCAGGACCTTGTAGCCCGCCCGCGTGACCAGTTCGAAATCGTCGTCGCGCAGAGTCTTGGCGAACAAGTTGCGCCAGATGAAGTCCCGAAACGGCGAGGCCTCGAAGCTGGTCAGCCGCTGCGGCAGCCCGAGCAGGGTGCGGCCAAGCACCGGCCACGGCGCCACGCCTTGCCGCAATCGCGAGACGATCTGCTGCGGAATGCTGCTGCCGCTGGTATCCAGCGAAACGACGACGCGCGACAAGCGATTGATCTGCTTGTCGCGACTTCGCCGCTCGTCGCTCGGGCGAAGGCCGCCGGCGATCAGACGCGTGCTCGACTGCAACATGCCCTGAACCTCGAGGCCGGGCAAGGTGTTCAGCCCGCGGAACAACAGCCGCGTCTCTTGCGGAATGCCGGCGTGGCCGCCCAATGCGGGCCGCATCTCGAGAAGGATTCTCATGTCAGGACGCCTTCGTGTCGGCCTTCACGGCCGGGACTTCGGCGGACTCGTAGAACTTGTAGGCGGCGTCCACGCTGTCGAAGTTGATCAGGCGGCCCTGGTGCAGGACACTGGCACGGCGGCAGTAGCGCTTGATCGAGTTGGCGTCATGGGAGACCAGGATGAACGAGCGGTCGCGACGTTTGCGAAACAATTCTCGATGGCAACGGTCGTGGAATCGCTTGTCGCCAACCACCAGCACCTCGTCGATGAGGAAGCAGTCGAATTCGATGGCCATTGACAGCGCGAACGCGAGCCGCGTCTTCATCCCCGCCGAGTAGTGATCCACCGGCTCACGAAAGTACAGGCCAAGTTCAGTGAATTCCTCGACGAACGGGCGCAGCGGTCGATAGTCCACGCCATAGATCCGGCAGATGAACTTGAGGTTGTCGAGCCCAGTCAGGTGGCCCTGGAATGCACCACCGAAAGCCAATGGCCACGACACCCGCATCGACCGTTCGATGCGGCCGGAAGTGGGCTCGGTCGCTCCGGCCAGCAAACGGATCAACGTTGACTTGCCGGCACCATTGCGCCCCAGAATGCCGATGTTTTCGCCGCGACGAAGCTCGAAGTTCACCTTGTCCAGCACGGTGCGCTGCCCGAAGCGGGTGCCATAGCGCATCGTCACGTCTTGCACTCGGATCATCGCTGCTCCAGGCGGCTCGCCGCACGACGCATCAGTACCAAGCCCGTTAAGCTCAGCACCAGATTGATGCTGGCCATGTAGCCGAGATCATGATGGGTCTGCACCACGCCGCCAAAGAAGCCCTCGCGTACGTACTCGACACCATGCACCATGGGCAGCGCAAGGGCCAAGTCGCGCTTCGCCCTCGGTAGCCAATCGACCATGTACGCCGCCCCCGAAAGCGGGAACAGCAGATAAGACACGGGATGCCAAAGCCGATCGACGATGTCGCCATAGGCAACCGCCGATCCCAGCGTGAAACCCAGAGAAGCGCCAAACCAAGCCAGCATCAGCCATCCGTAGATGACCTTCAGCGGGTCTTCTGGAGGCTCGATCAGACCAAGCGCAACGGCGCCAAGGGTCAACGCCGCAAACGACATCGTGGCTCCCGCCGCTTCCAGCAAGACGCGGGTGATCATGACATCCAGCACGCGCACATTGCGGTGGTACAGCAGATTGCGGTTCTGCTCGAGCGCAGCAATGCAGTGGCTCGTCGTGTTGCGCCACATCAGCACCGACGAATAGCCAGTGATCGCAAAGGCCACGATAGGCAGCGACGATGTCTGATGAAAGCCCGCCGCGGTCCACAGTGTCGCGACACCGATCGTGAACATCATCGGCTCGGCGACCAGCCAGAGAACGCCAAGGTTGTGCCGACCGAAACGCGTGATCAATTCGCGCATCATCAGCGCGTGAATGACGCGCCCCTGGATGACCAGCGAACGACGCAGCGACGTACCCGCCGGCACGGTGACGGCGTCAGTCGGCATGTTCGCGCACACCCGCGAGCAACAGGCTGAACACACCCCAGGCAACCAGGCCGAGCACGAACACAGTGAAAGCCGAGCGCAAACGACGTGGCTCGACCGCCGTATCGGGCAGGTTGGGCTGCACCAGCCGCTCAAGATAGAGCTGCTTGCGCGCCGCCTCGCTGCGTGCGGCATCAAGTGAGGCGATGGCCGCCGCGAGCTGCTTGTCGGCGATGTCCTTCTCGAGCGCAAGGCGGTAGAAGACCGGCGACTTCGCACTCAGCGAACCGGCCCCCTTGCCCACGACGCGTGAACTCTCGTCGGCAATGCTGGCGCGCAACCTCGAGGCCTGAGCCTGCAGCGTCGCCACCTGCGGGTTCGACGGCGCAACTTGCCGCAGATTGCCGAGCTGCGACTCGACGATGCGCAATTCTTCGCGCAATCGTGTCACGGTATCCAATTGCAGAGCTGATTCGCGATCAGGGTCGTACACGCCACCCTTGGCACGATAGGTCGCCAGTTCCACCCCGGCCTGCTTGTTGCGCGCCTCGGCCTTCGCCACTTCGCGTTCGGCCACCTCAACCAGGTCGAGCCGGCTGCGCTCGTTGAGCTGGTTGACCAGCTTCTCGCTCATCTGCAGCAACCGTTCGTTGACATCGCGCGCAAGTTCGGGCGTGAAAGCACGCACTTGCATCATCGTGATCGCCGACGTGCTGTCATAGTCGATCGCCACGTGATCGACGTAGTAGAGGAAGAAGGCCTCGAAACTGCGATCCCAGTCCAGGCCCGGAAAGCGATTGATGAGGTCGACTGAGCTGGCGCTGTAAGCCTTTTGCAGGCCCAGGTCGCTGTCGAGCTGGCGCAGTGCATCGCGCGACAGTGCGTAGTCGTGGACCGAATAGGTGTCGTCCTGCGAACGCCCCAGGCCCGTGCCCGAAAGCAACGAGCCGAGCGCGCTGGGCTCGCTGTGATCCGGCCGTCGCACGACAAAGCGGGACTCGCTGACGTACACGTCCGACGCGACGACACCGTAGTACACCGTCGCCAGCAATGTCGGCAACAGCACGGTGAGAACAAACAGGATGGGCAGCCGTGCGATGCGGCGCGTCAGCGCCCGCCAGCCGGCACGGTTAGGGAATTGGTCGTCCAAGATTCTCAGGTCCTCAGCGCAGGCCGACCGTCAACTGCCGGTACAGGTCGTCGAATCGATTGTTCATCGCAGCCGCCGTGAAGAGCTCCATGTAGCGGAGCCTTGCGTCACGCCCCATGCGCTCGGCCAAGGTGCGATCGTCGAGCACTCGGCGGAGTGCAGCTGCAAGCGCGGGGGCATCACGCGGCGGCACGCCGAGACCACAAGCATTGACCCACCCCACCCCCGAGCCTGGGATGTCGCTCGCGACCACGGCCTTGCCGGCGGCCATTGCCTCAACCAGCGCGACACCGAAAGCCTCGGCGCGCGAGGTGGAAGGCAGGCAAAACACGTCTGCGATGGCGAACAGTGCATCTCGGTCAACAGTTGAAAGCGGCCCAGTGAACCAGACCTTGGCACCCCGCGTTGCGGCAGCCGCCCGGCGGGTCAGGCTGTCGAGAAGCGCGCCGCCGCCGACGATCACGACGGTAACGTCTTCGGACAGCTCTCGCGCTGCATCAATGAGCACGTCGAAGCCCTTGTAGCCGGTCATCCTGCCGAGGGCCAGGACGATACGACCTGCCGGAACTCGTGCGCGCCAGGCGCGTACCCGCTGCGCATCAACGGGCTCGGCGGCATTATCACCGATACCCAACGGCACCACGGTCGCCTTGGCGCGAAACGGGGCGAGCTGCTCAGAGGCCTCCAGGTACGCCTGAGATGTCGCGACGATCAGGTCGGCTCGCCTCAGAAGCCAACGTTCCAGCGGCCCGAGCAGGCGCCGCGCGGTGCTCTGGGTGACGACATCGCTGTGCCAATGCAGCAGCATCCGGCGAGGCCGCGGTGCCAGCAACAGTGCCAGTGCCGCCATCGGATTGGGCAAGTGCACATGCACCACATCCGCGTCCGCCACTCGCCTTCTGGTCTCCTGCACCAATGCCGGCGAGATCGGCGTGGACAGCAGCATGCCAAGCTGCCCCGCACGCACCACCAGGCCCTCGCCGGGACCTGCGTCCACACATGTCCGCCAGTGCCGGCGCGTGCATAACACGTCCGCGCTCCAGCCGCGCGCCACCGCTCCTTCGGCCAGCGTGGCGACGATCGATTCCATGCCGCCGTGATCGGGCGGATAGAACTTCGCAAGATGCAGGACTTTCAAGCCTGAAGCGTCGCAAGCAGGCGCGCCACCGCCTGGGACGGCGCGCCCTCGCCGCGTCGATCGACCTGCGAAGCGGCACCGCCGCAGGTTTCGGGCCGCGCAGCAATATCGCAAGCGTGCACCGAGCAATCCCGGACCATGGCCTCGACCGGTGACGGGCCAACGCCCCCACACAAAGATGGGACGATCAAGCCGCGGGCTCCTTGCAGCCCCTTGACGCTGTCATTGTCGGCCGCTCCGCGCCGCACGAGCGCACGTCTCAGCGCTCGCGACCATTCACGCCCAAGCCGCGGCATGCCGGTGACCGGCCATGACAAGAACTTGCCGTCGATGGACCTGGTTCCTTGACCCGAGATGGTGCTGAGCTGACATTCGGTGAACACGGTGGGCGCAAGAACCGAGGCGGGGAATCACGAGGCGTGCGAGTTTACTGGACGGCCCCGCGTGTAGTTCTCAGTCGCTGGTCGTCGATGCCGCGGCCTCCACCAGTTCGAGCAATTGCCGCCCCGCCTCCTGCCAACCGAATTGCGCCACCCGCCGGCGGCCAGCCACGCGCAGGTCGTTGCGTATGCCAGAGTCGGCAGCGAGCCTGGCCATCGCCTCGGCCAGTTGATCGCTGGAAAGTGGGTCGACATACAGCGCCGCCTCACCGCAGATCTCGGGCAGCGCTGCGGCCTGAGCAGCTATCACTGGACAACCACAGGACATGGCCTCCAACGCGGGCAGGCCGAATCCTTCATAGACCGAGGGAAGAACGAGGCCCAGCGCTTGCTCGTAAAGGGCCTTGAGGCGGGCGTCGTCGACTGCCCCGGCTTGGACCAACCCAGGGGTGCTGAGCGCCCCGCCAGCACTGGCAAACACCCGGCGGTTGATCCCCCCTACCAGCACCAAACGCAAGTCAATGGCCGAACTCGACAATTGGCCAAAGGCACTCACCAGGCGCGCCAGATTCTTGGTCGGGTTGGCACTGGCCACAGCCAAAAGGTAGGGCTGGCCAGCCAACCCCAGTTCGCTCAGCACCCGCCGATCGGCAACGAGCCGTTCGAAATGGTCACCACCATTGGGCACCACTTCCAGGCGCCCGGCCGGCACGCCCAGCGCCGAAGCCAGGCGCTGGCGCGAGAACTCCGACACCGTCAACAACCGACCCGACCCTCTTGCCAAATGGCGGAAGAGGCTGCGATACCACCAACGGAAGGCTCGCGTGTAAGCCTGCGGCTGGTCGAACACCGCCGCGTCATGTAGCGTTGCAATTTGCGCACGAGCGAACCATGGCGCTGAACCCGCGAGGTTGAGCAGCAAGCCATCGCGCGCCGCGCGCGGCAGCGCCCATTGCTCCCATGCGTGCAACGGCCATCCCGCACGGCCGACAGTGCGTGCCTCGATCGCTCGCCAGCGCGGCGGTCGCACGCCAGGCGGGTGCAGCAAGACCCACGAACTCCGACCACGGCCCTGATCGAGCCAGGCGTCAACAGCCTCAAGCCACTGCCTGGCCGAGCGTTGCACGCCAGTCCCGCGTTGCGCAAGGAACTTGCCGTTGACGTAGACGCGGCCCATCAACCAACAGTTGATGCAGGGCGGAATTCGGGCACCAGATGGCGCAGGTGGCACCGCGCGCCGTCGTCGTCTGGGGAAGCGTCAAACGCCTGGGCCGCCTCACCGAGCTCGGCCAGCCAGACGACGATGTCAGGCGCCTCGATGCCGCTGCGCAGACGCGCCACCCGCAACCGCGGCACTGCTGTCGGCACCGAAGCATCGGCATCGGCCAGTAGTTCCTCGTACAGCTTTTCACCCGCCCTCAGGCCGGTGAAGACAATGCCTATTTCCTTCTCGCTGCGCCCCGCCAACCGGATCATGGTCTTGGCCAGCTCAACGATCTTCACCGGCTCGCCCATATCGAGCACCAGCACCTGCCCCGACTCACCGATGGCCGCCGCCTGCAGCACGAGTCGAGTCGCCTCGGGTATGGTCATGAAGTAACGGATGATCTCCGGATGGGTCACCGTGACCGGCCCACCCTTGGCAATCTGCTCTTTGAACTTCGGGATCACGCTGCCCGACGAACCGAGAACGTTACCGAAGCGCACTGCCATGAACTTTGTGCCAGGTTGTGCCACAGTCATGGCCGAAACAACCATCTCGGCGGCCCGCTTGGTGGCACCCATCACGTTGGTCGGGTTGACCGCCTTGTCGGTGCTGATCAACACGAAGCGCTCGGTGCCGACTTCGGCTGCGGCCAGCGCAGCGTGGTAGGTGCCCAACGTGTTGTTGCGCAGCGCGGCCCAGGCGTTGTGCTCTTCCATGAGTGGCACGTGTTTGAATGCCGCAGCGTGAAACACGACCTGCGGTCGCCATTGACCGAACACGCTGCGCAGGTGGGCCAGATCCTTCACATCGCCGATCAGCCGAACCAGCTCGATGCTGGGGAAGCGCTCGCTCAGGTCCTGCTCGATCGTGTAGAGGTTGAACTCCGACAGCTCGTACAGCACCAGCCGCGCCGGGCCGAAACGGGCCACCTGGCGGCACAGCTCGCTGCCGATGCTGCCGCCGGCACCGGTGATCAGCACGGTCTTGCCGGACAGCGTTTCCGCGATGCCGGCTTCGTCCAGCTGCACCGGTTCGCGGCCCAGCAGGTCTTCGGGCTCGATGTCGCGCACGCGATCGCCGCCGATATTGCCGCTGAGCAACTCTTCGGTCGAGGGCACGGTCAGCACCGGCAGGTGAGCCGAGCCCGCCAGCTCCACGGCTCGGCGGCGCTGCGCTGCCGTCGCGCCGGGCATGGCAATGATGAGGTGGGTCGCCGCGCCGCGCACACCTTTGTCGCGCACCGCTTCCAGAGGCCCCAGCACCGGCACGCCGGCGATGCGCGTCCCCTGTTTCATCGGGTCGTCGTCGAGCAGACCCAGGACGATCCAGCCTTGGTGATGAATACCCGCCAACAGGCGACGCGCTGCATCCCCCGCGCCCAGCACGAGCGCGCGTTTGACCTCGACGTCGCCGCCGGTGATGCGCGCGCGCGAATGCTCGTACAGCATCCGGTAGGCGATGCGCACCATGCACACTGCCATCAGCGCCACGATGGGATGCAGCGCCAGCACGGCTCGCGGCACCTCCACGAGCCGCAGGCCCATCACGACCACCGCGCAACCGAGCCCTGCGCTCAGACAAGCCAGTGTCAGCCGTCGCACCTCCGTGAAGCCCGAGAAGCGCCACATGCTTTGCGGCACCTTCGCGATCCTGAAGGCGACGAGGTAGACCAGCACCACGCCGAGCATCACCCATGGGTCGTAGCTCGGCCGAGCGGACCACCAGCGCTCGAAGCCCAGGCGAAACAGGTACGTCGCATTCCAGGCGAAGGCGACCATCAGCGCATCCACCATCAGCGACAGCGGTTGCCGGTGCGGGCGCAGTCGCGCCAGGAATCTGTCCAGCCGATGCCAGATCGTGGGGAACGGGACGCTCATCTCGTCCACAGGACACGCAGGGTCTGCAGCACCAGACCCAGGTCGGTCAGCAGATTCGCATGGTCGGCATAGTCAGCGGCCAGCGCCAGCTTCCTCGGCATGATGACCTCGACGTACTCTCGCTCGGGGTCAGGCGCAGCTGCCAGTTGCGCCGATTCACTGCGGAAGGCGAGCGAAGCCGGGTCGGTGATCCCGGGCCGGACGGCCAGCACACGATCTCGCATCGCATCGGGATACATCGCTACGTAACGAGGCACCTCGGGTCGAGGGCCGACGAAGCTCATGTCTCCCTTGAGGACATCGATCAACTGAGGCAACTCGTCGAGCTTGTGGCGCCGCAGCCAGCGGCCGGCGCGCGTGATGCGCGCATCCTCACCGACCGTGATCAGCGGCCCCTGCGGCGCCTGGGCGTAGACCATGGTCCGGAACTTGTGGATGCGAAACGGCACGCCGAATCGTCCGACACGCTGTTGGCGAAAGATCACCGGCCCGGGCGAATCGAGCTTGATCCACACCGCCAACGCCGGCAGCAGCGGCGCCAGCAGCAGCAAGCCCAGCGCCGCGCAAACCAGATCGAACATCCGCTTGGCCATGGCCTTTCAGGCGGCCAGCGCCGAACGTACTGCGGCGATGACGCGTTGAACGTCGGCATCGGTCATGCGCGTGTACAGCGGCAAGCTCAGCATCGACTCATAGGCCCGCTGCGAATGCGGGAAATCGGACGCCTGCAGGCCGTAGCGGTCGCGCCAGTAGGGCTGCAGGTGGAGCGGAATGTAGTGCACGCTGCATCCGATGCCCGCAGCAAACAGGCGCTCGATCAGCGCATCGCGCCCGATCGACGCACCTTCGGCCAGGCGCAGTACGTACAGGTGCCAGGCATGCACGTCGCCGGGCGCAGCGTCGGGCGGCAGGATGACCGGCAGCTCACGCAGGCCCGCATGGAACCGCGCCGCGATCTGCTCGCGCCGCTGTTGAAAGGCCGGCAAGCGCTTCAGCTGGTGCAACCCGAGTGCCGAGGCGATGTCGGTCAGGTTGTACTTGTACCCCGGCGCGACGATCTCGTAGTACCAGCTTGGCACCTTGGCGGTGAACCGATCGAAGGCATCGCGGCTCATGCCATGCAAGCGCATCACGCGCATGCGCTCGGCCAGCCCGGTGTCGCGCGTAACCACCATGCCGCCTTCGCCGGTGGTGATGGTCTTGTTGGCGTAGAAGCTGAACACGCAGGCATCCGACGCCAGCGTGCCAATCAGCTTGCCATCACAGGTGGTGGGCAGCGCATGGGCTGCGTCTTCGACCACCTTCAGGCCACGCCGGGCCGCCATGGCCAGCAAGCGTTGCATGTCGGCCGCGCGGCCGGCGTAGTGCACCGGCACGACAGCCTTGGTGCGCGGCGTGATGGCTACCTCGACAGCGTCGACGTCGATGCACAGCGTGGCCGGATCGATGTCGACCAGCTTGACATCGGCGCCGAGGTAGCGCGCCACCTCGGCCGTCGCGGTGAAGGTGTGGGTGGTGGTGATGACCTCGTCGCCCGGGCCGACGCCGACGGCCTCCAGCGCCAGGTGCAGGCCGGCGGTGGCCGAGTTCACCGCCAGAGACTGGATCGACGGATCGCCCAGGAAGGCGGTGAAAGCCTCCTCGAAGCGCCGGGTCTTCGGGCCGGTCGTGACCCAACCCGAACGCAGGGTGTCCACCACCTCGGCGATCTCGTCCTCGCCGATCTCCGGCAGAGCGAACGGAAGGAACGGCTGGCTCATGACTTGTGGATCCAACAAAGAACGTGGGTGCGCAGGAACGGCATCCGATTGAACAGGTGATAGGCCGCGGGGTGGATGCGGCAAACGCGCCGGCTGATCGGCGGTGCGAGGGTCAGGCGCCTGACCGTCATCCGCCCGTCCGGGAACAGGGCACGAATGCGCCGCGCGGGGACGCCGCGGACATCGGGGTTCGAGGGGTTGCCGTAGACGAAGTCGTACCAGAGCACGCCCCCGCCGGGCTTCACCCAGGACCACATCTGCTGTGCCAGCTCCTTCTGGAAGTCGTCGTCCAGCAATGACGAGAAGACCACGGACTGGAACACGATGTCCTGGCTGGCCGGCTGCAGGCCTGCCGAACTGGCGTCCCCCTCGTGAATCCACACGTCGGCCGGCAATCTGGTGCGCGCGGCGGCCGCGCGGTCCGGCAGCAGTTCGATGCCGCGCAGCTTAGCGGGCGCGAACCCGAAACGCAGGAAATCGAGCAGGTGCCCGCCGTAGCCGCAACCGACGTCGACCAGATCGAGCTCCCGCAGGTCGACATCGGTGTAGCCGCACACCGACCCGAGCATGACCAGGATCTGGCGCTGCAGCTCCTGCGTGGACAGCATGACCTCCGGACGCAGGATGCTGTAGAGGCTGCCGGACTGCCGCCGCGCATAGCGCTCGACGACCGCGTCGACTTCTCGCTTGGTCTGCGGTTGCGACTGGCTTGACATCGTCTTCACGCCGCCTTGCTACAGCTTGTGCCGGATCATACGGATGTAGATCGACGCCAGAAAGTGCGTGGCCGTGTAGACATAGGCCATCAGCCCCAGCCCCTCGCCGGTCTTCATCCGGTACTTGCGCAGCATCGCGAAATGCCGCGACACCATCTTCCACTTGTCGCCTGAGATCTGGTTGGCCTGCAGGCGATAGAACACCAGCGGATGCTGGATCTTGATGCTGTGCTCCATGTACTCGTGCAGCCGGATGAAGCAGTCGGTGTCCTCGCGAGCCTTGTAGCTGAGGTCCTCGTTGAACGGGTGCGCCAACATCAGCTGGCGATCGACGACGATGCTGGAGGTCGGCGTGCGGTACTTGAGCAACTGTTGTGTCAACGTGATCCGAGCGACGCGCGGGTCGAGCGGCTCGGTCACCACGATCTCCGCCTCGTCGCGGAAGTCTTTCATCTGCGTGCTGCACAGCGTCGCGCGGTGGTCGCGCAAGGCCTGCATCTGCAGCCGCAGCTTGTCCGGATGCCAGATGTCGTCGGCATCCAGGAACGCCACCCACCGCCCCTGTGCGGCCGCGACGCCGGTATTGCGCGGAGCAGCCGGCGCGCCGGCGTTCTGGGCCCTCTCGATGAGGCGAATCCGTCCATCCCGCAGGGCATAGCTTCGAATCAGGTCGACCGAGTTGTCGGTCGACCGGTCGTCGACGACGATCAATTCGAGCTGGACGTAGGTCTGCGCCAGCACCGATTCGATCGTCCGCCCGATGAATCGCGCGGCGTTGTAGCAAGGGACGACGACCGTCACCAGATCGTTCGGGCCGGACACGGACGGGGTCTGTTGGGGATCCGGCATGGAAGGCACATGGTCAGGCACGGGCAATCTCGAAAATCAACAGTCTCGCGGCGCGGCCTGCGCCCGGCATGATCAGCTCGACCCTGGCAGCAGGGCCGCCATCCGCATGTGCCCGAACCGGAAACTCTAACACTCCACCGCCTGCCGCCAGTGTGACCCGGTCGCCGCCCGCCACGACTTCAACTGGCGCCGAGGCCTCGTATCGGACGCGGGCAGGTCCGACGGCCGCTGCCAGGACAGCCAGAAGCGGCTCTTCGGGCAAGACCTCGACCGCCCAGGACTTTGGACCGCGCCTGATCGGCTTGCCCGACAGAACGTACACCAGGTCCTCGTCCCGATCCATCTTCAACGTGGGCGGCGGCCGCCAGTCCAAGCGCCGCCCGATGGGCCGCGCCGGCGCCCCGGCCACGACCGAATACGGTGCCACGTTCTGCGTCACGACGGCGTTCGCCCCCACCACACTGCCCTTGCCGACGATGACCCCGGGCAGCACCACCGCATTGACGCCGAGCCAGCAATCGTCCTGGATCCAGGCCGGTTGATCAGCCAGGGGCTGTTGACTGGATAGCGCGCGCAGGCGCCGCTCCTGCTCCCGAATCGGGAGGTGCGACATGGTGTCGGTCCGGAACGGATGTGTGCCCGACGAAATGAAGACGTTGGGAGCCAGGATGCAACCGCGGCCGATGCGGACACTGCCGTTGAGACTGCAACGGCGCTGGATCGTGCTGCCGTCGCCGATCGCCACCGACGTGCTGGTCTCGATCTCGGTTTCATGGGCCAGCCACGCCCCAAGACCCAATGTCAATCGGCCTGTTGCGGCCAAGTCCACCCTCACACGGGCATCGACAACGCTCGCCCTGCCGAGTGAAAAGCGATCAGCCGAACCGATGAACACCGCGGAAGGATGCACCCTGGCTCCGCGAAACAACGCCAGCGCGCTTCGCCACCATCGACAAGGCAAACTCGCCCACAAGAGCCGACGCAAGCGCATCACGCCCTCCTGGCGCGCCACGCCGCTGCAGCGACAGCGGCATAGGCACCGAGCGTCAACAGGACAGCCAGCCCGGCCACCTCGTACGAGCTGACAGGCGCGCCCCGCCAGGGTTGTATCAGGATGACCCACATCGCCACGGCAAAAACCGTGGCCACCAGGTTGGCTCGCAAAAGTCTGCCTTCCTGGCCGACGATCAGCAGGAAGCTGGACCAGAAGTCTGACATCCGGAATGCGGCGATCGCCAGAAACAGTGGAAGAAGCGGTGTCGCATCGACGTACGGCGGGTACCAGCGGCGGATGACGTACTCGATCAGGTAGTACGCCGGCAGCGTCACGACGATGCTGAGAGCGAATGCGGCTGCCGACACCCGCACGCACACCGAGAACGCCACATGGCGCCCGAAGGCCGCAAAGCGACGTGCCAGCAAAGGATAGATGGAAGCATTGATGACTGACTGAGCCGATTGCGCGATGGTCAGTACCAGCCAGGCAAATGAATACTGGGCGAAGGTTCCCACTGAGAGCTGATCGGCGGCAACCCACCGATCAGCATTGAGCACACCAAAGGTGACGATCATGGCGGCCATCAACGTGAGCGCCGAGCGCCATCGAACGTCCGGCAGGCGCCGCATCGCGAGCAGGAAGATCGTCGTCCAGCGAAGGTGGGTCCGGCCAAGCGAACGGGAGAAGTAGGCGATCGACAACAACAAGGTCAGCGCGGCGTCGACAACAAGGGTGACAGACGGCGAGCCCGTCCAGGCGGCGACGACGGCGCTTAGCATGAGACCGCCCATCGTGCGGACGATCGTCTGCCAGGCAAAGCGCAATGCATCTCCGCGGCTGCGGCTTTCGGTGGTGCAGACGAGGAAGATCTGCTGCGTCAGGCCGTGGAGGAGTCCAATGGTCAGCAGGGGCGCCGACATGCCCGCGGGAACCGCTCCGGCCGCGCCCGCGAGCACCCCGACTGCACAGCATGCGAGGGCCACGAGGTGACACTGCGCGGCCCGCACCAGACCATGCCGCTCCTGTCGCCGCACGAGGTGCACCGGCCATTCACGCTGCAACATGGATTGCAGACCCACGCAACCCAGCATGCAGAACGTGGCCGAAACCAGGATGCCTGCGCTGAACTGCCCAAACGCGTCGACATCCAGAATGCGTGCGAGAACCAGCGAACGCACGAGCATCAGGCCCATGGCCAGCGTCAGGAGCGGTGCGTACCAGAGCTGCCGCGCTCGACGCGGCGACAGGACAAATCCACGTGGCGGCCTCGGGCTGGACATGCGCGTCACGCCAGCATCGCAAGGGTCGAAAGACTCCTGCGATCGTGCATGACGCCGTAGTCGAACAACGCGTACTGCAACTGCAGGAGCAATCGGGGAGCACGCGTCGGCGTCATGCCCTTGTGCACGCACAAGGTGTTTTCGGCAAATCCTGTCCCGGCCCCGCCGCAGATCTCGACGATGTCGTCGACGCCGTAGCGTTCCGCTATCTCGTCATCGGAGTAGCGCCGAAGGTTCCAGCGGTCCGCGATGCCCAGCACCGGCGGCTTCCGGTGCGACGCGAGCACGCACACATGCGCCCCGTCACCGGGCTCGACATCGGTCAGATAGAAGAAGAACTTGAAGAACCTGAAGTCATCGACGTCACGATGAAACAGGTGCGCATGGCGGTCACGATCCTCTGCAAGCGCCTGGACCGGGAAGGTCCACCAGAGATTGCCACCGACGAAGGTCGGAACGGATTGAAGGTACGCCCCGGCGATCCACTGAAGCAACGGATCGCGGGCCAGTCGACCGATGGCGCCGCACTCGGCGACAGCGTTGAAATACTGGGCGACCAAGATCGGCTTGCCCAGTTCGGCCTCCGCGGCAGCTCGTGAGTCGAGCCTGAAACCACGGCCAACCTGGCGATCCGCATAGCAGGCGTTGCCCTTGGCGAACGCCAGGATGTCGGCCACCATGGACTGCGGCAGCTTCAGACCAAATGCGACACCATCGCGACGCAGGCGTCCTACGAAGCCCAGGCGATCCAGGGGCGCGAACACACTGTCCTGAAGCTGCGCCTCGCATTGAAGAAGATATGCCTCCAGGCGGCGACGCTGGATCAGGCGACGCGACTGACCGACGAGCTGGCGGACGGTGCCGAAGCGCGCAGCGCCACGCATCAAGGTGTATCCCGGCTGCGTACGAAGTGACTGCAGGATCTGGCTGAATCGATTCATCCGTCTCGAGCCCCACCTATCGATCGCCCAGCGGCATCCACTGCCGCACCCGGTCGATCGGCTGGAACACCAGGCGTCGCTTGACCGGCACATAGGTGCGGGTGTCCGGCGGCAGTGCATCGAGGATGCCCTGCCAGTCGCGCGCCGCAATGCGCGCCAACACATCGTCCTCGCCAATGGTGTCGTCGGCGGACGATTCGTCATCGGCGCGCAGGTCTCCGCCGCACATCAGATCGACGAATCGCTGCGGATCTGCCGACATGTCGTACTTGTAGCGCGTGGTCGCCTCGGCGCGGACGAAGTTGGTGTATTGCGGAATGCGGTGCACCATCGTGTAGGCGAAGCGCAGCGTCAACCGCGGGATGTCGCTCAGGCGGCGCGCCAGATCTTGCGCGTCCAGGTCAGCGTGCAGCCGCAGGCTGTCCAGTTCGCCCGGACCTTCGACGGCATCACGAAAACCCGCCTGCCGATAGATCGAAGGGGCAATGCCAATGACCTGCTTGCCGAGGATGCCGGCTTCCAGTGCGGCGCTGCCATTGGCAACGACGATGGCGTCGCACTGCTCGATCAAGCCCAGGGTGCTCGCGGTGTCGCCACTGGCGATGGTGTGGATGCCGCGCTGCCGTGCCCAATCGGCGTAGTGGCGTTCGGAGTAGCCGCCCCCCTGCCGCCCGATCGTCTCGCTCCAGTTCGGATGGCAACGCAGTACGAGATCGCTGGGTTGCAGCCCGAGTCGTTCGATGATCGCGTCGTAGGCCACCAGGGGATCGGACCACTCGGCGACCCAGTCCGGGTGACCCCAGACCTCGTTGCGGCTGCTCGGGATCAGCAGAATCTTGCGCCGGCTGCCCTGAACGGGCCAGGTCGCGGCCTGGGCGTTCAGGTTGTAGGCACGCCATTCGGTGAAGTTCTGCCTCAGAAAACGCCGCGCGACATGGGATGCCGCCAGCAGCGCCTGCGAGCGCGTGAGTGGCCTTTCGCGCCAGGTCTCCACCAAGCGGTGCACGCTGTGCAGCCCGAGGCAGGACTCGTCAGGATAGAGCTGCAGGCCGTCGCCGAACCAGGTGCGCTCAAGCGTCACCACCCGCACGCCCAACGACTTCGCCGCCTCGAAGATGGCGCGTGTCGTGTCCATGCGTCCGTTGAAGACGCACACGGCGTCCAGCCGCTGATCGCGTATCCACGCACGCGCCGCCTGATAGGTCTTCTGCACGGTGGGTTGCAGCCGGCTGACCAGCGACGCGAAATCGGCGCTGCCGTAGTCCGCATCCGACTCGAAGCGCCCCAGGGTGCTGGCACTCGACCAGGCCCACTCCGGCCGGGCTGCCGCAGCGTCGCGTGGGGCGCACTCACCGATCGATGCCACGTTGTGGCGGGTATACGAGCGGACACCGCCAACGCGGCATTGCAGGCATTCACGCCAGGCCGGGCGATCGCGCATTTCGCGCGTGTAGCAGGTCGGCAGGTCGGCATCGCAGGTGAGGAAAAAGGCTTCGTGGCCGGCCCCTTCGACAAGCCTGGCCAAAAAGGAAAGGTGTTCGACGTGCGGGCGCCATGAGTAGATGGTGGCGAAGCCAATCCGAAGCGTCACGCGAGCAGCTCCCACGAGACCGGCGTGGCGTAGACAACGTCCTGCCGCAGCACGCGCCCAACCACCTGGTCCATGAAGTTTGGGGCGAGGCCGTAGCCGGGCCGCACGCTGCGCACGGCGTCGGGCGTGATCAACTCGCCCGCCTTCAGATCCTTGACGAAGTACAGCGATCGCCGGAACTTGACATTGCCCTGCTCGCTCGACGTGCAGCTGTAGTTGACCGCGCCGAGCGCCTGCCACGCGGTATGGCTGTCGCGGCACAGGGCCTGCAGTTCCGCCGGCTCCAGCGAGAAGCTGTCGTCAGGCCCGCCGCCGCGGCGATCCAGGGTGAAGTGCTTCTCGATGATCGCCGCCCCCAGCGCCACCGACGCCACGGCGGTCGCGTTGTCCAGGGTGTGGTCCGACAGGCCGATGACGACGCCGAAGCGCTCGCGCATATCGGTGATCGTGCGCAAGTGGTACTCACCTGCGGGTGCCGGATAGCCGCTGACGCAATGCAGCAGCGCGAGTTCGCGACAGCCGCCGTCGCGTGCAGCCTGGACGGCCTCCCCGATCTCGTCCACGTCGGCCATGCCCGTGGAGATGATCATCGGCTTGCCCGTGCGCGCAACATAGCGGATCAGCGGCAGGTCGATCGCCTCGAAAGAGGCGATCTTGTAGGCCGGTGCGCCCAGGCTCTCGAGCAGGTCGACCGCCGTGTTGTCGAAAGGCGAACTGAAGATCGTGATGCCGCGCCGGCGCGCATGCTCGAACAGCTCGGCATGCCACTCCCAGGGCATGTGCGCTTCCTGGTACAGGTCGAACAAGGTCCGACCGTCCCACAGCCCACCACGGATGCGGAATGGCTCGGCATCGCTGTCCAGCGTGATCGTGTCCGGCCGGTAGGTCTGCAGCTTGATCGCCGCCGCACCAGCGGCCTGCGCGGCGTCCACGATCCGCAGAGCCGTCTCGAGGCTGCCATTGTGGTTGGCCGAGAGTTCGGCGATCACGTAGGGCGGCTCATCGACCGCGATGCGCCGCCCTGCAATGGTGATGGCTGGATGCTGGGACATGGAACTCAGGCCGCCGGCGGCCATTCGTGTTGAAGCAGGCCGAAGCAGGCCACCCCGTGGTAGCGCTCGCCGTCGAAGTGCTGGTCTCGCAGGAATCCTTCCTGGCGAAAGCCCAGGGCCAGATGAAACCCGATGGACCGGCGATTGAACTCGATCGCCTGCCCGCACACCTTGTGAAGACCGAGCCGGACAAAGGCATGCTCGAGCGCACAGCGGCCCATGGCCCGTCCCGTTCCCTTCGGGGCACCGGGCGCCGTGTAGAAGCCCCAATCGGCGACCTGCCCGCGCGCAGCCTGCGTCAACGCCACGAAACCCATCGGCGCATCGGCTTGCTCGTAGATGAGCAGGTGCCGGCGTGGATCCTGGGATTGGGTGTCGAACCAGCGCCGATGTTCTTCGATGCCGATCTCGTGTTGCGAGAACATGCTGCGGCGAATGTCCGGGTGATTGCGCCACGCGAACACCGTCATCACGTCATCGGCGCTCATCGCCCGAACGCGACCCAGGGCGCTGTCGTTGTCAGGCATCGAGATCCACCATGCGTTGAGCGACCCGGTCCGCACCCAGCCCATCGGTGACCTGAGCGGCAGCCTCGGCCATGCGGGTGAGCATCGCGGGCGCAGAGGCCCTTGCCAAAGCCGGAACCAGCTCCCGCTCGACCGCAGCTGCATCTCCGATCAACATGGCAGCACCGGCAGCTTCGAGCGCGCGCGCACCGTGCAGCTGATTATCCGCCAGCACGACCAGCAAGACAGGCAGGCCCAGGCAACACCGCTCCCAGGCGGTCCCCCCGGCGGCGCCGATCGCGAGATCGCTGCGCGCCATCTGCTGCGCCATGTCCTCGACACGGACCAGAACCTCCGTCGGGCGCGGCATGAGGGCCGCCAGCGATCGCACCTGATCGAGCCACGGGGCGGCGGCGCCCATGACCACGCTCAGCCGGCAGTCGGGTGGAAGCTCACACGCCCTCAGTGCTTGCAGCACCGCGCCGGTTGCGTTGGGCAGGTCGATACCGCCCATCGTGATCAGCAGCCGCCGCAGCGACGGCGAGTGGCGGCGCTGCAGGCTGCGCTCCCGCCACTGTGCGAATTCGCGGCGCAGCAACGCAAACGTCGCGCCCGCGAGTACGGTGCAGCCAGCCGGCACCAGGCCCGCATAGTCGGCCGCGTCGCGGCCAAGGTTCTGGTCGACCAGCAGGTCGGCGTCGTGCGGGCGGTCCGCCAGATCGTCGATCGCCAAGACGCGGCCTGCATGCGGCCGCAGAGCCGACTCCCATGCCGCATCGAGCGCGTAGTGGTCGACGACGATCCAGTCCGGCCTGTGCGATCCCAATGCGGCGATCGTCTGCTGCGCGTCGGTCAGCCAATCCGCGCCCAGCCAGTGCGCATGGGACGTCGTGCCGGCGCCCGCATGCGCAGCGCCGACAGGAAGTGTCTCGATCGAATGGCCCTGCTGCTTGATGGCTCCGATCAGGTGACCGTCATGGGCCCGGCACACGAAGGTGCAGCGCGCGCCGCGCCGGCGCAGCGCATCGGCCAGCGTCAGGCAGCGCATCACGTGGCCGGTACCGATCTGCAACGACGCGTCGGCCCGGACAAGCACCGTCCACGAGGCTGCGGTCACGGTGTCGCCTGCAGGGCCCGGAACATCAGCTCCGCACGCACCCAGTCGTCGACGGTGTCGATGTCCTGCACGCGATGCAATGGCAGCACGATGGCCGTCGAACTCGGGCCGAAGAGCGTGACCGCAGACTGCCAAGCCGCCGCGGTGCCCCAGTAGAACTGGCCGGCATCGTGATAGGCCTCTTCGAGATCCTGCGACCGGACGTTGAACTGGCTGGGGCTGAACATCGTCACCCGACCGGCCGCATCGACACGAAGCGCGCGCTGGATCGGATAGGAGAAGCGTGCCACCGAGAACGCGAAATCACCTCCACTGCGCTGTAGCGTCTGCAGCCCGTGGCGCAGGTCATCTGCGCCGACAAACGGGGCCGTCGCATAGAGGCAGCACACCAGGCTCGGCGCTTCGCCCGCAGCGGCTTGCCAATCGATGGCATGGCGCACGACGGGGATCGTGCCGGCGTGGTCGTCGGACAGCGCGGCGGGGCGAACGAACGGCACCTCGGCACCGGCCTCGCGGGCGACCTGGGCGATTTCGGCATCGTCGGTGGAGACGATCACGCGATCAAAGCAGCGGCTCGCCAGCGCCGCCTCGATCGACCAGGCGATGATGGGCTTGCCGCAGAACGGCTTGATGTTCTTGCGCGGGATGCGTTTGCTGCCGCCGCGCGCCGGGATGACCGCCAGCTTCACGCCGTAACGGCCTTGCGCAAGGCCTCGATGACGCGGTCTTGCTCGGCTTCGCCCAAGGTGGGATACATCGGCAGGCTGATGGCCTCGGCGTAGTAGCGTTCGCTTTCGGGGTAGGTGCCACTGACCGTGCCGAGCTGGCGGTAGTAAGGCTGGCGATACACCGGGATGTAGTGCAGGTTGACGCCGATATTGGCGGCGCGCATCGCGTCGAACACGGCCCGGTGCCGCTGCGCCTCGACACGCACGACATACAGATGCAGCCCGGAGTGGCTGTCGGGGTGCTGCCACAGACCCGTCACCGGCAGGCTGGCCAGCCGCTCGTCATAGCGCCGGGCGAGTTCATGGCGACGCTGCACGTAGGCTTCCAGTCGGTTCAGCTGGCTGAGCCCCAGCGCCGCCTGAACGTCGGTCATGCGGTAGTTGAAGCCGAGGTCAATCTGCTCGTAGTACCACGGACCATCGGGCTCGTAGTCCATCAGCGCCGCGTCGCGCGTCATCCCGTGGCTGCGCAGCAGGGCCATGCGCTGCGCCAGTTGCTCGTCGTTGGTGAGCGCCATGCCCCCTTCCGCGCTGGTGATGACTTTCACCGGGTGGAAGCTGAACACCGTGATGTCGCTGTAGCGGCAACCCCCGACGGGATCGCCCCGGTATCGACCGCCCACGGCGTGCGAGGCATCTTCGATGACACGAAAGCCATACTCGACACTCAGCGCGTGGATCGCCTCCATCTCGCAGCTCTGGCCTGCCAGATGCACGGGAACCACGACCTTCGGCAGGCGTTTGTCCGCCTGCGCCTGCTTCAATTTGCGGTCAAGGGCTTCGACCGACATGTTGCCGGTGCGGCCGTCGATGTCGACGAAGTCGACGCTCGCACCGCAGTAGCGGCCGCAATTGGCGGAGGCGAGGAAGGTGATGGGGCTGGTCCACAGCCAGTCGCCCGGCCCGAGGCCAACGGCCAGGCACGCGATGTGAAGCGCCGAGGTGGCGCTATTCACCGCCACGGCATGGCGGGCGCCGCAGGCTTGCGCCAACGCCTGCTCGAAGCGTGGTACCACGGGGCCTTGCGTCAGCCAGTCCGACTGCAGGACTTCGGTCACGGCCGCGATGTCTGCCACGGTCACGTCCTGCCGTCCGTAAGGGATGTGCGACATCACAAGGTCCCGATCTTGTTCAGATTCGCGGCAATCCACTGCTGCAGGGCCTCGACGCTCATCCACTCCGGGTTGCTGTCGCTCGCGTAGACGAACCCTTCGGCCACCCGGGCGCCATCCTTGATGCGATGCGGGTCGGCACTCCAGTTGTGGATGGCCGGCAAGATCTTGAAGTGTGCCGGGTACTCGTAGGTGTGCGGCGCGTCTTCGGGTCCGATCATCTGCTCGTGCAGCTTCTCGCCCGGACGGATGCCGACGAGCTTGGTCTTGACGCCGGGCGCGACGGCTTCGGCGATCTCGGTGATGCGCATCGACGGAATCTTCTTGACGTAGATCTCGCCGCCTTGCATGTCAGAGAACGCATGCCACACCAGCTCGACGCCCTGCTCCAGCGAAATCATGAAGCGCGTCATTCGCTCGTCGGTGATCGGCAGCTCACCCTGGTCACGGATCGACAGGAAGAACGGGATCACCGAGCCCCGCGAGCCCATGACGTTGCCGTAGCGAACGACCGAGAACCGGGTGTCGTGTCCGCCCGCGTACGAGTTGCCGGCCACGAACAGCTTGTCGGACGCGAGCTTGGTCGCACCGTACAGGTTGATCGGGCTGCTCGCCTTGTCGGTCGACAGCGCGACCACCCGCTTGACGCCCTTGTCGATGCAGGCGTCGATGAGGTTCATCGCGCCGATGATGTTGGTCTTGACGCACTCGAACGGGTTGTACTCGGCGGTGGGCACGATCTTCGTCGCCGCGGCGTGGACGACGTAGTCGACGCCATCCAGCGCCCGGTACATCCGCTCGCGGTCACGCACGTCGCCGATGAAGAAGCGCACACGCGGGTCGCCGACGAATTTCTTGGCCATCTCCCACTGCTTCATCTCGTCGCGGGAGTAAACAATGATGCGCCGCGGGTTGTACTTCGCGAGCGTCATCGGGACGAACGTGTTCCCGAAGGAACCCGTTCCGCCGGTAACCAGGATGGACTTGTTGGACAGCATGAACGGCTCGATTGACGCGCCAGGACCAGTCTAGCGGTCCGTTGCCAGCACGGTGCGGAAGTAGTCGATGGTCCGGGTCAGGCCGTCATCGAGCGCGATGGTGGGCTCCCAGCCTTTGAGTGCCTGGCGGGCCAGGCTGATGTCCGGTTGGCGCTGGCGCGGATCGTCCGAGGGCAGGGGCTTGAAGACCAGCTGGCTGCGCGAGCCGGTCAGCGCCACCACTTTCTGAGCCAGTTCGAGCATCGTGAACTCGCTGGGGTTGCCCACGTTTACCGGGCCGGTGAACCCGTCGTCCGTGGCCATCATGCGCACCATCGCCTCGATCAGGTCGTCGACATAGCAGAAGCTCCGGGTCTGCGACCCGTCGCCATAGATCGTGATGTCTTCGCCACGCAGTGCCTGCACGATGAAGTTGGACACGACGCGGCCATCGCGCTCGTACATGCGCGGACCGTAGGTGTTGAAGATGCGCACGACCTTGATCTGGAGCCGATGCTGCCGCCAATAGTCGAAGAACAGCGTCTCGGCGCAGCGCTTGCCCTCGTCGTAGCAGCTGCGAACGCCGATCGGGTTGACACGGCCCCAATACGACTCCGTCTGCGGATGCACCTCCGGGTCGCCGTACACCTCGCTCGTCGAGGCCTGGAGAATGCGCGCGCCCAGGCGCCGCGCCAGCCCCAGCATGTTGATCGCCCCGTGCACGCTCGTCTTGGTCGTCTGGACGGGATCGAACTGGTAGTGCACCGGGGAAGCCGGGCACGCCAGGTTGTAGATCTCGTCGACTTCGACGTACAAGGGAAAGGTGACGTCGTGCCGCATCGCCTCGAAGCGAGGGTGCCCACGCAAATGCGCGATGTTGGCCTTGGTGCCCGTGAAGTAGTTGTCAACGCACAGGACATCGTGACCGTCTTGCAGCAGGCGGTCGCACAGATGCGACCCGAGGAAGCCGGCACCGCCTGTGACCAGCACCTTTTTCATCGTCTGGTCTCCAGTGAAAAGGGCATGGATATTATCGGATGGGTTCGTGTACCCGGGGGATTGGTCGGCACGCCACTAGAATTCCGAACTATGGATACCCTTGCTACCGACGACAACCAGCTCATCGCTGAACGCCGCGAGAAACTCGCCGCGATCCGCGTTCAGGCCAAAGCCAGCGGCGCGGCAGCGTTCCCGAACGACTTCAAGCCGACCCACCACGCGCTGGACCTGCACCACCGCCACGGCCAGGTGCCGAACGAGGAGCTGGAGCCGCAGGGCGTGAAGGTGGTCGTGGCCGGCCGCATGATGCTCAAGCGCGTGATGGGCAAGGCCTGTTTCGCGACGCTGCAGGACTCTTCCGGCCGCATCCAGCTGTATGTGACGCAGGACGCCGTCGGCGCCGAGGCGCTGGCCGTCTTCAAGCACTGGGACCTGGGTGACATCCTTGGCTGCGAAGGCACCCTGTTCCGCACCAAGACCGGCGAGCTGTCGGTCAAGGCCACGTCGGTGCGTCTGCTGACCAAGAGCCTGCGCCCATTGCCGGACAAGTTCCACGGCATGACCGACCAGGAGCAGAAGTACCGTCAGCGCTACGTCGACCTGATCACCGACGACTCGGCACGCGCTCGCTTCGTGGCCCGCAGCAAGGCCGTCAGCTCAATCCGCAGCTTCATGGTCGAGCACGGTTTCCTCGAGGTCGAGACGCCGATGCTGCACCCGATCCCGGGTGGCGCGAATGCCAAGCCCTTCGTCACACACCACAACGCGCTCGACCAGGAAATGTTCCTGCGCATCGCGCCAGAGCTGTACCTGAAGCGGCTGATCGTCGGCGGCTTCGAGCGGGTGTTCGAGATCAACCGCAACTTCCGCAACGAAGGCATCTCGGTTCGGCACAACCCCGAATTCACCATGATGGAGTTCTACGCGGCCTACTGGAACCATCACGACCTGATGGACTTCACCGAGGCCGTGCTGCGCCACGCCGCGCGCGCGGCCACCGGCTCGGCAGCGCTGACCTACAACGGCAAGCCAGTCGAGCTGGACAAGCCGTTCGCGCGCCTGTCGGTGCGTGAATCGCTGGTGGTGCATGCCGGTGTCAGCGAAGCCGAATCGATCGACCCAGTCGCCCTGCACGGGAAGCTCAAGGCGCTGGGCGAAGAGCCGCCGGCGCACTGGAAGCTGGCCGAGCTGCAGTTCGGGCTGTTCGAAGCGGCGGTCGAAGAAAAGCTCTGGCAGCCGACCTTCATCATCGACTATCCCGTCGAGGTCAGCCCGCTGGCCCGTGCGTCGGACACGAACCCGGCAATCACCGAACGCTTCGAGCTGTTCATCACCGGCCGCGAATACGCCAACGGCTTCTCGGAGCTGAACGACGCCGAGGACCAGGCGGCGCGCTTCCAGGCCCAGGTGGCGAACAAGGATGCCGGCGACGAAGAGGCGATGTTCTTCGATGCCGACTTCATCCGCGCGCTCGAATACGGCATGCCGCCCACAGGCGGCTGCGGCATCGGCATCGACCGGCTGATGATGTTGCTGACCGACAGCCCGAGCATCCGCGACATCATCCTGTTCCCGGCGCTGCGTCGGGAGAGCTGAGGCGCGCCAGCGCTGCGCCACGAGTCTTGATACGCCACAACCCGGGCCGATCCGGACCGGCGATGATGTCGGGCACCATGGTGACAGCGTTGCCGACCGACGATCTCGGCGCCCTTGAGGTGCAGCTTTGGGCCGAGTTGGTCGCCGCGGCCCACGCGCGGGGCCATGCATGGCGTACGCCCGTGCTGGCGACGGCCGGTGGCGCGGCGGGTGTGGATGCACGCGTGGTGGTGCTGCGCGAGGTCGACGCACCGGCACGCGAGTTGGTCTTCTTCACCGATGCCCGATCGCCGAAGGCCGCCCAGATCGACGCCCATCCGCAGGCCACGATGGTCATGTGGTCAGCCGAGCTGGGCTGGCAGCTGCGCCTGACCGTGCATCTGGTGCTGGAGACCAGCGGCCTCGCCGTGTCGTCGCGCTGGGCGACGCTGAAGATGACACCGGCGGCGCAGGACTATCTGTCGCCGCTGCCACCCGGCGCTCCACTGCGCGCCCACCCAGCCCCCGAGCGAGGCTCACGCGAACATTTCGCAGTGGTCACGGCGCAGGTGCGGGTGATGGACTGGCTGGCGCTGGACCCGGCCGGCCACCGTCGCGCCGTCTTCGATGGCCACGGCGCGCGCTGGGTGCAACCTTGAGCCCCCACGCTCCCTCCGGTCGCTGCCCCCCAAGGGGGCTCGCGCAGCGGACCGGCAAAGCCGGATCCGCGCACGCCACTTGGTGAGCGGCGGCTCCGGCGGAGCGCCTACTTGTTGCGTTCGAATTTCGGGGGCCGCTTGTCGAGGAACGCGGCCATGCCCTCGCGCTGGTCGGCGGTGCCGAACATCGCGTGGAACAGGCGGCGCTCGTACCACAGGCCGTCGGTCAGTGACGATTCGAAGGCGCGGTTGACCGCCTCTTTCGCGGCCATCACCGAGATCTGGCCGAAACCATTGATCTGCGCAGCGACCGTGAACGCCTCGTCCATCAGCTTGTCCAACGGCACCACACGCGAAACCAGGCCCCAGGCCTCGGCCTGCTGCGCGTTGATCCAGCGGTTGGTCAGCACCATGTCCATCGCCTTGGCCTTGCCGATCGCACGCGGCAGGCGCTGGGTGCCACCGGCACCGGGCACGACGCCGATCGTGATCTCGGGCTGGCCGAACTTGGCGTTGTCGGCGGCGATGACGATGTCGCACATCATCGCGACCTCGCAACCACCACCGAGCGCCACGCCACCGACCGCGGCGATCACCGGCTTGCGCACACGGCGCATCGTCTCCCAATTTCGGCTGATGTACTCGGTGCGGTAGGTGTGCTCGAAGTCGTAGTCCTTCATCGCCGCGATGTCGGCACCGGCGGCAAAAGCCTTCTCGCTGCCGGTGACGATGATGCAGCCGATGCCCGGGTCGGCATCGAAGGCCAGCAGCGCCTGGCCCAGCTCGTCCATCAGCTGGTCGTTCAGCGCATTCATCTGCTTGGGACGGTTCAGGCGGATCACGCCGGTCTGCAACGCCGCGTCACCGTGGCGTTCGGTCAGGATGCATTCGTAGGCCATCGTGGCACTCCTCGTCTGGACAGTTCAATGGACTATACGTTCCGACGCCCGCGGCGCCGCGGGCGTGGGCGCGGGGCCGGACTGCAGCGGGCGGCTGTTGAGGATCAGTTCGCCATAGCTCTCGGCGTCCTGGCGCAGCAGGATCCGCGCCGGCAGGTACTGCAGGCTCGGCGCGATCCACATGTCCACCAGCCATTCCTTGCCGCGCTTGCTCATCGGCCGCGGCTCCAGGTGGAAGGCGTTGACCTCGCCGAAAGGCAGGTACAGCGTCACCTGTTCGCGCACGTCGTAAGTCCAGCGCCCGACGCGGCGCGGCAATGCCAGAGGAAACTCGATCGTGCGGCCGACCTGCAACAGCTCAGGCTGGGTCAGGAACATCCAGGTCATCTGCACGAATTGGCTGGCCGTGTCCTGCACGCCGGGCACCCAGTCGTTGACCTTCTGGTTGGCCAGCACGATGCGATCGGCTTCGAACCGCACAGTCTGGTTCACCGTGTCCGCAAAGAGGCGATCGGTCACCTCGTCATAGCGGCGCGGCATCAGCCCGTTCGGGCCCAGTTGGCCATCGCTGAGCATCTTGCGGCCGCCCAGCATCGGTACCCGTACTTCGAGACGCACCTGGTAGTGGCTGCCGTCACGCAGCCACTCGACCTTGGCGTTTCCCAGCACCGGGCCGCGGTAATAGCCGTTGAAGTCGTAGTTCAGACGAGTCGATGGGGGCCAATCGAAGCTGGTGACGGCACTCGACGCCGGGGCCGCCACAACCGCTGCCGCACTGGCGGGCGCCGACGCAGCAGCCACCACCGGCGGAAGATCCAGCGGCGCCGAGGCCGGCATCACCGGGGCACTGGCCGTGGCGCTGGCGGGGAGCGCGGTCACTGCCGCCACTTCGGCGGTGGGCTCGCTGGCTGGTGGCGACGCGGCCGACGCGGCAGGCTCGGGCCTGCGCGGGGCCCGGGTCAGTTTGACAGGCGGCGACGGCGCCGCGGCATACACCGGCGGCGCCGCGGGCTGCAATTCACGCACGAACGCGACCTCGATCGCGCTCGGCGCGTCGTCGGCATCTCCTTCACCGAGGCGGCTGTCGGGCAGCTGAGCGGCCAGCCACCAGTGACCGATCGACACGGTGATCAGCAGCACGAACCAGCCCGCACGGCGTGCGGCGCGGGCCCGGCTCGAACGGCCACCGGGCAGCGCGGCGCTCATGTCAGCAGCCGGCCTGCATCGACGCCGGCTCAGTCACCCAACCAGGCCCGGCGCAGTGCCAACGCGGCGGCAGGCGCCTGAGGGTCCGGCGCCAGGCTGAGGGTGCGCTCCAGCGCCGGCGCGGCCAATGGCTTGACCGTCAGCGTGCGCAGGCGCTGCTGACGCACCAGCACCAGTTCGAACGGCTGGCCCTCGGCGACCCATTGCTGCGCATCGTCGAAGCGGCGAATGCGCCAGCCGTCGATGGCCAGCAACTCGTCGCCGGGCGAGACGCCGGCGGCAGCTGCAGCGCTGCCGCTCAGCACCGACTTCACCTGCACCCCGGTCACCGGGCCTTCGGACAGCTTCAGGCCCAGCGCTGCGCTCCACGGCGCCTTGTCTTCGCTGCGCTTGATGCCGGCCGCAGCCAGCGCCGCATCGAGAGGCAGGTCGTCGCGGCCGTGCACCCAGGCTTTCAGCGATTCGGCCAGCGCGGCCCCGCCGAGCTCGGCGACTTCGCTCAGCACACGCTCTTCGGTCAACGCGCCGCTGGGGCAAGCTTTCCACAGGCGCCGCATCAACGCATCCAGCGACTCGCCGGCGCGGCGCAGGTGCAGATCGAGCAGCAGCGCCACCAAGGACCCCTTGGTGTAGTAGCTGATGGTCGAGTTCGGGGTGTTCTCGTCGCTGCGGTAGTACTTGACCCAGGCATCGAAGCTCGCCTCGGCCACGCTTTGCACCTTCTGGCCCGGCGTGCTGCGCACCCCGCTGACCGTGCGGCCGATCAGCTTCAGGTAGCGCGCGCTGTCGATCAGGCCAGCGCGGCGCAGCATCAGGTCGTCGTAGTACGACGTGAAGCCCTCGAAGAACCAGAGCAGCCGGGTGTAGTTCTCCTGGCCGTAGTCCAGCTCGATGAACTCGGCCGGTTTCAGCCGTTTGACGTTCCAGGTGTGGAAGTACTCATGGCTGATCAGCCCGAGCAGCGTGACATAGCCATCGCTGGCGGCCGCCTGGCCACGGCGCGGCAGATCGCGCCGATTGGCCAGCAAAGCGGTGCTGGCACGGTGCTCGAGCCCGCCGTAGCCGTCTTCCGCCGTGTTCAGCATGAACACATACCGTTCGAATGGTGGCTTGCCGCGGCCGTGCCAGAAATGGATCTGCGCGGCGCAGATGCGCTTGGCATCGGCCAGCAGGCGCTCGCCGTCGAAGCTGGGCCAGGCACCGGCGACGACGAATTCGTGCGGCACGCCGCCGGCTTCGAACTCACCGCGCCAGAAGCGACCCAGCTCAAACGGGTGGTCGACCAACTCGTCGTAGTCAGCGCTGACGAAGCCGTTGCGCGTTTCCGCCAATGCGGGCATCGCCGTGGCCACGTCCCAGCCACTGGGCAGGCTGGCCAGACGGACCTCGTGCGGCACGCCCTCCTGGCCATGCACGCGCAGGCACAGGCTGGTCGGGTTGAAGAAGCCACGGCTGTCGTCGAGGAACGCGGTGCGCACCGAGTTGTCGAAAGCGTAGGCGTCGTAACTCAGCGTCAGCGCGCCGCGGCCGGTGGTGTCGACACGCCAGGTGGTCTTGTCGAGCTGGGTCAGGACCACATCGGCACGGCCTTGCTGCGCACGCAACCCGCTGAGGTGGCGACCGAACTCGCGCACCATGTAGCTGCCCGGGATCCATACCGGCAGGCTGAACAGCTGCACGCGTGCCGGTGCCGGCACCGTCAGCGTCACCCGGTAGCGGTGATTGGCGGCGTCCGCCAGATCGATGCGGTAGCGGATGGCGGCCGTCATCAGGTGCCCGCCGCGCCGATGAAGCAGCTCAGGCCAGCCACCGCGCTCAAGCGAAAGCGCAGCGTCAACCAGGCATTCAACCCCTGCTCGGCCAGCAGCTTGCGATCGACCGCGTAGCACACCAGGAGCATCGCGCCGAGCAGCACCAGCCCGGCATAGGGCGGCATCATCACGCCCAGTGCCGCCACCAGCGGCGGCACGACGGACCAGCCGAAATGGGCCGGCTCGTTGTGGCCGGCACGCATCGCCAGGCCCCAGTGGATGCCACCGAGGAAGGCAACGATGCAGCCGGCGTACCCGGCCGTCGCTGCGGTCACATAGGGCTGTGCCTCGGGATAGACCAGCCAGATCAGCGCGGCGCCGAGCACGAATGGAATCAGCCCCGCGGCGCCCAGCTGGCGCGCAAGGCGGGGTGGTTCGGCCGCCAGCGCGGCCGGGTGCGAAAGATGGGTGGTTGCGACACTCATGGCGCGCATTGTCGCTGCAGCCCCACCGATTTGTTTGCGTTTGAAACGAGTCCGTTCAGGACTTCTTGCTGGCTTCCTTCATGCGCTCTTCGATCACGTTGGCCGGCAACGCACCAGGCGAACGGGTGCCGTCTTCGAACACCACCGCCGGCGTGCCGGTGATCTTGTACTTGCGGCTGATCTCGAGGTTGCGCTCCAGCACCGCGACATCGCACTTGTCAGTCTGCTGCTTGGCAGGGGTCACGTTGTCGATCATCCAGGCGCGCCAGGCCTTGCCGTTGTCTTTCGCACACCAGATGTCGCGCGACTTGGCGGTCGAATCCGGGCCGAGGATCGGCAGCAGGTAGGTGTAGATCGTGACGTCCTTCAGCGCCAACAAGTCGCGCTCGATGCGCTTGCAGTAGCCGCAGTTCGGATCGGCAAAGACGATCAGCTTGCGCATTCCGGTGCCCTGCTTGAACACCAACGCATCCTTCAGCGGCAACGAGGCGACATCGATCATCGTCAGCTTGTCGATGCGGGCCTTGGTCAGGTCGGTCTGGGTTTTGGTGTCCAGGATCGCGCCTTCGATCAGGTGCGACCCCGTCTCGTCGGCGTAGAGGATGTCGGTGCCGATGCGCAGCTCATAGACGCCCGGGATCGGCGTCTTGCTGATCTCGTCGATCTTCGGCAGCTTGGGCATGCGGTCGGCCAGCGTCTTGCGAATCGCGGCTTCGTCGGCCTGGGCCAACTGCGTGGCCACGGCCAGCGTACCAATCAGCGCCATACCGGGCAGCAAACGGGCGAAGCGTGCCGCGCGGGTGAACAGGAGGGTCATCGAATGTCCTTCAGAAGCGGAAACGGTATGTCTCACGTTGGAATGGGCGCCGACCGCCGGATCAGGTGTCAATCGCCTGGCCCACGAGCCAGCGCTTGACGGGTGTGATGTGATTGACCAGACCCAGCCCGCGGTTGCGAAGTTCCCGCAGCCAGGGCTGTTGGCCGGCAAAAAGCTGCCACAGGCCATCGGTGGCCTGGGCCATCGCCCAGGTGCCGGTGGCACGGCGGCGAGCATAGCGGCGCAACAGCTCGGCGTCGCCGGGTGAACGCCAGCTCTCGCGTCGCTTCACCACATCGGCCAGCGCAGCCACGTCGGCCAGGCCCAGGTTGAGTCCCTGCCCAGCCAGCGGGTGTACCACGTGGGCGGCATCGCCGACCAGTGCCCAACCCGCGCCACTGACCGCCGACGCCCGGCCCAGCATCAGCGGCCAGGCAGTGCGCTCGCTGGCCAGTGCCAGGCGGCCGGCGCCACCGCCGGTGGCGCCGTTCAGCGCGGCGTCGAAGTCGGCTGCAGGCAGCGCCAGCAGGCGTTCGGCTTCGGCCTCGGGCAGCGACCAGACCAGGCCGTAGCCGTGGCCGACCTGCGGCCGGTCAAACGGCAACAGGGCCAGGATGTCGGGGCTGCGGAACCACTGGTGCGCCACGCCGCTGTGCGGTCGGTCGGCCACCAGCCGGGCCGCGATCGCGCGTTGGCCATAGCTGTGCTGTTCGAACTGCACCCCCAGCTGCTGGCGCAGCAGCGAGGCCTTGCCTTCGGCCACCACCGTCAAGGCAGCCGCCGGCGGTTCGGCGAACAGATGAACCTGCGGACTGAAGCCGATGGCCGTTTCCAGCACGGCCTCGAGCGCTGCGGCATCGACGATCCACGCCAGCGCCGGCACCGCCTGCGCGAAGGCCGAGAACGCCAGCTGGGCGCCCGGTGCGTCGCCTGCCACGCGCATGTCGTGCACGGCCGTGCGGGCGTCGGCCGGCAAGGTATCCCAGGCGCGCAGGTCGGCCAGCAGCGCCACCGAAGCCGGGTTCAGCGCGTAGGCACGCACATCCGGGCTGGCATGGGCGGCGCCCGGCCGGGTCTGCAGGGCCACGCGCAGCCCCTGGCGGGCCAGCGCCAGCGCGAGACTGCGGCTGACGATGCCCGAGCCGAGAATGCGCACGTCGAAGGCGGTCATGCGGGGAATTGTAGGGAGGCCGCCTAAAATGTCGGGTTCCGCGCCCGGGATGCCCATGACATTCTTGATCTTCCCGGCGACGCCCTCTTTTCTCCCCCGGAAGCCCCCATGAGCCTGAAGTGCGGCATCGTCGGCCTGCCCAACGTCGGCAAATCCACCCTGTTCAATGCCTTGACGAAGGCCGGCATCGCCGCCGAGAACTACCCCTTCTGCACGATCGAGCCGAACGTCGGCGTGGTCGAGCTGCCGGACTCACGCCTGCAGGCGCTGGCCGCCATCGTCAAGCCCGAGCGCATCCTGCCGGCGATCGTCGAGTTCGTCGACATCGCGGGCCTGGTGGCCGGCGCCAGCAAGGGTGAAGGCCTGGGCAACCAGTTTTTGTCGCACATCCGCGAGACCGACGCGATCGTCAACGTGGTGCGCTGCTTCGAAGACGAGAACGTCATCCACGTCGCCGGCAAGGTCGACCCGATCTCCGACATCGAAGTGATCCAGACCGAGCTGTGCCTGGCTGACCTGGCCACGGTCGAGAAGAGCTTGCAGCGTTACAGCAAAGTGGCCAAGGCCGGCGGCGACAAGGAAGCCGCCCGCCTGGTCGAGGTGCTGAAGAAGTGCGACGCCGCGCTGAACGAGGGCCGCCCGGTGCGCTCGATCGATTTCAGCAAGGAAGAGCAGGCCGTGCTGAAACCGCTGTGCCTGATCACCGCCAAGCCGGCGATGTTCGTCGGCAACGTGTCCGAGTCCGGCTTCGAGAACAACCCGTTCCTGGACCGGCTGCGCGAATACGCCGCCAAGCAGAAGGCCCCGGTCGTCGCGATCTGCGCCAAGACCGAGAGCGAACTGTCCGACATGTCCGATGAGGACAAAGCGATGTTCCTGGCCGAGATGGGCCAGGACGAGCCGGGGCTGAACCGCCTGATCCGCTCGGCGTTCAGCCTGCTGGGCCTGCAGACCTACTTCACCGCCGGTGTGAAGGAAGTGCGCGCCTGGACGATCCACATCGGCGACACCGCGCCGCAGGCGGCCGGCGCGATCCACACCGACTTCGAACGCGGCTTCATCCGCGCGCAAACCATTGCCTACGACGACTTCATCAAGTTCGGCGGTGAGCAAGGCGCCAAGGATGCCGGCAAGATGCGGGCCGAAGGCAAGGAATACGTCGTCAAGGACGGCGACGTGCTGCACTTCCTGTTCAACGTCTGATGCGGCTTCCCGGCGAGGCCGCCGGGAGCCTGCATGAAAAAAGACGCCACGCGCACCGAGCGCGACACCTTCGGCCCCATCGAGGTGCCCGCCGACGCCCTGTGGGGCGCGCAAACCCAGCGCTCGCTCGAGTACTTCCACATCTCCAGCGAGCGCATGCCCGACGCGCTGCTGATGGCGCTGGCGCGGGTCAAGCGCGCGGCAGCTGGCGTCAACGCGGGCTTGGGCCTGCTCGACGAGCGCCTGGCCGAGGCGATCATCCAGGCGGCCGACGAGGTGCTGGCCGGCAGCCACGCCAATGCCTTCCCGTTGTCGGTCTGGCAGACCGGCTCGGGCACGCAGACCAACATGAACATGAACGAGGTGCTGGCCAATCGCGCCTCGGAGCTGCTGGGCGGCCAGCGCGGCCAGGAACGGCAGGTGCACCCGAACGACCACGTCAACCTCGGGCAGTCGTCGAACGATATCTTCCCGACCGCGATGCATGTGGCCGCGGCGCTGGCGGTCGCCAACGATCTGCTGCCGGCATTGCGAGCGCTGCGCGGCACGCTGGCCGCCAAGGCCAACGCGTTCGCCGACATCGTCAAGATCGGCCGCACCCACCTGCAGGACGCGACCCCGCTGACGCTGGGGCAGGAGATGTCGGGTTGGGTGGCTCAGCTGGACCACGCCGCGCAGGCCGTTACCGCGGCGCTGGGGCCGTTGCACGAGTTGGCGGTCGGCGGCACGGCGGTGGGCACCGGGTTGAACACCCACCCGCAGTTCGCAGACGGGGTGACCCTGCAGCTGAGCCGCGACACCGGCGCGCCGTTTCTTGCCGCGCCGAACCGCTTTGCTGCGCTGGCCGGCCACGACGCGTTGGTCAGCGCCCACGGCGCATTGAAGACCCTGGCCGTCGCCTTGATGAAGATCGCCAACGATGTGCGCTGGCTGGCCTCGGGGCCGCGCTGCGGCCTGGGCGAGCTGCGCATCCCGGAGAACGAACCTGGCAGCTCGATCATGCCCGGCAAGGTCAACCCGACGCAGTGTGAGGCATTGACGATGGCCTGCTGCCAGGTGATGGGCAACGACGTGGCGCTCGGCATCGGCGGGGCGTCTGGCAACTTCGAGCTGAACGTGTTCAAGCCGCTGATCGCCCACAACTTCCTGCAAAGCGTGCGCTTGCTGGGTGACGGCATGGCCAGTTTCGACGCCCACTGCGCCCAGGGCATCGAGCCCGATCGGGACCGCATCACCGAATTGCTGGAACGCTCGCTGATGCTGGTGACGGCACTGAACCCGCACATCGGCTACGACCGCGCGGCCAAGATCGCCAAGCATGCGCATGCGCAAGGGCTGTCGCTGCGCGAAGCCGCACTCGCCGTGGGCGGCATCACCGCCGAGCAGTTCGACGCCTGGGTCCGGCCGGAGAAGATGGTCTAGCTGGGGCCGCCGGCCGCCCCCTCGCGGTGGCCGGCAAAGCGAAAGCCCAGCTGCATCTCGACCAGCGGCACCGGGTAAGGCGTCTGGCAGCGCCAGCCGCGAAAGTGCAACTCCCCCAGGCCGGCACGCCGCAGCACCGCCCCCAGCACGCTGGCGTGGTCGGCGACGCCGGTCAATGGCGATATCGCCGGCCCGGCAGGCAGTTGTTCGATCGGCGCGCTCAGGTGCAGCCGACGGTAGTGCGGCACCCCGGGCGGTGGTGGCGGCAGCGCGATGCCGGAAGGCCCGGGCAGATAGAAGCCGATGTGCGGCAGTGCATCGGGCCACAGCCCGTCGGCGAGGTAGATCTCGCGTACCAGCCGCTGGCAAGGCGTGTGCAGCATGTAGTTGCGCACGGTCAGATAGGGTGCATCGGGCTGCAGCGGTTGGACGTTGGTGATGCGCAGCGCCGTGGTCAAGCGTGCCGGCAACGGGTCGGGTGACTGCGCACCGAGCAGGAAGGTGCTGCTGCCGCCCTCCTGCTCGACGTCCAGCGCCGGCAGCGGCAGGCTGCAGCCTTCGGCGATGAAGAAACGCTGGGCATCCGCGGCGGTTTGGGTGTCGGCCGAGACGCCGTCGATCGGGGTCAGCCGCCGGGCGCGCTCGACCGCCGGCGCGGGACCCGATGGCGCGTGCAGACTCAACAGCGGCAGCGCCGTGCCCGGCGTGATGCGACGCAGGCCGAGGCGGCGGTGGACCTCGACCGCGTCGACCCACCGGCCGGCGGCCGACGGGAACAGGAACAGCGCCGTCGACAGCGTCTCGCAGTAGTGGCCGAAGAGGAATGACACCGCCTTGAACGATGCCTGGCGAGCCATGTGCTCACGTCGCTCGCGGATCGACGAGAGGTCTTCGCCCAGGCGCGCATCCAGCGCCTGGCGGCCGCCCGGCAAGGCGTCCAGCAGCGCCGCGAAAGCGTCGACCGCCCGCTCGACCGCTGGCAACCAGTCGGCCGCGGCCGGTTCGTTGCGGCTGCGTTCGATCAGGATGCGCAGCCCCGTCGGCGAGGGCAGCAGGTGCAGGAACTGCGAGTCGGACTCGGCCCGCACCGCCTGCACCAGCCGGCTGGCCAGGCTCTTGTCGAGCCCGATGCGCCGCATCAGCCGCACCGGCCGGGGCGGCTGCCCAGCGAGCGCATCGAGCAGCGGCGCCAAGGCCTCGCGCAACACGGCCGCCACCGTCGCTTCACGGGGCTCGGGCGCCTCGCTGACGATCTCGGCGGCGGCGTCGTGGCGGTCAGGCAGCAGGTCGGTCAGCGTAGGCACGTCTGTCGTCGTTCCTCTCGGGTCCCCGTGGGCGGCGCGCAGTATCGGCGAAGGCCGGGCGCCACCTTCTCAGCGTTTTCAGCGGGCTGCGAGCAGTTTTCGTACCGCAGGCAGCCAGGCAGCGGCATATGCCATGCCACCAGGCAAGTGCGTCGGCCACCACGCCGGTTTTCTTCAACCCAGGACTCCCGTCCAGGCCAAGCACGTGAGGCGGGCGAGGCGGCGAGGTTTCATGGGTGGAGAAGCATTGCCCCAATAGGCTGGACAGCACCTTTCATAACCTCTCTGAGAGAAATGTGATGGCCGCCCTCTTTTTCCGGGGGCCATTCCTGCGGGCCAACAAGGTTGGTCCACCGAGGGCTGGATTGCGCGGCGTCAACCCGGGCTTTAGCACTCGCCGGTCAGGAGTGCTAATATTCAACGGAACCACGGCCCCTGCCGCGAGTCCGAAAGACCGATGAACACGACTGCCACCTCCAACACCCTGGCCCTGCGCGACCCGTGGGCGATGGTGCCGGCCATCGCCAACCTCGATGCATACATCACAGCGGTCAACCGCATTCCGCTGCTGACGCCCGAGGAAGAGAGCCAGTTTGCCAGCCGCCTGCGTGAACAAGGCGACCTGGAGGCTGCCGGGCGGCTGGTGCTGTCGCACCTGCGCCTGGTCGTCTCGGTGTCGCGGCAATACCTGGGCTACGGCCTGCCGCACGGCGACTTGATCCAGGAGGGCAATGTCGGCCTGATGAAGGCCGTCAAGCGCTTCGACCCGGACCAAGGCGTGCGTCTGGTCAGCTATGCGCTGCACTGGATCAAGGCCGAGATCCACGAATACATCTTGAAGAACTGGCGCATGGTCAAGGTCGCGACGACCAAGGCTCAGCGCAAGTTGTTCTTCAACCTGCGCTCGATGAAGCAGGGCCTCAAGGGCCAGGCGCTCGAGGGGCAGACCCACCGCGCGACCCTGACACCGGACGAAGTCAGTCTCGTGGCGCGCGAGCTGAACGTGAAGCCGGAAGAAGTCATCGAGATGGAGACCCGGCTGTCGGGCGGCGACGTGGCGCTGGAGCCCCAGACCGACGACGGCGAAGAAAGCTACGCGCCGATCGCCTACTTGGCCGACGAAAGCCAGGAACCGACCCACGTGCTCGAAGCCCGCGGCCGGGACTCCCTTTCCGGCGACGGCATCGCGCGCGCGCTGGAGCATCTCGATTCGCGCAGCCGCCGCATCGTCGAAGAGCGCTGGCTGAAGGTCAACGACGATTCCAGCGGCGGCATGACGCTGCACGAGCTGGCTGCCGAGTACGGCGTCAGCGCCGAGCGCATCCGGCAGATCGAGTCGGCCGCGCTGAAGAAGATGCGCAAGGCGCTCGAGACGGCTTGACGCGACGCGTCGACCGCCCACAAAAAGGGCTCCCGCGGGAGCCTTTTTTTTGTGCCAGTGCCTGCCGAGGCTGGTGGCGACTCATGCGCCATCGAGCAGCGCCCTGACATCCTTGGCCAGGGCATCGGGCCCTGAGCCGTAGCGTTCGGCCAGCCGCACACGGCCCTGCGGGTCGAACACATAGGAGTTGGCGGTGTGGTCCATCGTGTAGCTGCCATCGGTGGTGCCCGGCACCTTGGCGTAGAACACCTTGAACTCGCGCGCGACGGCCTTGATCTCCTCGACGCTGCCGCGCAGCGCGACAAAGTCCTTGCCGAAGCTTTCGACGTAGGCCTTCAGTACCGGCGCCGTGTCGCGCTCGGGATCGACGCTGACGAACACGCCGACGAGCTTGTCACCATCGGCGCCGAGCTGCTTCTTCACGGCAGCGATCTCGGCGAGGGTCGTCGGGCACACGTCCGGGCATTGGGTGTAGCCGAAGAAGACCACGGCGACCTTGCCCTTGAAGTCGGCCAAGGTGCGGGCCTTGCCGTCGGCATCGGTCAGGTTCAGCTGGCGCGCGTAGTCGGCGCCCGTGATGTCGATGCCCTGGAAGGCCACCGGCTTCTTGGTGCAACCCGCCAGGCCGGTCAAACCGATGGCCAGGGCCATGGCGGCGAGGTGAAGCGTCGAGCGCCGCGTCGGATTCAATTGCATGGGTGGGCTTTCTTCAAGTGGTGGCCGCGGCCAGCCAGGGGCTCACGTAGTGGTCGACCAGCAGCGCCGCGAACAGTAGCGACAGGTGCAGGATCGAGAAGCGGAAGGTGCGGCGGGCCAAGGTGTCCGAGTAGTCGCGCCAGAGGCGGAAGCCATACGCCATGAAGCCGACACCCAGCGCCACTGCAGCGGCCAGGTAGATCCAGCCGCTCATGCCATAGACGAACGGCAGCAACGTACCGGCGAACAGCACGACGGTATACAGGAACACATGCAGCCGCGTGAACGCCGCGCCATGGGTCACCGGCAGCATCGGCAGGCCGGCGCGGGCGTAGTCCTCGGCGCGGTACAGGGCCAGCGCCCAAAAATGCGGCGGTGTCCAGAGGAAGATGATCAGACACAGCAGCCAGGCCTCGGGTCCGGCCTCGCCACGCATGGCGGCCCAGCCAAGCACCGGCGGCATGGCACCGGAAGCACCGCCGATCACGATGTTCTGCGGCGTCAATGGCTTCAGGATGACGGTGTAGATGACCGCGTAGCCGACGAAGGTGGCGAGCGTCAGCCCCATCGTCAGTGGGTTGACCCAGAACCACAAGATCGCGCAGCCGACCGCGCACAGCAGCCCCGAGAACGCCAATGTGTGGCGGTCGGCCAGCTCGCCCTTGGCGGTGGGCCGCCATGCGGTGCGCTTCATGCGGCGGTCGATCTCGCCCTCGACCAGGCAGTTGAACGCCGCGGCGGCCCCGGCGACCAGCCAGATGCCAACGGTGGCGGCGATCAGCACGCCCCAGTCCGGCCAGCCGGGAACGGCCAGCAGCATGCCGATCACGGCACAGAAGACGATCAGCTGCACGACGCGCGGCTTGGTCAGCGCGTAGTACTGCGCCCAGGGAGACGGGGGAGGCAAGGTGGTCGAAGACACGGTCGTGTTCATTGTGGCGCGGGGTGGCGCGTGGCCGTGGTGGCTCGGGCGGGGGACGAATCTGAGACGGCGCGCACCTGCAGCGACACCAGCAGCAGGACCAACGCCGCGGCGCCGCCGGTGTGCATCAGGGCGGCGACGAGCGGCCACTCCAACACGACGTTGGCGGCGCCGGTGCCGACTTGGAGCATCGTCAGCAGCAGCAGGCCTTGCGCCGCGCGACGAGCCGCACCGCCAGGCTGGCGCCACAGCAACGTGGCCAGCGCGAGCAGAGCTGCCACCAGCACCAAAGCGAACACGCGGTGCGCCCAGTGGATCGCCACCAGCGCTTCTGCGGGCAGGAAGCCCCCCTCCCCGGCTTGACCCAGGTGGCGCAGGATCGTGAAGCCCTGTCGCGCATCCATCGCGCCGGGCCACCACTGGCCGTTGCACTGCGGAAAGCCTTGGCACGCGAGCACCGCATAGTTGGTGCTGACCCAGGCCCCCAGCAGCACCTGCACGACCAACAGCAACAAGACGCCCGGCAGCAGCGTGCGTGCGGCGCCACTCAGGGTCAGCACCCGCCCCTGGTAGCGCTGCGCCTGGACCATCAACATCGCCAGCAGCACCAGGCCGCCGAACAGGTGCAGCGTGACGATCGCCGGGTACAGCTTCAAGGTCACCGTGTACTTGCCGAACAGGCCCTGCACGATGACCCAGGCCAGGGTCGCCCAGGGCCAGGCGATCGAGAACGGCAACTCGCGCCGCGCCCGCACGCTGATGGCCAGCAAGACGACGATCAACGCGCCGACAGTCATCGCCAGGTAGCGGTGGACCATTTCGATCCAGGCCTTGTGCTGCGTGACCGGACCCGTGGGCTGCTGGGCTTCGGCGTGCGCGATCTGTGCACCGGCAGCGATCGGACTGGCTTCGCCGTAGCAGCCTGGCCAGTCCGGGCAGCCCAGACCCGAGTCGGTCAGCCGCGTAAAGGCACCGAAGACGACGAGGTCGAAGGTCAGGAACAGCGTCAGCATCGTCAGCGCCGCACGGCGCGCCGATGCGCCGGCCGCCCGCTGGCGCCAGGCCCACCAGGCCAGCGGCAGCAGCGCCAACCCCGCGGCCAGCATCAACAAACGCAAGGCGGGCGAAAAATCCACCGCCGTGACGGCGCCATTCATCTCAATGCTCCCGCCCCGGGCGGTCCCAGAACGCCGAGGCGCGCAGCAGCCGGTCCAGGTCCTTGTGGAACCGCTTGGGCTCCAGTTCGGCCGGCGCGCGCATCATCCATTCGCCCATCGGGTCGACCAGGTACAGGTGGTCGTCGAGTGCCTGCCCCGCGGCCGGCGCGAGCCAGCGCGCCAGGGTTTGGCGGGACACCCGCAAGACGGTCGCTGGCGCGTCGCCTTCGTTCAGTGCACGTGCAATCGGCTCACGCAGCGGCGCCTCGTCGGTGACCAGCCAGACACGGTCGATCCGGCCGCGCTCGCGCCCGGCCATCTCACGCAGCTGGCGCTGCTGGTACAGGTGGCTCTCGCAGCGCGAATCGCACGCGCCATCGCCGACGACGACTAAAAGCCACTGGCCGGCCAGGTCAGCGTTCTTGACCGGGCGGCCCTGCAGGTCGCGCAGACCGAGGTCGACGGGCATCGCCCGCGTCGGCTGGATCAGTTCGGCGTAGTTGTTGCGGGCGCTCGGCCGCCAGACGTAGTAGGTGAAGTAGGACAGCAGCACCGGTGCCGCGCAGGCCAGCAGCACCAGCAGTGCGGTGAAACGCCCTCGCGGTCGTGCCGGCGGCATCTCGTCAGGCAGCCGCGGCGCCGGGCCGCTGTGCACGGTCAATGCCATCAGGTCAATCGGGGCCACCGGCGCGCTGGCGGCGCCGGGGTCGGATGAGTTGGAACCAGACATACAGTCCTGCGGTGAGGGCACAGAGGGCAAACCACTGCGCCGCGTAGCCGTAATGCTTGTGCACGTCGACGGCGGGCATCGGCCAATCGCGCAGCAAGCCGTCCTTGGCATGGCCCGGTTGGTCCAGCTCGGCGATGGCGAACGGCCGCAAGGCTCGCTGCACCCGGGCCGCCTCGTCGGCGAAGTCGAGATTTTGCCGGATCGCGCCCGAGGCCTCGGCGCCCAGGGCTGTCAGGTGTGACGGCCAGGGCACGATGCGGCCCTGAATCTGCACCTCGCCTTCCGCCGTGCGGTAGGGCGCGATGCGGGTGCGGTCGACCAGGTCGCGCGGCAACCAGCCTCGCTGCACCAGCACCGCATCACCGGTCGGCAGCTTCAGCGGCGTCAGCACGAAGAAGCCGGGACGCCCGCGCATCTGCCGGTTCTCAAGGTAGACCGTGTGCTCCGCCATCCACTGGCCCTGCAGCGTGATGCGACGGTAGCGCTGGCGCGTGGCCTCCGGCTCGTCCGCCGGCAACGCACTGGCCGGCAGGGCCGATGCGTCGGCCTGCGCCTCGATCGCCGTCTGCAGCGCCTTCTTCTGCGCGGCCCGGTCGAGCTGCCACCAGCCCAGGCGCGCCGTCAACGCCATCAAGGCCAGTGCGGCCAGCAGGATGAGCCAGCGCGGACGGGCGCGCGCGGGTGGGGGCTCGACAGGGACGACGGGGGGCGGGCTCATCGGTGGGTGAAATAATCAGGCCATGAAAGTGTTCATCGTGCTGGCGCTGCTGGCGATTCTTGCGGCGCTGGCCGGCGCGGGCCTGTTCATGCTGCGACGCCGCCAGGCACCAGGGGGTTCCGGCGACGCCCCCAGGGGGCCGGACAAGCGCATGGCCTGGGCGCTGGCACTGCGCGTGGGCCTGTCGGTCGCGCTGTTCCTGACCATCCTGCTGGCCTATCAGCTGGGCTGGATTCGCCCCAGCGGCCTGCCGCTGCAGCCGTAGAAGCCGTAGAAGCCGTAGAAGCCGATCGAGCGCTCTGCGCCTGCCTCCAATGACAAAGCGCCGCGGCAAGCGGCGCTTTTTTGTGTGGGCAACACCGGTGCAATCACCGGCCCTCACACGTTCAGAGCCAGTACACGACGATGTACAGGCCCAGCCAGACCACGTCCACGAAGTGCCAGTACCAGGCCGCGCCTTCGAAGCCAAAGTGCCTGTTCGGCGTGAAGTGGCCCTTCATCAGGCGCAGCGTGATGAACAGCAGCATCAGCATGCCGACGAACACGTGGAAGCCGTGGAAGCCGGTCAGCATGAAGAAGGTCGAGCCGTAGATGCCGGAGCTGAGCTTGAGGTTCAGCTCGCTGTAGGCGTGCATGTACTCGTAGACCTGGAAGCCCAGGAAGGTCACGCCCAGCAGCACCGTGATCCACATCCACAGGATCGCCTTCGAGCGCTGCGCAGCGATCACCGCATGGTGGGCGATCGTCAGCGTGACGCCGGAGGTCAGCAGGATGCCGGTGTTGATGGTCGGGATCGGCCACGGGCCCATCGTCGTGAACGGCGCCACGGTACCGGCAGGTGACGCGAAGTTGCCCGGTGCGGCGCTCGGCCAGATGGCCTTGAAGTCAGGCCACAACAGCGAGTTCTCCAGGCTGCCCAGCGACGGCACCGAGTAGATGCGGGCCCAGTACAGCGCGCCAAAGAAGGCGGCAAAGAACATCACTTCCGAGAAGATGAACCAGCTCATGCTCCAGCGAAACGACACGTCGATGCGGTCGGAGTATTGGCCGCCTTCACTCTCGCTGATCGCGTCACCGAACCAGAAGTACAGCGTACCGAGCCAGATCGCGAGGCCGGCGATCAGAGAGTAAGCGCCCCAGGTGTGGCCATTGACCCATTGGCCGGCGCCCAGGATCACGAAGAACAGGCCGAGGGCGGCCATCGCCGGGTGACGCGACGGACCCGGAACGAAGTAGTAGGGCGTCGCCCCGTGGTTGCTCGCTGCGGACATGTGTTGCTCCTCGAACCGAAAGAACCGTGTTGTTTGTTGCTTGGATAGGGCGTCGACGCTCAGCTCGCGACGCCGCTGCCGATGATCCACTTGACCAGCACGACCAAGGTCAGCACGAACAGCACCGCGCCGATCACGCCGGCGATGACGACGTGTACCGGGTTGAGCTGACTGACATCTTCTTCGTAGCCCTTGCCTTTGCGAATGCCGAAGAACGACCAAGCGACCGCGCGCATGGTGCCCAGGAACGAGCCCTTGCGGCCGATTGCGGCGCGCAAGCCATCTTCGTCGGACTTGCCCGAACTCATGACTTCAGCTCCACCGGCGCCACGGTGACGGCAGGCACGGCAGCCGCTGCCTTGGGTGCCGCGGGAACCTTGCCGCCGACCTCGAAGAAGGTGTACGACAACGTGATGGTCGTGACGTCCTTCGGCAGCTTCGGGTCGACATAGAACACGACCGGCCACTGCTTGGCTTCGCCCGGCTGCAGCGTGTACTCGTTGAAGCAGAAGCACTCGATCTTGTTGAAATGCGGCCCCGCCTGGTGCGGCGCGTAGCTCGGAATCGCCTGCGCGGCCATCGCCCGCGTCTGCTTGTTGCGGAACTCGTACATCACCGTGGCCATCTCGCCCGGGTGCACCTGCACCGACGCGACCGCCGGCTTGAAATCCCACGGCCCGTGGGCGTTGGCGTCGAACTCGACCGTGATGCTGCGCGAGCTGTCGACCTGGGTGTTGGCGGGGCGCTCGCGCTTGCCGCCGTTTTCGCCCAGGCTCAACACGTTGATGCCCAGCGCTTCGCAGATGTGCTTGTACAGCGGCACCAGCGCATAGCCGAAGCCGAACATCGCCGCGGTGACGACGAGCAGCTTGGCCACCATCTGGCGATGGTCACGTCGCATGCCGGAGACCGCGGAAATCCAGGACCACTTCATGACCGAGAGAACCTGTGCGCAATCGGTTCAAGGGCCGAGATACTTGATCTTGGCGAAAAAGCCGAGCGCGAACACCACGGCGACCGACACCAGGATCCAACCCAGGCGTCGATTCGCGCGTTGTTGTTCGGGAGTGAGTGCCATGGTCAAGCGATGCCGGCGACGAACGATCCGATCAGCCGATCACCTTGGTGGCCGTGGCGTCGAGCTTGGGCGGGTTCTCGAAGGTGTGGAACGGCGCCGGTGACGGCACTTCCCACTCCAGGCCTTCGGCACCTTCCCACGGCTTCTGCGGCGCCGGCGCACCCTTGCCGCGCATCATCGGCACGACGACGAACAGGAAGAAGTACACCTGCATCAGGCCGAAACCGAAGGCGCCGATCGTCGCCAGCATGTTGAAGTCGGCGAACTGCATCGGGTAGTCGGCATAACGACGCGGCATGCCGGCCAGGCCCAGGAAGTGCATCGGGAAGAAGGTCACGTTGAAGAAGATCAACGAACCCCAGAAGTGGATCTTGCCGCGCGTTTCCGAGTACATCACACCCGTCCACTTCGGACCCCAGTAGTAGACGCCGGCGAACAGCGCATACAGCGAACCGGCCACCAGCACGTAGTGGAAGTGGGCGACGACGTAGTAGGTGTCCTGCAACTGCTGGTCGACCGGTGCCATCGACAGGATCAGGCCGGTGAAGCCGCCCATCGAGAACACGAACAGGAAGCCGACCGCGAACAGCATCGGGGTCTCGAAGGTCATCGAGCCGCGCCACATCGTGGCCACCCAGTTGAAGATCTTCACGCCCGTGGGCACCGCGATCAACATCGTCGCGTACATGAAGAACAGCTGGCCCGTCACCGGCATGCCGGTGGTGTACATGTGGTGCGCCCAGACGATGAACGACAGGATCGCGATCGACGCGGTCGCGTAGACCATCGAGGTGTAGCCGAACAGCTTCTTGCGGGCGAAGGCCGGGATGATCGCGCTCACGATGCCGAACGCCGGCAAGATCATGATGTAGACCTCGGGGTGGCCGAAGAACCAGAAGATGTGCTGGTACATCACCGGGTCACCGCCGCCGGCGGGGTTGAAGAAGCTGGTGCCGAAGTGACGATCGGTCAGCGTCATCGTGATCGCACCGGCCAGCACCGGCATCACCGCGATCAGCAGGTAGGCGGTGATCAGCCAGGTCCAGGCGAACAGCGGCATCTTCATCAGCGTCATGCCGGGTGCGCGCATGTTCAGGATCGTGACGATGATGTTGATCGAGCCCATGATCGACGACGCGCCCATGATGTGCATCGCGAAGATGCCGGCGTCCATCGAAGGGCCCATCTGCAGCGTCAGCGGGGCATACAGCGTCCAGCCCGCGGCGGGTGCACCACCGGGCATGAAGAACGAACCGGCCAGCATGACGGCTGCCGGGATCAGCAGCCAGAAGCTCAGGTTGTTCATCCGCGCGAAGGCCATGTCCGACGCGCCGATCTGCAGCGGGATCATCCAGTTCGCGAAGCCGACGAAGGCCGGCATGATCGCGCCGAACACCATGATCAGCCCGTGCATCGTCGTGAACGAGTTGAACAGCTCGGGGTTGAAGTACTGCAGGCCCGGCTTGAACAGCTCGAGGCGGATGCACAGCGCCAGGACGCCGCCGATCATCAGCATCGTGAACGAGAACAACAGGTACATCGTGCCGATGTCCTTGTGGTTCGTCGCAAACAGCCAGCGGCGCCAGCCCGTCGGAGCATGGTGATCGTGGTGGTCGTCGTGCGCGTGGCCGCCGTGATGGTCAAGAACTGCGCTCATGGGAATTCCTTGTTGTCTCTACGCTCGCGCGGTTGGCTCACTGCTGACGGGCGGCCAGCACTTCCGAGGGCTGCACGACCTGACCGGTCTTGTTGCCCCAGCTGTTCTTCGAATAGGTGACGACAGCCGCGATCTCCGTGTCCGACAGCTGCTTCCAGGGCGGCATCGCGCCGTTGGCCTGGCCATTCAGCACCACCTTGATCTGCGCCAGCTTGTCGGCGTTCAGCACGATGGGCGATCCATCCAGCGGCTTGATCGGGCCGGCACCCTTGCCGTCCGGGCGATGGCAGACCGCGCAGTTGGCGGCATAGACCTTCTCGCCGCGGGCCATCAGGTCCGGCTGTGCCCAGACCTTGTTCGGATCATCGGCCTTGGCAGCGATCTTCTTCTTTTCGCCGTCCACCCACTTGGCGTAGTCCTCTTGCGACAGCACGCGCACGTGGATCGGCATGTAGGCGTGCTCCTTGCCACACAGCTCGGCGCACTGACCGTAGAAATCACCGGTCTTCTCTGCCTTGAACCACGTGTCGCGCACGAAGCCCGGGATCGCGTCCTGCTTGACCGCGAAGGCCGGCACCATCCAGGCATGGATCACGTCGGCGGCGGTGGTGATGACGCGAATCTTCTGGTCCACCGGCACGACCAGCGGGTTGTCGACCCGCAGCAGGTAGTCGTCGCCCTGCGGTGTACCGGCATCGGACAGCTCGCGCTGCGACACGTCCAGCGTCGACAGGAAGGAGATGCCGGCACCTTCGCCCTTGAGGTAGTCGTAGCCCCACTTCCACTGGTAGCCGGTGGCCTTGATGGTCAGGTCGGCATTGGTGGTGTCCTTCTGCGCGACGACCGTCTTGGTGGCCGCGAAGCCCATCGCGGTGACGATGACGAACGGCACGATGGTCCAGGCGATTTCGACCGCGACGCTCTCGTGGAAGTTCGCAGACTTGGCGCCCTGCGACTTGCGGTGCTTCAGGATCGAATAGAACATCACGCCGAAGACGGCGATGAAGATCACCACGCAGACCATCATGATCCAGTAGTGCAGCACGTGCACATCACTGGCGATGCGGGTGACGGGCGGGTGCAGGTCGAGCTGGTTGACCGCGGGGCCGCCAGGCAGGTCATTGACCGCCAAGGCCGCCGTCGACGCCAGGCTGGCCACGAGCGCGAACGCGCCCTGTGCGATGCCCTTGCAAAGCTTTGTTGTCATCTTCATCGTCGTCGTCAATTCAGTTCCAAACCCAAACCACCATCGATCCGAGCCGGCGCTCGCTGCATGAGCCAGGCCGGCGGCACGGTACCGAGGGGCAGAGCGCCCGTCAGACTTCAGGGTTGCCGCGAGGGCCTCCCGCCGCGTTCATGCTTTGAGCTGCGTCAAAGACGAACGCTTGCGCTGACGGATCCACGTCAACCTGAGGATTCTAGCCGACGCTATTTGCGCGGCCGGGGGTGGCGCAGCATCAATTTCATGTCGTCCAGGCCGATCTGCGTCTGCGCTTCGACCCGCGGCCCCGCATCGGGTGCGCGAAACGCGTGCCCATAGACCACCTCGAACAGCAAGGACAGTCGCCCGTTCGCGTCAACATGCTGCGCCAGCCGTTCATGGAGCGCATCGCGCCAGCGCGGCGTGCGCAACCCTCTGAAACGTTGCGGCGCCATGTTCGAGCCCAGCCCACGCAGCTCGGCCAGCAAGGCTTCGCCCGAGGCATAACTCAGCGTCAGGGTCTCCTGGTCCATCACCGGCTCGGCGAACCCGGTTTCGATCAGCATGTCGCCCAGATCGTGCATGTCGACAAACGGTGCGTGGGCCGGGCCCCAACCGGCCGCTTCATACAGCGCGCGCAGCAGCCCGAGGCTGCCTGGGCCGAGGGTCGAAAACATCAGAAAGCCCTCTGGCGCGATGGCGCGACGCCATTCGCGCAACAGCGGCAAGGGGTCGGGCGCAAAGTACAGGCGCATGTTGGACCAGACGAGCTCCGCGACCGCCGCAGGCACGGCGTCAGGGGCCACCGGCTGCGGTGCGGATTCGCTGCGTGCCCAGCGTCGCCACCAGGGTGTCGCCTTCGACTCGACGTTGGCGCCGGCCTCGGCCACCTGCAGCAGCCGCGCGCGCGGGTAGGTGGCGGCCAGCAATTCTTGACTGCCGCCCGCAGCACCAGACCAATCGAGCACCTGCGCCGGCTGACGCTTGATCCAAGCGAGCCGCTCGCCCATGCGCCGCGCAACCTCCTGGTGCAACCACGGGGTCTCGGCACGCGCCAGGCGCGCCAGCGTGCGCTGCGCCGCCAACGCATCAACGCGAATGGACGAGGGGGACGGGTCGTTGAGCGCCATGCGGCGGGCAGTATATTGAGCCGCATGCCGCCCTCGCCTCGCTTGGCCCATGAACACTGGCGGCTGCCCGCGCCTTGCGGCGTTTGTGGCGCATGGTCGCGCCCCGCCGGCATCTGCGCCGATTGCCTGCTTCGTTTCTCCGCCCCGACGACACGGTGTGTTCGCTGTGCGCTTCGCGTTCCTGCCGAGGTGACGATGTGCGGCAGCTGCATCCACGAGCCGCCATTGTTCGAGCGCACGGTCACGGCGTTCGACTACGCCTTTCCCTGGGACCACGCGATCACGGCCTTCAAGTTCCGCGGCGAGCTGCATTGGTCGGCGCCGTTGGCGCGAGCGCTGACACTCGCCGTGCGGTTGCACGACGATGACGTCGACCTGGTCACCGCCGTACCGCTGGCCGACAGCCGCCTGCGCGAACGCGGCTACAACCAGGCCTGGGAGATCGCGCGCCGCACGGCGAAATCGCTCGGCCTGCCGGCACGGCACGACCTGCTGCACCGCCTGCGCGACACGCCGCAGCAGATGCAGCTGAACCGCCGCCAGCGCGATGCCAATTTGCGTGGCGCGTTCATGCCTGGCGATGCGCCCGCAAGACGCGCGGTGCAAGGCAGCTGCGTCGCCTTGGTCGACGATGTGATGACGACCGGCACCACCGCGAACGAAGCGGCCCGCGCGCTGCTCGAAGCGGGTGCGCGGGCCGTGCACCTGTGGGTACTGGCGCGCACGGAGCGCGACACGGCGCCCACCAACGCGACAATCGCTTGATGTTTCGCATCGTCCTGGTCCAGCCCGAGATCCCGCCCAACACCGGCAACGTGATCCGGCTTGCCGCCAACACCGGCTGTGAGCTGCACTTGATCGAACCCCTGGGCTTCTCGATGGACGACAAGCTGCTGCGCCGCGCGGGCCTGGACTACCACGAGTACGCGCCCGTGCAGCGGCATGCCGACTGGGCTGCGTTCCTGCATGCGACCGGTGCGGGCGGCGGCGCCTTGCCCGCGCGCTTCTTCGCCTTCACGACGCATGCCACGCTGGCGCCGACCGATGTCGCCTGGCAGGCTGGCGACACCCTGGTGTTCGGGTGCGAGACGGCCGGCCTGGCGCCGGCGATGCGCGAGCAGTTTCCTCAGGCGCAACGCGTGCGCCTGCCGATGCGAACCGGCCAGCGCAGCCTGAACCTGAGCAATGCCGTGGCGGTGGCGGTGTTCGAAGCCTGGCGCCAGTGCGGCTTCGAAGGCGCCGTTTGAACCCTCAGGCTTCGGCGCGAGGGTCGCGCTGCAGCAGCTGCTCGACAGCCACGCGTGCGGTCGCCGCACCACTGACCACGGCATACACGGCTTCGGCCACCGGCATGTCGACCTTCAGCGTGCGCGAGCGCTCGATCACCGTACCCAGGCTGTAGGCACCCTCGGCCACATGGCCCAGATGCGACAGGCCCTGCTCAGGCGACTCACCTTGCGCCAGCAGCAGGCCCAACTTGCGGTTGCGCGACAGGTCGCCGGTGGCAGTGAGCACGAGGTCGCCGAGCCCCGTCAGGCCCATGAAGGTCTCGGCCTGTGCGCCCATGCGGATGCCCAGGCGTGTCATTTCGGCCAGGCCGCGCGTGACCAGCGCGGCCCGGGCGTTCAACCCGAGGCCGAGGCCATCGGAGATGCCGGTCGCGATCGCCAGCACGTTCTTGACCGCGCCGCCGATCTCGACGCCGACCGGATCGGCCGAGGTGTAGATGCGCAGCGCGCCATGATGGAAAGCTTCGACCACCTGCTGCGTCAGCGACGGCTCGAAGCTCGCTGCGACCAGTGCCGTCGGGAGGCCGGCCGCCACCTCTTGCGCGAAGCTGGGGCCTGAAAGCACACCGGCCGCCGCCTGCGGCAGCACCGCCGCGGCGATCTCGTGGCCGAGCAGACCGGTGCCGGCCTCGAAGCCCTTGCACAGCCAGATCACACGCGACCGGGCCGGCAGGCGGGCCAGTGTGCCGCGCAGGCCCGCCATTGGCGTGGCCACGATCGTCAGGCCCTGTGCGCCATGGGCCACGGCGGCGTCGAAATCCGCCGTCACGGCCAGGTCGTCGGGCCAAGGCTGACCCGGCAGGTAGCGCGTGTTGCAACGCTCGGCGGCCATTTGCGCCGCCTGGTCGGCGTCACGCGCCCACAACAACACCTCGTGCCGGCGCGCTGCAGCCATTGCCAGGGCGGTGCCCCAGGCGCCTGCGCCGAGAAACGCCAGCCTCATGCGGTTGTCGACGCGGAACTCACGCTCAGTTGATCGAGGCTTCGCCGGCGCCGTTGGCTTGCGCCTGCTGCTGGGCCTCGAACATGGCCTGGAAGTTCACCTCGGCCAGCAGGATCGGCGGGAAGCCGGCGCGGGTGCAGACGTCCGACACGATTGCGCGCAGGTACGGGTAGATCATCTGCGGGCAGACGACGCCCAACACACCTTGCACTTGCTCGGCCGGCAGGTTGCGGATCTCGAAAATGCCGGCCTGCTTGGCCTCGACCAGGAACAGCGTGCGGTCGGCAACCTTGGTGGTAACGGTCGCGGTGACCGAGACCTCGAACATGCCATCAGCGATCGACTCGGCTTGCATGCCGAGTTGGATGTCGACCTGCGGCTGCTGCTGCTCGAGCAGGATCTGCGGCGAGTTGGGCTGCTCCAGCGACAGGTCCTTCAGGTACATGCGCTGCAGCTGGAACACGGGGGTTTGATCTTGCTCGGCCATGATGGGCTTTCGAAAAACGGGTCGGTGTAGAAACGACAAAGCCCGCAACCGAAGATGGTGCGGGCTGCAAATCGGATTATGGCGCAGCGCAAGCTGCTGCCCGATGAGGGTTCAGGCGGGGTTGAGCAGTGGCATCAGCCCGCCGCGCTGGTCCAGCGCGAAGAGATCATCGCAGCCACCGACATGCGTCTCGCCGATGAAGATCTGCGGCACCGTGCGCCGGCCCGTCAGCTCGACCATGCGGCTGCGCGCCGACGGGTCCACGTCGACCCGGATCTCGTCGATGGCCGACACGCCACGTTGCTTCAGCAAGGCCTTGGCCCGCACGCAATACGGGCAGACCTGCGTCGTGTACATCACCACCTTGCTCATCGGGACCACATGCTCAGCTTCAATGGCGCGAATTGTCGCAAGCCGCGGCCGGGACGATCGGCATGGCACGGCAAGACCCCGCCAGTGGCGGGCCGAAGATCACGCCGCGTGATGACACTGCGCCACTTCAGGCAGGCTTGCCCGCGTCCTTGCTGGCCTCGACAGGCAGGTTGGCTTCGCGCCAGGCCTTGAGCCCGCCAGCCAACGCCTGCGCGTTCGCATGGCCGGCCTTGCGCAACTGGGCCACCGCGCGCGTGGCGCGCGCGCCGGTGGCGCACACGACCACCAGCGGCAAAGCCTTGTTGCTGGGCAGGTTGTTCGCGCCGTCGAGTTTCGACAGCGGCACGTTGCGCGAACCCGCCACATGCCCGGCCGCATACTCGGCCGGCTCGCAGACATCGATCACCACCGCCTTCTCGCGGTTGATCAGACGCACGGCCTCGTTGGCGGAAATCGCCCCACCCTGGTGGCCGCGTTGCAGCACCGGCCACAGCAGCAACGCACCTGACACCAGGGCCATCACAGCCGGAATCCAGTTCTCGATCAGAAAGCTCAGCACGGCGGCACGACCAGGTCAGGTTGCAAAGGGGCGGAATTATAGAATTTGCCGCGTTGCAGCAACCCTTGGCGGCTCAGGCCGTTCCCCCATGTACAAGCTCGTGCTGATCCGCCACGGCGAATCGACCTGGAATCTGGAGAACCGTTTCACCGGCTGGACCGATGTCGACCTGACCGACACCGGCGTGGCGCAGGCCCGTGCGGCCGGTGCATTGCTGAAGGCCGAAGGCTACGAGTTCGATGTCGCCTACACCTCGGTGCTCAAGCGTGCGATCTGGACGCTGTGGCACTGCCTGGACACGATGGACCGCACCTGGCTGCCGGTCGTCAATGACTGGCGCCTGAACGAGCGCCACTATGGTGGCCTGCAGGGCCTGAACAAGGGCGACATGGCCAAGCAGTACGGAGACGAGCAGGTGCTGATCTGGCGCCGCAGCTACGACACGCCTCCGCCGCCGCTCGGGGCTGACGACCCGCGCGGCCAGCGCCAGGACGTGCGCTATGCCAAGCTCAAGCCAGAGCAGGTGCCGCTGACCGAGTGCCTGAAAGACACCGTGGCGCGCGTGCTGCCCTGCTGGGACGAAGTGCTCGCACCAGCGATCCGCTCGGGCCAGCGTCTGGTGATCGCTGCGCACGGCAACTCGATCCGCGCACTGGTCAAGTACCTCGACGACATCAGCGACGCCGATATCGTCGGGTTGAATATCCCGAACGGCATCCCGCTGGTCTACGAACTCGACGCCAACCTGAAGCCGGTCAAGAGCTACTACCTCGGAGATGCCGAAGCTGCGGCCAAGGCCGCCGCGGCCGTCGCGAGCCAAGGCAAAGCGTGACGCTCGCGGGCGCCGTCTCGCGCCGCGTCTGCATGGGCGCCCTGGCGCTCACGCCGTGGACGCTGCGCGCGGCGCAAGCCGACGACTGGACCGCGCTGATTGATGCCGAGCTGCGCCGGCAACAGGTACCCGGCGCCGCCGTGGCGGTGGTGCGGCGCGACCAACCACCATGGCTTCATGCGGCCGGCTTCGCCCACCTCGACCACGAGGTGCCGGTGCGGCCGCAGACCATCTTCCAGTCCGGCTCGCTCGGCAAGCAGTTCACCGCCGTGGCAGTGCTGTTGCTGACGCAGGACGGCAAGCTGGGGTTGGATGACCCGCTGTCGCGCTGGTGGCCCGTGCCTGCGTCGTGGCGCCGCATCACGGTGCGGCACCTGCTGACGCACACCAGCGGCCTGGCCGAGGACTACCCGCCCGAACGGCTGAACTTTCAACGCGACTACAGCGACGCCGAGTTGCTGCGCATCGCCCTGCGTTTGCCACTGACCAGTGCGCCTGGAACCCGTTGGCAGTACAGCAATGTCGGGTATGTGCTGCTCGGCCTGTTGCTGAACCGGGTCGGCGGGCGCTTCTATGGCGAGCTGCTGCAAGAGCGCGTGTTCGCCCCCTTGGGCATGCGCAGCGCCCGCATCATCGACGACGGCGCGATCGTGCCGCACCGCGCCGCCGGCTATCAACGGCATCCGAAAGCCGGGCTGCGCCAGCACGACTGGGTCTCGCCGAGCCTGAACCGGACGGCCGACGGATCGATCTACCTGAGCATTGAAGACCTGGTGGCCTGGGATGCCGGTGTGCGTCGCGGCGCATTGCTGCAGCCGGCGCTGTGGCAGCAGGCGCACCAACGCGCGCGCCTGAACAATGGCCGCCAGCCGGACTACGGCCTCGGCTGGTTCCTCGACACCGACGGCACGCGGCGCCGCATCCACCACGATGGTCAGTGGCAGGGCTTCACGTCGTGGCTGGGCTGGTACCCTGACGAGGGGCTGTCGGTCGCCGTGCTGATGAACCTCGCAGAAGGTAACCCGCAGAAGCTCGGCGAGATGCTCGCCGCTGCTGCATCGGCGCGTCAGGCCGCGGGTTGATCCAGTGCCTGCTGGATCTCGTCGCGCAAATGCGCGGCGAGTGCGCGCCGATCGGCGTGGGTGCTGCCTTCGCTGAGCAGGAAGCGCACGTGGACGGCCAGGCCCTGCGCGCACACGACGCGCCAGATGCTGTGCACCAAGGTCATCTGGTTGATGTAGCAGGCCGAGGTGCTGAAGCGCTCGCCGGGCTCGTGATAGCGCAGCGCCACCGCCTGCACCGGCACATGGCCGCCGATCGCTGCCTGCAACAGATTGGCGTGAAACGGCAGCACCGTCTTGCCGGCGCCCGTCGTGCCCTCGGGGAACACCGCCACCGTGTCACCACGACCGAGCGCCGCGGCGACCTCGTGCACCACCCGCAACGCGTCGCGCTTGCGCTCGCGCTCGATGAACAACGTGCCGACCGAACGGATCAACCAGCCCAGCAACGGCCAACGCAGCACGTCAGCCTTGGAAACGAAACGGGCGTGCGGGCAGGCCGCGTGGATCACCGCAATGTCGAGCCACGACACATGGTTGGACACCAACAGCGCCGCGCCGGGCCGAGGCTTGCCCTCGATCTGCAACGTGATGCCGAACAGGCACAGGGCCTTCGCGCTCCACCACTGCACCTTGCGGGCGCGTGATTCGGCATCGAGTGACGAGAAGCGCAGCGCGACGATGACCATGCCGTGCAGCAGGTGCACGATGCCTCGCACGAGGCGCCAAAGGCCGACGCCGGTGCGAATCACCGCTCGAATCACTGTGCGGCGCCGCCCTGGTAAGCCACCGTGCCCGCCACCAGCGTGGCGCGCACACGGCCCGGCAGGGCCATGCCCGTCGAGGCGAAATCGAACGGCGTGTGCTTGCCCTGGCTTTGCAGTTCGGCCGGCTTGACCGCCCAGGTGGCCGCCGGGTCGAACACGCAGACATCGGCAACACCGCCTTCGACCAGGCGACCGGCGCTGCTGGCCAGCGAGCCGAGCGCATCGCCCAGCACCGCGACCGGCCGGCTCGTCACCCGCGACAGCGACGCCGACAGGTCGAGCTTGGCATCGGCACCCCACTTCAGCGCCAGGCTCAGCAGCAGCTCCAGGCCCGTCGCGCCGGGCTCGGCTTCACCGAAAGGCAAGGTCTTCGCATCGGCGTCGACCGGGGTATGGTCGGACACCAGCGCATCGATCGTGCCATCGGCCAGCGCAGCACGCAGTGCGTCGCGATCGGCCGTCTGGCGCAACGGCGGCGACAGGCGCATCGACGAATTGAAGAAGCCGATGTCGACATCGGTCAGGTGCAGCGAGTTGATGCTGACATCGGCCGTGACCTTCAGTCCCTCGGCCTTCGCCGCGCGCAGCAGCGCCACACCCGCGGCGCTCGACAGGCGACACAGGTGCACCCGCGCGCCAGTGGCACGCATCAGCTCGAAGATCGTGTGCAGCGCGATCGTCTCCGCCGCCACCGGTACGCCCGACAGGCCCAGCCGCGTCGCGACAGCGCCGCTGGCCGCCACGCCCTTGCCGAGAAAGCCGTCCTGCGGCCGCAGCCAGACGGTGTAGCCGTAGGTCGACGCGTACTGCAATGCCCGCCACAGCACCAGCGTATCCCGGATCGGCACCTCGGCCTGCGAGAAGCCGACGCAACCGCTCTCGGTCAGTTCGGCCATCTCGGTCAGCACTTCGCCGTTCAGGCCACGCGTCAGCGCACCCAACGGGAACAGACGGCACAGGCTGAGCTTGCGGGCGCGGAACTTCAGCATGTCGACCAGGCCCGGCTCGTCGAGCGCCGGGTCGGTGTCCGGCGGGCAGACCAGGCTGGTCACACCACCGGCGGCCGCGGCGTTCAGCTCACTCTCGAGCATGCCCTCGTGCTCATGCCCGGGCTCGCGCAGGCGCGCAGCGAGATCGACCAGGCCCGGCGCGACGATGCAGCCGGTGGCGTCGATCGTGCGCGCCGATTCGAACTCGGCCGGCACCTTGCCGATCGCCACGATGCGCCCCGCGGCCACTGCCACGTCGGCCACTTCGTCGCGACCCGACGCCGGATCGATCACTCGGCCATTCGAAACAAGAATCTTCATAGGCGTTTGCTCAGGTAAACCGAGGCGCGCAACGCGCCGCCTCCTTCAAGTGGCGTGCGCGGATCCGGCTCCGCCGGTCCGCTGCGCGAGCCCCCTTGGGGGGCAGGCTCCTGAAGGGGCCGTGGGGGCTCATGCTTCGTTGCCGGCGATGATGGACATGACCGCCATGCGCACCGCGATGCCGAAAGTGACCTGCGGCAGGATCACGCTGTGGGTGCCGTCGGCCACCGATGAATCGATCTCGACGCCGCGATTGATCGGGCCCGGGTGCATCACGATCGCGTCGGGCTTGGCCAGCGCCAGCTTGTCGTCGGTCAGGCCGTAGTTCTTGAAGAACTCGCCGGCGCTGGGCAGCATCGCGCCGCTCATGCGCTCGTTTTGCAGCCGCAGCATGATGATCACGTCGGCGCCGCGGATGCCCTCGGCCATATCGTGGCAGACCCGCACGCCCATCTGCGCCAGGTCGCCCGGCACCAGCGTCTTCGGGCCCACCGCGCGGATCTCGGGCACGCCCAGCGTCGTCAGCGCGTGGATGTCCGAGCGCGCGACACGCGAGTGCACGATGTCGCCGACGATCGCCACCGTCAGGTTGGAGAAATCCTTCTTGAAATGCCGGATCGTGTACATGTCCAGCAGGCCTTGGGTCGGGTGCGCGTGGCGACCGTCACCGGCGTTCACGACATGCACATGAGGCGCGCAATGCTGGGCGATCAGGTACGGCGCACCCGACTCACTGTGCCGCACGACGAACATGTCGGCGTGCATCGCGCTCAGGTTGGCGATGGTGTCGAGCAGGCTCTCGCCCTTGGACGCGCTGGACTTGGCGATGTCGAGATTGATCACGTCGGCGCTCAGGCGCTTGGCCGCGATCTCGAACGTCGTGCGTGTGCGCGTCGAATTCTCGAAGAACAGGTTGAACACGCTCTTGCCACGCAGCAGCGGCACCTTCTTCACCTCGCGGTCATTGACCGAGAGAAAGGTGCCGGCGGTGTCGAGGATGTGGGTCAGCACGGCCCGCGGCAGGCCCTCGATCGACAGCAGGTGGATCAGCTCGCCGTGGCTGTTCAGCTGGGGGTTGCGGCGCGACAGCATGTCAGTACCGCCCGGCCGTTCCGAAGGTACTGACGCCCCCCTCGGGGGGCAGCGAACAAAGTGCGCGCGGGGGTTGCATATCAGCGATCGTCCTTGACGGAAAAGGTGAAACGACCGTCGTCCTGCCGGGCCAGCGACAAGCGCTGCGTGAGCGGCAACGCGACGCGGGCGGCGGCGTAGGCCGCGGCGATGGGGAGCTGGCGGCCACCACGATCCACCAGCACGGCGAGCTGCACGCTGGCGGGCCGGCCGAAGTCGAACAGTTCGTTGATCACCGCGCGGATCGTGCGGCCGGTGTAGAGCACGTCGTCGATCAGTAGGATGTGGCGGCCGTCGATCTCGAACGGCAGGTGCGTCGCATCGGTGCCCGAGGCCAGGCCGCGCTCACCGAAGTCGTCTCGGTGCAAGGTGCTCGAGATCACGCCGTGCGCGCCGGGCAAGCCCAGGTCGGCCTGCAGGCGCTCGGCCAGCCAGGCGCCGCCGGACCAGATCCCGACCAGCGAGGTCTCGGGTTTCAGCAGGCTGCGCACACCCTCGCGCAACTCGGCATACAGCGCCTCGGCGTCCAGCAGCAAGGTCGTCATGGTGAAGGGATCCCGCGAAAGAACTGTTCAAGAATCAGCGCCGCCGACGCCGCGTCGAGGTCGACGGCACCGGCTGCGCGCGCTTCGGTGGTCGTGTAGCGCTCGTCGACCTCGTGCACTGGCAGCCGGAAGCGGCCGTGCAGTTGGCGAGCGAAGCGCCGCGCACGGTGGGTATTGTCGTGTTCGGCGCCATCGGGATGGAAGGGCACGCCGACCACCAGGGCATCGGGTTGCCATTCGGCAATCAACGCGGCGATGGCAGCAAAACGAGCGTCGCCTTCGACAGCGATGCTCTTCAAGGGCTGCGCCTGCCGCAGCACCACCGAACCGGTGGCCACTCCCACCCGCCTGACACCAAAATCAAACGCGAGAAAGGATTGTTCGGCCCCGCGAGCCACGCTCATGCTTGCAGCACGCGCGGACCGAGACGGGCCGCCCGTTCGCAAGCGTTCGTCCGCGCGCCGGCGCGGTCAGGCGTCCGGCTCACGCGTGCCCCGCCTCTTGCGACAGCATGCGCGGGTCGATCCCCAGCAGCGCCAACGCACGGTCGTAGCGTTCGGCCACCGGGGTGTCGAAGATGATTTCGGGCCGTGCATCGACGGTCAGCCAGCCGTTGCGGCCGATCTCGTCTTCGAGCTGGCCGGCCGACCAGCCGCTGTAGCCCAGCGTCACCAGCACCCGCTTGGGGCCTTGGCCGTGCGACATGGCTTCGAGCACGTCCTTGCTGGTGGTCATTTCGAGCCCGCCGGGCACCTGCAGCGTCGAGCTGAAGCCTTGGGCGTCGTGGCCCTGGGGTTCGTGCAGCACGAAGCCGCGCTCGGTTTGCACCGGGCCACCAAAGTAGACGGGCTGCTCGGCCAGATCGTTGCCTTCCAGGCTCAGGTCAACCTTTTCGAACAGGTTGGCCAGCGTGATGTCGATCGGCTTGTTGATCACCAGGCCAAGAGCACCCTTCTCGCTGTGCTCGCACAGGTAGACCACGGCGCCGGAGAACGTGTCGTCGGCCATGCCGGGCATGGCGATCAGGAACTGGTTGGTGAGATTGATGCCGTCCGACGCCATGGCGGCATTCTATTTCAGCCCCTCTGGCGCCCGCTCCTGCCGCCATTCACCCCGGGCGGCAACAGGGTGGCGCCCCATGCAGCGACACTGGCAGCGATGACGCCAACATCCCCTGTGCTGGACCGTGCCCTGGTCTGGTTCCGCCGCGACCTGCGCGCCAACGACCATGCGGCCCTTTACGCCGCCTGTCGGGGGGCACGCGAGGTGTTTGCCGCGTTCGTCTTCGACAGCGACATCCTGGCGCCATTGCCGCGCGCCGATCGGCGCGTCGAGTTCATCCGTGACAGCCTGGTCGATCTGGATTCGCAGCTGCGTGCGCTGGGTCAGTCGCACGGCGTGGCCGACGTGGGCCTGATCGTGCGCCATGGCCGCGCGGTCGACGAAATAGCGCGATTGGCCGACACGCTGCGTGTGCAGGCTGTCTACACCGCTCACGACGACGAGCCGGCAGCGCTGGCACGCGATGCCGCCGTGCGCGGCCGGCTGGCGGAAGTCGGGCGCTCGCTCTACACGGTGAAGGACCACGTCATCTTCGAGCGCAGCGAGGTGATGACCGCCACGGGAACGCCGTACAGCGTGTTCACGCCCTACAAGACCGCTTGGCTGAAAAAGGTCGACGATTTCTACCTCCGCGCCTACCCGGTGGCCCGGCACGCCGCCCGCCTGGCGCCCTGGCCCGATGTGGCCGGCACGCCTGGCGTGCCGAGCCTGGCCAGCATCGGCTTCGAAACCACCGATCTGCACACGCTGCGCCTGCCCAGCGGCAGCACCGGCGCCGACGAGCTGCTGGACGACTTCATGGCGCGCATCGACGACTACGGCCGCACGCGCGACTTTCCGGCGGTCAAGGGCCCCAGCTACCTGGGCGTGCACCTGCGCTTCGGCACGGTCTCGATCCGGCAGCTGGCGCGCGAGGCCTGGCAGCGCATGCAGGTGGGCTCGCAGGGCGCCGAGGTGTGGCTGTCCGAGCTGATCTGGCGCGACTTCTACCATCAGGTGCTGCACCATCACCCACGTGTCGTCGGGCATGCCTTCAAGTTGGAATATGACGCCGTTCGGTGGGAACACGGCAAGCACGCCGACGCGCTGTTCACCGCGTGGAGCGAGGGTCGCACCGGGTACCCGCTGGTCGACGCGGCGATGCTGCAACTGCGCCAGACGGGTTACATGCACAACCGCTTACGCATGGTCAGTGCCAGCTTCCTGGTCAAAGATCTGGGGCTGGATTGGCGCCGCGGCGAGGCCTGGTTTGCGCAGTGGCTGAACGACTTCGACCTCGCCGCCAACAACGGCGGCTGGCAGTGGGCCGCGTCGACCGGCTGCGATGCACAGCCCTACTTCCGTATCTTCAACCCGTTGTCGCAGAGCGAGAAGTTCGACCCCGAGGGTCGCTTCATCAAGCGCTACCTGCCGATGCTGGCCGGGCTGGATGCACCGGCCATCCACGCCCCGTGGAAAGCCAGGCCCTTGGAGCTGCAGGCCGCAGGGCTGGTGATCGGGCGTGACTACCCCGAACCCATCGTCGACCATGACATTGCGCGGCAGTTGACGCTGCAACGATTTGCCGTCGCGCGCCGGGCTTGACGCCCCCGCTCAGGACTTGTCGCTGACCCAGCCGAGCTTCTTCAGGCCGTTGACGATGCCGGTGACGGTGGCGTCAAAGTCTGCGCCACCGCGCTTGGCATTGAAGAAACCATGGATGCGGCCGGGAAAGGCCTGCAGCGTGACCTCGCCAGCGCCGAGCGAACGCGCACGGTCGCGGAACTCGGCGGCCTGTGAAAACGGCACCACCTTGTCCGCCGTGCCATGGAAGATCCAGGTCGGCGGCAGCGTGGCGTCCATCAGCAGCGTCGGCGACAGCTGGCGCCGCTGCTCGACAGGCACCGGCCGGTCGTACCGCTCCAGGTTCAGCGGCGGGTTCATCAGGAACAGCGCCTGCGGTCGCGGGCTGATGCTCAGATCGTCGGACGGGTCGTCGAGCATGCCCGCGGTGGCCGGTTTGCCGGGCACGGCTGGCGCGTTGGCCACCGCCGCCATCGCGGCCAGGTGCCCGCCGCTGGAGCCGCCGCCGGCACCGATGCGCTGCGCATCGCATCCGAGTTGTGCCGCCTTGGCGCGCAGATAGCGCATCACCGAGCGGGCGTCTTGCACCGCGCGCAGGGGAAGGTCGTCACCCTCGCGCATGAGGCGGTACTGCGCACTGATGCCGATCACGCCGACTTCGGCCAGCTTCTGGGCATAAGCCATGAATTGCTTGGGGTCGCCACTGCGCCAGGCCCCGCCGTGGAAAAACACCACGCAGGGCCGCAAGCCCGGAAACCGCTCGGGCTCAGGCCGCGCAAAGTGCAGCTTGAGCTTGGCTTCCGACGTGGTCTTGTAGATCACCACCGGCGCGCGGCTGGACGCCGACCCACCGGCCGGGGCGACCGCAGGCACGGCCATCGAAGCGCTGGCGGTCGCGGCCGGGGCCTGCGGCGCCGCGACAGTCGACGGCGCGCGTGTGACAGGCGCCGGGGCCGGAGCCACCGGCGTTCCGGACGCTGCAGCCTGGGCGGCGCCGGCGCCTCCCAGCAGAGCAGCCAGCCAGCTTTTCCAGCCGCGTCGGCGCGGCGGCGGATCGGAGAGTAAACGCTTCATGGTGGAGCGCCAGGCGACGCCAGGCTCAGAACAGGTCAATGTCGCCGGCCTTCTTGTCGTCTTCCAGCTGGCCCTCGCGCACCAGGGCCGCGTGGCAGCGCACCTGGTCACGGCCATGGTTCTTTGCGAAGTAGACGGCACGGTCAGCGCGCTCAACAGCCGCATTGGGCGAGTCGCCGTTGCGCACGTCGGTGAACCCGACGCTCACGGTGATCTGCTTGACCTGAGGAAACACATAACCACGCACGGCTTCGCGGAAGCGCTCAAGCGCGGCCAGCGCGTCTTCTTCGCTGGTGCAACGCAGCAGCACGACGAACTCTTCACCGCCAAACCGGTAGAGCTGATCGTAGAAACGGAAGCAACTGCGCATCACGCGCGACAGCAGCAGCAGGACTTCGTCCCCGATCAGGTGGCCGAAGCCGTCGTTGACCTGCTTGAAATGGTCAATATCGACCACCCCCAGCCAGTAGCTGCCGGCCGCGGCGTGGCGCCGATCGCCGGGTTGATCGGTCGACGCGTTTGAAGGCACGGCCGAAACCTTGTAGAAGGTTTCGTCGAAGCTCTTGCGGTTCAGCAGGCCGGTCAAGGTGTCTCGCTCGCTGTAGTCGAGCAGGCCCTGCACGTTGCGGTAGATACGCAGCACACCAATCAGCAGGCGCTTGAAATCGTCGCTCAGCGGCTTTTCGGTGACCAGTTCGACCACCCCGATCACCCCGGCGTCGGACGCCAGCGGCAGTAGCAAGGTGGTCTCCTGTTCGGCGCTCAACTCGATTTCGGCGGCGGCCTGCAGGCATTGCAGACGGTCCGGTCGGTCGGCCAGCAACGGCAATGCGCGAGGGTCGGCCCAGGACGAATCGGCCCGGGCCGCCACGTCGTCGGCCCCCAGGTGGGCACGTGTCAACCACCGCTCGTCGCCCGAATCGCCGACCACGCGGTGCACCGCGACGCTGCACGGATGCAGCAGGTCGCGGATCGCCGTCACCAGACTGACGTCCAGTGTGTCGCGGTCGCGCAGGCCGGTCAGTTCGGCCAGTTGGTCAACGATTTGGGCCATGCATCCTGATCAATGGGGCCGCCGCGGCCCCTTCAAGCCGGCACCGCGGGCTGCGCGTAGGAGCGTACCAGTGCCAGCAAAGCCTCTTCATCGTACGGCTTGCCCAGGTAATGGTCGACCCCCAGTTCCTGCGCGTGTTCCCGATGCTTCTGCGCGATGCGCGACGTAATCATGATCACCGGCAAGTCCTGCAGGCGAGCATCGTTGCGCACGTTGCGCACCAGGTCGAAGCCATCCATCCGCGGCATCTCGATGTCGCTGAGCATCACGGCCGGACGTTCGTCGGCCAGTTGCTCCAGTGCATCGAGGCCGTCGCGCGCCAGCACGACCCGGTAGCCTTCGCGCAGCAGCAGGCGCTGCGTCACGCGGCGCACGGTCAGCGAATCGTCGACCACCATCACCAACGGGGCACGGTTTTCGATGCGGGGGATGGCTCCCTCGACCACCGGCGACACCACAGCCAGCGTCTCCTCGAGCGAAGGCTCGACCAACTGGTCCATCGCTGGCACCGCCGGCTCGGACCGCAGCCAATTCACCAGGCGCTGGCGAGCATCGTCGCCGTAGATCGTGGCCAAAGCCACCGGGTTATAGATCAGCACCGTTTCACCGTTGGCCAGCAGCGACATGCCGGCCAGGCCAGGCAGGCGGCCCAGCTGCGGGCCCAGGTTCTTGACCACCACTTCCTGGTTGCCCAGCACCTGGCTGACGTGCAGCGCCACGCGCTGCTGCGCGCTGCGCGCGATCACCACGTGGGTGGTCTTGCCTTCGGCCGCGCCACGCAGGCCGTGCTGCAGCAAGCTGCCGAGCCAGAAGAACGGCACTTCCTGGTCGCCATGGCGCAGCACACCGCTTTGGTAGGCGGCTTCGACTTCGGCCACCGGTACCCGGCGTACCGTTTCCACCAGAGTGGCCGGCACCGCCATGTGCAGCTCGCCGCAGGCCAGCGCCACCACCTGGGTGACAGCGGTGGTCAGCGGCAGCACCAGCTGGAACGCGGTGCCTCGGCCCGTGGCGCTGGCAGTCTCGATCCGGCCACCCAGCGAGGTGACCTCGGCCCGCACCACGTCCATGCCGACGCCGCGGCCAGCCAGTTCGGTGATCTGGTCGGCGGTCGAGAAGCCGGGCGTGAAGATCAGGCCCGCCAATTCACCTTCGGTGGGCTTGGCATCTTCCTTCAGCAGGCCCAGGCGGCGTGCACGTTCGGCGATGCGGGCCAGGTTCAGGCCGGCGCCGTCGTCACGCACTTCGATGCGCACTTCGTTGCCGGCCTGGTGCAGGCTGACTTCGATGTTGCCGTGTGGGTCCTTGCCCGTGGCTTCGCGGACAGCCGGCGATTCGATGCCGTGCGCCACCGCGTTGCGCAGCAGGTGTTCAAAGGCGGGCGCCATGCGGTCCAGCACACTGCGATCGAGTTCGATCGCACCGCCGACCAGGTTCAGGCGCACCTGCTTGCCCGATTCCTTGGACGCCTGGCGCACCACGCGGTACAGGCGATCCGACAAGGTGTCGAATTCAACCATGCGGGCCCGCAGCAGGTCGTCCTGCAGGTCGCGCGTCAACCGGGCCTGGAAGGCCAACTGGTCTTCCGTGCTCTGCAGCGTCAGCTGGATGCCGCGTTGCACCGTGCCCACGTCACCGACCGACTCGGCCAGCATCCGCGTCAGCTCCTGCACGCGGGTGAAGCGGTCCATTTCCAGCGGGTCGAACGCCTGCTGCGAATGGCGCGCCGCTTCCAGCCGCGAGGCCATCTGGGTTTCGGCCTGGAGTTCCAGGTCGCGCAGTTGGCGGCGCAGACGGTCCAAGTTGTCCGTCAGCTCCTTCAGTGCCCCCTGCAGCTGGCCCATGTCGGACTCGATGCGGGCTCGCGCGATGCCGACCTCACCGGCATGGCTGACCAACCGCTCGAGCAGCGGCGCACGCACGCGCACCACGCCGCCGCCCAATTCGGCACCGGCATGGGCGGCGCCCGCCGCAGTCATGTCGTGCACTGCAAAGCGACTCCAGTCGATCGACGTGGCGGGTGCATGCACCCCGCCCGCCGTGACCGGCTCGGGCTTGGTCGGTGCCGCCTGCGGCGTTTCGACTGTCGGCAAGGACAAGGGCGGCACACCCACCTCGACCGTCGGCAGCGGCGCGGCTTGCGGCGCAGATACCGGAGGCATGGCCACGGCGGGGGCCGGCCTGGCCTTTTCCACCGGTGCGCCACCACCCAGCAGGCGCTGGAATTCTTCGGCCAAGGCGTCGACGCCGCTGTGCAGGTGCGACAGCACCGACGCGTCCGGCGTGCCTTGCGAGGTCACCTGGCCGATGGCGGTTTCCAGGCGGTGGGCGATTTCGCCCAGGCGCATTGCGCCGGCCAGGCGCGAACTGCCCTTGAGCGTGTGCAGCACGCGCATTGCGGCGGTGGCCGAGTCGCTGGCTTGCGGATCCGCTTCCCATTGGCGGACGGCTTGTGCCAGCGCGGGCAGCAGTTCGCGACCTTCGTCGATGAAGATCGGGATCAGTTCCTCGTCGATCGCGTCTTCGGTGTCCAGGTCTTCGCTGAAATCACCCCACAGCCCCTCGCGGGCAACCGAGACCGGCACCGGCTCGTCGACATCGCTCGGTGCCTGTTCGTCGCTCAGCGACGTGAAGCGCACCGCACCGAGCGGCGCCTGCATCGTCACTGGCCCGGCTTCCTCGTCTTCCTCCTCTTCGGCCACGGCTGGCGTCGGGGCGGGCGTCGGTGCAGGCGCCGCGGGGACGGCGGGCGCTTCCGACACGGCCTGCACAGCGGCCGGAGCGGGCATTTCCGGCACGGCCGGCGGCACAGGCTCGACCACTGGCGCCGGCACCGCGACAGGCGCCGCCAGCGGCATCGGCTCCGATGGCACCGGGCCGAAGTTCATCACCGCCGATACCGGCCCATCCAGCGGTGCCAGGCTCGAGCGCCCCGCTGCCAGCGCTTCTTGCGCTTCGCGGGCTTCATGCGCATCCAGACGGGCCAGCAACTCGGTCGCGACCGGCTTCAGGAAGCCGGCTGCGAACTGGTGCAGCAGGCGGCGAATCTCTTCGCCGACATCCGCAAACAACTGCGCTTCTTCCGGTTGGCCCGAGCCACGCGACACCGAGCGCTCCAGGCCGTGCTCCAGTCGGCGGGCCAGGTTCGACAGGTCGCTGTAGCCCACTGCGGCCGAGTTGCCGGCGAGCGAATGGGCCAGCGCCACGGCGGCCTCGCTGACCGGGCGGTCCAGCTCATGCTGCCATTCGGCGATTTCTACGCCCAGGCGGCGCGACTGCTCATCGGCCTCGTTGAGGAAGATATTGAACAGCGCGATCTGGATGCGCAGCGGCCCGACGACCTTGTAGCGATCGGCATCGTCCTCGGACGCCACCTCGGCGGTGGCCGCTTCACCGGTGACGTCGAGCACCGTCTCGGGCAGCGGCTCCACGTCGGCGGGCTCTTCACTGGCCAAGGCTTCGACGGCGACGGGTTCGGCGGCCGGCTCGACCGTTACGGCGGCGACCGGTTCGTCGATCGGCAACTCGAAGTCGAGCTCCAGATCGACCGACTCGAGCGCGTCGGCGGGGGCCTCGCTGGGCATGCCCCGCAGCGACTCACCCAGCAGATCACCGAGCGACATTTCGGCGGTCGAGGCCCATTCGGCACCCGGTTCCCGCACCGGGGCGCGCCGCGCGGCGGGCGCCGGTTCCGGCTCGGCCGGCAGGCGCAGCGTGGCCGGCTCGACTTCGGCGGGCAACGTGGCCTGCGGTGCCGGCTCGCTGATCTCCGGCAACGCCAGGTCGGCATCCGACAACGACTGAACTTCCGGCAATTCGGGCAGATCGAGCGACGGCAGCTCCGGCAGCGTGTCCGCCGTGATGAACGGCGACGCCATCATCGGCTCGGTCATCGGTTCCGCACTCGGCACCAGATCCAGCGACGACAAATCGATCAGGGGTGGCTCGGCTTCGACCGCGGGCGCGGGGACCGGCGCCGCGGCCGGCGCGGGGGCGGCTGCCGGCGCAACGAAGCTCTGGCGCAGGCGTAGCGCCTCGGCCTCTTTGGCCAGCGCGCGGCCATCAGGGATGGTGCCGCGGCCCGACAGCGCATCGACCCACTGCGACAGCAGTGTCAGCGCCCGAGAGCTGAAGTCGCGCAGCGCCGGGTCGGCTTCGACCACGGCTTCGGCCAGACGCGCATTGAACAGCTGCTCGCAGGCCCAGGCGGCTTCGCCATAGTCCTTCAGGCCGACCATGCGCGAGCTGCCCTTCAGGGTGTGGAAAGCGCGGCGCAAGACGGTCAGCGCTTCCAGGTCCTGCGGCTGCTCGGCCAGCTGGGCCAGTGCGGCCTCGCCACCCTCGACGACCTCGCGCGCCTCTTCGAAGAAGATCTCGCGCATGTCGTCGGGCTCTTCGTCCAACGGCATCGGCCGGCTGCGCGGCGACTCGGGCGGCGGCGGCTCTTGCTTGGCAACGAAATCACCCATCGACTGGGCAATGTCGGCACGCGCGGCATCGCGTTCGGCCTCGCTGGCGGCACTGGCGAGCGCGTCGCGCGCCTGGGCGGCGCGCACGGCCAGCTGCGGCGCATCCGCCGCAACGGCCTGGTTCGACAGGTTGTCCAGCGTGCGCGACAGGTCGTCGTCCGACACGCTCTCGGCCGTGGCCGATTCGGCCAGCGACTGGGCCTGTTCGATCAGGCCGGCTTCGGCCACCGGACCGGCTTGCTGATCCACCCGGGTGTGGCCCATGACTGCGGCAAAGCGACCGGTCTCGGGGTTGAACCGGAACAGGGTCTTGGCCAGCTGCGGCTGCACGCCCAGCATGTCGATCATGAACGACAGGCCACCGACGTTGTCGGCCAGGCGGCCGGCCATGTCGTCAGCGCCGTCGTTGGACAGCATCACGGCATCGACATCGTCGCGCATGCGCTGCACGGCATGCGAGGCCTGGTCCAGGCCGAGCACCGACAACACGCCGCGCATCGCAGCCAGTTCACCCGGCACGCTCTTGAGCAGTTCCCTGTCGTCGGGCTGGCGGCTGAAGCGGTCCAGCTGCTGCTCGATTTCGGCCAGCGAAGCGCGCAACTCGGCCACCACGCTGCCCATGGTCTGGCGGTCCGACACCTCGCGGTACAGCGCCTCCATCCACGGTTCCACCGGCGGCTGCTCGCCCCCCGCGGTCACGGTGGCCAGGCGCTGCGCCAGGCGTTGCACGCGCTCCTGCATTTCGGGTCGGTCGAGGTCGATGTCGTCCAGCGACGCATCGACGCACAGCAGCGCGGTCGCGACCTCCATCGCCAGGGCCGGCGACGGGGTGTGGCCCCGTTGCGTGGCGTTCAACAAGGCGTTGGAAAGCTCCTCGCCTTGCGGGTAGATCTGGCGCACCGACTCGGCGACCAGCGCCGCCTGCTCGGGCACCGCAGCGCCCAACGCCGTGTCGCCCGACACCAGGGCTGACCAGGTTTCCTTCAGCGCCGAGACGCGCTTGCGCGCCAGCGGGATGATCGCCGGGTCGAAGCGACCCAGCGGGCTGGCGTCGTAGTTGACCGGCTCGGCATGGCCCAGCGCCATCGCGCGACGTACCTGGGCGAGCCGAGGCGCAACGTTGTCGTTCATCGGCCGCGCCTGGGCGCAGAAAAAGCGCAGGTCGCGCAACAGCCGACCCGGGCCGTCGGTGGCGCCGCGTTCAACGGCGCGCAATTGCGCCAGCAGGCGAGACACCAGCCTCTTCGTGTACAGGTCGGGCTTCAGGGCGCCGACGGCCTGCGCCTCGTAGAACGCCGAGGCCAATTGCCACAGCGTGGCGGTGCGGCCCTGGGCGTTGGACGACAGCCCGCCGAACAGGTCGCTCATGCGATGCAGCGACGCGTTGTCGCCGCTGCGCAGCGCCTTCAGCATCGCCGCCTCGATGGCGGCATGCACTTCCTGGTCGGGTTCCAGCGGCGCGAAGCCGGAGTCCCAGCTGGGCACCGGTTCGCTGCGATCTTCGGCTTCCCACAGGTCCGCCGGGTGGATGCGGTCCACCTTGGCCATCGCCAGCACAGCCTTGTACTGGGGAAACAGAGTCAGCGGCGACAGCGGCTGACCCGCCAGTTCACGGCGCAGAAAGTCCAGCAGCGCGAACGAGGCATGCTCGATCACCTCGATCGCCGCATTGTCCAGTGGCACGGTGCGGTCGACCAAGCGGCTGACCGCCTGCTCACTGGCGTTCAGGCAGCGCGCCGCGGCCGGCAGGCCGATCATCTCAAGGGCGCCGACGCCCTGGTGTATCAGGGTACGGGCCTGCAGCAGCGCCGTCGGCGGGGCATCGGCTTCGGGCTCGGCGCCGGCGCGCTGCTCGAGCTCGCGCAGGTGACGCCGCAACGACTTGTGGGCCTGGTCCAACGTCCGGCGCAGTTCTTCCTGCACCCACGCCAGGGCGCTCAGGTCGCCAGGCAAGGTTTGATCGCGGTCAGAGGGCATGGCGTTCGCGGAATGGGTCGATCGGCAAGCGGCTTCAAATGCCGCAAGGCCGCCCTGGGGCGGCCAAGTGCTCCCTCACGAGGTGAGAGCACAGCGAGGTGGGTGTCGACAACACGTCAAGCGATCTTGAACCGATCCACCGATTGGCGCAGTTCGTCGGCAGTCCGCGACAGTTCATGCACCATGTGCGCGGTCGAGCGGGTACCGTCACCGGCTTGCTCCGTCACCGCAAAGATGTGCTGGATGTTGGCGGCCACCACGTTGGCGGAATCGGCTTCGCGCTTGGCTTCGTCCGAGATCGCTTCAATCAGGGAAGACAGTTCGCGCGTCACGCGGTCGATGTCGACCAGCGCGGTACCGGCCGCATCGGACAGTCGCGCGCCCTGCACCACGCCCTGCGTCGACTGCTCCATGGCGGCCACGGCATCCTGGGTGTCGGTCTGAATGGTCTTCACCAGCGCGGCAATCTGACGCGTCGCGTCAGCCGAGCGTTCGGCCAGGCGCTGCACTTCTTCTGCCACCACCGAGAAACCTCGGCCCGCTTCGCCAGCGGAGGCCGCCTGGATGGCGGCGTTCAGCGCCAGCACGTTGGTCTGTTCGGTAATGTCCGAGATCAGTTCGGTGATTTCGCCGATCTCCTGCGACGATTCGCCCAGCCGCTTGATCCGCTTGGAGGTTTCCTGGATCTGCTCGCGGATCGCGTTCATACCGCCGATCGAATCCTGCACCGCCTGGCGACCGTTCGAGGTCACCGTCAGCGATTGCTTGGCCACCTCGGCCGATTGCTGGGCCTGTGCGGACACCTGGTTGATCCGGGTCGCCATCTGCAGCACCGACTCGCCGGTTTCGCGGATCTCGCGCAGCTGCTCGGTCGACGCGGCCAGCAGCTCGGTCGAGGTCGACTCAACCTGCTGCGTGGTGTGCGTCACCCGCGCCGCCGTACCCTGCACCTGGGCCACCAGGTTGCGCAGCTCTTCCACGGTGTAGTTCACCGAGTCGGCGATCGCGCCGGTGATGTCCTCGGTCACGGTGGCTTGCTGCGTCAAATCGCCTTCAGCCACCGTCTGCAGCTCGTTCATCAACCGCAAAATGGCCGCCTGGTTGGCGTCGTTGACGCGCTTGGCTTCGCGTTCGTGTTCTTCCGCCTGCTGGGCACGCAAGGCCTGGTTGCGCACATACAAGCGCAGCAAGCCGAGGCCGCCCAACGCAATCGCGACGCCCGACAGCAGCAGCACGAGAATGTGAACGCCGCTCAGGCCGCTCTGGCTTTCCAGGCCGGCCTGCACGGCTTCCAGGCCCTTGCGCAGCGGCTCGGAGTCGCCCACGATCGCGGCCTGCGCCTCGCGCGCAGAGACCAGGCCCTGCAGGTTGCCCAGAATGGCGCTGGCCTGCGTGCGGGTCTGTTCGTACTGCTGGATCAACTGCTCCAACCGCTCCTTGGCCTGTGGGTCCTTGGTGCCCGGCAGACGCAGTTCGGCGTTGCCTTTCAACAGGCCATCGGCGATTTCACGGAAGGAGTTCAAGTCCTTGCCGAGCAGGAACACGGCCTCGGGGCTCACGCCTTCGAGCGTCAGGAATTCGTTCGCGCTCTTACCGATACGCTGCGTCAGCATCACCAACTGGCCCACCGCCGACAACTCGGACGCCGAGGCGCCGCTTTGCAGTTTCAGCGAGTTCACCGTCTCGGCGATTTCGAGCAGGTCCGACGACTGGCGGTTGATCAGGCGCAGCGCCTGCCCGACCTGGGTCAGCGTCTTCTGCTGCGCCAGCACCACGCTGCCGTTCTTTTCCGCGCGGTCCAGCAGCGGCATCAGCGGTGCCAGGCTTTCCTGCACCGACTCGGGCGCGGCGGCCACCTGCTCGTTGCCGGTGTTCAGCCCGCGCAGACTGCGGGCGAGCACTTCGCCGCTTTCCTTCATTTCAGGGAAAGCTGCCGGGCTGCCGATCAGCGCCTGCGAGACCGACTTGGCCAAGCGTTGCGACTGCATCAGCGCCTGACCGGTGGCGGCCAGCTGGCTGGCCTGCTTGGCCGCGGCATTCAGCGCCAAACCACCCGTCACGACAAAGGCGAAGGCGCCGCCGACAATGAGGCCGAGCAGCACGCGTTGCTGTTGCGCCAGCGGCTGCTTGCCGATCAGCGGCAAGGCTGCCGGCTCGTCACCCGACGACATCTGCGCTTCGGCCGCGGCCGCCGCAGCGGCACCTGCCGGCGCCACGGCGGCGAGCGCTTCGCCGAGCGCTGTCTGGTGCGCGCCATCGGCGGCATCGCCGATGTCGGTGTCCGGACCAGCATCGGCGTGGGCATGGGTGGAAGGGCCGGCGTCACTGCCGCGTGCCGCGCCACCCGACGGCCCACCCTTGGCCAAGCGCTGATCGATCTCGCTGAGCAGCAAATCAACTTCGTGGTCGCCCGACGGGGCGGCGCCATGCGAATCGGCGGGCTTGCCGGCGGAGCTCTTCAGGGTGTCGTGCTGACTCATTGTTTCCTCTCACAGACCGCGAACGACACGCGGCGTCGACTGTCGGGCAAACCGTGGCGCGTCACGCGGCCACGTCCAGAAACTGGGGGTCCTGCGCCAAGGCCGCCAAGTCCAGCTCCTGCCAGACACGACCTTGCGGATCACGCCAGGACGGGCCTGCGAACCCGGGCCGGGCCTCACTGGCCGGTGCCAGGCGCTCGAGCTGTTCGGAATCGCGCAGGCCCGCCAGGCGATCCACCATGATGGCGGCGTTGACCCGCAACGATGGGTTCAGCATGACCAGCTGCGCGCCCGTGCGCGGAGCGGTCGGCGTCGCCGAGTTGCGCAGATGCAAGAACTGACCCAGGTCGACCACCGCGTTGAGCTGGCCGCGCAGGTTGGCCACGCCGACCATCCAGGGCTTGGCATGCGGCACCGGCGCCACCTGGCGCGCGGCATGGATCTCACCGGCCTGCGCCAGCGGCAGCAGCAGGCCGAGCTGAGCGCACTCGACAGCCAACCAGCCGGATTCGCGGGGGCGTTCGCGGGCGGCCTGGAGCCGGTTGGCCAGCCGCAATTGAAGTTCCCGAAGGGCGTCCTTGCTGGGCATCGTAAAAGTGCTGCGGGTGGGTGTGGGCGGGCGTCAGCCCAGGGCTTGGATCTTGGCCAGCAGGTCGTTCGCGTCGACTGGCTTGACGACGTAGTCGCTCGCGCCTTGGCGCAGGCCCCAGACGCGGTCGGTTTCCTGGTTCTTGCTGGTGCACATGATCACCGGCACGCCGGCGAAACGCGGGTCACGGGTGATGGCACGGGTCAGCTGGAAGCCATTGGTGCCGGGCATCACCACGTCCATCAGGATCAGGTCGGGCTTGGCCTCGGCCAGGCGGCGCATGGCCTCTTCGCCGTTTTCGGCGGTGCGCACCGTATAGCCCTTTTGCGTCAGGATGTCCGACAGCAGGTGCAACTCGGTCTTGGAGTCGTCAACGAGGAGGATGTTCTGGATCGGCATGGTAGGTAACTCCGACAAGCCCCGGGCTCACGGGACCCGGGTGGTGCAGTGCCCGATGCGCGGCTCAAGCGGCGATCGAGCGGAAATGCGCGACCACGCGCAGCAGTTGTTCCTTGGTGAAAGGCTTGGTGAGGTAATCGTCCGAACCGACCATGCGTCCGCGCGCCTTGTCGAACACACCGTCCTTCGACGACAGCATGACCACCGGCACGTTGGCGAAACGGGGGTTGCGCTTGATGATGGCGCAAGTCTGGTAGCCGTCCAAGCGCGGCATCAGGATGTCGCAGAAGATCAGCGTCGGCTCATGGTCGTTGACCTTGGCCAGCGCATCGAAGCCGTCTTCGGCCAGCACGACCTCGTAGCCACCCTGGCGCAGAAAGATCTCCGCGCTGCGGCGGATCGTGTTGCTGTCGTCTATGACCAGAACCCTGGTCGCCGACGCGGGGTGTTCCGTAGTTTTATCGGTCACCATTCGCCCCCAAACGATGATTGTTGTGCACGCCTGATTGGCGGCGGGAAATTCAAGGCTGCGATGACGGCGAGTGTCAGATCTGAACCATTTCGAAATCTTCCTTGCGTGCACCGCATTCCGGGCAGGTCCAATTCATTGAGACATCTTCCCAACGCGTACCCGGCGCAATGCCATGCTCGGCGTCCCCGGCGGCCTCGTCGTAAATCCATCCGCAGATGAGGCACATCCAGGTTCTGTATTCACTCACTTTGTCGTTGCCAGATCACTACAATCGCTTTTGATTGTAGCCACCGACCCCTGGCAAAAGCCAAGGGTTTATCGGCACATACGCCACAAAGCTCACCCTTTTCTGAACTTCTCGCCACAAGTGCGCACAACACGTGTCGCAATACTCGGCGAGCAGGCTCCTGACCGATGACCACCACACCCCAAAGCGACCTGGACACCGGCCCTGCCGAGCCCGAACAAGAAGCCCCCGCACCCGCTTGCGTGATGAGCTTCAACGCGAGCGACCCCAGCGGCGCCGGCGGCCTGGGCGGCGACGTGGCCACCATCGCCGCGATGGGCGCCCACGCCCTGCCGGTGGTGACCAGCATCCTGATGCGCGACACCGCCGAAATCTTCGACCAGCACGTGATCGACGGCGATGCGATCGTCGAACAAGCCCGTTACGTATTGGAAGACGTGACCCTTGCCGGCTTCAAGGTCGGATTTCTCGGCTCGGCCGAAAACGTGTCGGCAGTGGCGGAGATCCTGTCCGACTACGCCGAGGCGCCGCTGGTGTCGTACCTGCCGGCGCTGGCCTGGCTGTCGGACGACGAGTCGCAAAGCTATCTCGATGCGTTCCGCGAGCTGATCCTGCCGGCCACCGAAGTGCTGGTCGGCAACCACAAGACCCTGACGGACTTTCTGCTTCCCGAATGGGACTCCGACCGCCCGGCCTCGCCGCGCGAGTTGGCCGTGGCCGCCGCCGAGCACGGCACCCGTTACGTACTGGTGACCGGCGTGATGCTTCCGGCCAAGGGCGCCGCGAGCCAGTTCATCGACAACGTGCTGGCCTCGGCCCAGGGCGCACTGACCGGCGAGAAATTCGAGCTGTTCGAGGTCAGCTTCGTTGGCGCCGGCGACACCTTGTCCGCCGCGCTGGCTTCGCTGCTGGCCGTCGGCGGTGAATTGCAGGCAGCCGTGGGCGAATCGCTGCAATTCCTCGACCAGAGCCTGGACGCAGGCTTCCGCCCTGGGATGGGCAACATCATCCCGGACCGCTTCTTCTGGGCCATGCCGCCTGAAGACGCCGAAAACCCCGAAGCGGCCGAAGAAGGCACCGGCGTCGAAGACGACCTGTCCCCCAGCGAGCCCACCACGCCGCCCGGAGGTTCGCGCCGTGTCCATTGATTCCCCGGTGTCCCGCAACGCCGTCCTCTTCGAACGCGCCCAGGCCAGCATTCCCGGCGGCGTCAACTCACCGGTGCGCGCCTTCCGTGCGGTCGGCGGCACGCCACGCTTCATCGCCCGGGCCGAAGGCGCCTACATGTGGGACGCCGAAGGCCAGAAATACATCGACTACATAGGCTCTTGGGGCCCGATGATCCTCGGCCACGGCCACCCAGCCGTGCTGGACACGGTGCTGAAGGCCGCGCGCGACGGCTTCAGCTTCGGCGCGCCGACCGAGCGCGAAATCGAGCTGGCCGAAGAGATCATTCGCCACGTGCCGAGCATCGAGCAGGTGCGCCTGGTCAGTTCGGGCACCGAGGCCGCGATGAGCGCGATCCGGCTGGCGCGCGGCGCGACCGGGCGCTCCAAGCTGATCAAGTTCGAAGGCTGCTACCACGGCCACGCCGACGCACTGCTGGTCAAGGCCGGCTCGGGCCTGGCCACTTTCGGCCACCCGACCAGCGCCGGCGTGCCGCCCGAGGTGGTGCAGCACACCCTCGTGCTGCGCTACAACGACATCGAGCAGCTCGAAGCCGCGTTCGCCACCCATGGCGCCGAGCTGGCCTGCGTGATGATCGAGCCGATCGCCGGCAACATGAACTTCGTGCGCGCCAGCGTGCCGTTCGTCAAGCGCATGCGCGAGCTGTGTGACCAGCACGGCGCATTGTTGGTGTTCGACGAGGTGATGACCGGCTTCCGCGTCGCGCTCGGCAGCGCACAAAGCCTCTACGCACGCGCCCTGCCCGGCTTCAAGCCCGACATCAGCGTATTCGGCAAGGTCATCGGCGGCGGCATGCCGCTGGCGGCCTTCGGCAGCACGCGCAAGATCATGCAGCAGTTGGCGCCGCTGGGGCCGGTCTACCAGGCCGGCACGCTGTCGGGCAACCCGGTCGCCACCGCCTGCGGCCTGGCCACGCTGCGCGAGATCGCCAAGCCCGGTTTCTACGAAGCGCTGGCCGCGTCGACCCGCACGCTGGTGCAAGGCCTGCAAACCGCCGCCGACGACGCCGGCGTGCCGTTCGCGTCCGATTGTGAAGGCGGCATGTTCGGCTTCTTCTTTGGCGCCGCACTGCCGCAGAACTACGACGCGGTGATGGCCACCGACAAGGAGCGCTTCAACCGCTTCTTCCATGCGATGCTGGACCGCGGCGTCTACCTCGCGCCGGCCCTGTACGAGGCCGGCTTCGTCAGCGCCGCCCACTCGGCTGAGGACATCGCCGCCACCGTGCAAGCGGCGCGTGACGCACTGCGCGCCGCCTGAACCCTCTTGACCGCCCGACGGCCGCGTTGGCCGTCGGGCGCAGCCTAGCGCCTTGTCTTCCATGCACATTCACATTCTGGGCATCTGCGGCACCTTCATGGGAGGCTTGGCCGCGCTCGCACGCGAGGCGGGCCACCGCGTGACCGGGTGCGACGCCAACGTCTACCCGCCGATGAGCGACCAGCTGCGCGCGCTGGGCATCGAGCTGATCGACGGCTACGGCGCCGACCAGTTGGCGCTCAAGCCCGACGTGTTCGTGATCGGCAACGTCGTCACCCGCGGCAACCCGCTGATGGAAGCCGTGCTCGACGCCGGCGCGGCCTACACCAGCGGCCCGCAGTGGCTGGCGGAAAACGTCCTGCGGGGCCGCCACGTGCTGGCGGTGGCCGGCACGCACGGCAAGACGACGACGACGGCGATGTTGGCGTGGATCCTCGACCAGGCCGGGCTGGAGCCGGGCTTTCTGGTCGGCGGCGTGCCGCAGAACTTCGGCGTCTCGGCGCGGCTGGGCGATGCGACGCCCGGCGCCGACACGCCCTTCGTGATCGAGGCCGACGAGTACGACACTGCGTTCTTCGACAAGCGCAGCAAGTTCGTGCACTACCGGCCGCGCACCGCGATCCTGAACAACCTCGAGTACGACCACGCCGACATCTTTGCGGACCTGGCCGCGATCGAGACCCAGTTCCATCACCTGGTGCGCACCGTGCCGGCCAGCGGCCGCCTGGTCGTCAATGCCCGCGACGAAGCGCTGCAGCGCGTGCTGGAGCGCGGCTGCTGGAGCGAGGTGCAGCGCTTCGGCGCACGCAAGGAAGAGCCCGGCGCCTGGCGCGCGCGCGGCGAGCCGCAGGCCTTCGACCTGCTGCGTGGTTCGATGAAGTTGGCCCGCGTCGAATGGCCGCTGCTGGGCGAACACAACCAACTCAACGCGCTGGCCGCGGTGGCGGCGGCCGATCACGTGGGCGTCGCGCCAGAACATGCCGCTGCGTCGCTGGCACGGTTCGAGAACGTCAAGCGCCGGCTCGAGCTGCGTGGCGAGGCCGGCGGCGTGAAGGTCTACGACGACTTCGCCCATCACCCGACCGCGATGCGCACGACCGTCAACGGGCTGCGCCGCAAGGTGGGTGTCGACCGCATCCTGGCCGTCTTCGAGCCCCGCTCGAACACGATGAAGCTCGGCACGATGAAGGCCCAATTGCCGTGGGCGTTGGAAGAATCCGACCTGAGCTTTTGCCACCAGGGCAACCTGGGCTGGGACGCACGTGAAGCATTGGCACCGATGGGCAAGCAGGCCCAGGTCTGCGACTCGATTGACACCTTGGTCAAGGCTGTCGTCAAGGCGGCAAGGCCGGGCGACCATGTGCTGTGCATGAGCAACGGCGGCTTCGGCGGCGTGCACGACAAGCTGCTGGCAGCACTGGCGGCCAAAGGCTGAGCCGCGTGATGGGGGCCATACCGACCCATATCCCGACCCACATCCTGTACCTGCACGGGTTTCGCTCGTCGCCGCTGTCGACCAAGGCGCAGATGGTCGGCCGCTGGTTGGCCGAGCACCGGCCCGAGATCCACTTCTGGTGCCCGCAGTTGCCGCCGTCGCCGCGCGAGGCGATGCAGAGGGTGTTTGAAGGCATTGCCGGCTGGCCGCACGGCACGATGGCGGTAATGGGCAGCTCGCTCGGCGGCTTCTACGCCGGCGTGGTGGCCGAACGCATTGGTTGCCCGGCTGTGGTGCTGAACCCAGCCGTCGACCCGGCGCGCGATCTGGCGCACCACATCGGCGCACAGACCACCTGGCAGAAGCCGGAAGAGCACTTTTACTTTCGTGCCGAGTACGTCGACGAACTGCGCGCGATGACACCGCCCGCGCTGACCCGGCCCGAGCGCTACGCCGCTGTCATCGCCAAGGGCGACGAACTGCTGGACTGGCGCGAGATGACGACCCGCCACGCCGGTGCGCACACGCTGCTGCTCGAAGACAGCGATCATGCCTTGAGCGATTTCGATCAACAGCTGCCGTTCGTGCTGCGCTTTCTTCACCTGATCCCATGAGACTGACCGACAAGATCTGCATCGTCACCGGCGCTGCCCAAGGCATTGGGCTGGCCACCGCGCTGAAGTTCGCCCGCGAAGGCGCGGTCGTCGTGGTCTGCGACCTGAAGCAAGAGGCACTCGACGCCGCCGTGGCGCAGTGCCAGGCCGCCGGCGGCCGCGCCGAAGGCCACCTGGTCGACGTGACCAAGCGCGAGCAGGTCGATGCGATGGTGGCCGCGGTAAAGGCCCGCCACGGCCGCATCGACGTGCTGGTCAACAACGCCGGCATCACCCGCGACGCGCGCTTGCAAAAGATGAGCGAAGCGCAGTTCGACGCGGTGATCGACGTCAACCTGCGCGGTGTCTTCCACTGCGCGCAGGCGGTGGCCGACACGATGGTCGAGCAGGGCCAGGGCGTGATCCTCAACGCCTCGTCGGTCGTCGGCATCTACGGCAACTTCGGCCAGACCAACTACGCCGCCGCCAAGTTCGGCGTGATCGGCTTCACCAAGACCTGGAGCCGCGAGCTGGGCCCCAAGGGCGTGCGCGTCAACGCGGTCGCACCGGGCTTCATCGAGACACCGATCCTGGCCACCATCCCCGAAAAGGTGCTGGGCCACATGCGCGAGCAGGTGCCGCTCAAGCGCCTGGGCCGGCCCGAAGAGATCGCCAACGTCTACGCCTTCCTGGCCAGCGACGAGGCCAGCTATGTCAATGGCGCGGTGCTCGAGGTGTCGGGCGGCATGACCGTCTAGGAATGCAGCCCCCACGCTCCCTTCCGGTCGCTGCCCCCTCGGGACCCCAAGGCGGCTCCTGCAGCGGACCGGCGAAGCCGGATCCGCGCAAGGCCCTTGGTTGGGTCGGCGCCATGCAAGGCGAGCGGCGATAGCCAGCCCGACTGCAACTGATTGACACGGGAAGGCCCCCGCGCTCGGCGACAATCGCCGTCGTGATGTATGCCCTGTTCGATGACGCCGGCAAATTCCTCGCCGGCCGTGTGATGTCCGAAGCCGACAGTTCGATGCAGGTCGAGCTGGATTCGGGCAAACGCGTGAAGGTCAAATCTGCCAACGTGCTGCTGCGCTTCGACAAGCCGCAGCCGGCCGAATTGCTGGCGGCCGCGCATGCGCGCGCGCCAGAGATCGACCTCGACCTGGCCTGGGAATTCGCCCCCGAAGGCGAATTCGGATTTGCCGAACTGGCGCGCGACTATTTCGATGCGAAAGCCGGCCCTGAGCTTCAGGCCGCTGCATTGTTCCGCCTGTTCGAGGCGCCGCACTATTTCCGCCGTGCCGGCAAGGGCTTGTTCAAGAAGGCGCCGGAAGAAATCGTCAAGGCCGCCCTGCTCGCCATCGAGCGCAAGAAGCAGCAGGCCGCGCAGATAGAAGCCTGGGCCGAGGAACTGACCGCCGGTCAATGCCCGGCCCCGGTGCGCGAGCAGCTTTACAAGATACTGTTCAAGCCCGACAAGAACGCGCCGGAGTACAAGGCCGTCGTCGAGGCCGCCAAGCGCAGCCAGCGTGCCCCGTTGGATCTGTTGACCGCCTCCGGCGCGATCAGCAGCCCCTACCAGTTCCACTGGCGCCGCTTCCTGTTCGAGACCTTCCCGAAGGGTTACGGCTTCCCGGCGCTCGAGGCGCCCGCGATCCGCGACGAGCTGCCGCTCGCGCCGGTGCAGGCCTTCTCGATCGACGACTCACAGACCACCGAGATCGACGATGCGCTGTCGGTGCAGGGCCTGGGCAGCGGCACCGTCACTTTCGGCATCCACATCGCCGCGCCGGCGCTGGCGTTTGCGCCCGACTCGGCTTTGGACAAGGTCGCGCGCGACCGCCTGTCCACCGTTTACATGCCGGGCTTCAAGATCACGATGCTGCCGGACTCGGTAGTGCAGGCCTACACGCTGATCGAAGGGCGCGACTGCCCGGCCGTCAGCCTGTACGTCACGATCGACGAGGCCACGCTCGAAGTGAAGAGCAGCGAGACCAGGCTGGAGCGGGTGCCGATTGCCGCCAACCTGCGCCACGACCAGCTGGACGAACACATCACCGAAGCCACGCTGACCGGCGAGGCGCCGGCCGATTACCCGTTTGCGACCGAGCTGGCGTTCTGCTTCCGCCTCGCGCAGTCGCTGAAAGCCATGCGCGAGGTCGTGCGCGGCAAGCCGGAGAACTTCAACCGGCCGGACTACAACTTCCGCCTCGAAGGCAACGACGGCACCGAGCCCGATGGCAGCGAAACTGTGCGCATCACCGAGCGCCGCCGCGGCGCGCCGCTGGACCTGATCGTCTCGGAAGCGATGATCCTGGCCAACAGCCGCTGGGGCGGTTGGCTGGGCGAGCTGGGCGTGCCCGGCATCTACCGCAGCCAGGCCAGCCTGGCGCCTGGCGTGAAGGTGCGTATGGGCGTGAAGCCGGCCCCGCACGCCGGCATGGGCGTGGCGCAGTACACCTGGGCCACCTCGCCGCTGCGGCGTTATGTCGACCTGGTCAACCAGTGGCAGATCATCGCCTGCGCCCGACACGGCCGCACCGCCGCGCTGGCCGCGCCGTTCAAGCCGAAGGACGCGACGCTGTTCTCGATCATCTCCGGCTTCGACGGTGCCTACTCGGCCTACAACGGTTTCCAGAACGGCATCGAGCGCTACTGGGCGCTGCGCTACGTCGAGCAACAAGGGCTGACGGAGCTGGACGCGTCGGTGATGAAAGACGGACTGGTCCGCTGCGACCACCTGCCGCTGGTCTTCCGGGCGCTCGGCACCGACAGCCTGCCGCGCGGCACCCATGTGCGGGTGCGCGTGACCGGCATCGACCTGCTGACGCTGGACCTGCACGCCAGCCTGGTCGCCCGCCTGGATGACGGCGCGGCCGAAGAAGCCGTGGCCGACGAAGAAGGTGAAGGCGAAGAGACCGAGCAGGCCGCCGCTGGCGCGCTGACGCTGGCGATCGACCTCGCCGATGGCAACGACGAAGCGCCCGGCGCCGCGCCGGCCGCCACCTGACCGATGCGCTGGCTCGATTCGCTCAAGGCCCTGCCGCTGACGGCGTTGCACTGGGCGCTGATCGCCTCGGCAGCCGTGCACGGCGTGTTGCTGACCGTGCGCTTCGTCGATCCCGAGGCCTTCAACCGTGTGTTCGAAGACACGCCGCTCGAGGTCGTGCTCGTCAATGCACGCTCGGACGAGGCGCCGCTGAAGGCCCAAGCCATCGCGCAGGCCAGTCTGGCCGGTGGCGGCGAGGCCGAGAAGGGCCGCGCGACCTCGCCGTTGCCGCCGTCGGCGATCACGATCACCGGCGACGCCGAAACCGACGCGACCAAGCAGGTCGAGCAGATGCAGGACGTGCAGCAACAGCTGCTGGCCCAGATCCGGCGCGAGATGGCGTTGCTGCCACCGCCCGACCCAGCGCGGCCGATCCAGAGTCGCGATGAAGCCGAGCGCGAGGAGCGCCGGCGCCAGCTGCTGCGCATGCTGGCCGAGATCGAAAAGCGCATCAACGAAGAGAACGCGCGACCGAAGAAGCGCTACATCAGCCCGTCGACGCGCGAAGAGGTCTATGCGCTGTACTACGACGGCTTGCGCCGCAGGATCGAAGAGCGCGGCACACGCAACTTCCCCGAGTACAAGGGCCAGAAGCTGTACGGCGAGCTGACGATGAACCTGACGATCGACTCGCGCGGCCGCGTCGTCGAGGCCGAGGTCGTCAAACCCGACAAGTCGGCCGAATTGAACCGACGCGCGGTCGCCATCGTCCATGCGGCGGGCCCGTTTGGCCCGTTCACCGACGCGATGCGCCGCCAAGCCGACCAGATCGTCGTGACCTCGCGCTTTCGCTTCACGCGCACCGAGGGACTCGAAACCACGCTCAGCAACGCCACGCCGCGCTGACGCGACCTGCGCGGCTCCTCGTACCGACCATGGCCTCGTCGTCGACCGCTCTTGACCGCTACGCCGTGCTCGGCAACCCGGTGGCGCACAGCCGCTCGCCGGCGATCCACGCAGCCTTTGCCGCCGCCACCGGGCAGCGGCTGAGCTACGAGCGGGTGCTGGTGCCGATGGATGGTTTCGAGCAAACGCTGCGCGCCTTCGCCGCCGAAGGGGGCAAGGGCTGCAACGTCACGGTGCCGTTCAAGTTCGATGCGTTCCGGCTGTGCCCTCGGCACACCGAACGCGCCGTGCTGGCCGAGGCCGCCAACGTGGTCCGCTTCGACGCCGGGGGCTGGTGGGCTGACAACACCGATGGCGTTGGCCTGCTCACCGACATCGAACGCAACGCGGGGCAGCCCATCGCGGGCCAGCGCGTGCTGCTGATCGGTGCCGGTGGCGCATCGGCCGGCGTGCTCGGGCCACTGCTGCAGGCGGCCCCCGCCGAGGTGGTGGTCGCCAACCGCACCGTCGAACGCGCGCAGGCCTTGTGCAGCGGGCACCAGCCGCTCGCGACCAGGCACCAGGTGGCGCTGCGGGCCAGCGGCCTGGCCGATGCGGGCGCGGGCTTCGACATCGTGCTCAACGCCAGCGCCAGCAGCCTGGCCGGCGACTCGGCCCCGGTGCCGGCCAGCGTGTTGCGCCCCGGCACGCTGGTGGTGGACTTGATGTACGGCCCCGCCGCCGCCGGCTTTCTGCGCTGGGCTGAAGCGCATGGGGCGCGCACACGTGATGGCCTGGGAATGCTGGTCGAGCAGGCGGCCGAAGCCTTTGCGCTGTGGCGCGGCGTGCGGCCGGCCACCGCACCGGTGCTGGCAATGCTGCGTGAGCAACTCGCGCGCGAGGCCACGCAGCCATGAGCGCAGCGCTGCGGGCCCTGGGCCGGCTGTTCACGCTGATGGTGCTGTGCGGCATGGCACTGCAGCTTTACTTCGTCGCCCGCATCGCGTTGATGACGGTCATGGCCCCCGAGTCGACCAGCTTCCAGCGCAGCGAAGCCTGGCGCCTGCTGACCGAGAAGCACAAGCTGCTGTGGTCTCAGCAATGGGTCGACGACGGCCGCATTTCGCCGCACCTGAAGCGCGCGGTGATCGCCAGTGAAGACGCCGGCTTCAATGACCACAGCGGCGTCGAATGGGACGCGATCGAGGCCGCGTACGAAAAGAACCAGAAGGCCGAGGCCCGCGCCGAGCGCATCAACGAACAGCTGGAAAAGCGCGAAGCCAAGCGCGCCCAGGCCGGCAAGCCGGTGGCCAAGCCGGCCCCGCGAGCCACCGCCAAGGTCATTGGCGGTTCGACGATCACCCAGCAGCTGGCGAAGAACCTGTTCTTGTCCGGCGAGCGCACTGCCGCCCGCAAGGGCCAGGAGATCGTCCTCGCGTACATGCTCGAGGCGGTGCTCGACAAGCGCCGCATCTTGGAGATCTATCTGAACAGCGTCGAATGGGGCGAAGGCGTCTTTGGCGCCCAGGCGGCGGCGCGCCACTACTTTCGCGTCGATGCGGCGCAACTCGGCGCCTACCCCGCCGCGCGCCTCGCGGTGATGTTGCCAGCGCCCAAACGCTTCGAGAAAAACCCCGGCTCAGCGTATGTCAGCGGCCGGGCAGGCACCATCGTGGCCCGCATGGGCGACGTCGATCTGCCCTGAGCCAATCCACAGCATGCCCTCCAACGACGACCTCACCGCCGAACTCTGCGCTCGCGCCGCCCGCCTGGTGGTCGAAGAAGGCCTCGACTATGCCGCCGCCAAGCGCCGGGCGCTGCGCGACATCGGACCGCAGGCCGGCCGCGGCGCCACGTTGCCGCCGAATGAACAATTGGAAGATGCCGTGCGCGAGCACATCGCCCTCTTCCATGCCGACAGCCAACCCGTCGAACTGGCGGCGCTGCGCCAACTGGCCCTGCGCTGGATGGACAGTTTGACCGAGTTCCGCCCCCATCTGGGCGGCGCCGTCTGGCGCGGCACCGCCACCCGGTTGTCGCCGGTGTTGATCGATCTGTATTGCGACGACGCGAAAGCCGCCGAGATCGAATTCCTGAACCGCGGCATCACCTTCGACAGCCACAGCGAGCCGGGCGATGAAGAGACCGTGCTCTCCGTCGAGGCCCGTTGCCCCGAGCTGGGAGAAACGGTGAGCGTTCACTTTATTGTTCACGACCACGACGAACTGCGTGGCGCTTTGAAGCCCGATGCGCGCGGACAGACCTGGCGGGGCGACGCCGCTGCGCTGCGGCAACGGTTGCAAGAGGGTGCGCAAGGAGATGCCCGATGACACCGGTCGCCCGCCGCAGCCTCTTCGCATTGGCTGGCGCCGGGGCGCTCGCGGCCGGCCTGGGCTGGCGCGCCTGGCATTCTTCGAACGGCCCTGCGGACAGCGACGCGCTGGAGGACTTCTGGGCCCTGGAACTGCCCACGCCCAGTGGCGCCAGCATGGCGTTGCGCTCACTGCGGGGACGGCCGTTGGTGGTCAACTTCTGGGCGACCTGGTGTCCGCCCTGCGTGAAGGAAATGCCTGAGTTGGACCGGTTCGTGCATCGGTTCGGCGGCCAAGGCTGGCAGGTGCTGGGCGTGGCGATCGATCAGGCCGCTCCGGTCCAGGCTTTCCTGAAGCAGACGCCGGTGCGCTTTCCGATCGTGCTCGCCGGCACCGAGGGCCTGAGCTGGGTCCGCCGCCTTGGAAATCCAGCCGGTGGTCTGCCGTTCACTGTTCAATTGGGGGCGGACGGTCTGGCCCTCCGCCGCAAATTGGGGTCAACCACCTTTGACGAGCTGGCCGGCTGGGCCCGGGCAAGCTGAACACTGAGCGAGCGACGCGCGAACGCGGTAACAAAGGGTTGCCACCCGCCCCGAGGCCTGTCAATAGGTTGACGCCACTTTATTTTGAGCCTAGCTGCTTCTAAGTGAGGTCAAAAGGCGTAAAGTTCGCGTCTTCGAAAAACGGCAGGCGGCCCCTTGGGCTGCACAGCAAGCCAGGAATGCCTGTTCTTGACCTTCGCGCGCCGAATCAACCTGCGTTGGGCGCCCTGACCTGCTGGGGCGAAATCTGTGGTGATTCGCCGACGATCAGCGCTGAACGGCGCGGGATCGCCGCATGCCACACTGGGCCGGGGCCAGACCCCCGATTCAGCCCGCCTCCACCCCGCGCCCGCGACGAAACCTCTGCTGGAGACTGACCCCATGGACCTTCGCAAGCTCAAGACCCTGATCGACCTGGTCTCGGACTCGAACATCGCCGAACTCGAAATCACCGAGGCCGACGGCAAGGTTCGCATCGTCAAGTCGGGCGGGGCCGTCATGGCCGGACAGGCGCCGATGATGATGGCGCCGCAAGCCGCCGCGCCAGTGATGGCTCCGGTGGCGGCCACGACCGTGGCGGCACCGGTGGTCGAAGCCGCGCCGGCGACGCCAGCCGGCTACATCGTCAAGTCGCCGATGGTCGGCACCTTCTACGTGTCGTCGACGCCTGGCGGCAAGCCGCTGGCCGAAGTGGGCACCGTCGTCAAGGAAGGCGATGCCGTCTGCATCATCGAAGCGATGAAGATCATGAACGAGATCGAAACCGACAAGGCCGGCACGATCACCCAGGTGTTGGCCCAGAACGGCCAGGCGGTCGAGTTCGGCCAGCCGCTGTTCGTGATCGAGTAAGCGGTCACGGCCCATGTTCAAGAAAATTCTCATCGCCAACCGAGGCGTTCGCGCGCAGCGCGGGGGAGCCCTCATGTGCGCCCGCGCACGTGAGGAATCACCAAATTGCCCGGCGGGCGCAGCCCGCCAGGGCGGTTGAGCCGAGGCACCATGTTCAAGAAAATTCTCATCGCCAACCGAGGCGAAATCGCCCTTCGGATTCAGCGCGCCTGTCGTGAGATGGGCATCAAGGCGGTCGTCGTCTATTCGGAAGCCGACCGGGATGCCAAGTACGTTCGGCTGGCCGAAGAAGCGGTGTGCATCGGCCCGGCACCGTCCGGCCAGAGCTACCTCAACATGCCGGCGATCATCTCGACCGCCGAGGTGACCGACGCCGAGGCCATCCACCCGGGCTATGGCTTCCTGTCCGAGAACGCCGACTTTGCCGAGCGGGTCGAACAAAGCGGCTTCACCTTCATCGGCCCGACGCCCGACTCGATCCGCACCATGGGCGACAAGGTGGCGGCCAAGCAGGCGATGATCAAGTCCGGCGTGCCGTGCGTGCCGGGATCGGAAGGCGCGTTGCCGGAAGATCCGAAGGAGATCACGAAGATCGCCCGCGCGGTCGGCTACCCGGTGATCATCAAGGCCGCCGGCGGCGGTGGTGGCCGTGGCATGCGCGTCGTGCACACCGAGGCCGCATTGATCCACGCGGTGCAGACGACCCGCGCCGAAGCGGGCGCCGCGTTCAACAACTCGGCCGTCTACATGGAGAAGTTCCTCGAGAACCCGCGCCATGTGGAGATCCAGGTGCTGGCCGACGAACACAAGAACGCAGTCTGGCTGGGCGAGCGCGACTGCTCGATGCAGCGCCGTCACCAGAAGATCATCGAGGAAGCACCCGCGCCGGGCATCCCGCGCCGCGTGATCGAAAAGGTGGGCGAGCGTTGCGCCGCCGCCTGCAAGAAGATCGGCTACCGCGGCGCCGGCACCTTCGAGTTCCTGTACGAGAACGGCGAGTTCTATTTCATCGAGATGAACACCCGCGTGCAGGTAGAGCACCCGGTGACCGAGCTCGTGACCGGCATCGACATCGTGCAGATGCAGATCCGCGTCGCGGCCGGCGAGAAGCTGCCGTTCACCCAGCGCCAGATCGAAATGCGCGGCCACGCGATCGAGTGCCGCATCAACGCCGAAGACCCGTACAAGTTCTTCCCGTCGCCAGGCCGCATCACGATGTGGCACGCGCCGGGTGGCCCGGGCGTGCGTGTCGATTCGCATGCGTACACCAACTACTTCGTGCCGCCGAACTACGACTCGATGATCGGCAAGATCATCTGCCACGGCGACACCCGCGAGCAGGCGCTGGCGCGCATGCGCACCGCGCTGCTGGAAACGGTGGTCGAAGGCATCCAGACCAACATCCCGCTGCACCGCGAGCTGATGGTCGATGCCAACTTCATCGCCGGCGGCACCAGCATCCACTACCTGGAAGGCTGGCTGGCCGAGCACCGGCGCTGAAGAAGGCGGTTGACGTGCCCATGTATGAGTTGAGCCTGAGCGCGCCGCAGGCGCTGGTGGAGCCGGTGTCCGACGCACTGATGGACGAGCTGTCGGCGCTGTCGGTGTCGGTTGAAGACGCCGATGCCGACACCGACGCCGAGCGCGCGTTGTTCGGCGAACCCGGCATGCCGGCACCGCAGCCGGGCTGGGAACGCTCGACGCTGAAGGCGCTGTTCGACAGCGAGGCCGCGGCCACCGATGCGATGACGCTGCTGCTGGCTCAGGACTGGGCCCAAGGCCTGGCCGTGCAAAGCCTGCAGCAGGTGCAGGAGCAGGACTGGGTTCGGCTGACCCAATCGCAATTCGCACCGGTCGAGATCACCCCCAGCTTCTGGATCGTGCCGAGCTGGCATGAGCCGCCGGCTGCGGCCGAGCACGTGATCCGCCTCGACCCGGGCCTGGCCTTTGGCACCGGCACGCACCCGACCACCCGCATGTGTCTGCGCTGGATCGCACGGCACAGCGCCGAGACGGCCGGCACCCGCGTGCTGGACTATGGCTGCGGCTCGGGCATCCTGGCCATCGGTGCCGCGCTGCACGGTGCCGCCGCGGTGGACGCCCTCGACATCGACCCTGCCGCCGTCGAGGCGACAAGCTACAACGCCAGTGCGAACGGCGTGGTGCTGCAGGCCGGCTTGGCAGACCTCGCGCAAGGTCGGTACGACATCGTGCTGGCCAACATCCTGGCCACCCCGCTGAAGCTGCTGGCGCCATTGTTGTGTGGCCATCTGAAGCCCGGTGGCCACTTGGTGCTTGCCGGCATTCTGGAGCGGCAGGCGGACGAGCTGACCCAAGCCTACGCGCCCTGGTGCGACATCCAGGTGCTGGACCAAGAAGACGGCTGGATCCTGATGGGCGGGCCCGGCCGCTCGTCCTGACGTGGGTCGCCGTCGATCGCGCGAACCCCACGTTCGCGGGCTGAAGCGTGTCCAGCCCATGGCATCATTCCTCGCATGAGCCTGGCCACACGTTGCCCCGCTTGCAGCACGGTGTTCCGTGTGCTGCAGGACCAGCTGCGCGTGTCCGAAGGCTGGGTCCGCTGCGGCCAGTGCCAAGAAGTCTTCAATGCGCTGGAGACACTGTTCGATCTGGGCACGCCGGTGGAAGCAGGCAGCGCGGCAAGCCCACCGCAGGCGACCTTTGCACCGCCGCCGCCCGAGCCACCGAATTACGCCCGCTACGCACCGCCCCCCGCGCCACCGGCCGTCTCGCCACCACCGCCTGTGGCGGTAGCTGCGACGGCGAGCGTCGTCGACGAGCAGCCGGACTTCGCGCCAACGGCACCGGCCACCGTTCCACCGGACGACCCATTCAGCGACATCGACACCTTCACGGTGCTCGACGACGGGGACAGCCTGGGCGGCATCGTCGCGGACCAACCATTGCCCGAGGACGACTGGCATTCGCTGTCGCCGCCACTGCCACCGGAAGACGAAGAACCGGCCGACCTTCGAATCCCGCCGGCAACGACGGGCACGGCATCGGCCCCGTCCGCCTCGGAGAGGGTCGATTCTTTCGCCGCACCTGCCACGCCTTCGCCGGCCCGCCCCGCGCCCCCTGCAGCGAGAGTCAGCCAGGACTTTTTCAACGACGAAGTCGACACCGTCTCCGCGGCCGCGTTCGATGTCGCGCCCGAAGAAGACGAGCCTGAAGCGCCCACGCCTTCACGCTTCATCGGCCCGATGCCCGATTGGGCCCGCACGCCCACGCGCGAGCGACGGAGCAAAAAGAGCAAGTCCAAGCGGTCGTATGGCGCCGATGCCGAAGGGCTGCATGCCCAGCCTCACCAGAGCGGCCATGCCCACCGCAAAAGACGCAAACCCCAGTTTGTTCGCCAGGCCGAACGTGCCGCTTTGTGGCGCCGCCCCGTCGTGCGGGTGGTGCTGGGTACCGGCGCGCTGGCCTTGACCGCACTGCTCGTTGCCCAGTTTGGCTACCACTACCGTGAACCGTTGGCCGCCCAGGTGCCGGCGCTGGCCCCGGCCCTGCACGCCGGCTGCGACTGGCTGCAGTGCAAGATAGGTGCACCGCGCGCGATCGAACGCATCCGGCTCGATGCCAGCGACCTGACCCGCACCGACCAGGAGCGGGTGCTGCGCTTCACCGCCGACCTGCACAACACCGCCGAATACCCCGTGCGTGCGCCAGCCCTGGATGTGAGCTTCACCGACGCGCTGGGCCGCATCGTCTCACGCAAGGTGTTGCTGCCGGCCGAGCTGGGTGCGCGCAGCGAGTCGATCGCGGCCGACGCCCAGTGGCGCATCGACGCCCGGCTGGCCGTCGGCGAACTGCAAGTCGCCGGCTACACGGTCGAAGTCTTCTACCCCTGAGTTCTCACTGACCGGGTCCGCCGCGCCGGCCTCGTCGCCCTTTTTTCATTTCACCGGTACAACACCATGGCCTGTCTCGTCAGCGGCTCGCTTGCCTTCGACACCATCACCAATTTCCCGGGGCGCTTTGCCGAGCAGATCATGCCCGAGCAGGTCCACATCCTGAATGTGTCGTTCCTGGTGCCGACGCTGCGGCGAGAGTTCGGCGGCTGCGCCGGCAACATTGCCTACACGCTGGCCGCGCTGGGTGGCGAAGCGGTGGTCGTGGCCGCGGTCGGCAATGACGGCGAGGCCTACCTCGATCGCCTGCAGCGCCTGGGCATCGACACGAAACAGGTGCTGCAGGTGCAAGACACCTACACCGCGCAGGCGATGATCATCACCGACGCCGACAACAACCAGATTACCGCCTTCCACCCCGGCGCGATGCAACAGGCCCACCTGATCGGCCTGCCCGAGCGCGACGACATCCGCATCGCGATCATCGGCCCGGACGGCCGCGACGCGATGCTGCGTCGGGCCCGCGACCTCGCCGCGGCCAAGATCCCGTTCGTGTTCGATCCGGGCCAGGGCCTGCCGATGTTCGATGGCGATGCGCTGAAGGACTTCATCGCACAAGCGACCTGGGTGGCGGTCAACGACTACGAAGGCCGGATGCTGTGCGAACGCACCGGCGAATCGCTCGAGAGCCTGTCGCGCTCGCACCTGAAGGGCGTGATCGTCACGCTCGGGCCGGACGGCTGCGACGTCTGGGTGCAGGGCCGATGCGAACGCGTGCCGGGTATCGTGGCGACGGAGGTGCTGGATCCGACCGGTTGCGGCGATGCTTTCCGCGGCGCGCTGCTGTTCGGCCTGGAGCGCGGCTGGCCGCTGGCCGATTGCGTCAGGCTCGGCAACCACCTCGGCGCATTGAAGATTGCTCAGCGCGGTGGGCAGAACCACCAAGTCGACCGCAGCGCGCTCGGCGTCGCCTGACGCCGCAACGGCGGCGCGCTATCCGGTCGCGCCGTCGAGCCGCATTTCCAACCAAGCCCGCACGACCACCAGCGGAGCATCGATCTCGACCTGCTTGTGGCGCGCCGCTGCGCCGCGGCGCAAGCGTACCGCGCGTTTGGGCAAGCCCAGCTCTTTGGCCAACCAGGCGGTCAAGGCCACATTCGCTTGCCCGTCGATCGGCGGCGCAGCGAGTTTGAGACGCAAGGCCCCCTCGAGCAAACCGACAACTTCGGTCTTCCTCGCGTTCGGCTGAACAGCCAGCGTCAGCACGCACAAGCCGACCGAGACCTCGCGCAGGCAGGGCGGGCCATCCGTGCCAGCCGCTGCAGTAGCCGCAGGGTGATCGTGTCGAGTGGGTGGCTTGGGCACGCGTCAGACGAAACAGAACGAGCGATCGGCCGGATCGGGTGGGTGCGCCCTGCCGGGCGCACCAAGAAAAAGCCCGGCCGAAGCCGGGCTTGTTCAAAGCCGGGGCGCCACCAGGGCGCCCCACATCGCTCAGGGCTTGTTGCCCGTCGGGAACGGCCAAGCGGCCGCGGGGCTCAGCGCCGTTTTTGCTGCAGGGGCCGCAGGGGCAGCAGGGGCAGTGGGGGCAGCGGGCTTCTTGGCCGCCGCCTTCTTTGCCGCCGGCTTCTTGGCAGCCGGCTTCTTCGCAGCAGCGGCCTTCTTCGCCGGTGCAGCCTTCTTCGCAGCAGCCTTCTTCGCGACCGGCTTCGGTGCAGCCTTCTTCGCGACCGGCTTCTTCGCCGCGGCCTTCTTCACTGCGGCCTTCTTCGCCGGTGCCGCCTTCTTCGCCGGTGCCGCCTTCTTGGCGACCGGCTTCTTCGCTGCGGCCTTCTTGGCCGGCGCCGCCTTCTTGGCGACCGGCTTCTTCGCGGCGGCCTTTTTGGCCGGAGCGGCCTTCTTCGCCGGAGCCTTCTTGGCCGGTGCAGCCTTCTTCGCCGGGGCTTTCTTCGCCGCAGCCTTCTTCGCAGTTGCCATTTCAATCTCCTTGATCAAGTTGCAAAAAACACCGGGCTGCTCGAGATACAGCTCGGCGATTCATCGCTGTGGGCCGCTCCTGTCACGGTCTAAAGGCCGTTTCAGGCTGCCCCCATCCGATGAATGGGGTGTCGGCTCGCCGCTTCGCTTCGTGGTGGCAAAGCTGGCGAACCGAGGATCTTGATCTCTCACACTGCTGAAACGAAAGCTCCGGCGCTTCGATGGCGCCGTAGGCTGTCAGTCCCAGCTCAATGCGCCACCGGATTGGTACTCGATGACGCGGGTCTCAAAAAAGTTGCGTTCCTTCTTCAGGTCGATCATTTCGCTCATCCACGGGAACGGGTTTTCCTCGTTCGGGAAGAGCGCCTCGAGGCCGATCTGCGTCGCACGCCGGTTGGCGATGTAGCGCAGGTAGCCCTTGAACATCGATGCATTCAGACCCAGCACGCCACGCGGCATGGTGTCTTCGGCGTAGCGGTACTCGAGCTCGACGGCCTTCGTGAACAAGCCCTTGATCTCGGCCTTGAACTCGGCCGTCCACAGGTGCGGGTTCTCGAGTTTGATCTGGTTGATCAGGTCGATGCCGAAGTTGCAGTGCATCGACTCGTCGCGCAGGATGTACTGGTACTGCTCGGCCGCACCGGTCATCTTGTTCTGGCGACCCAGCGCGAGGATCTGCGTGAAGCCAACGTAGAAGAACAGCCCTTCCATCAGGCAGGCAAAAACAATCAGGCTCTTCAGCAGCGTCTGGTCGGCCTCGGGCGTGCCGGTGACGAAGTGCGGGTCCATGATCGCGTCGATGAACGGAATCAGGAACTCGTCCTTGTCGCGGATCGACTGGACCTCGTGGTACGCGTTGAAGATCTCCGACTCATCGAGCCCCAGCGACTCGACGATGTACTGGTACGCGTGCGTGTGGATCGCCTCTTCAAAGGCCTGGCGCAGCAGGAATTGGCGAGCTTCGGGCGCCGTGATGTGGCGGTAGGTGCCCAGCACGATGTTGTTCGCGGCCAGCGAATCGGCGGTGACGAAGAAGCCGAGGTTGCGCTTGATGATGCGGCGCTCGTCTTCGGTCAAACCATTCGGATCTTTCCAGGTCGCGATGTCGCGCGACATGTTGACCTCTTGCGGCATCCAGTGGTTCGCGCAAGTGGCGAGGTACTTTTCCCAAGCCCACTTGTACTTGAACGGCACCAGCTGATTCACGTCGGTCTGGCCGTTGATGATGCGCTTGTCGGCAACGTTGACGCGGCGGTCATGGCGCGCGGCATCGGATGCAATGGCCTTCACCGCACCTGCCGCCGACGACATCGACGTCGTCGCGGTCACGGGAGCAACTTGAAGAGGTGACGGGGTCACGGGCTGCAGGCCGCGAGGCTCGAAAGCGGGCTCGGGCGTGAAGCGATTTGCAGGTGTCTGCGGGGCGCGGAGGTCGTCTTCCCAGACCAGCATGTGCATGTTTCCTATGGGTCGCGATTATCGGAGTGTTGTGTTCAAACACCAAGCACTTCTTGACATTGAAGCCGTGTCGTTGTTGCAGCTGTGCATCGCATGCAGCACATCAACAAGCGCGTTCGCATCACACACGCGCGCCATCACGATGGTGATGGTGCGCATGTGTTCGATGTGATGCGAAGCCTTCACGTCGAGGCTTCAGCGGGAGCTCACTGGCAGGCTTCGCAGGTCGGGTCATCGACGCCGCAGAACTTGATGTCGGTGGCCGGTTGCGCAGCGAGCATTGCCTGCGCTTGTGCAGCGACTGCATCGAGCGCCGACATGCCTGCGCTCGATGCGCCGCTCATGCCGCCACTGCTCGGCACCGAGTTCATCTGACCTGCGGCGACGGTCGATTTCTCGGCATGCGTGGCACCCACCGTGCGCAGGTAGTAGGTGGTCTTCAGGCCACGCAGCCACGCCAGCTTGTAGGTGTCGTCGAGCTTCTTGCCCGACGCGCCGGCGATGTAGATGTTGAGCGACTGGGCCTGGTCGATCCACTTCTGGCGGCGCGCTGCCGCTTCGACCAACCACTGGGTCTCGACCTCGAAGGCGGTCGCGTACAGCGCCTTCAGTTCCTCCGGCACGCGGTCGATGCGGCGCAGCGAACCGTCGTAGTGCTTGAGGTCCATCACCATCACGCTGTCCCACAGGCCGAGCTTCTTCAGGTCGCGCACCAGGTACTCATTGACGACCGTGAACTCGCCCGACAGATTGGACTTGACCGACAGGTTGCCGAAGCAAGGCTCGATCGACGCGTCGACGCCGATGATGTTGGAGATCGTCGCGGTCGGCGCGATCGCCACACAGTTACTGTTGCGCATGCCGTGCGTGGCGATGCGCTGGCGCAGCGCGTCCCAGTCCATGCTGGTGCTGCGGTCGACCTCGACATAACCGCCGCGTTGCTCGGCCAACAGGTCCAGCGAATCGATCGGCAGGATGCCACGGTCCCACAGCGAGCCGCGGTAGGTCGAGTAGCGGCCGCGCTCGGCGGCCAGCTCGGTCGAGGCCCAGTAGGCGTAGTAGCAGACCGCTTCCATCGAGCGGTCGGCAAACTCGACGGCGGCCTCGCTCGCATATGGCGTGCGCAGTTGATAGAGGGCGTCCTGGAAGCCCATCACACCCAGGCCCACCGGGCGATGGCGCAGGTTCGAGTCGCGCGCCTTCTTGACCGCGTAGTAGTTGATGTCGATGACGTTGTCGAGCATGCGCATCGCCGTGGCCACCGTGGCTTTCAGCTTGGCGTGGTCGACCGCGCCGTCCTTCAGGTGCTGGGCCAGGTTGACGGAGCCGAGGTTGCACACCGCGATCTCGTCCGGGCCGGTGTTCAGCGTGATCTCGGTGCACAGGTTGCTCGAGTGCACCACGCCCACATGCTGCTGCGGCGAGCGCACGTTGCAGGCGTCCTTGAAGGTGATCCAGGGGTGGCCGGTCTCGAACAGCATCGAGAGCATCTTGCGCCACAGGTCCTTCGCCGGCATGCGCTTGAACAGCTTGATTTCGCCGCGGTCGACCTTGGCTTCATAAGCCGTGTAGGCCTTTTCGAACTCGGTGCCGATCTTGTCGTGCAGGTCCGGACAGGTCGACGGCGAGAACAGCGTCCAGTCGGCACCTTCCATCACGCGGCGCATGAACAGATCCGGAATCCAGTTCGCGGTGTTCATGTCGTGCGTGCGGCGGCGATCGTCGCCGGTGTTCTTGCGCAGCTCGAGGAACTCTTCGATGTCCAGGTGCCAGGTTTCCAGGTAGGCGCAGACGGCGCCCTTGCGCTTGCCGCCCTGGTTGACCGCAACCGCCGTGTCGTTGACCACTTTCAGGAATGGCACCACACCTTGGCTCTTGCCGTTGGTGCCCTTGATGTACGAGCCCAGCGCGCGGACGTTGGTCCAGTCGTTGCCCAGGCCGCCGGCGAACTTGGACAGCAGCGCGTTTTCCTTCAGCGCCTCGTAGATGCCGTCCAGATCGTCGGCGACCGTCGTCAGGTAGCAGCTCGACAGCTGCGAGCGGCGCGTGCCGGCGTTGAACAGCGTCGGCGTCGACGACATGAAGTCGAAGGTCGACAGCACGTTGTAGAACTCGATCGCGCGCGTTTCGCGGTCGATCTCGTTCAGCGCCAGGCCCATCGCGACGCGCATGAAGAAGGC
>NZ_DASUNH010000128.1:0-19470 GCF_036277275.1 Ideonella sp. | reverse complement strand
CGCGCCCCTCGGGCTCGCGCTCCTGGTGGTCTGGATCGTTCTCGAGATGGGGCTGCAACGCAAGATCGGCTCGCCTTCCACCAGGCACGACGGCTGACGGCTCATTCCAGGAGGAGCTCTTGTTCGACCACGTCAAGTTCGGAGTCAGCGACTATGCCGCGAGCAAGGCGTTCTACCTCAAGGCCCTCGAGCCGCTCGGCGTCGTCGTCGTGGGGGAGGGGGCTCCCACGTACGGTGTCGAGCTCAGCACGCCAGAGGGCAAGGTGTCGCTGTGCCTGTTCCAGACCGATGAGAGGCCGGCGCATCTTCATGTGGCGTTCGTGGCCGAGACTCGCCAGCAAGTCGAGGCTTTCTATCGCGCGGCGCTGGAGGCGGGTGGCAAAGACCACGGTGCGCCCGGTCTTCGCCCGCACTACCACGCGAACTACTACGCCGCTTTCGTCATCGATCCTGACGGACACAACATCGAAGCCGTTTGCCACCAACCCGCGACCTGACGCGCCGGCGGGCTGAAGCACAGCCCGTTCGCGCCAGCGTTTTTGTATGACCCGCTTCTTTCGGCTTCTTGTCCTCGCGCTGTTCTTCACCGTTTCGAGGGCGAATGCGGCAACCGCGGTAACACCCCCCCTTCGCTCCTGGTTTCACAGACCACACACTGGCCGATCCTGCCTCGGGTCTGCCAGTGCAGGTCAGGACGGGTGGCAAGGCCGGGGCGGCATGGTTGGTGCTGATCCACGGCTTGGGGCAGCAGGCATCGAAGGATTGGTTGCCACTGCTCCCGGCCCTTGCGGAGCACTACCAGCTGCTCCTGTTTGACCTGCCCGGGTTTGGTGACTCTGCGCGGCCGGACGCGGACCTGACGCCGAAGAAGTACGCGGACCTGGTGCATTGGCTGGTGTCCCAGCATGCTCGGGAACCGGTCTTTGTCGTTGGGCACTCGCTCGGCGGCGCCATTGCTTTGCGCTACAGCCACGACTACCCGGAGGAGGTGGCGCGCCTGTTGCTGATCGATGTGGCAGGGGTGTTGCAATCCACCGTGTTCGCTCGCCACTTGAGCCTCGTGCCCGATCAGGTGGCGTCAGCGCCAGTCCTGGACAAGTGGGTGGCCAAAGGCAGCCGGATCCTCAATCGCATGTCGGGAAAGATCCAGGACCTCCTGGCCGGGAGTGCCACGGCATTGCAAGCCATGGCGTCGTCGGACAAGGCGCGCGAACTGCTCTACCAAGACAGCAGCGACATCAATGCGGCGTTGGGTCTGGTGAACGAAGACTTCTCCCCCATGATCCGGCAGATCCATGCACCGGTCTGGCTGTTGTGGGGAGAGCAGGACCCGGTGGCGCCTTTGAGGACAGGGTTGGCATTGCAATGGTTGCTGCCGCAGGCTCAGCTGGACACCTTGTCTGGCGTTGGTCACGTCCCCATGAGTGAAGACACGGCAAAGACCAGCGAATGGCTGTTGAGGTCCCTGCGGGGGCCGCTGCCGGACTTGAAGGAGGCGAAAGCGGGGGAGTCTCAGGGCGACGGGGTCTGCAAGGACGGGAACAACATGGTGTTTCGTGGGCCATGGCGTTCCTTGCGCCTGGAGCATTGCACCAACGTCCGCATTGAAGATGCCACGCTGGGCCGGCTGACTGTCGTGGGCAGTACCGTCGACATCCTGAATGTTGAAGTTCGTTCGCCCGACGTGGCGGTTGAGGCCAGAGATGCCCACATCATGGCCACCGGCTTGAGGATCACCGCGCCTCAAGCCTGGGCTGTCGAAGACAGCCGGCTGGACTTGGCTGCGTTCGAAGCGCAAGCGGCACAGTTTGGGCAGCAAAAAGGGCGTGCGCTGTTCTTCATGTCTTTGGGCCGCTGGTGTGATGGTTCGGACGAGTGGCGCTTGCACGAGGTGTGGAAGCCTCGTCAAGGCAAGCTCGACGAACAGTTCCGCCAGGCCCGAGATGGTCGATGTGCGTTGGAGGCTGGTGAACGCAAGAGGTCATAGCCGGACGTAGCCAGGCGCAGGTCTCCAGGCTTGTTCACCGGCTCAGGTTGTCCGCGACTACTCCTCCGACCGCCCCCCGTCCTCACGATTGCGCTCGTACCGCCGCGTGAGCGGAAACGGCGGCAACCACGACTCGCGACGGATCGTCCAGAGCTCGTAGGTCGGCTTCAGTTGATCGGGCGCATCCAGCGATCCCAGGTTCACTTCGATCTCGTCGTCGCTGCGTGAGAAGACGGACGAGCCGCAGCGAGGGCAGAAGAACCGCCCCGCGTAGTCGCGCGTTTCACCATCGATCGTCACGGCCTCGTGCGGAAAGATCGCGGAGGCGTGAAAGAGCGCGCCGTGGTGCTTGCGGCAGTCGAGACAGTGGCACAGGCCGACCCGGTAGGGGCGCCCTGTCGCTACCATTCGAACGTTGCCGCACAGGCATCCGCCGGTGAATCGCTCCATGCTGCGTCTCCTCGTGAATCAGCGAACAACGCAGGGTGGGACTGTAGACCCGCCGCGCTGAGACACCGGCTCAGTTCCCGGCTCGCGCCCCCGCGTGCTCCCGCAGCATCGCCGTGGCCAGTTCGTGGTTGCCGTACCGCATCAGCCCGGCAATGCCGTCCTCGAAAACGCTGGCCGGATCACCTTGCCCGAGCTTGAACTGCACTTGGGTGTCGAGCACGCGGGCGCGGAAGGGGACGATGGCGGTGGAGATCTGCTCGAAGCGCGGCCCCATCTCTTCAACGCGCCACGGGTTCGGGAAGGCCGCGTCGGCGTGGCGGATCAGCGTTTCGAGCGCTTCGCGTGCGGCGCCGGGGCGCTCGTCGATCTCGATGTCGACCTTGAAGTGCACGGCCTGGTAGTTCCAGGTCGGGGCGTACTTGCGCTCACGCAGCCAGGATGACGAGATGTAGCCCTGGGCGCCGGAGAAGGCAATCAGCGCGCGTCGATCGCGCCTGACCATCTCGACCTGCGGGTTGAAGCGGGAGAAGTGGCCGATCAGCGTGCCGCGGCCCTCGGCGTCGCGTTGCAGCACGATGGGCAGCGGTGACGCTTGGGTGTCGCCGTCGACCATGCTGATGACGAGCGCCAAGGGGTAGGCCGCGACCATGCGGTCGATGTCGCTGTCGTTGGCGGGACGAAAGATTTCCGGGGTGTTCATGGACGGCACTGCAATGGAGCTGAATGGCCGCCATGATAGAAACCGACACCGGCATGCGTTCGATCGTTTTCGCAAGCCTGTCGTTCAGAATTGACTACGAAAAACCGGATGCGTGGCCGGGCGAGCGGCCGTGGAAGAGGCGTGCACGATGTTGGACGACGTTTCCTGGGACGACCTGCGCATCGTGCGCGCGATCGGGCGTGAAGGTTCGCTGACCGGGACGGCGCAGGCCCTGGGCGCCAGCCACTCGACGCTGTTCCGGCGCCTGCAGCGCATCGAAGCGGGGATGGGCGTGAAGCTCTTCCACCGCACACGTGCAGGCTACGTGCCGACGTCCGCCGGCGAAGACCTGATCCGTGTCGCCGATGGAATCGACAGGGAAGTCGGCGCGATGCGCAGCCGCCTGGGCCGGCGTGAGGCGTGGCCCGGTGGCGTGTTGCGGATCACCACCACCGACACGCTGATGCACAAGGTGCTGCCGCCGCTGCTGGCCAACTTCCACAGCCGGGTGCTGGACGTGCAGCTGCAGGTGACCACGTCGAACACGATGGTGAAGATCGGCGAGCACGAAGCGGACGTGGCGATCCGTGCCGGCGGTCGCCCACCTGATCCGCTGGTCGGACGCAAGCTCTGCGGCCTGGAAACGACGATCTACCGCTCGCGCAGGTTGCGCGGCGCGACCGCCGACCGTTTGTCGTCGCTGCCTCGGGTGGCGGTCGATGACACGCTCGGCCATCTCGCTTCGTCCCGCTGGCTGGACGAGCAGGGGCTGCGGCAAGGCGCGGTCTTGCGCACCAACAGCCTGGTGAATGTCCTGCACATGGTGCGGGCCGGGTTGGGCATCGGGGTGTTGCCGTGCTACCTGGGTGACCAGGAGCCTGGGATCTGCCGCGTGTGCCCACCGGTGAAGGAGTGGAGCAGCGAACTCTGGGTCCTCACGCATGTGGACCTGAGGAAGGTTCCGCGTGTCAGGCGCCTGTTCGACGAGCTGTACGCCGGTACGCGCGAGCTGGTGCCGCTGTTCGAGGGCCATGCGCCTGCGCCGATGGTCTGATGGCCGCCCGGCAGCAGCCCTGCCGCCCGGTTGTCGCATCGGCAGCCTCCGTGCGATGCTTGCGCCATGCCGGACGTTTCACCGCGCCGCCGATTCCTCGCGAGCTTCGCGTTGGGCGCCGCCGTGCCGGCGCTGGCGGGACCACCGGCCGTGCCACTGGTGCCTGCGCGCATGGTCCCGTCGACACGCCAGGCCATTCCCACCGTCGGCCTCGGCACGTGGATCACCTTCAACGTCGGCCGTGACGCGCAGTTGCGGGCCGAGTGCACCCGTGTCGTGCAGGCGTTCCTGGATGGTGGCGGCCGGGTGATCGACTCGTCGCCGATGTACGGCTCGTCGCAGGACGTCGTCGGCCACGCCCTGCGCACGCTCAACATGGCCGGGCAGGTCTTTGGTGCCGACAAGGTGTGGACGGGCGATGAAGCGAAGGGCGCAGCGCAGGCCGAGGCTTCGCGGCAACTCTGGGGCGTGCCGCGCTTTGCGCTGCTGCAGGTGCACAACCTGCTGAACTGGCAGGCGCACTTGCCGATGCTGCTGCGCATGAAAGCCGAGGGCCGCGTCGGACACGTCGGCATCACCACGTCCGAAGGCAGGCGGCACGCCGAGTTCGAGCAGTTGATGCGCACGCAGCCGCTGGACTTCGTGCAGTTCACCTACAACCCACTGGACCGAGAGGCCGAGCGGCGCCTGTTGCCACTGGCCGCAGACCGTGGCATGGCGGTGCTCGTCAACCGCCCGTTCCAGCAGGGCGCGTTGACGCAGCGGCTGACGCGCCATGCGCTGCCGCCGTGGACAGCCGAGGCCGGCGCGGCGAGCTGGGCGCAGCTGGTGCTGAAGTTCATCCTCGCGCACCCGGCCGTCACGTGCGTGATCCCGGCGACGACGCAGGTTGCGCACGTGCGCGAGAATCTGGCCGCCGCGCGCGGCCCGCTGCCGGATGCGGCGCTGCGTCGCCGGATCACCGAGCACCTGCAGGCGTTGTGAACGATGCCGGACTGGCTGAGCTACAGCCTCGGTGACGCGCAGATCTTTTCTGCGCGGGCGTACGACCGCCTGGTGGAGCGCTGCATGCAAGAAGCGTGGCCGGCGCAGCCGCTGGTGTTGGTGCTCGGGCTGGCCGTGTTGGTGATGCTGTGGTGGCGGCCGATGGCCGGCGCGCGTGGCTTGGCGGGCCTGGCGGCGTTCAGCGGCGTGTCGATGGCGGCAGGGTGGTTGCCGCACTGCTATGCCGAGTTGCACTGGGCCACGGGCTGGATGGCCGCGGGCTTCGTGTTGCAGGCGCTGCTGCTCGCTGCGGTGGCCGTGTCGCCGGGTGCATTGCAGCGTGCGGCTTCACCCGGTGCGCGGGCTGGCGCCGTCACGCTCTTCACGTTTGCATGGGCTGCGATGCCCTGGTTGTCGTTGCCCACGGGCGCCAGCGCATGGCGTGCCGAGCTGATCGGCCTGATGCCTGCACCCAGCATCGCGATGACGTTGGCGGTGGTGCCGCTGTGTGCCTCGCCCTGGCGATTCTTGCTGCTGCCGTTGGCATTGGCGGGCGTGTTGCTCGACGCGGTGACCCAGGCCTCGATCGATCGCGCGCAGTGGATGCTGCTGCCACTTGAGGCCGCTGCGATGGCGGGGATGCTCCTGGTCTTGCGACGCATCTGACGACCCGGGCCGGTTGCTGGGTTTTGGCGGAGCAGGGCGACCCCAAGGGCAACCCGGAGGCCTGGCCGAGAGGTCGAATGCGGGTCTGTCCGACACGAAACCGAAGCCCGTCGGCCTAAGCTTGCCTTGCACTCAGACCCGATTGGAGGCGCACCATGACCTATCGACAGAATCCGCGCGACGAGCAGGCACCCAAGACAGGCAAGGCCGAGAACGACAGGAACAAGCTGGGCGACAAGCCCGAGACCCAGCTGAACCAAGGACACCGGACGCCCGCCAGCCGACACGACCGCGAATCGCAGATCGGCTCGAGCAATCAGACGCAGTCGCGCACCCACAAACGCTAGTTGGTGCGGCGCGATGGATGTGGTCGCCTGGGTAGGCGCAAACCACAGCGATGCCCAGTGGCATCGCGAGGAGTTGCAGAGACGCCAGGCGGTCAAACGCGCGGTTCTATGTTCCGCATAGCGTCGAACACTGCACTGGTTGGGATGGGTGCATGGGCGTGAGGGCTGCACTCGCCAGCACCCGGCCCGGCATCGTCTCAGCGCCTCAATAGCAGACGTACTCGCCCTCGATGCGGCATTCGCCGCCGTCGGCATCGTGCTCGCGGCATTGGGCGGTCGTCGGCGTCTTCACCAAGCCCAGCAACTGCGTGGCAGCCGACGCGATCTCGTAGTTGCCGACCGCGCAAACCCCGTCGCTGGCCACGTCCGACGCGCGGTCGACCGCGAGCGAGTTCCACGTGGCGTCGGCCAGCGCCTCCCGGTCGATCGGGCCGAACTCCAGGTTGCAACGTGCCTTCAGCGCCTGCAGGCGTTTGCGGCTGCCGCATGACAGCGTCTTCTCGCAGCCCTCGTTGCTGCTGGTGACCGCGCATTTGAAGTGACGCTGGTTGATCTGCCCGTCCTCGCAATGACGAGCCCGCTTGTCCAGATTGCCGTCTCTGCACACCAGTCGGTGCTTGGCGCAGGTCACTCGCTCTGGGTTCGACAAGTCGAGGTCGAGCGATTCACCGTCGCGCAGCAGCATCGGTATCCTGTCGCGCCAGAAGCATGAGGTGGACGGTGCCGGTCCCTGGCCGATGCGGTTGCCGACGAAGGTGCTGCCGAACACGTCGGCGGTCGGGATGGTGCCGCCGACAGTGGTCACGTTGTCGATCACGTAGTTCGGCCCATCCCCCAGGACGATGGACATCGCCTTCGCATCGAAGTAGTTGCCCTTGATCGCGGTGCGGTGCGCTTCGTCGCGGTTGTTCACGCTGCTGCCATAGGGGTAGCCGGCATCGTCGCTGCAGTAAGAGCGGTTGCCGTTCCTCGATGCGACCCAGATATGGGGGTACCGCGCTGCCGGCCCGCTGGGGTCGAGGAACTGGTTGTCGAAGACATCATTCTTGACTGGCTCGTTGTGCCGCACGGTGCCGGCCTCGCCGCAGTTCCGGTAGATGAAGATGCCGCCGCGCGGGCTGCTGGTGAAGACGTTGCCTTGGATCAGGTTCTCCGACGAGCCATCCGCCGCGATCACTTCGCGCGCCGGCACGGTCTTGAACCGGTTGTCCAGGATCTTGTGCAAGCCCCCTTCGGCATCGAGATAGATCACCGCCGAGGGCGATGTGCCGAGGAATAGCGAGTTGCGGATCGTCACGCCCGTCACCCCCATCGACAGGTAGACGGCTATTCGGTCTTGCGGGTCGATCGTCAACCCGTCGAAGGTGATGTTCGTCGGCGCCCGCTTCCTCAGCACGCTCGTGTGGTGCGGGTCGATGCGCGAGGATTCCTTCACCGCGGGCGAGTCCTGCCCGCCCATGCCAATCACATTGATGTTGCCTTTGAGGATGCAATTCTTGATCGTGATGTCGCGCGGCCGCTCCCACACCGTCGTGCCATCAGGCTCTTGGTACGGGTACGACTGCACGAGGATGCGCGGCAGCGCGGCGTTTAGATCGGTGTACGACAGCGTCGCTCCGGCGCAGTCCACCTTCACTCCGTCCGACACGGCGCCGTGGTTGAAGTAGAGCGACCGGGTGATCACGTCATGGGGTTTCAGCGTGAGGTGACAATCGATCAACACCGCCCCGTCGCCAGGCTGCGGGGGGGAGCGCAGCACTGCCAGCTTGTTTGCGTTGCAGGCCGTGGCGGCCTGCGCAGGCGAGGCCAGCCCGGCGGCCGCGCAGATCACCATGGCAGCGAGCCCACCATGCCTGTGCGACCCCCTTGCGACGGACTGCTGCAGCGGCATGTTCACGAGCGCGCCGGCCTGTGCGTGTGGTGGCCGCGACCAAGACCGACGCTCGGCTGGAGGCCTCTCATCAGACCGCGTACCCCAGCGGCAGCGCGGTCGTGTATTTCAGCTCTTCCATTGCGAAGCTCGAACTGACGTCCGACAACTCGATGCTCGCGGTCAGCCGCTTGTAGACCGCGTCGTAGGCGGCGATGTCCGGCACGACGACGCGCAACAGGTAGTCCACCTCGCCGCTCATGCGGTAGAACTCGACCACCTCCGGGATCGCCTCGACCGTGGCGCGGAAGTTGTCGAACCACTTCTGGTTGTGGTGGCTGGTGCGGATGCCGACGAACACCGTGACCGCCACGTTGACCGCCTTGCGGTTCACCAGTGAGACCTGCTTGGTGATCACCCCGGCCTCCTTCAAGCGCTGAACTCGCCGCCAGCAGGGCGTGGTCGACAGGCCCACCCGATCGGCGAGCTCGCTGATCTGCAGTTCGGCGTTGTCCTGCAGCAGCGCCAGCAGCTTCATGTCGATGGCGTCGAGTTTCATGTCGTCACATCTGCAAAAGAGGCAAAGCAAGGCGTTTGCGGCTGGAATGAAAAAACAGGCAATTTCTGGATTGAGATTCCATTTCTTTTCAGAAATTGGGAGCCAAATTTCTTGTATTGATTCATATCATGAAGCCCATTCCTGAATTGTCAGGAAAGGCAGAAACACACACGCCCATGGAAATCTATCTCGACGCAAACGCCACCACGCCGGTGATGGCCCAGGCGCGCGCCGCTGCACTGGCCACCATGGCCGAGGACTACGGCAACCCCAGCAGCATCCACAGCACCGGCCTGAAGGCGCGTGCGCTGATGGACGCCGTGCGTGGCCGCGCGCGTCAAGTGTTGGGCGCGCCGACCGGGCAATTGCTGTTCGTCAGCGGCGCGACCGAAGGGATCCAGACAGCGGTGTTGTCAGCCCTCAGTGCCTTGCGTGAGCGCCGCGGGGCACCGGACGCGCCGGAACTGCTGTTGTACGGTGCCACCGAACACAAGGCCGTGCCCGAGGCCTTGAAGCATTGGAATGCGTTGCTGGGCCTGGGCCTGCAGGTGGTGGCGATCCCCGTCGGCCCCGATGGGCGGCATGACCTGGGCTGGCTGCGTGACCATGCGCCGCGCGCAGGCCTGGTCTGCACGATGGCCGCCAACAACGAGACCGGTGTCATCAGCGACCTGGACGGTATTGCTGCAGCGCTCGAAGGCAGTGCTGCACTGTGGATGGTCGACAGCGTGCAGGCGCTGGGCAAACTGCCGCTGCACCTGGCCCAGCGCCGCATCGACTACGCGCCGTTCTCCGGCCACAAGCTCTATGCGCCGAAGGGCATCGGCATGCTGTATGTGCGCGAGGGCGCCCCCTTCACGCCGCTGCTGGCGGGCGGCGGGCAGGAAGGCGCGCAGCGCTCGGGCACCGAGAACATGTCCGGCATTGCCGCGCTCGGCGCCGTGCTGGCGGCCCTGCAGGGTGGCCTCGGCTTCAAGAACCCCGCCACGCTGGTGGGCTACCGCGCCCGCCTGGTCGATGCTCTGCAGGAGGCATTCCCCGGCCTGGTCTTCAATGCGCCGTTGGATCTTTGCCTGCCGACGACGCTGAACTTCTCCGTGCCGGGCCTGAGTTCGAAGCTGTTGCTCGATCTGTTCGATGCCGCCGACGTGCGCGTCAGCGGCGGCTCGGCCTGTAGCGCGGCGCAAGCCAAGCCGAGCTTCGTGCTCGAAGCGATGGGCCTGCCGGTGTGGCAGACCGCCTCGGCGGTACGCTTGTCTTTCGGCCCGGCAGCAGATGCCGACTTCATCGACGAGGCGTGCGCCCGCATCCGGGCGTGTGGCGAGAGCTTGCGCGACTGCTGCTTCGGCTCGACGCCGGGCCGGGTCATGCCGGCCGATGGCGTGACGCGCTTCGTCGTCGATGCCGCCTGCTGCTACCTGGTGGCCGATGAGCAGAGCCGCCGCTGCGTCGTGATCGACCCACTGCCCGAGGTGAACGAGCGCCTGGCCCAGCAGATCCGCTGCCAGGGCTACACCTTGGCCGCCGTGCTGGATACCCACAGCCACGGAGACCACGCCTCGTCGGCACCCGAGCTGCGAGATGCAGCGCGTGACCTGCTCGAAGGCGGCGGCGCAACCCCGCTCGACCCGCTGGGCTGGCCGCGTGGCACTGAGCACATTTCGCTGGGCGCGCTGAGCCTGACCCGGTTGGCGCTGCCAGGCCATACCGAAGACTCGACCGCCTACCTGCTGCGTGACGCGCAAGGGTTGCGCATGGCCTTCGTCGGCGACACGGTGATGCCCGGCGCACTGGGCCGCAGTGACTTTGTGCAGAGCGCGCCGCTGGCCTTCGGCCCCTCGCTGCGTCGGCTGGAAGAGGCCGTCGGGCCGCACGGCCTGCTGGCCCCCGGTCATGACTACGACCAGCGCGCAGCCACCACCTTGAGCACCGAATGCGCCGGGCAGCCGCTGCTGTCGCGTGTGCTGCGGGGGGCGATGGAGGCTGCCGCGTTTGCTGCCGCCAAGAGCGAGCTCGAACAAGGCCTGGGGCTGACCGAGTACCAGACGCTGGCCTGCGGCGCACGCGTGGCACCCGGCGCGGATACCACGTCACACGAGCTGGAGTCGGCTGCACTGCACGATCTGCTGCAAGGCCCTGGCGGCCTGGTGGTGGTGGATGTCCGTGAACCTTATGAACAGCGGCTGAGTACCACGCCGGACCTGGGGCCGGACGTGCATTACCAGGCGGTGCCGATGTCGCGCTTGCTCAACGCACTGCCCAGCTGGCTGGCGCTGCCGGCCGAGACGCCGGTGCTGTTCGTTTGCCGCAGCGGCAACCGCAGTGCGTATGCAGCGCACGCGCTGCGGCGCCTCGGCCATGCGCAGAGCTGGAACCTGGCCGGCGGCCTGGCGCTGTGGCCGAAGCCGATGCCGGGCCTGCTCGATATCGACCTCGCGGCCTAGCCGATGGGCTGTTCTCGCGCGGTAGGACGGCGATGCTGATCGCCGCGATGTCCCTGGGCGCCCTCGTCGGCCTCACGCTCGCCTTGACCGGCGCCGGCGGCGGCATCCTCGCGGTGCCGCTGCTGGTCTTCTCGCTGCATCTCGGTCTGGCCGAATCGGCGCCGGTGGGGTTGCTGGCTGTTGGCATGGCCTCGGCCGTGGGCGCCGTGCTGGGCCTGAGGGAAGGGCGGGTTCGCTACCGCGCCGCGATGGTCATCGGCGGCGCCGGCATGCTGCTGGCGCCGCTTGGCGTCTGGCTGGCCCAGCGGGTGCCCAACGGCCCATTGACAGTGATCTTCGCGCTGGTGCTGGGCTGGTCGGCCCGGGGCATGTACCTGCGCAGCCGAACGGTCCATTCCGCCCAGGTGGCGCGGGCGACGCAACCCCCCTGCGTGCGCAACCCTTGCACCGGGCGCTTCGTCTGGACGCGGCCTTGCACGATGGCGCTGGCGTCCACCGGCATGGCGTCCGGCATGCTGAGCGGCTTGCTCGGCGTGGGTGGGGGCTTCGTCATCGTGCCGGCACTGACACGCTACTCGGATCTGGGCGCTGACAGCATCGTCAGCACCTCGCTGGCAGTGATCGCGCTGGTGTCGGTGTCGGGCGTGGCATCGGCGACGCTGCACGGCAGCATGCCCTGGCCCATCGCTTGGCCGTTTGCCGTCGGCGCGATGGTGGCGCTGCTGGCAGGGCGCCGTTTGGCCGAGCGCTTCAGTGGGCCCACCTTGCAGCGCAGCTTTGCGGTGTTGAGTGCCATGGTGTCGCTGGTGCTGTTGGCCCGCGGGGTCAGTGCGATCGGCGGCGGTTAGGCGGCCGATCGCTGGCGTGGGGTAGGGGCCGCCGGGCAAGGTGTCGGTCTGCCGTGCCCGCGGCATGGGCTGAGCGTCTGTCTGGATTGGCTCCGCCCGCGAGCATGTGACTGTATGAAATCACAGTATCATGGCGCCCGCAGTTGCCATCAGGCATTCGGGAGAGCCAGGGTCGCCCCTGGCTCTCCCCTTCTTTTGTTGCGGCTTCTTCAACGGCTCGACAGCACCGTCTCGGCCAGCAAATCATCGAGCGCCTGCATGCTCGGCTGGCCGATTGCCGGCTGGGCTTGGTTCAGTTCGACCATCAACTGCTCCAGGTAGGCGTTAAGCACCGGCCGAGCCGGCAGCCACTCCTGCTCGCCGCTGCGGCGCTTGATGATCAGCAAGGCGTCGATCTCGCGCCGCACGGCCGGGTCGTCCACCAGCGCCTCGACCAACTGCTCGAACGCCATCGGCGGCGCGTCATCGCGCGCCAGCACCCACTTGGCCGCCAGCAGCGGCCGCAGCACGTACAGGTACTTCTTCGCCCGCACCTGGTCGCCCTGCAGGTACTCGCGGAAGTTTCCGCGGCCCATCGCCGCGTAGTGGTGGAACGAGCGGATCGGCTGGTAGACCGCGGTGGCCGCTTCGCGCAGGCGCGGCACGAAGGCGTCGTCGTGCCGGTAGACCACCGGCGAGCTGAGCCATTCGATCAGCGTCGCGTTGCCCTTGGCGAGCAGGTGCAGCGCCTTGCGCAGGTCCCAGCCGTTGACGTCGAACACCGGGCCGGGCGCTTCCTCGATCACGTCGCGCACCGGCGTGATGCGCAGGTATTCGCGCGCCGGCCGCACGAAGATGAAGCGCACGTCGTAGTCCGAGTCCGGCGACGCGAAGCCCCAGCCGCGGCTGCCCGATTCGCAGGCGTACAGCACGCGCACGCCGTGCTCGGCTTCGACCGCTTCGAGCTTGCGCAGGATCTCGGCGCGGATCAACGGATCGATCGGATGCGCCGTGGGGTCGGTCGGGGTGAGGTTCATGACATTCCTCCTGTCGTTCATTGTGTTGTCGATTCAAAAAGAAAAAAGGGCGCCCGAAGGCGCCCTGCAAAGGTTGGAGCCAGCGGCTCAGCGCAGCTTGACCAGGCCGTTGAGCACCTGGTCCAGGCCGCCGAAGACCGAGATCTTGTCGATGCGCTCGGCCACGCGTTCCAGCGTCTCAAGCTCCTTCATGCGCAGCGCGACGGGGTTGCCCTCCATCACCTTCGCGGTGTTGAGCAGCGAGCGCGTCGCCGCGGTTTCCTCGCGGCGGCGGATCACGTTGGCCTCGGCCGACTTCTCGGCCTCGACCACCTGGGTCAGGATGGTCTTCATCTCGCCCGGCAGCACGATGTCCTTGACGCCGACGCCGTCCAGCACCATGCCGTAGCCGGCCAGCTTGGCCGCGACATGGGCGGTGACGACCTCGTCGATCACGGTCTTGTTCTCCAGCAGTTCATCGAGCGAGCGGGTACCCACGGCCGCGCGCAGACCGAACTGCAGCTCGCGGTACAGGTGGTCCGCGGGCTTCTGCAGCTGGGTGAAGGCGCGCAGCACATCGGTGAAGCGCCACGTCGCTGACAGGTTCAACCGCAGCGCGACCTTGTCACGGGTCAGGATCTCCTGGCCGGTGACTTCGAGCGCCTGCAGCCGCAGGTCGACCGACTCGATCGACACGTTGCGGTTGAACTTCCAGAACGCGTACGAGCCGGGTGCCAGCAACCGCTCGATGTGGCCGTCGATCCACAGGATGGCGGCGCCGTGTTCAGGCACCTGCACCTGCAGCACACCGGCCAGGCCGGCGACGACACGCGGACGCAGCTGCGTCTGGACCAGCCGCGCAGCGATGGCGGCCGGCACCTCGGCGGACGCCGTGATGTCGATCACCTCGACCTTCACGTCGACCAGGCCGTTCTTCCAGAACAGGCGCCGCGTGCCCGGCGGCATCAGCTCGACCAGCACACCGTTGTCGATGCGCAGGCCGACTTGGTGCTCGTTCAGCTCGACGCGCACGAACTCGGCTTCGACCACCTCGGGCTCCTTGGCCATCAGGTAGTCGGCCAGGCCGTGGTTGAAGGCCGGCTGTTCGAGCGCGAAGGTCTCGATGCGCAGATCGTCCTTCCAGGTCGAGAAGCGGTGCTCACCCGGATGCAGCACGCGCTCGAAATCGCCATTGCGCAGCAGCAGGCCGCGCTCGTTCTTCTTCACAGTGACACGCGTGAACATCATCGGTGTCCCTCCTCTCGTCTTGTTGAAATGGAAAAGGTGCCGTTACAGCACGGCCGCGGACGCCGGATGCCTGGACCCGGGCACCGGGGCTGTCCACCTCGCCTGCCTCCCTGCCAGCCGAGGTGTTGAGCCACGAGCGCAAAGCCCCGCTTGCCCGACGCGCGAGCGGCCGCGCTGATGGCCTGCGCGCTTCACGCCTGTCGGCGATCCGCGCGCGAGCCACGTTCGGCGGTGGTCTTTCGACCGGTTTGGACACTGGTTTTTCAGGCCAGTTTGTGGAACAGGAGTCGAACCTGCGACCGACGCATTAACAATGCGCTGCTCTACCCAACTGAGCTATCCAGTGGTCGTGACCCGGGGATCGAACCCGGCGAGGAACCAACCTCGTCACGCTGTGTGCGCTTCGATGCAACGCGGCATGGGCGGCAGCGACGGCCCCATCGGTCAAGACGGGGTCCGGCCACCGCACACCGGCGGGGTCGTACCCCCGGCCTGTGAGCGCTGCCTTTCACGGCACTCGTTGAGCGATCGAGCGTGCTAGCTCAATCGCGATCCCTTCGGCAGGCGCGAGGCCAGCCAGTCATGCACGTCGGCGCGGATGTGCCTGCCTTCGAGCAAGAAATCCTCGAAGCGACTCGGCACGTACGGCAGGTACAGCAGTGGCATGCTGGCCTCTTCCGGCGTGCGAGCGGCCTTGCGACCATTGCAGACGCCGCACGCGGTGACCAGGTTCATCCAGGTCCAGCCGCCACCGCGAGATTCGGGCACGATGTGTTCGCATTGCAGATCCCGTTCGTGAAAGCGTTGGCCGCAGTAGGCGCAGGTGTGGCGGTCGCGGCGAAACAGCTTCAGCTTCGCCATCGACGGCGTTACGTAGAACAGGTTGATGCGCGGTGCACCGCGCAGCGCGATGATCGGGTGCACCTCGATCAGCGATTGGCGGCCGGTGGCCGCGTTGGTGCCACCGCGCAGCGTGCTCAGCGGCCTGTCGCCATCGGTCCACGCCACTGTGTCGGTCGCGTAGTGCAGGGCGGCCTGCTCCAGCGTGATCCAGCGCTGCGGGGTGCCTTGAATATCCAGTTGCAGCACGTGCTGCAGAGTGTGCTGGTGCATCGGTGGTCTCCTCTCCTTCAGGTTTGTGGCCGCTGAAGGCGCGCACCAGCGGGTCCTTCGGCGTCTAGATCGTTGGGGTCATCGGGTGGGCCACCTGGGAGGAAGTGGCGGTTGAATGGTTGAACCGCAGACGCGGATGGTGTGAAGGCGGGCCACCGAAGGCAGCCACAATGAGCGGCACACCACCGCTCGAGAAAGAGGAGTGCGCATGCCGCCTAAGACCTTGATTCAGCTGACCTTGGCGATCGCTGCGATCCTGCTGGCCGGCCCCGTGAAAGCCTCGGAGCCGGCGCCTTCGCCCGCACCCGCAGCGAGTGCGACCGCCGACAGTGCCATCGAACAGCACATGGCCGAGGCGGGCATCGTCGGCCTGGGCGCCGCGATCATCGTGGACAAGAAGGTGGTCTGGGCCAAGGGTTTCGGCTTCGCCGACAAGGCGCGGGGCGTGCCGTTCACGCCCGACACCGTTATGAACATCGGCTCGATCAGCAAGACCGTCACCGGTGTGGCGCTGATGCAGGCGGTCCAGGAAGGCAAGCTGGCGCTCGATGAAGACATCAACGTCTACCTGCCGTTCAAGGTCGCCAATCCGCACCATCCGAACGACAAGATCACGTTGCGGCAACTGGCGACGCACACATCGAGCATCAACGATCGGTGGGCGGTCTACAGCGGGACGTACTACTTCGGCGGCACGCCGGAACCGCTAGGCGACTTCCTGAAGGCCTACTTCGTGGCCCAAGGAAAACACTACGCGGCAGAAAACTTCTTGAAGGCCCGGCCGGGTACGCAGCGCGAGTACTCGAACATCGCCGCCGGCCTGGCTGGCTACATCGTCGAACGGGTCACCGGCGAGAACCTGAAGGCCTACACGAAGCGGCGCATCTTCGCGCCGCTGCAGATGAACAACTCGGGGTGGTCGCTGGCCGATGCCGGACCTGCACGACAGTCGCAGTTGTACGCGTCCCAGGACGGTTGGCCGCTTCCGATCCTGAACTACGAGATGACGACCTACCCGGACGGCGGGGTCCGCACGTCGGTGGCCGATCTCTCGAAGTTCTTCGCCGCGTTGCTCGACGGTGGTGTGCACGAAGGCGCGCGCATCCTCGACCAGCGCATGGCCGACGAGATGCTGCGCTTCCAGTTCACCGATGCGAACAAGCCGGCCAACGTCAACCCGCAGAAGCTGAACTCGGGCCTCTTCTGGGCCACCAAGCATGGCGCCACGCGGATCGGGCACAACGGCTCCGACCCGGGTGTGCGCACCGAGATGCTTGCCAACCTCGGCAAGGACATCGGCGTGATCATGTTCGCCAACACCTCGCTGCCGGAGCAGGACGATCGGCGCTACGCGGCGATCCACCAGGAGCTGTGGAAGCGCGCCGAGATGATGAAGAAGGCGGGGCAGGCCGCGCGGTGATCCGCTGCAGCCCGCCTTGCCCGGGCGAGTTCAGGCCAGTGCGTTGATCGCGTGCACGAACGTTGGTTGCGGGGAAATGGTGGCAGGGGCGACAGGATTCGAACCTGTGTACGCTGGGTCAAAGCCAGCTGTCTAAGCCACTCGACTACGCCCCGGTTGTTGGAATTGGTGCGGGCGCAGGGGATCGCTCAACGCGAAGCGTTGGACGCGCCTGCGGCGCGGGCCGAAGGCCGAGGGCGAATGCCCGAGCAACCCTGACCTGCCGGTTAAAAGCCGGCTGCTCTACCCTTGAGCGACACCCACGTGGGTTTGGTATCTCGTACGGGAATCGAACCCGTATTCCGACATTGAAAGCGTCGTGTCCTGACCGTTAGACGAACGAGACGTTGGTGGTTGGCGGTTGGTGGTCCGAGATGGGTACGCTCAACGCGGAAGCGTTGGACGTGACGCAGTCACGGGCCGAAGGCCGCGGCTTTGCCGCGCAACCATCGACCTGAGCCTTATGAGGGCTCTGCTCTCCCACTGAGCTATCGGACCGGATTGGGAGCGCGATCACTCGCGGTAGTAGTCATCGCGTTGTGACCCATCGAAAGCAGCCGCTGCGCAGGCAGCAGCGTTTGAAAGCTGAGCGTGGAGCCGCAAGGGCAGGGGTCGTTTCGCCCCAGCTTCTTGAGCAGCTCCTTGTCGCCGTGCACGACACGTTGACCTCGCTTGACGCCGGTCTCGGATGGGAATCCGCGTCGACGTTTGCTGGTGACCTCAAAAGCAGAACGGCTGATGGCGTGCGCGCTTCTTGGTGATGTTGTGCTTCTTCATGATGAGCTCCGTCCTCGTGAGCGGGTGGATGGATTGGCGCCTCCTGCACGACTTGAACGTGCGGCCTTCGGCTTCGGAAACCGACGCTCTGGTCCGACTGAGCTAAGGAGGCGATGGATCTGGTGCCGCAGGAGGGCCTCGAACCCCCGCTCCCGGTGCTTCAAACCGGCGCTCTACCGACTGAGCTACCGCGGCAAACGCTGTTTCTGAGATCGTTGGCGGAGAGCACAGGAATCGAACCTGTTCGGCGTTTTCACACCGGCTTCGACTTAGCAAGTCGACCCCTTACCGATCGGGCAGCTCTCCGGAAAGTTGATGGTCCCCTCGGCTCGGGTCGAACGAGCATGCCTTTCGGCCACGGCTTCTGAGACCGTTGCGTCTGCCATTTCCGCCACGAGGGGATTGAAGAATCGATGTGCTCAGGGGTGACCGGTCGGAGTCGAACCGACACCAGCGGGATCACAACCCACGGCTCTGCCATTGAGCTACGGCCACACCTGAGCACACCTACAGGGAAGGGATTGGTCTCGGCGGCAGGTTTCGAACCTGCGACCTCATGCTCCCGAAACATGCGCGCTGCCTGCTGCGCTACACCGAGACGATTGAATTGGTCCTCGCGGGTGGGAACGATCCACCGGCCCCCGCCTTATCAAGACGGTGCTCTACCACTGAGCTACACGAGGCTTGTTGAAGGTTGGCTCCCCGACACGGGTTCGCTCTGCGCAGCCCGCTGCGCAGGACGTTGCTTGCAACGGGCCGAAGGCCGAGGGCAACAGCCCGAGCAACCGCGGACCTTCCGGTTAACGGCCGGACGCATCTACCTGCTGAGCTATCGGGGAATGGACTCGGAAGCTGGATTGCTCGCTTCGCTCGGCCTTCGGCCCGCGGCAGAGCCGCGTCCAACGCTGCGCGTTGAGTGAACCAGCGTGGGCTTGCGCCGGCGGATTTGCAATCCACCGCCTTCGACCGCTTGGCTATTCCGAGATGAATGGATGGCGAGCACGCACGGAGTCGAACCGCGAACCGCCGGATTTGGAATCCGATGCTCTGCCAATTGAGCTACGTACTCGTGAAAGAACCGTTGGAGCGGGCGGCGCGAATCGAACGCGCGACATGCTGCTTGGAAGACAGAAGCTCTACCGCTGAGCTACGCCCGCATAAATGGTGGGTGTGGATGGATTGCTCGCTGCGCTCGGCCTTCGGCCCGCGGCATGGCCGCGTCCAACGCTGCGCGTTGAGCGAACCACCGTGCCTTTAGGGTCCTGGTTTACAGCCAGGCGCGATCAACCGCTCTGCCACACACCCATGAACTGGTGCCTCCTGCACGACTCGAACGTGCGACCCCCGATTTCGTAGACCGATGCTCTGAATCCACTGAGCTAAGGAGACATGAAATGGCGCCCCGTGCGGGATTCGAACCCGCGGCTTCCGACTAGACAGGCCGGCACTCTGGCCACTGAGTTAACGAGGCAGATCAATGAACCATATTGGTGGAGGTGACAGGGATGCTCGCTGCGCTCGGCCTTCGGCCCGTTGCTGAAGCAACGTCCTGGCCGGTGAACCGGCCAGAGCGAACCTGCAACCGGCTGCGTGCAAGGCAGCTGCTCTCCCAGTTGAGCTACACCCCCGAATGTTTCTGGTGAAGGTTTCCGGTGACGGGTTCCGGTGCCGCCCAATCGTTGCGGCCGATTTCCACCCCCGAAGCGTGAGCTCGACGGAGGTTCTTGTGTCCAAGTGCCCCTAGGTCCGGGCTGCGCCCGACCCGTCCCCCATGGGGATCAAGGAACTCGGGAGCGGCCCGTCGTTCCTTGAGTGAAATCTCATCGCGGTTGTGCTCCAGCGCGAGGGTGGAATGAACCACCAAAGCGCTGACTCGCTGCACGACGCGGGCGTCCCCGCGGCGCACATCCCAGTCGCCCCTGCACTTTGTGGGGCGCATGCATGACCGTGGTGCCGAAGCACACCCGCC
>NZ_DASUNH010000127.1:0-8421 GCF_036277275.1 Ideonella sp. | reverse complement strand
GCGGCGTGAAAGGATTTGTCGAGTTCATCAATCAGGGCAAGAAGGTGCTGCATCCGAACACCTTCCACGCCATCGGCGAGCGCCAGAGCGAACAGAACACGCCGGTGAACGTCGAGGTGGCGATGCAGTGGAACGACTCGTACGGCGAGTCGGTGCTGGTGTTCACGAACAACATCCCGCAGCGCGACGGCGGCACGCACCTCACGGGCCTGCGCGCGGCGATGACGCGCGTCATCAACAAGTACATCGAGGAGAACGAGTTCGCGAAGAAGGCCCGGGTCGAGATCACCGGTGACGACATGCGCGAAGGCCTGGCCTGCGTCATCAGCGTCAAGGTGCCGGAGCCGAAGTTCAGTTCGCAGACCAAGGACAAGCTGGTCTCGTCCGAAGTGCGCGGCCCGGTCGAGGAGATCGTCGCCGCCAAGCTCAACGACTGGCTGCAGGAAAAGCCGAACGACGCCAAGACCGTCTGCGGCAAGATCGTCGACGCTGCCCGCGCCCGCGAAGCTGCGCGCAAGGCGCGCGAAGCGACTCGCAAGACCGTTCTCGGCAGCATGGGCCTGCCGGGCAAGCTGGCCGACTGCCAGGAGAAGGACCCGGCGCTGTGCGAGATCTACATCGTCGAGGGCGATTCGGCCGGCGGCAGCGCCAAGCAGGGCCGCGACCGGAAGTTCCAGGCCATCCTGCCGCTGCGCGGCAAGATCCTGAACGTCGAGAAGGCGCGCTACGAGAAGCTGCTGAGCTCGAACGAAATCCTGACGCTGATCACCGCTTTGGGCACCGGCATCGGCAAGGGCATGGGCGGGGACGATTTCAACCCCGACAAGCTGCGCTACCACCGCATCATCATCATGACCGACGCGGACGTCGACGGCGCCCACATCCGCACGCTGCTGCTGACCTTCTTCTACCGCCAGATGCCCGACCTGGTGGAGCGCGGCCACATCTACATCGCGCAGCCGCCGCTCTACAAGGTCAAGCACGGCAAGGCCGAGCAGTACCTGAAGGACGCGCACGCGCTGGACGAGTACCTGCTGAAGGTGGCGCTCGACGGCGCCCGCGTCGAGCCCGGTGACGGCCGCGCGCCGATCGTCGGCGACGACCTGGTGCAGAAGGCCCAGGCCTACGTGCAAGCGACCAACGTAATCGACCGCCTGAGTGCGTGGATGGACGTCGAAGCGCTGCGCGCGATCAGCGACGGCCTGACGCTGAACCTGGACGACACCGCCAACGCCGAAGGCAGCGCGATCGCGCTGAAGGCCGCGCTGCACGACGCCGAGGTCGAAGCGGTGTTCGACGAGCGCACCGACAAGCACCTGCTGCGCATTAGCCGCCGCCACCACGGCAACATCAAGTCCAGCATCATCAGCCCCGATTTCGTGCACGGCGCCGACTACGAAGCGCTGGCCACCGCCGGCCGCACCTTCAAGGGCCTGTTGACCGCCGACGCGATCGCCAAGCGCGGTGAGGGCGACAAGCAGAAGGAACAAAAGGTCGGCGACTTCCGCGCCGCGATGGCCTGGCTGATGACCCAGGCCGAAAACTCGGTCGGCCGCCAGCGCTACAAAGGCCTTGGCGAAATGAACCCCAGCCAGCTGTGGGAAACGACGATGGACCCGACCGTGCGCCGCCTGCTGCGCGTGCAGATCGAAGACGCGATCGAGGCGGACAAGGTGTTCACGATGCTGATGGGCGACGAGGTCGAGCCGCGGCGGGATTTCATCGAGACGAATGCGCTGCGGGCGGCGAATATCGACGCCTGATCGATCGATCGACGTATCCACCTGAGATCACTCTCACCGGACGGCTTGCAGCCTCGTGTTGCAAGCCGTTCTTGCTTTGGCGAGACAGCGCGCCTTTGTTGCGGTCATCGAAAGTTCGATAGGGAGTGGCGGTGATTGAACCTGACGAAGAGCAGCTGGCGATCTTGGCCAGCACGGCCCGCTTCAATGCCATTGACGGCAATGCCGGTGCCGCGAAGACGACGACCCTGGCGCTGAAAGTCCTGGACGCACTGCGTCACGGCATGGCGCCGGAAGATATCCTCGTCTTGACATACAGCCCGGCGGCCGTTCTGGCCTTTCAGCAGCGGCTTCGCTGGATCGGCGTCGAGCGCGAGACCGTCCTTCGCCTGAACATCTCGACCTTTGATGTGTTGTGCCACGAACGCCTGCAGGCGCTTCTGGGTGACTGCGAATACTTGAAGTATCCGAACCGCCAGGTCTACGAGACTGTTCTGCGAGCGATCCGACAAGCCCGTATCCGAGCGGAGCGCCACAACCTCGGCAGTGCCTTCATCATTCCTGGTGAGGGGATGTTGCTGATTCCGGTTCTCCTGCATGCATTCAAGCGCTTGAAGGGAACGATGACAGTCAAGGCTTTGGGCAACGAGTTTGTGTTGACCGAGGCATCAGCCATTGAAGCTGGGCTCGATTTCACCGAGACGGCGGTGCTGCAGGCCTATGAGGCACTGCGATGCGGCCTGGGCGAAGAGCCACGCAGTTTCCGCGACAGCCTGGCCCCACTGTTCCGCCTGCCCGACGATCCGTTCTACGACATGGCATGTGTACTGACAGCGGATGACCCCGTCTTTGACCACGGGTCGCACCCGCTGAGGCTCGGCGCGCGCTTGATCGTTGTCGACGAGGGCCACGACCTCAACCGTGCGATGTTCACCGTCCTCCAGCATCTGGTGGATGTGAACCCGGTCGAACAGGTCTTCGTAGTGGGTGATCGCGACCAGGTGGTGCATTCGGATGGCGGCGCGGACGCCGGCTTCATGAACAGCCATTTCGAGGCCGGCATCGGAAAGCTGCGGCGAATGCCGCTCACGACCTGCCGCCGGTTTGGTGAGCGATTGGCTGGGCCGCTTGGTGCGCACGCGTCGAAGGAATACGCCGTCGCCGCGGGGCGCCACACCGAGATCGTGATCGCGCGCGCACGCACGACCAGCGCTGTGGCCGCGCTCATCGAAGGCGAGTTCAACCAGAGGCATCTTGAAAACGAAGGCCCCGCCGGCCTCGCCGTATTGCTGAGGCATCCCGGTGCTTCGGTGGAGCTGGAAAGCGCACTGGACAAGAGAGGTTTCCACGTCGAGACCCATGGCTTCGAGCCGTTTCTGAAGCGGCCGGAGGTGCAGTTCTTGCGAACCCTGGTGGCCTGGGTGACGCAGTCGGTAGACACGCTTGCGCAATCCGACCTGCTGGCGATCCAAGACGCCTTCGCCGAGTTCACGGGTTGCCGTGCCCATGAGAAGACCAAAGACGTGCGGCACAAGAACCTGGCCGTGTTCAAGGACTACTTCCTGGGTGATCCCGGCGAATTCATGCGCGGCACGCAGGATGGGCCCGTGCTTTCACACGTTGACGATCAGGCACGCGCCGCGCTGCACCGCTTCATCGTCATGTTCGCTGCAGGCATCGAGCCGAATGATCTGCACCTGCGACTGCAAGACATGGGCTTTGCCCGCCTGTTCAAGCATGCGTTCGTTTACGACGAGCAGGTCGAAGAGGCCATGGCGGCGATGACCAGCTTCGCACGCACCGCGGTTGGGTTCGAGACCTTTGCCGGCTGGCTCAAAGGCTTGGCCCAACGAGAATGGGCCGCCAAGGGCGAGCGCCGTGGCCACCAGCGCGTCATTCGCTTGTTTGCGATTCCGGCAGCCAAAGGCCTGGAGTTCGATCACGTGGTGATGCCCGACGTCGATGCTGGCCAATTCGATGGCTCCGCCCAGGAAGAGCGCAACCTCTTTTACGTGGGCGCCTCACGCGCGCGGCTTCGTCTGACGATGACGTTTCGCGATCGGCCCAGCTCGTTCCTCCACGCTTTCGGGCGAGAGTCGGATTGGGATGAGGTGGTGGGGTCGGGCGACATCTCAGCCTAGAGCCCTGACCGGTGCGGCGCTTCAAGATCGTCGACTACGATCACCCTTCACCGTACCAGCCTAACCAGGCAGCTCGGGATACACCACGACGCTGCCGAACCGGCGGTGATCGACACGGAGGGACATCGAATGAACGCGCAGCTTCTCGTCCCGCCAGGCATACCGTTTCCGAGGACATTTCATCCATTCGATGGAATTGATGCATCCTTGTCGGTTCGCTGGGCGAGTTCACCTTTGCTGAAGCCAGATGCTGCCCCCTTTGCATTTATCAGCAACCGGCCCATGTGTAAGTCAAAGCTTGCACAGCGCCGCGCCGCGAAACGTCAAAGCTGAGTAGCCAGCCCGGTCAAACCGACCCGAAAGCGCCCCACTTGTTCGCGCATCCCCTTGGCGATCAAGTGCCAGATTTTTTCGGGGAAGTCCTTGGGCAGTTGAGTCGCAACCTTGTCGAGCGCCGGCTGCACGCGCTCGACCAGTTCCTGCATCTCAGTCCACACCGCCTCGCCACCGCTGCCCATCGCCAACCCATGCCAATGCCTCGCCTGGATGGTGTGCAGCGTGTAGTGGACGTTCCTGGAGCGCAGCGCGAACGCGAGTTCGGTCTTGCGCCAGCGGAACTGGTTGGCGTTGGCGCCGACGTACGGGAAGATCGAGAGCACGTCGTAGAGCGGCGCGGCGATGTAGGTGTCGCCGGGCTGCAGGAAGAGCGAGTAGTTCTTGGCGTGGCCATCGGTGGCGGCCATCAGCCAGAAGGCGAGCTGGGTCAGTGCGAAGAAGGTGGTGTCGCGCGGGTCCTGGCTGCCTTGCAGCAGGCGCAGGCAGTCTGCCAGCGATGGGCCGCCGTCCTTCTCGTATTTCATCGTCGGCGGGCGGCCCATCGCCTGGCAGAAGTCTTCCTGCGGCAGGCGGGCGATCCACTGGGGCCCGTCCGCGTCGGCTGGTTGCAGTGCCCGGTCGAAGCGGGTGACGACCAGGGCCTTCTGGTCTTCGAACTGGCCGATGGCCGTGGGGGCGACTGGCAGGCCCAAGGCGCCCAGGATCTGCGCACACAGCCATTCGTTTTCGACCGAGTCACCCAGGTCGACACGGCGCGAGCCGCCCACCAGGCCCAGCGGCAGCTTGAGGATGTGGGTTGTCGGCGTGGCGCCGCGGGGCCGGTGCCAGCGGCCGCGGTGGAAGAGCAGGGCGGTCTTCTCCTGTGCGCCCGCGAGCGAGATGCGGAAGTCTTCGTCGTCGCCGTTCTGGCCCAGCAGCGTGTCTGAGGGCACGGTGCGAAGCACCTGGGCGACCTGGGCTTCAGTGAGCGCTGCAGCTTCGATGCGGTGCCAACCCTCTGGGGCTGCGCCTTCTGGCAGCAACTGCAGCGCGCCGGCGCAGTCGCGCCCGATGGCTTGGAGCAGCTCGAAGGCTTCGATCGACCCGGTTCTGTAGCGCCGCGCCAGGCGTTGGCGGATGCGTTCGTTGTCGGGCAGCAGGTTGTCGAAATAGTTCGCCACGGCCGGGCCGCGTATCTCGCGCGTGGGTGTGATTGGTATGGACAGCGACAACGCGCGGCGTTTGGGCGAGGCGAGCCAGGTCTCGTCGTAGGTGAAGCGGTGCGAGCCACGGTCGACCGACCAGGTGCCGACGAACTGCCCGTTCATCCAGGCGGCCAGGCGTGCTGTCACCAGGTGCCCCGTTTCTGATGGGTTGCAGGCGCGTTGACGACCACACTCTTGCGACGTTTGGTGATCGCAGCAGGTGGCTCAGCGGTGACCACGGCGACATCGGATGGCCGAATCACCAGGTTGGCGCCCAAGGCCTGCAACACCTGCAGGATCTGCTGCAGGCTCACCACGCCGGGGTTGGCTTCGATCTCCACGACGCGCGCCTGGGTGACGCCGATGGCCGCGCCGAGCTGGGCTTGGGTCATGCCGCGCCGCTTGCGCAAGGCCTGCAATTGCGGGCGCAGCTGCTCGGCCAGTTTCAAGGGGTAGTCCATCGTGGTGCCCAGGGTGCTCCGACGACGGCAGGTTACAAGCTGGAGCCTGTATCGTCAAATTAAAGGCTGCAGCTTGTACCAGCCTAAAACAGGCTAGAGCTTGTTTAGGGAACGGCAGCCACGAACGACAACGCCGACCCGGAGGCGAAGGGGCGCCGGTCTCGATTACCGCGAGGCAGCCCTGCTACTCGCTGGCGCTGCCGTTGAGTCCATGCTGGCGCAACGTCCGCGTGTCCAGCTGCCGCTTGGCGATCGCATAGCGGCAAGGGCAATAGCGGCAGCGGCGATGGCCGCAGGCGCTCGGTGGGCGGGGGCCGCAGCCGTAGCGCTGGGTGAGCAGGTCGTGGTTCTGGCGAGTGACGGTGCGCTTGAGCAGCACGTCGTAGACGGGCAGGTCGCGCTTCGGGTCGGCGCCTTGGCAGGGCAATGTGGCCAACGTCACCGCATACCAGACGCCGTCGACGCGGTGCCATTGTTCGTTGGCCGGCATGCCGGCCAGGCCGGTGCGGCGGTCTTGCTGGGCGGCGGCTTGATCGGCGGCCTGCTCTGTCGCACGCCGGCGCTTGGCGATCACCCGGGCGCGGTTGACCAGCAGGATGCCGGTGCGCGGGTGCACGTAGAGCTCGGCGCGGCTTTCGGACAGCGGCACCGTGCCGCGCCAGGTGCGGCGCACCCAGACCTCGCCGTCGCGCCATTCGGTGTCGACCTCGACGCGGTCGTAAAGGTGTTGGAACAGATGGTTCTGCACCGTGCTGCGCCGGTCGATGGCTTGGCACAACTCGCTGTAGACCTTGTTCCACGGCCGGTCGACCTGCTGGCGCAGGTAGGCGTACAGCGGGCTCAGGTGCTCGCCGAAGCTCTTGTTGCCCCAGCCTTGCTTCATGCTGAAGCGCGACGGGGCGCTTTCGCCGTCGGGGTCGATGCGGTGGCGTTCCAGGCGGCGGGCGCCGGCGACGGCACGGGCGTAGTGCCGCCCATGTCGGGGCTCTTCGACCAGCACTTTGCTCATGTCGGCACGCATGTCGGTGTCTTTCCAGAAAAGAGGGCCGATGGTTCGGGCCCCGAGGTTCGAGGTGAGTGGATGAAGGGGCGAATTCTGCGGCCGCTTGCCAAATGAAGTAAAGAGTCTTTACCATCGGCGGCTGACCGAAGAGGGGCGTGTGTGGTTGTTTTGCTGCAGTCGTATCGGACCGATCGCCAGCCCACCGCCGGTGGCCGCCCCTCGGCGAAACCCTGCCCTCGACATGTTTCGTGGTGCTGATGTCGAATCAGCGCCTTGTTGTTCGTCGTGGTGTTGAACGCCCCGATGAACCCTCTCAACCGCCATCGCTCATGACGACCGACCCCACTTTGCTGGACCACCGCCGCCGCTGGCTTGCCTTGATGCTGCTGTGCCTGGGCGTGCTGATGATCGTGCTGGACACGACGATCGTGAACGTCGCGCTGCCGTCGATCCGCGCCGATCTGGCGTTCACCGAGACCTCGCTGGTTTGGGTGGTCAACGCCTACATGCTGACGTTTGGCGGCTTCCTGCTGCTGGGCGGGCGGCTGGGTGATCTGTACGGTCACCGCCGTTTGTTCATCGCCGGCATCGTCGCTTTCACGCTCGCGTCGCTGGCCTGCGGCGTCGCGCCATCGCAAGCGGTGCTGATCGCGGCGCGGGCTGCGCAGGGCATCGCCGGGGCGGTGGTGTCGGCGGTGGCGCTGTCGCTGATCATGACGCTGTTCACCGAGCCGGCCGAGCGCGCCAAGGCGATGGGTGTCTACGGCTTCGTCTGCGCCAGCGGCGGCAGCATCGGCGTGCTGCTGGGCGGCCTGCTGACCGGCACGCTGGGCTGGCGCGCGGTGTTTCTGGTCAACCTGCCGATCGGCGCGGCTGTCGTCGCGATGTGCCTGAAGCTGTTGCCGGCCGGTGGCGCCGCCGTGCAGCGGCCGAAGCTGGACTGGGCCGGCGCGGGCAGCATCACGCTGTCACTGATGCTGGCGGTGTATGCGGTGGTCAATGGCAACGTGGCGGGCTGGACATCGCCGCAGACGCTGGGGCTGCTGGGCATTGCCGCCGCGCTGTTCATTGCATTCCTGCTGATCGAGATGAAGGTGACGGTGCCGCTGATGCCGCTGTCGCTGTTCAAGCGGCGCAACGTGGCGGTGGCCAACGTGGTGGGCGTGCTGTGGGCCGCGGCGATGTTCGCTTGGTTCTTCCTCTCGGCGCTGTACATGCAGCTGGTGCTGGGTTACAGCCCCTGGCAGGTGGGGCTGGGCTTCTTGCCGGCCAACCTGATCATGGCGGTGTTCTCGCTGGGCCTGTCGGCCCGCATCGTCATGAAGTGGGGCATCCGCGGGCCGCTCGCGGTGGGGCTGCTGCTGGCCGCGGTGGGCCTGGCGCTGTTCGCCCGCGCGCCGGTGCAGGGCGGCTTCTGGCTCGATGTGCTGCCCGGCATGCTGCTGTTGGGCCTGGGCGGCGGCATCGCGTTCAACCCGGTGCTGCTGGCCGCGATGAGCGATGTGGAGCCGGCCGATTCGGGCCTGGCCTCGGGCGTGGTCAACACCGCGTTCA
>NZ_DASUNH010000126.1:0-45746 GCF_036277275.1 Ideonella sp. | reverse complement strand
GGCGGTTGCGCTGCTGCCATCGGTGGCGATCACGCGAACGCTGATCGCGCCCACGTCGCCGTTGGCCGGCGTGCCGCTGAAGCTGCGCGTGGCCGCATCGAAGCTCAACCAGCTCGGCAGCGCCGAGCCGTCGGCCAGCGTCGCTTCGTAGCTGAGCGTGTCGCCCGCGTCGACGTCGCTGAAGGTGTTCGACGGCACCGTGAAGCTGAAGGCGCTGTCTTCGGTGGCCGACTGCGCGGTGATGCCGCTGCTGGCCGGCGCGTCGTTGGTGTTGACCACCGTCAGCGTGAAGTCGCTGGACACGCTCGCGCTGCTGCCATCGGTGGCCGTCACGCGCACACTGATCGCGCCCACGTCGCCGTTGGCCGGCGTGCCGCTGAAGCTGCGCGTTGCCGAGTCGAAGTTCAGCCAGCTCGGCAACGCCGAGCCGTCGGCCAGCGTCGCGCTGTAGCTGAGCGTGTCGCCTGCGTCGACATCGCTGAAGGTGTTCGACGGCACGGTGAAGTTGAAGGCGGCGTCTTCGCTGGCCGCCTGCGCCGTCAACGCGTTGGCCACGGTGGGGGCGGCGTTCAGCGCGGTCACCACCACGTCGTTGCCACCGCCGCCCGCGTAGCCCAGCTGCAGGTCGCGGCCATCGGCGGCGGTCAAGGTGTCGCCCTCGGCGAGGCCGTCGAAGGTCTGTTCGACCGCGTCGCTGCCGTCGTTGCTGACCAGTGTGTAGGCTTCGCCGGCGGTCGCGGCATAACTGCCCAGGTCGAGCGTCAAGGTGCCGCCGTTCAGGTTGACGGTGCCTTCGACCACGACCTGGTCGTAGCCGCTGCCCGCGGTGCTGCCGCGCACCTCGGCCAGCAGCTCGGCCCCTGCGCTGAGGGTCAGCCCGTTGTGAAGCGTGAGCGTGCCGGTGCTGCCGGCGCCCAGGCCGGGTGCCAGCGTGCCGCCGGACTGCACATACACCTCGCCGTTGGCGCCGGTGGTGCCGATGCTGCCGGTGCCGGCCAACGTGGCGCCGCTGGCCACCACCACGTCGGCCGTGCCGTTCAAGGCGCCGGTGACCTGGAGCGTGCCGGCCTGCACTTGCGTGCTGCCGGTGTAGGACCCGGTGCCCGTGAGCGTGAGCACGGCGCTGCCGGTCTTGGTCAAGGTGCCGTCGCCCGACAGATCACCTGACAGCGTGGCGGCGGCCGCATCGGCCACCACGGTGCCGCCGCTGCCCACCAGGACCAGCGCGTTGTCGATCGTGGTGGCGGCCGTCAGCGTCAGCGTGCCGCCGTTCAGCGTCACTGCGCCCGAACCGAGGTTGGCATCGCCGGCCACCTTGAGCACGCCGTCGCGCACGTTGGTGGTGCCGCTGAAGCCGGTCGAATTGCCGCTGTTGGACAGGGTCAGCGCCCCGCTGCCCTGCACGGTCAGCGCGGCGCTGCCGCTGAGTGCGCCGCTCAGCATCACTGCGGCACCCGCATCGATGGTGCCGCCGCTGCCGACGAGGGTGATGGCGTTGTCGATCGCGCCAGCGCCGGTCACGCTCAGCGTGCCGCCGTTCAGCGTGACCGTGCCGGCGCCCAGGTTGGCGTCGCCGGCCACGGCCAGCGTGCCGCCACGCACCTGCGTCGTGCCGGTGTGGGCGGTGGCGTTGCCACTGTTGCCGAGCACCAGCGTGCCGCCACCCTGCTTCATCAAGGAACCGCCGCCGCTGAGCGCGCCGCTCAGCGTGACCAGGCCGCCGGCCACGGTGATCGACGCGTCGTTCACCAGGGCCACGGCGTTGTTGATCGTCGTCGCGGCGGTGACCGAGAGGTGGCCGCCGTTCAGCGTCAACGTGCCCGCGCCGAGCTGGGCATCGTCGGCCACGGCCAGCGTGCCGCCGCGCACCGTGGTGGCGCCGCTGAAGCCGCTGGCATTGGTGGTGTTGGTCAGCGTGAGTGTGCCGCCGCCCCGCTTGTCGAGCAGGCCGGTGCCGGTGAGCGCGCCGCTCAGGGTCAGGGCATCGGCGTTGTTGAGCACCGCGCCACCGCTGCCGACCACGATGTTGTTGTCGATCGTGCCCGCCGCGCTGACCTCCAGCGTCCCGCCGTTCAGCGTCAGTGCGCCGCTGCCGAGGTTGGCATCCCCGGCGACAGCCAACGTGCCCGCACTGACCGCGGTGGTGCCGCTGAAGCCGCTGGCGTTGGCGCTGCTGCTCAGCGTCAGCGTGCCGCTGCCGGTCTTGCTCAGTGCGCCGCTGCCGGACAGCGCGCCGGACAGCGCAGCCGCCGCATCGGCCTGCACGGTGGCGCCGCTGGCGCCGATCGTGATGCTGTTGTCGATGGTCGTGGCGCCGGTCAGCACCAGCGTGCCGCCATTGAGCGTGAGCGCGCCGCTGCCGAGGTTGGCATCGGACGCCACGCTCAGTGCGCCTGCCGTCACGGCCAGGGTGCCGGTGTGGGTCTGCATGCCCGTCAGGGTCAGCGTGCCGCTGCCGAGCTTGGTCAGCCCGCCGCTGCCGGACAGCACGCCGGACAGCGTGACGGCCGCATCGGCCTGCACCGTCGCCGCGCCATTCACCGCAACGTTGTTGTCGATGGTGCCCGCGCCGGTGATGGCCAGCGTGCCGCCGTTGAGGCTCACGGTGCCGCTGCCGAGGTTGGCATCGCCCGCCACGCGCAGCGTGCCTGCAGCGAGCGTGGTGGTGCCGGTGTAGGTGTTGCTGCCGCCGAGCTCGAGGGCAGTGCCGCCGCCGGAGGCGTAGGCGTTCACCGTCAGGTTGCGCGCGCCGCCGCTTTCGCTGATCACGCCGCTGAAGGTGATGGTGCCGCTGCCCGAGGTCGGGGCGCCGGTGCGCAGCATGGCGTTGCCCAGCAGCACGATGTCGTTGGCGAAGGTGCGGCTGTCGCCGGCGACGGCGAGCGTGGCGCCGGCGGCCAGGTTGATCTGGCCGCTGCCCAGCGTGCCGCTACCGACGGCGGCCACCAGGCCGGAGCCGGTCGAGGACACGGTGAGATCGCCGGTGAGGCCGCTGGCCTGGCTCAGGTAGATCTGGCTGTCGCTGGCCTCGAGGCCGAGCGCGCCGCTGCCGCTCATCGCGCCGTTGAAGCTCAGCACCACCCCGGCGCTGCTGTTGGTGGCGTCGATGCTGGACGAACCGTTCACCTGGACCTGCTGCGCGAGCGTGAACGTGCTGCTGGCGCCGATGGCCAGCGTGCCGCCGGCAAGCTCGATCGTGCCGCCGCCGATCTGGCCGGCCGCGCTGACCGCCACCGTGCCGCCGGTCACGCCGAGGCTCCAGCTGCTGGCGCTGTTCCCGGTGTTGGCCAGGCTGAGCGTGCCGGCCCCGCTCTTGTTGAAGTCGCCGGTGCCGCTGATCAGGCCCGAAAGCGTGGCCGTCAGGCCGCTGCCGATGGCGACGGTGCCGCTGCCGGCGCCGACCACGAGGCCGTTGTCGATGGTGGTGGCACCGGTGAGGCTCAGCGTGCCGCCGTTCAGCGTGAGGGTGCCGCTGCCGAGCTGCGCATCGCCGGCCACCGCGAGCGTGCCGCCGCTCACCGTGGTACCGCCGCTGTGGGCACTGGTGCCCGACAAGGTCAGCTGGCCACTGCCGGTCTTGGTGAGTTCGCCGCTGCCCGACACGGTGCCAGCGGCCGTCCAGTCGGCCGAGCCGCCGAGCGCGCCGCCGGGGTTGCCCACCGCGATCGCGTTGTCGATCACGGTGGCACTGGTCACGTCGAGCGTGCCGCCGTCGAGCGTCAAGGTGCCGGTGCCCAGCATGCTGTCGCTGGCCACGGACAGCGTGCCGCCGCTGACTGTGGTGCCGCCGTTGTGCCAGTTGACGTTGTCGGTACTGTCCAGCACCAGGGTGCCTGCGCCGGCCTTGGTCAGCAGGCTGCCGCCGTTGAGCGTGGTCGTCAGCGTGGCGGTGTCACCGCTGTCGTTGGTGATGACGAAACTGCCGCCCAGGCGCAGTTGCTGGCCGGTCACGGTCAGGCCGTTGGCCTGGCCGAGATCCAGCGCGTCGCCGCTGCCGGCGTTGACACTGCTGCCCAGCGTGATGGTGCTGTCGTCGGCGAGCACCACGTAGATCGTGTCGGCACCGCCTTGTGCATTGCCGCGCGCCAGCGCTTCGCGCAGGCTGAAGCCGTCGGCCGCGTCGCCGCCCGCATCGTCGTTGCTCTGGTCGACGTAGATCGAGGCGCAGGTGAGCGTGACGTCGCTGTCGATGCTGGCCCCCATGCTGTCGCTCAGCGCGAGGCGCAAGGTGGCGTTGCCGTAGGGCGTGTCATTGCGGTAGCTGACGTGGCGCATCACGTCTTGCACCAGCGCGGTGGTGGCCGCGGTGCCGCTGCCGGTGAAGTTGATCGTCAGCACGCCGCCGGTGCTGGTGAAGGTGGCGAAGGTCAGCCCGCCCGACTGCAGGTTGCCGCCGCTGACGGTGAACCCGGCGCCGGTGAGGTCGAAGCCGAGCACGTCGTTGGCGCTCGGGTCCGCCGAGCCGGCGGTCACGCGCTGCACCGTCAGGCTGCCGCCGTCCCAGTCGGCCAGGTCGTCTTCGGCGTCGCTGACCACGGCGTCGCCGCCGGCGTCGAGCAGCACCGTGCTGCCAGGCGTGTACGCCGTGGTGTCGCCGTCGAGGCCGGTCACGACCGGCGCGCTGTTGCTCGGCGCAGTCAGCGTGAAGTCGTTGCCGTCGCCGCCCACGTAGCTGGCCGTCAGCACCGTGCCGTTGCCGGTGGCGGTGAGCGTGCCGCCCTCGGGCAGGCCGTCGAAGGTGTTGCCGATGGCGTCACCGCCGTCGTTGTCGATCAGCGTGTGGCTGTCGGCCAGGCCCGGCGTGTAGCCGTGGGTGACGGCCAGCAGCGGCAGGTTGCTGCCGGCGCCCAGCGTGACGCTGCCGTTGACCACCACCTGGTCGTAGTCGGTGCCGGCGGTGGTGCCATTGATGTCGGCCTGCAGGATGGCCCCGGTGTCCATGCTCAGGTTGGCGTTGAGGGTCAGCGTGCCGGCCCCGCCGCTGCCCGGCGCGAGGATGCCGCCGCTGGCGACCGTCACGCTGCTGGCGGTGATGGTGCCGGTGCCGGCCAGCGTGGCGCCGGCGCTGACAGCCACCGCGTTGGTGGCGGCCAGCGAGCCGGTCAGCACCAGCGTGCCGGCCTGGATGTTCGTGTCGCCGCTGTGGGCGCTGGTGCCCGACAGCGTCAGCGTGGCGCTGCCGGTCTTGACGAGATCGCCGCCGCCGCTGATGGAGCCTTCCAGCGTGGCCGCCGCGTTCGCCTGCACGGTGCCGTGGCTGACCCCCAGGCCGATGGCGTTGTCCACCGTGGTGGCGCCGGTCAGGGTCAGCGTGCCGCCATTGAGCGTGACGGTGCCGGTGGTCAGGTTGCCGTCGGACGCGATCGACAGCGCCCCGCCGCCATTTACCAGCAAGGCCGCGCTGCTGCCGCTGTTGTCGCCGCTCAGCGTCCAGGTGCCGGTGCCGGTCTTCTGCACGTCGCCGCTGCCGGTCAGCGCGCCGGAAAACGTGGTCGAGGAGTTGGCGGCGCCCACGCTGAGGATGTTGGCGCCAAAGGCCGCGGTGCCCGCGCCGCTCAACGAGCCGAGCGACAGATGCGCGACGCTCGAAGACAGCGTGGCGCCCGAGGCCACGGTGACCGCGCTGTTGCTGCCGACGGTGCCGCCGCCGCCGATGGCGAGCGTGCCGGCCGAGACGCTCGTCGAGCCGGTGTAGGTGTTGGCGCCGGAAAGGGTGAACGTGCCGCTGCCGGTCTTGGAGATGCCGCTCGAGCCGCTCGACGAGATGACGCCGGAAAACGTCGTACTGGTGTTGTCGCCACCCAGCGTCAGGCGGTACCCCAGCACCACGTTGCCACTGCCGGACAGCGAGCCGATGGTTTCATTGCCCCCCGCGAGCGTCAGCGTCGTGCCCGCACCGAGCACGAGGGCCGCGGTGTCGCCGATCGCGCTGCCGCCGGACACGGTCAAGCCACCGGCCGAGACGGTGATGGCGCCGCTGTAGGTGTTGCTGCCGCTCAAGGTGAGCGTGCTAGCGCCCGTCTTGGCGAGCGCGCCGGTGCCGCTGACGGTGCCGCTCAACGTGGCGTTGGCGCTCGCGCTCAAGGTGGACGAAGCCAGCACGCTGACGGCGTTGTCGATCGTCGTCACGCCGGCCAGGGCCAGCGTGCCGCCTGCCAGCGTCAGCGTGCCGGTGGAAAGGTTGTCGTCGGCGCTCACGCTCAGCGTGCCGGCGGTGACGGTCATGTCGCCGCTCAGGCCGGCCTCATTGCTGGTGTTCGACAGCGCCAGCGTGCCGGCGTCGGTCTTGTTCAGGGCGGCGCTGCCGTTCAGAGCGCCGCTGATCGTCAGCGTGGCGCCGCTGGCGGCGCTGATGTCGGCGTCGCCCGCGAGCGTGATGTTGCCGCTCAGCGTGCTGCTGCCGCTGACCAGGTGCAGCGCCCCGTATTCGACGGAGCTGACCGATTTGCCGGTGCCGGTGATGCTGAACGCCTCGTCGACGGCCAGGCCGCCGGCGATGCGCGCGGTGGCGCCGCTGGCCACCGTGGTGGCGCCGCCGGTCGTGCCCAACGCGTTGGCATGGGAGACCAGCAGCGTGCCGGCCGAGACGGTGGTGGCGCCGGTGTAGGCGTTGTTGCCGCTGAGTTCCAGGATGGCGGCGGTCGTCTTGGTCAGGCTGCCGCTGCCGGAGATCACGCCGGACAGCGTGACCTGCGTCGCGCCCCCGCCGCCGGAGATCTCGAAGGTGCCCCCGCTCGCGCCGAGCGTGATGGCGTTGTCGACGGTGAAGCTGCCGCTGCCGACGGCATTGGCGAGCTTGCCGCCGTCGAGCGTCAACGTGCCCGACGACAGGTGGTCGTCGCTGCCCACCCGCAGCGTGCCGCCGGTGACGGTGATGTCGCCCGACATGCCACCTTCGTTGCTGGTGCTCGACAGCGCCAGCGTGCCGGCGCCGGCCTTGCTCAACGAGCCGCTGCCGGCCAGCGCACTGGCCATGCTGACGGTACCGCTGGCATTGGTGAAGCCCAGCGTGGTGGCGGCGCCGAGCGTGATGGTGCTGCCGCTGAAGGTCAGGCCGTTGGCCGAATCGGCATTCAGCGTCAGGCTCTCGGCGATCGACAGGTTGCCGGCCAGCGTCATGCTGGTGTTGAACGCGCTGGAGAGGATCAGCGTCTGGCTGCCGGTGGCGTCGGCCGCGGCGATGCCCACCGCCTCGCTGAAGCTCACGCCGTCGGCGGCGTCGATGCTGGCGGTGTCGGTGGTGTTGGTGACGTAGATGGTGTCGCTGGTCACGGTCACGTCGGCGGTGGCGCTCGAATAGCCGTCGTCCAGCGTGAAGCGGATGCCGGCGTCGCCGGCCGGCGTGTCGCTGCGGTAGGTCACGCGCTGCATCACGTCCTGCACCAGCGCGGTGGTGGCCGCTGTGCCGCTGCTGGTGAAGGTGATGGTCAGCACGCCGCCAGTGTTGGTGTAGGTGGCGAAGGTCAGGCCGCCCGACTGCAGGTTGGCGCCGCTGACGGTGAAGAGCGCGCCCGAGGTGTTGAAGCCCAGGACATCGGCCGAGACCGCGGTACCGGGCCGGCTGACGGTCATCGTGGCGCTGGCCCAGTCGCCGTTGCCGCTGTTGAGCGCGCTGAATTCGCTGTCGGCGACCGTGCCGTTGTCGCCGAGGTCGAGCACCACGGTGCTGCCGACGCCGGCCCAGGCGACGCTGTCGCCCCCGACGTTGCCGATGGTCGGCGCGGCGTCGATCACGATGGCCTTGTTGGCGCCGAGCGAGCCGGCGGCGCCGGGGCTGGCCAGCGTCAACGTGGCATCGTTGCCCGAGCTGTCGCGGATGCTGCCGCCGTTGAGCGTCAGCGCGCTGGTGCTCAGGTAGTCGAGGTCGGCGCTGGTGTCACCGGCCTGCACGGTGTAGCTGAAGGTCAGCGTGTTGCTGCCCGAGCCGCTGCTGTAGTTGACCACCCGGTCGGTGCTGCCGGTTTCCAGCGTCAGCTGCGGCGTGCCGCTCACCGTGACGGTGTCGTCGAAGGTGACGGTGATGTCGATCGTCTGGCCGGCGACGTAGTGGTCGTTGGTATCGGGCGAGCTGACCGAGGTGACCGCGGGCGCCTGCGTGTCGATCGCGTAGTTGCTGGAGTCGGCGGTGCCGGTGCCGGCGTTCGACGTGGCCACGCTGGTCACGCCGCTCATGTCGACCGTGATGACGTTGGTGGCATCGGTGACGGACGCGTTCGGCGTGAAGGTAGCCGTCCAGGTGATGCCACCATCGCTGGAGCCGAGGCCGGTGATCGCGCCGTTGGGCACGGTCAGGTCAGCCGTGGTGAAGCCGGTGACGGCCTCGGAGAAGACGAAGGTGACCGGCGAGGTTTCGCCGACCTTGAGGTTGCTGTCGGTGAAGGTGGCCGAGCTCAGCGTGGGGGCCGCGCTGACCGGGTTGTCGAACACGAAATCGTTGAAGCCACCCCAGATGTGGCCACCGCTGGCGCCGCCGCTGGCGGTGATCCTGACTTCGTCGATGTTGCCGAAATCGGCCGACAGGTTGACGGTCTTCACGTAGTCGCCGGACTGCGAGACCGTGAACTGCTGGTCGCTCCCGACTTGCACACCGTTGTCGTAGGCCTTCACCGTCCATGTGGCGCCGACCGCGTTGAAATCGGCGAAGAAGAAGCTGGTGAACTTGAAGTTCTCGCCGGCGGAACTCTTGATGATGAGTTCATCCGCCGCGCCACTGAAGCTGCCTTCGGCCAGCACCGGGTACGCCGTGACGTTGGGCACGAAGTTGTACGCCACGACCGTCGATACCGCGTTGTGCGCCGCATCGGCGAAGTAGATGTCGTATTCGATGCCGGCGATGTCACTCGAGCCGCCTTCACCGTCGGTGAACACCGTGCCGTAGTCGGTGAAGTCCGATTGCCCGCTGGAACTGACCGTGCCGGCCACATTGACCAGGATGTCGCGGTAGGCTCCGGGCGCGAGGGTGTCGGTTTCGATCTGGCCGACCGCACTTTCCAGCACCCAGTCGCCGCCCTTGTCAGCAGCGCCGGTGAGGTTGGTCGACGCCGCGACATCGGCGCCGGTCTCGGCGGCCAGGTGGCGGATGAAGCTCACGCCTTCGGCGCCGGCCGTCACGTTGCAGCCGTACAGCAGCAGGTCGCCGCCGGCCGACAGCGCGCCGCCCAGGGTCGCGAGGTCAGCGGCACGTGCCGCCTGCGACGCGGCATCGAGCTTGAGCGAGCCCAACCACACTTCGCCGTCCGAGCCGTGGCTCATGATGTGAATCGCGTCGAGATCGCTGCGGCCTTGCAGCGCCGCCAGCATCTGGCTCAGGCCGTCCTGCCGGGGGTCGAGCAGCACCACTTCGGCGCCGGCCGTCACACCGTCACGCAGCGTCTGCCAGCCGATGATGGCGGTGTCGATGAAGACGATCTCCTGGCGGTCGGGCGGCGCCGGCGGGCAGGCCGCCGCGGCGGGTGCGATGTCCAGGCCCGTCCCGGCCGCCGTCACCGTCTTGTCGGGCCTGGCAACCGCCGCCGGGGCTGACCACCGGGCCGCGGCTTCCGCCAGCACTGCGCCGTGGCTGGTGTCGGCCCCTGCCGCCGTGTCGGCGTGCGCGGCGGCCGCCGCCTCCACCACAGTGGTCACGGCCGCCGCATCGAACATCAGCCGCGGTTCCAGCACCAGCGGTCGCAGCGACGAGCGTTGCGCACCGGCGGCCGGGGCCGGACCCCGCCCGGCCGCGCGGCGGCTGCCCGAGACCCGCTTGCCGCAGGACTGCGCCACTTCGGCGACGGCCACGAAGGTGCGGGTGACTTCGTTCCAGATGCTGCGGTAGACGTGGTTCATCTCAAGCGGCTCCCAACCGTAGCCTCGGGGCCCGGTGTCTTTTGTTGGCGCTGAAAAGCGCAAGACCGCGGCATGCCTGAAGCGCCGCGGTCCATGTTCACGAGGGTGGTGGTGTCAACGCGCCGGCGGTGCGACCAGCACCCGCCCGCTCATGCCGGCCACGAGATCGGGAAATCGGCCACGGATGGCGCCGACGAACTTGACGGACTGACTCACCGGATCGACCTTGGCCGCCGTGCGCACGATGGTCGCCGGGTAGCTGCGGCCGGTTTCGTCGATGCGGATCTCGAACGCCGAGTTGACCTTCAGGAACGCCATCCATCTCGACGGCGCGATGAACTCCAGCTCCAGCGTGCTGTCGTCGATGATCTCCAGCAGCGGCTGGCCGGGCTGCACGTACTGCTGTTCGCGCACGCGCTGCTCGGATACGCGGCCCGCGAACGGCGCGGCCACGTGGCACTTACCCAGCATCACGGTGTTGAACGACACGTCGGCGCGGGCCTTCGCGGCTTCCGTCTGGGCCAGTTCCAGCTCCAGCTTGCCGGCCGAGTTCAGCTCGGAAAGCCGGGTGGTGGACTTCAGCGTCGCGTCGGCCGCGTCCTGCATCGCCTTGGCCTTCTGCAGCTGGGACTGCTGCAGCGAGCAGTCGAACTGCACCAGCGTCTGGCCGGCCTTGAAGTAGCCGCCCTCCGGAACGGGCAGCGACCGGATCTTCGCGCCCACTTCGGCAGCCAGCGTGGTGTAGCGCTTCGGAGTCAGCTGCGCGCGGATCTCGCGCTCGGCCGCAACGCTCGCCCCAACGGGGTTGACCTGCATCGGGGCGACGGCCACCTGCACGGGCTTGGGCTCGGCCGCTGGCGCCACGGCGGGCAGCAGCAGGCTCAGCAACAGGCTGGCGGCAGCAACGATCGAGCGCGGCATCGCGCGGCATGGGGACATGAGGAACCTCTTGGTCGACGACGCGGCGCGTCGGTGGCGGCGGATGGCGGCGTTGGGGCTTCAGGCCGGCGGCCCGGTCCGCACGTCGGTGGCCCGCGGCGTCGTGGCCTTGGCGGTGGCCGGTGCCGGGGTCGCTTGCGCCCCCGCGTGCGGCGGCGTGGCCGGCCCGTCGGCATCGGGCGCCTTCGGCACCGTGCCAGCCTCCCAGGCCTGCAATGCCGCGGTGACGCGGGCGGCCAGTTCGTCGATCGGCAGGCTGTCGGCCCCCGCGAGCGCCGGCTCCAGCCCCAGCGAGGCCTGCAGCTTGGACGCCGCGGCCTGGGCGTTCGACAGCGTCTGGTAGCGGCGCAGCTGCGACAAGATGGCGGTGGTCTGCTGCGCCACGCGCTCGAGCTGGGTCTGGCGCGCGGCCGCTTCCTGGTTGGCCACGTGCTGCGCGATGCGGGCATCGACCTGCGCGATGCTGTCGGCGCGTTCGTACTGGCGCATGGCGTTGGCGTACTGCAACCGTGCCACGTGCAACTGCGACAACACCGCCATCTGCGTGCTCATGCGCTTCTGGTCGGCCAGCTTCACGCCGGCCTCGGCCATCTGCTTCTGCAACGGCACCTGCAGCAGGCCCAGCAGGTTCAGCGACAGCTGCAGACCGATCTCGTTCCAGGACTGGTTGATCAGGTAACGGTCGTCGGAGTTGCGCACTGCATAGTTGAACGACAGGCCGGGGAACATGCGCAGCATCGTGCGGCGCGTTTCCAGCCGCGCGATGCGGGCGTTGTAGACGCTCTCGCGCAGCTCGGCGTTCTGCGCCAGCGCCTGCTCCTCGAGTTGCTCGACCGGCATCTGCAACCAGGCCGTGTTCAGCGCGGTGCTCGGCTCCACCACGGTCAGCGCCACATCGCGCGGCGCGTTGATCAACTGCGCGAGCTCGATGCGCGCCGTCGACAGCTCCTGGTCGACGAGTTCCAGCAGGCGCAGGTTCTCGAGCAACTGGCGCTGGTAGCGCAGCGGCTCCAGCGGCGAGCGCAGGCCTTCGGCCTCGATCTTCCGCGCATCGGCGAGTGCGGCCTCACCCAGCTGCGTCGCCTGCTTCAGTTCGCCGGCCAGCTTCTGCGCCGCGGCGACGCGCCAGAAGGCGGTCCGCACGTCCTGCACCAGCAGGTGCAGCGCGCGCCGGCTGCGCTCGGTGGCGATCAGGTAGCGGTCGGCGCTCTGCTTGGCGGCGTAGTAGCTCTGCCCGAAGTCGAGCAGGCTCCAGGAGAACGTCAGGTCGGTGGTGGTGGCCTCGCGGCTGGACGAGATGGTCTGGCCACCGATCACGTTGCCCGTCGACAGATCCCGGCTCAGCGTGAGCAGGTCGTTGCTGCGGTCGCGGTAGCCGGCCGAGGCCACCAGCCGGGGCAGCATGTCGTAGCGCGCCGCGCCCATGCCGTCGAAGGCCAGCGCCTCTTCCATGCGGCGCACGCGGCGGTCGGCGTTGTACTTGATCGCCCGGGCGATCGCATCTTCCACCCGCAGCGGGCCGGTCAGCGGCACCACGTCGCGCTGCAGCGCGAGCCGGTCCGCGCTGGCGATCCCGGTCACCTCCTTGGGTGTCACCGGCTGCGGCTTGAGTGAAGAGCATGCCGCCACGGACAGGCTTGCGGCGACGAGGGCCAAGAGCTTGAAGCACGAACGCATTTGTTTGAATCCCTGTAAGTGGGGCCCGCACGAGGGACCTGCTACGCAGACCGCACCATCGACCTATGTTGATCGACATCCAAGCCCACGTTGAAGTAAACAACGGTACAAAGGCCGCCTTCGCGCTGCTTTCCGAATGCCTGCGGCGGCTTGCGTCCTGGCCCGCAGAAGGCGACGATCATTCCTCAGCGGCCCCAAACTGGCGATGACGTCTCCCATGCTCGCTCTTTTGCCTCAGCAGATTGCCCCCCCGACCCCGGCCCAGGCCGAACTGACCGAACGCTGGTTGACCCCGCTGGGCGACGCGCTGCAGGCCTACTGCCGCACGCTGCGTGCAGAAACCGACACGGTGCTCGCGCCACAGCTGCCCAGCGCCGCCGGCAAGCCCTATCCCTACGGCCGCTGCGAAGAGATCACCCAGCACCTGTATGGCCGCCTGCAGGAGCGGCTGCGCCAGCCAGCCCACCCGGTGGAACTGGCGCTGCAAGGGTTCGCGGCGGCGGGGGGCCTGCTGCGGTCGGTCTGGGGCGTGCTGCGCGAGCAGTACTTCCAGAACGCGCTGCAGATGGGCACGCTGTACGTGGACGTCTCCAACGACACCGTGGTCGTCACCAAGCCGCCGGTGGAGATCCTGCCGATGGAGGCGTCAGGGCTGGTGGCCGTGCGCGACCTGGCGCACTTTCGTCAGACCGCCGAGCGCTACTGGGCCGCGACGCTGTACGCCAACCACTTGGTGCCGTCGCTGGCGCCGCTGCTGCCGCTGGTGTCGGTCAGCCCGGGGCGGCTGCGGCCGGGGCTGCAGTCGGCCTGCGACTACATGATCGAGCTGATGCGGCGCGATGATTTCCAGCAGGCCGAGGCCTGGCTGCGCGACGGCCCGCCCCCGCCGCCTGACCTGCGCCTGGCGCGGCTGCCGGCCGACCTGCGACCGTGGACCACCGACCCGCGCCAGGAGGCGGTGCTGGCCTGCCAGCGCGCCCGCGCCGCCGGTGCCTCGATCGACCCGCACTGGCGCCATGCGCGCGTCAGCGACTACCTGCGCCTGCTGCGCGACCCCGCCGCCCAGACGCTCGGCTGATCCGCACGAACTCACCCTGAGGCCTCCGCCCTGACCGCGAACCCCGTACAGTTGCCAGCTCTCGTCAGACCCGGTTCTTTCGTTTGCAGGAGGCGTTCATGGGGTTCAAGGTGGGCATCGTCGGTGCGACCGGCATGGTGGGTGAAGCGGTCCGGCGCATCCTGGTCGAGCGCCGATTCCCCGCCGATGCAGTGCGCTTCTTTGCCTCGGCCCGATCGGCCGGCCACCAACTGCCGTGGAAGGGCGGCATGGTGACCGTGGAGGATGCGGCCACCGCCGACGCGCACGGGCTGGACGTCGTGATCTTCTCGGCCGGCGCCGCGACCTCGCGCGAGCTGGCACCGAAGTTCGCGGCGTCCGGCGCGGTGGTGATCGACAACTCGTCGGCCTGGCGCATGGACCCCGACGTGCCGCTGGTGGTGAGCGAAGTCAACCCGCAGGCGATCGGCACGCGGCCCAAGGGGATCATCGCCAATCCGAACTGCACGACGATGGCGGCGATGCCGGTGCTGAAGCCGCTCGATGTCGAGGCGGGCCTGGTGCGCCTGGTCGCGTCGACCTACCAGGCCGTGTCCGGCGGCGGGCAGCGCGGTGTGGATGCGCTGGCCGCCGAGGTCGACGCGGTGGCCGGGCGTTCGCAAGCGCTGGCTGTGGATGGCGCCGCGCTCGACTTCCCGGCGCCCCGCAAGTTCGCCCGCACCGTCGCCTTCAACGTGCTGCCGTTTGCCGGCGCCTACGACGGCGACGAGGGCTGGACCGATGAAGAACTCAAGTTCACCAACGAAAGCCGCAAGATCCTCGGGCTGCCGCAGTTGAAGGTGGCAGGCACGTGCGTGCGGGTGCCGGTGTACACCGGTCATTCGCTGTCGCTGAATGCCGAGTTCTCGCGCCCGTTGAGCGTGGAACGCGCCAAGCAACTGCTGGCCACGGCACCTGGCGTCGTGCTGGACGACATTCCGACCCCGCTGCAGGCCGCGGGCCGTGACGCGAGCTACGTCGGCCGCATCCGCCGCGACCCCACCGTGGCTCATGGCCTGGTGCTGTTCGTGTCCAACGACAACCTGCGCAAAGGTGCCGCGCTCAACGCGGTGCAGATCGCCGAGCTGGTGGCGCAGGAATTGCGCTGAGCGGAGGCACGCACCTTGTCGACGGTGATGATCGAGACCGATGGCTGGCTGCCGCCGTGGCAGCAGACCTGGGCGCTGCTAGATGCCGAACCGGCGGCGAGCGAACTGGGCGCGGTGCTGGCGGCCTGGAGCGAGCCGCAGCGCCACTACCACGACCTGCGCCACCTGCGCGATTGCCTGAATCGGTGGTCGGCTTGGCAACACCAGGCCAAGCACCCCGGCGAGGTGGCGCTGGCCGTCTGGTACCACGACGCGGTCTACCTGCCGCAGGCCACCGACAACGAGCGCCAGAGTGCCGACTGGGCGGTGCGGGCCATGGCCGAGGCCGGGCTCGGCGGCCCGGTGGCCGAACGGGTGCACACCTTGATCATGGCCACCTGCCACGACGCGCCCGCTGCCACGCCCGACGCGCGACTGCTGATCGACATCGACCTGGCGGTGCTCGGTGCGCCTGCACCGCGCTTCGCAGCCTACGACGCCGACGTGCGGCAGGAGTACGCCTGGGTGCCCGAGGCGCTGTACCGGCGCAAGCGCGCCGAGGTGTTGCAGCACTTCTTGCAGCGCCCGCGGCTCTACGTCACCGAGGCGGCCTTCAACGAACTGGAAGCACAGGCCCGGCGCAACCTGGCCGCGGCGCTGGCTGCGCTCGGCGGCTGAACTCGACTGCTGCAAGTCGGCGCCGATGCCTGATGCGGGCTACGACCGGTCCCAGGGATCCCCGACCCACAGCGCGATCGCGCTGAAGTTGTCCTGGTTCGGCACGTTCTGCGCCTCGATGCAACCGCGCATCAGTTGCAGCCAGTGCTGCGGCGTGTCGGCGTTGTTCAGGGTCTCGATGAGCTGCGCTTCGCTCAGGCTGTCCCACCAGCCGTCGCTGCACAGCAGGTAGGCATCCCCCTCTTCGACCGTCTCGGGGCCGCTCACGGTATGCGGCGCGAGTTCTTCGTCCAGGCCCAAGGCCGCGACGAGCTGGTTCTTGTGCGGGTGCTTGCGCGCCTGGGCCAGCGTCAGCAGGCCGGCGTCGAGCAGGTCTTGCACCACGCTGTCATCGCGCGTCACGAAGTCGACACGGCCGCCGCGCAGGCGATACAGGCGCGAGTCGCCCACGTGCGACCACAGCGCCTGCTGGCGCGTCGGGTCGACCCACAGCAGCACGGCGGTGGTCAGCATGCGCTCGGTGAGCGGCACGTCGCCCTGCCCTTGCCGGACTTCGGTGTTGGCGATGCGCAGCGCATCGGCCAACGCCTCGGGTGACCACAGGCTCACACGCTCGATCGATTGCGCCTCCAGCGCCTGCACGGCACGCGCCGAGGCCACGGCGCCGGCGCGATGCCCGCCGGCACCGTCGGCCAGCACGGCGTACCAAGCCAGGCCGGCGCGGCCGCAACGCACGTCGTCCTCGTTGGAGCGGCGGGCGCCGATCTCGCTGCAGCTGGCCAGGCTGATGCGAGGCAGCGCGACGGTGCGGGCATCAAGCAGCACTCTTTTCGCGCTCCAAACGTTCAAGCTGCTGCTCGTAGGCCGATAGGAAGGCCTTGCCGAACAGGTTGTGGAAGTCGTCCTGCGCCTCGTCGCGGATCGCCTCGAAGTGCTGCAGGTACAGCTCCCACAGCTTGGCTTTGCGGTTGATCGGCAGCACGCTGTCGAGCACCGAGCGCGCGACCAGCTTGTTCTCCAGCTCGGTCGGCGCAAAACGACGCAGCACGCCTTCAAGTGCGGCGCGCGTGCCGGCCATCGACCCGATCGCATGACCGATCAGGTCGTGCATCGCGTCGTCCATTGCCGCCGGGCCATCGAGAAACCCACGCACCGGCGGCTGCAGCAGCTGCTCCAGCGCCGCTTGCGCGTCGGGTGAGAACTTCAGCGGGTTGTTGTTGCGCGGCTGGATCACCGTCACCTCGGCGCGCAGTTCATGTTTGGTCGCCGCGCGCACGGCCATCAGCTGCAGGCTGCCGCCCACCGCCGTGCGCAGCAGGCCGCCGATCACGCGCATCAGGTCGGGGTTCAGCCCCTGCGGGGGGTCGAGCTTGATGCCCGCGCCATCGCAGAACGCTCGCCACAGTGCAGCGGTATCAGCGTCATGGGCGCCATGGGGGACGGGCGCCGCGACATGGCTCACGGGCGGCGGCGGCGGCGCAGCCACCGGCACGGGTGCCGGTGCCGGTACCGGCTCCAGCGCCGCCGGCACCGTCACCGGCTCGGCCGGGGACGGTCGTATCGCCGGTGGCCTGAAGGCTGCGTTCAACTCCGGGGTATGGTCTGGCCACGCGGCGGCACTGGCCGCCGGCGCAGGCGCTGCCGCAGCGGGCGCGGCACCGGCCATGAAGGCGGCCAGCGGATCGCCGCTGCTGCCGCCACGCAACCCGAACAGGTCATCGATCGACTCGCCACCGCTGCTGGGCACCAGGTCGCCAAACACGCTGCCGTCGGGGGGCGCGGCCCTCGGCGGGTCGGCCGGCCGCGGCGCCGTGGCAAAGGGATCGAAATCGTCCGGCAGCCGCGGGCTGAGCGAAGGGGCCACGCCGCCGGACAAGCCGGAATCGCCCAGCAGGTCGGCGAACGGGTTGGCGCCGAGCGGTGCCGGCGCCGGACGCCGGGTCGGCGTTTGCGGGTCGCGCCGCAGCAGCGTCGGGCCCTCGGTGACGGTGCGGGCGTCGTCGCCAGCCTCGAGCAGGTAGCCGCCGATCAACAACCGCTCGCCATGGCGCAGCGGGGCAGATTCACCCTGTGCCAACGATCGCCCGCCCACGCTGATCGGGTTGGCGCTGCCGACGTTGCGGATGACATAGCCCTGGCCGGTGGCCACGATCTGCGCATGCTGGCGCGAGATGTGACGCTCCGGGTCCGGCAGGGCCATGGTGTTGTGGTCGGCGCGGCCGATGGTGCCGCCCTGCGCGCCGAACTGCGCGGTGATGGGTTGGGTGAGAGGTTGCTCGTTCAGCGATAACACCCGCAATGTCAATGTCATGTCACTCACCCCCTCGTTGCCGCCACGACGGGCTGTACTGTGATGGTCATGGCCGGTCGCCTTCCTATCAATGACCAAAGGTCACGCCGCATGGCCCGCTGCCAACGGGCGCTGCCGCCGCCAGGCCGGCGCAGCGCGTCGCGCCCCAGGCGCCGTGCAGTGCCTTGCGACAGCGGCGCGTTGACCCGAAGGCCAGCGGCAAACCACGTGCCGCATCCGGCGAAGCGGCGCTCGGGGCCAGCAGGTGATCCAGCGCGCGCCCTTCTTTCGAGCCGGCGCACCCGGTGCCACCGCTCGTGCGGCGCACGCACCAACGCTGAACGCACATGCCGCGGCACCGCGCTCGCTTCGGCGTGTTGTTCAACATGGGTAATCGGAAGGCGCAGCAGCCCGCTGGGCGCGTGGCGCATGGGGACGGCAGAAGACACAAGACATGCTCGGCTGCCACCGAGGGCGCCGCAATGTCCGAAAGTCACCTGCCAACGGGCACGGCTTGTCGCAAACTCCACCGCGCCCAGGCCAGAATTCGGAGCGCCATGTCTTTCACGCCGACGTTGACCAAGCGCGCCTTGCTCCTCAGCACCGCGGCATGCTTGCTCGTGGCGTGTGAGACCCCGCCGCCATCGCCGACCACCAACGAGCCCGCACCGGCGCCGGTGGCGCCGCCAGCACCTCGCCCCGCCGACCCAGCACCGCCACCCGCCCCCACAGGCCCGGCCTCACCCGCCGCCCAGGCCCAGGCACAAAGAACGGCGATGGTGGCGGTGAACCTGTTGGAGACGGGCCACGAAGACCAGGCCCGCGTCGAGCTGCAGAACGCGCTGGCGCTGGACCCGCACAACAAACTGGCGCTGAACCTGACGCGCCAGTTGGCTGTCGACCCGGTGGCGATGCTGGGACGTGAATCCTTCGCCTACACCGTGCGGCCGAGCGACACGCTGTCGCAGATCGCCGGCCGCTTCCTCGGCGACATCTACGCCTTCTACATCCTGGCGCGCTACAACGACATCAAGGTGCCGCGCCAGGTGGCCGGCGGTCAGGTCATCCGCATCCCCGGCAAGGCGCCGCCGCCCGGCGCGCTGGAGCGTGAAGCCCGCCGCGCAGAAACGTCCGCGCCGGCATCTGCCCCCGTCGCGCCCCCCACTCCCCCCGCCCCGCCGCCGCAACCCGAGCCGACGGCGGGGATGCTGGCGTTGCGCGCGGCCGAGAATGCGGAGCGCGCAGGCGACCTGGAACGCGCGGCCAATGAATACAGACGCGCCGCCAGCCTGGACCAGCCCGCAGCCGCCGGCAAGGCCGAGGAGCTGCGCAAACGCCTGGTCTCGCGCTACACCGTCAATGCCCGCACGGCCTTCGTCAAGCAAGACCTGACCGGCTCGATCCGCGCCTGGGACAAGGTGCTGGAGCTGGATCCCAACAACGACACCGCCAAGCTCGAACGGCAGAAAGCCCTGATGCTGCAGAAGAAGGTCGAGGGGCTGAAGTGAAGCAGCGGGCCGGCTCGACCCTTGACGGCCGCGCACCCGATGCCGACTCGACGGCCACTGCCGGACCCCACCGACCCCGGTGATCTATGGTGGACTGGGCCGCTTGAGCGGCTTCAGCACTTCGGCGGCGCGACCACTGCCCTTGTCGGTCTCGGCGCCGTTGGCGCGGCCGGCTGCTGACGCGGCGCCCTTCGCCACGGGCGCGGCCTCGGTGCCGCCGCCTCCGCGTTTTCCCAGCGTCACCCGCGAGAATCGCCCCAGGTAGCTGCGCCGGTTGCGCTCGCGTTCGATCGCCCGCAATGCGTCGGCCGCCTGTGCATGGCCCGGCTGAAGCTGCAACACATGCAGGTACTGCGTTTGCGCACCATCCAGGTCGCCGCGGCGGCGCGCCTGTTCGGCCCGGCGAAGGTGATCACCAGCATCTGCCTCGGCCCGGGCCTGGGCTTGGTCCAGCCGGTCCTGGTAGGCCACGACACCGGGCCTCAGCAGCACGAGCACCTCCCACGCGTCCGCCGCCTCGGCGTGGCGCCCTTGCTGCGTGAACTGAAGCGCCCGCTCCTGCTGGGCACGCTCAAAGGCCGCCAACGGTGTGTCCGTGCTCGACATGGTCGGCAGCGACGTCGCCCCCGACGGCTCGCGTGGCGGCGTGCTGCTGCAGGCAGCCAGCCACAGACACAGCGCCACCCCACCAAGCCGGCAAGCAAACAACCGTTGCTTCATGGCTTGACGAACCGCTTGGAGGTTTCGAGCCTGGCCTTGAAAGCCTCCAGGTCGTGGTCGCCGAAGATCATCGTCCGGTGCAACATCAAGGGCTGCGCGAAGAAGGCATTGCCACCCGGGTTGACGGTGACGGCCAGCGTGTAGCTCTGCTTCGCCAGCGATGCGAGTACCGCCTCGTTCGCATCGCCAAACGGCAACGCGTAGTGCTTCACCGAGCCCGCAAGCTTGCGCTCGAGCAGCTCGCGTGGCGCACGCATCTCGACCTCCAGCGCCCGGCGGTAGAGCTCGTCGGTTTCATCGGGGCCGCGTTCGATCAGGTTGCGGTGCGATTTGGAGTGCGCCTGGATGTCGATCAGCCCAGACGCGCTCAACTCCTGCAGCTGCGCCCAGTTCAGCGCGTCGCCGGCGCCGATGAAATCGGTGTAGACGAAGACGGTCGCTGGAAAGCCGTGCTTGCGCAGCAGCGGGAATGCCACGCGGTGGACGGATTCATAGCCGTCGTCGATCGTGATGACCACCGAGCGGCGCTGCAGGGCCTGCTCGCCCTTCAGGTAGGCCACCAGGTCGGCCAGGCGGATCACGCGGTAGCCGTTGCGGCTCAACCATTCGAGCTGCGCCGCAAAACTGGCTGCCGACACCGTCATCTTGCCGCCGCCGGCACCGAAGCGGTGGTAGCAGAGGATGGGCACGGTCTGGTACTCGCCACCGCGCACCCCCATCGGGTTCGGGCTCTTCAGCGGCACCACCAGCGGCTGGCCGGGCTCGGCACGATCGACCTGGTTGTACTCGCCGATCACCCAGTCGCGCTCTTCGCTGCCCAGCAGGCTGGCGGCGATCGAACGCAGGTCCTCGCCCGGCGCCGGCAGGTAGACCACGAAGCGGTCGTTGCGCGCGATCACCTCGCCGCCCACGGTGGGCCTGGCGTGCGGCGGCACAGCCGGCGGGCTGGGCGGCGCAAGCGACTTGGTGGAGCATCCCGCCAGCGCGACCAGCATCAGCGCCCACACCCGGCCCAGCATGACGGGCGGTGTGCGTGGCCCGCGGCCGACGCGACGGTACGAACCGTCCCCGCTCATGGCCGCCTCACGCCGGGCCTTGCCCGCTGCGCGCCGAGGTGTGCGGCTCCACTTCGTCGGTCGCTGCAGCGCGTGCGGCGGTCGGCAAGGGGGCAGATCCGACACGCACCGGCGTCTCCGGCCCGGACATCCCGGTCGGTGTCGCCATCTCGCCGCCCGACAGCGACTGCAGCGCCTGGGCCATCCGATCGAACGCGACGTAGAGCAAGCCGAACTCGTCCTTGCGCTGCTCGCGGATGCGGTAGTCGAAGCGCCCCTTGGCGATCTCGTCCATCGAATCGCTGAGCAGCTGGATCGGCTTCGCAAACCAGTTGGCGACGAAGTACATCGCCACCGCCACCGCCAGCACGGTGACGACCACCAGCACGGCCATCAACACCATCGACAGCTGTGCCACACGCTCCAAGGGCTTCTCCGGCAGACCCAGCGCCACCCGACCGACCTGTTTGCCCTGGAAGGTGATGGGCGACTCGAACCCGAGCATCGGCTCGTCATGCGCCCGGTAGCGCGACACCACGACACCGCCGGACCGCGTGCCCAGCGACTCACCAGGCGGCGCCTGGAACGCCTGGCCGACCTGTGCCGGATCGCTCGCCGCGCGCACCACGCCTTGCCGATCGATCACCGCGACGCTGTCGAAATCCTTGGTCTTCATGATCTCTTGCAGCGCCACGTCGACCACGACCCAGTCTTCTGCAAGTGCCGACACCGCGTTCTGCGCGGCGATGAAGCGCGCCAGCGCCGCCCCGGAGTCACTGACCTGCCCCATCATCGCGGCGTACTGGCGCTGCGTGATCACCGACGCGGTCAGCCCCATCACCACCGCGACCACCAGCGCCATCGTCGCAGCCCACTTGACGCGCAACGGCACGATGCGCGGCTTGTTCTCGCCGCGCGCGGCCTCGTCGATGCCGACCAGCACGCGGCTCAAGGCATCGGCCAACTCGCGTCCGGTGGCAAAGCGGCGATCGGGCGCCTTGGCCAGGCAACGCTCGACCACGCGGCGCAGCGACGCTGGCAGCCCCGGCCGCAGTTTTTCCATCGGCGGCGGGTCTTCCTTCGCAATCTTCAGCGCCAGCGTCACCAAGCTGTCGCCCTGGAACGGCCGCTGCCCGGTCAGCAGTTGGTAGAGCACGATGCCGGCCGAGAACAGATCCGATCGGCCGTCGATCTTCTCGCCCTGCGTCTGCTCGGGCGACATGTACTGCGGCGTGCCGAGGATGTCGCCGACACGCGTGCGCTGCTCGCCACCCGTCACGGTCGCGTCCATGTGCGCGATGCCGAAATCGGTGACCTTGATCGTCTGCGTGCCCTTGAGCCGCATGATGTTGCCGGGCTTGATGTCGCGGTGGACGATGCCCCGCGCATGCGCGTAATCCAGCGCACGAGCTAGCTGGATGCCGATGATCACCACCTCGCGCAGCGGCAGCAGGTGCCCGCCCGGCATCAGGTCGCTCAACGAATCGCCGGCCAGCAACTCCATCGCCATGTACGGCCGGCCCTCGATCTCGCCCACATCGTGCACCGTGACGATGTTCGGGTGCGACAAGCCGCCGGCCGCGCGCGCCTCGCGCAAGAAGCGCGAGCGGTATTCGTCGTCTTCGCACAGCGACGCGTGCAGGAACTTGATCGCCACGTCGCGCCCGATCTGCGGATCGTGCGCCCTGAACACCGTGGCCATGCCCCCGCGCCCCAGGCGCTCGCGGATCTCGTAGCGGCCCACCTGCCGCATCGTCGGGTCCGCGGCCTGGGCGCCGCCGGGCAGCGTTTCGCCGGCATGAACGCGCGGGATTTCGCGTTGAACCGGCGGCTTGACGGCCGCGTGCCTGACCGGGGCGATGCGGGTGGCGTCGTCGTCGGGCTCAGGCGGCGAGGCACCATTCGTGCCAGGCGCAGCCGGCCCCGGACGGTCGGTCGGTTCGTCGGAACTGGCGGGAGCAGGCATGGCAGGGCATCAGGCAGAGTAGCTCGCCTATCCTGGCCGCCGGGGCACGCTGGCGCAATGACCAAAAGTCACTCCTCACCGGGTCAAGGTGGCACCGCTATCCCCGGCCTCGGCCTTGTCGCCCTCCCTTGCGCTCAGCGGGGTGATGCAGCCTCAAGGAGGCGCCGTTGCCGCCAGGCCGGCGCCGAAGTATTGAAAAGGACGCTGCCCGGTTGAAGCAGGCACAGCACTTGCGCGGCAATCCGCCGGTGTCGTTGCGAACCAATCTTGAGAATGGCGAAGCAACGCTCCACCGTCGGCACTTCGCCCCGCAAATAACGCCCCTGATCGGACAACCGTGAGCCCTGGCTATCCCACCAGGCTGCGATCTTGGCCGGGTCTAGCCATGGCAGGCTGGCATCCTCACGCATGGCGACCTCGACATCGGCCGAAGCATCACCAACGCAGTCGTCGGCGATCGGTCTATCATCGCGCGGCAGTTGCATCGCGCGGGTATCTGCCCCCGTCACGAGCTCAAACGCTTCACCCGCAACGCGCGCCAGGCACGCGTCGTTCATCCGCTCGATCAACCACCCGGCGTATCGCGGACAGCCCAGGATGCCGACGCTCTGGATGATCAACCGCTGATCAACGCACTCATCGTGCATCCGCCTCAAGAGGGCGTGTCCCTTCGACAAGTCCATCGCTTGAAGCGCAATCTCGATGGCCTGTCGGCGCATGTTCAGAGGCAAGCTCGTGTTCAGCCCCATTTGCGCCAGGAGGTCCACAGCGTGCATGCGGTCGCCTGTCAGTACGGCCGAGCGCGCCGCCCAGAACGTCCGATGGTCCTGAGGTGCGTGGAGCAGTTCCTCGCACCGCGCACGCAAACTCACGACCCCAAGCTCGCCGACCGCCCGCAACGCGACCATGCTCAGCCTCGGATCAGCGCTCCTGCACCAGGCGCCGAGCAACGGACCTGGATCGACGCGGTGTTCCAGACATGAACTCAGCCCTACCAGGCAATGGAATGGAGAGTCAGAGCCCAGCAGCGCCTTCACCGTTCCCTTCAGGTCTTGCGGGGAAGCCCAGTTGAACGCTCCCACCAGCCCCGACCACAGCGAAGGCTCCGCCTCCACGACGGCCAGCAGCGGCGAAAGTCGCTCGGCCGTATTTGCCTCCAGGGCAAGCGTCACCGCGGTGAAGATCTCCCCGCTGCCAGCGTTGCCCAGCGCCTCACGGCAGGCGAGCCAACCACGCTGCTGCGTCGTACGGATGCCGTCCAGGTGCGCCTCGATGCGCTCATCGAGGTCGTCGAGATCGTCGAGCGACACGTCCGCGCGCGCCAGATAGGACGTTCTCAGTGTCGCGAGGAACGAAGCCTCTTCGCAGTGCTGCTCGAGGATCGAAGGGATGACGCGCGGCTGATTCATGCGCGGACAGCGGCCGACCGCTCCCAGGCCGTCCGCGATCGAAATGGGGGTGACGGGGCCCCCGGCGCCGGCCCGACGATGCAGGCGGCTCTCAGGCCATTGTCGGAAGAGGCTTCGCAAACGCCCCAAGGGCCGCTGGCGTGGCCCCGGTGAATGGATGTCGCCGCGGCAATCAACCCCAGCGCCCCGGCCGCGACACCTACGTCACCAACGCTGCTGGCCGCGTAGTTCACTGACATGTGCTCACGACGGGTCCGGTAGAACCGAGTGCTCGCCAGCAGCGATTCCCAGGAGCGGTAGCGTTCCCCGTTCATGTCGGATACCCTGAAGGACAACAAGGGCTCGGCACAACCCGCATCCTTCGATGCGGCCTCGAGTGCTTCCACCAGCGCCAATCCGGTCGAGAAGCGCTCGCCGAGGATGGTGTCCTGCTCCTGCGCGACGCCCACGCCGACCACCTGCGCCAGCGCCGGAGTCGACCAGCCCTGCTGCGTGACCGCCACGAAGGCCGCCCCTTCCGCGGGGATCACGCCCTGCGGGTTGGACTCGTCATGAAGACGGTGGCCGGCGCGAAGCCGCTCCACATCCACCTGATTCACAAGAGAGTCCACACCGCCCACCACGCAAGCCTCGACGTCACTGAGCGAGAGGAGTTGGCGAGCGCGGGCAAGCCCTCTCAGGGCCGAAGCGTGCCCATCGTCCAGGACCTGCGACAGCGGATGCATCCGTAGCTGCAGCCGCCTTTGCACCGCTTGCAGGACGGCCTCCCCGCTGAGTCCATCCATGCCGGGATGCGCACGATGGGAGTCAGGCAAGGCCAGCAAGAGCGCCACCCGATGGCTGTGCACAGGCAGTGAATCCAGGCACTCGCGCAGCGCCAGGGCTGCCATGTTGACCAGCCACTCGGTCGGAGATCGCTTGAGGCGGCGCGCCGCCGGCACTTGGCCGACGCACACCGGCTCTGCCGGTGGCGGCAGCAGGCTGACACGCCCGAAGCCTGACAACCTGGCCCGCATGGCGGCACAGGTCTGCCCAGCAGTGAGCCCTACGGCGGTAACGGCCCCGCAGCCCGCGATCAGCAGCGCCGACGTCATGAATCAACTCCCGCGACGCGCCGCACCGAATGGGCCACGGCACGCATGACTGGATGGGCGCCGGAGCGTGACGGGCCGTCGCATCTCATTGCGTGAAGGCCGGCCGCGATGGCCATGCGCCGTCATGGCCGGACAGGTCCACGAAGCGCTTGCCCGATCGCCGGGCACGAACCCAGGCCGGCGTCATCTGGCCGACGACGATCTCACGCAGGGCGGGTCGATTCCGGCGCGTCGCAACGCAGGCGCGGCAGATCAGTGTGAGCTGCTTGAGATCCGGTTCGATCAGCACGGTGTCCATGCGAAGGGGCAGCTCTTCCATTCGATCGTTGAACAGCAGGCGCACCGGCACGTCAAGCCGTGGCAAGCTGAATTGCCAGAGGCCCTCCGGAGTCAGGTTGTGCAGTGTCACCGGCTCACCCCCGCGCAGGCTGGTGCTCTGCTGGTCGGGGGGCGCGGCCTGGTAGTGACGCGCATCGAAGTCCGTCGGCAGCAGCGGCCATTGCTGCGCCAACCACGCATCGTCGTAGGTTCCCGCCCACGCCAGGCGCGGTTGCCATCCTCTGGCCACCACGCCCAAACCAGCGGGCTTGGGGGTGTCAGATCGAGTGGCCTGCCGGTTGTTCGGGTACTCGATGTTGGGCAGCTCAGTGCGGATGTCCGGGTCATAGGACGGCACGCCGCGGAACCCAAGCCCCGACAGATTCCGGGGCTCCGCTGCGTGCTTGTGCGGATCGTCCGACCTCATGTCGATACCACCGAAAGCACGCTCATACACGATCGGCATGCGCTCAAAGGGCTCAGGGCTCGACGCGCCGCCGCCGAAGGTGCCCTTGCGCCAGCTCCTGTCGCCGCTCACCAGCAGTTCCTTGCGCACATCGCCAACCACCATGCCAACCGGCACCGATGTGGCCAGGCGCCCCGGCGGTGCATAGGCGTGGCCGTTGACAAGCACATCGACCGCAGGCTTGTACAAGGCAATGTCGCTCTCTCTTCGCACGCTGGCGATGTGCGGCGGGCCGTTGTGCACATCCGCGAACTCGAGCGCCGGCTGCTTTGCCGCCACCGACAGCCCCCCTGAAAGATCCTCATGCACGAACGTGGCCGAAACGACCAGCAGCACGACCTCTTGCCCCTGCTTGTCCGGCAGCACGAACTTGCCCACCGTGAACGGCGTGCGGTTGTCCAGGTAAGTCTGGAATGACATGTCAGATCCAGCGCCCCTCGGCGTCGATCCCCATCGGCCAGTACGGCATGCAGGCAAGCACGGCAACCATGTCGTCCGAAGCCGGTGCCGACTGGAGCCAACCCAGCAGGAATTGTTCAGGACGGACAGAGCGCTCCGCCGTCGTCGTCTTGTTCAGTGCATCGCACGCCAGCCAGTACCGACGAACCAGCGCAACGAAGAACGGCTGGGCGGCGGGCCCGGCGGGGTATGTATTCCACATCTCCTTCTCGGCGTCTTCCGCCGAGTTGCCCTGAGAGGCCCAGCCACCGAGTTCGCCAAGCCAGGTCTGCCAGGCCAGCGTCACCGCAGGGCGCAGTTCATCGCAGTAGCGCTCGAACAGCTCAGCATGCGCAGCCGACGCGCCAGCGATGTCGTTCGAAGCGATATGGGCGTCCCAGCGGTCGACATCCATCGGACCGTTCAATAGCCGGAACAGGCCTTTGCGGATACGTGTCTCAGCGATATTCACCATGCCCCACACCTTCCATCCTGACGCTTCAGATCGCCCGATCGTTCTCTTCGCCCATGGGCGAAAAGACCATCAAGTTCATCAACTCCGCGAGATCGTCGCGGCGGCCATAAAGCATTTCGACCAGAAACCTGGGCGGGTCGATCTCCCATTCCGGCCCCCAGTCATCGATGGTCTCGTTCGCCGCTGCCGTGTCGTCATCCTCGACGCCCCAACCGTCCTGCTGCGACGCGTCGGCCTGCTGCACCTTCTGCAGGTAGGCGGCCCGAACCTCCTCGTTCAGCTGCTCGCAGGCGATGTAGTACTTGCGATAGGCCGCCAGAACCAGCGGATGGCCGGATCGCCCTGCCGGCCATCTGCTTCGGACGCGCTCTTCGGCCTCATCCCCCGTCGCGCCACGGGCGCGTTCGGCATCGAGCAGGCGCTGCCACCATCGGGACGTCGCCACATCGGCGCTGCCGAGCTCGTCGACGTACTTGCCAAACAAGACCTGGTATCTATTCAAGATCACTCTCCAACGGTGCTCACGCCAATGCGGCCAACAAGGTACCGGCCGCCTTGGCGGCTTCCAGAGGTTTGAACGCGGACGACATATGCCCGCCCTGACTGCGCGAATGCTTGGTGCAATGCCCCCGTGGCACGGCCTGCTGGCTGCTGGCCCAGGCCGTGAAGTCGGCCGGCTTCATGTGGCAACCGCCCATGACCCAGGCCACGACCAGAGGGGGCTGGTGGTCGGCCACGGTCGCCAAACCCGTGCAGGGTGCGCGCCAGCACGCTTCACCCTTGGCGGCCTGGGCGGCGCTTTGGGCCGGAGTCGGTCCCCAGGCACTGGGCCGCGGGCTCGGATACGGGGGACAAGGCTTGCTCTGACCATGCGCTGCATTGAAGGCCGTGACGGCCGCCATGTCGACAATGCCGTAGGGCGTCGACGCTGCGGCCTGCCCCATCTGGTCGCCGTGCCGGCAGACACCTTTGCCCTCGATCTTGACGGTGTGCGACCAAACGGCGAAGTAGGCCTTGCCCTTGGTCTTGTGCGTGACCACGTTGCCGCCCTGCGTGCCGGCTTCGTCGCCCACGCTGGTCGTGACCTCGGACTGGTCCTCGAGCGCCGTTTCTTCGCCATCGATCTTGACCGACTTGCTCCCTTTCGCAAGGTCCGAGGCTGACACATTGTTGACGTACGGGACGGGCACCGGGCCCGTCGGTGGCGGCGGCGGCGTCAGGCAGACATCACCCGGCGCAACGGCCTTGCCGCCGCTGCCCTTGTGAAACAACCCCATGCCTTCAGCGTAGACGGTCAGGCCCATGGGCACTTGATCTCAGTTGAGGTCGACGCTGCCACCCTTGATGCGATTCGGGCCGCTCGAGTAGCTCACCAGATGGGTACCCTCGATCAGCACCTTGCCTGCCTTGGTCAGCGTGATGCTGGCCTTGCCGCAACGCAATACGAGTTGCTCTTTCGCGCCGATCTGCAGACGTTGCCCATCGAGATCGACTTCGACCTGCGCTGGCGCCTCCTCCAAAGGCCAGGTATCGCCGCCACGCAGCAGGCCCATCACGATGGGGCAATCGGCGCGGCCGTTCTCGAACATCAACACCACGGGCTGCCCGACATGGCGACCGTGGAGGTCGACGACGCTTCGTGCCGGCAGCGCCGCGGTACCGAGTTGGCCTTCGAATCGGATCAACGGCGTGCGCGACTCGCGGACGATGGCGATCAGTTCACCGACGACCACCTGCGGCAGCGGTTCGGGACGCGGCGACACGGTGCGTGCCGACAGCAGGGGCTGCAGCAGATCGGCCCCATCCAGCACGCCGCCCAGTTCTTCGCTCAAGTCATCGCCACGCATGGGACCTTGCTTGCCATCCATCAGTTCTGGTGGACGTTGGAGCCCTTGGTGACAATGTCGCCGCCCGCCTTGAGGTTGATTTTCCCCGAGGCGTCAAGCGTGATGTCCTTGCCCTTGATGATGACGGTGCCGTCCTTCTTCAGAGTGATGCTGGCATCGCCTGCGGTGAGCGCGATCGAGTCGCCGGCACTGACGGCCACCTTGCCGGTCACGTTGAACGTGTCGTCCCCACCGACGTCGGTGGCACGCTTTCCCGCGACGGAACGCGCCTCGTCCGCACCGACGACGGTCGACAGCTTGGCGCCTACCTTGACGTCGCGCCCGGTGCCCACCGTGACGCTCTGAGATCCGATCACCTTCACACTTTGCGAGGCGCCGACAAGCGTACTCTGGGCGGCCCCGACGGCGATGCTTTGAACGGCGCCGACGGTGATCGACTGAAGTCCGCCGATGGCCACTTCCTGGGCACCGCCGATGCCGATGGTTTCATTGACGCCGACGAGATGCGTGCGTTGCAAGGTGACGGACGCGGTCTCGCTCGCGCTGACAGTAATCGTTCGGTTGCCCGTCACGCTGATCGTCTCGTTGCCGCCGACGCTCTCGGTACGGTTCGCAGTGATCGTGATGGTCTCGTTGGCACCAACGTCCTCGGTGCGGTTCGCCCCGATGCTGATCTTTTCGTTGCTGCCGACCTTTTCGGTGCGGTCGACGCCGATCGTGATCGTCTCGTTGTTGTCTACCGTCTCCGTGCGGTCGTGCTTGACGTGCGTCGTCTCGTCGTTGTCGATCGTCTTCTTGCGGTCGTGTCCGACCCAGTGGGTCTCGTCGTTCTCGACTTCGATGTCCTGGTTCTTCTCGGCGTGGATCCAGAGCTGCTCGCTGCCCGCCTTGTCTTCGAAGCGGATCGCGTTGGCGTTGCCATAACCGCCGCCCTTGCTGGAGCGCGTCAGGAAGCCGCTTTGCGTCGCGTTGGCGGGCAGGTCCCAGGGCGGCAGGTTCTCGCCGTTGTAGGTGCGGCCGACGATCAGCGGTGCGTCGGGGTCGCCTTCGAGGAAGCTGACCACCACCTCTTGCCCGATGCGCGGGATGTGGATACCGCCGAAGTTCGAACCCGCCCACGGGTAGGCCACGCTGACCCAGCATGAGCTTTTCTCGTCCCGCTGCCCGCGCCGGTCCCAGTGGAACTGCACCTTCACCCGGCCGTACTTGTCGGTGAAGATCTCTTCACCTGCCGGGCCTGTGACGGTCGCCGTCTGCGGCCCGGCCACCTGCGGCTTGGGCGTGCGGCGCGGTGGGCGGTATTGCTGGCTCGAGATGATGGCGCCGAATCCGCACATCAGCCGCGCCTCGCCGCCCTCGCCTGCTTCGTTGGCGGGTTGGCGCACCTGCAGCTGGGTCGAGGTGATCAGGTACTCGGCGTTCTGGTCGTCGCGCGGGTGGCGCGTCAGCTTCAGCAGACTGCCGGTGCACACGCCTTGCGCGTTGGTGCCGGCGCTGAAGACTTCGTGTTGCGCCTGCATCTCGTCGAGCCGGTCTTCGGCGTATTGGCTGCCGTGCCCCGTCTGGATGTAGCCGCCGGGGTAGTCGAACACCTCGCCGTCGGACAGGTCGTAGCTGCGGCTGCGTGTCTGGTTCGTCTCCAGCGACGCCGAGGGCCGCTCGAAATCGTAGTCGGTGATGACGACCTTGCCGGGCTTGACGTGGCGCGCCATCGCCCATTGGTTCACGTGCTCCAGCAGCGGCGGCGCCTGGCTCACATTGCCATAGAACGGCAGTGACTCGCAGCCGGGCGCGGCGTCGTGGGCGCTGGCCGAATCACACAGCACCAGCTTGTGGTCACCTTCGCTGTGATCGAAGAACCAGTAGATGCCCTCATGCTCCAACAGCCGCGCGACGAAGTTGAAATCGGTCTCGCGGTACTGCACGCAGTACGTCCACGGGCGATAGCTGCGAAACAGCTTTTGTTCGAAGCGTGCCACCGGGTGGTCGTTGAAGACCGACTTGACGATGTCGGGCACCGTCATGTCTTGGAAGATGCGGCAATCGGTGGTGCGCGTGAGCAGCCACAGCCAGGGCCGCAGCGTCATCTCGTAAATGAAGTACTTGCCCTCGAAACCACCTTGCGCGAACCGTGCGACGTAGCCGTTCAGGTGCCGCTTGGCGTCGTCGCGGAAGGCCAGCGTCAGCGTGACGGGTTTGCCCAGCAGCTCATCGGGCGCGATGTCCTTCTTCTCGCTGAGCAAGACCAGCTGCATCTCGCCGAGCTCGCTGATGCCTTCGCGCGAGACGCACGATTGCACGCGCAGCAGATCAGGAGCGAGCGGGGTTTTGAGCTGACAGGGGCTGGGCATGGCTTGGCGAACACGTCGCAGCGTGTTGCCCGACGGTAGCCGCCCGCCACCCGGCGGGTAAAGCGACGAAAGTCACTGTCCCCGATGAGCGCCCACCCGAGGCCGTTCAGCACGCGCTGGTCAACGCCAGCTCGATCACGGTGCCCAGCGCGTCGCGGCGGGCCCTGGCCCGACAGTTGCACGTCTGGCCGTGCCACACGCTGTCCGTCGCACCGGGCTCGCTTTTTGCGGCCTCGATGTCCGGGTGCTCCCAGTCGATGCCGCAGCCTTGCTCGCCGAAGGCCTGCCGTTCGGCCCGGGTCAGCACGCGCAGCGGGTCCTCCGTCGAAGGCAGCGTCAGTTTCGCGCGCAGTTCAGTCGATTCGATGGTGGCATCGCGCTTGGCCGTGAACTGGCCACCACTGCGGAAGCGGTACAGCAGCTCGACCGAGTTTCCGGCGTGCCAAACGCTGCAGGCCTGGATGCCGGTGCCCGTCGCGGCGGCCGCGAACAAGGCACCGGACGTGACGCTGCGCTGCAGTTCCCCCGCCAACACCCGGTTGGCAGTGGTCACGTCACCGAGCGACTCGCATGCCGGCGCTTCGCCCGCTGCGGTGGCGGGCAGCATCGGCGTGCAGGCCACCAGGCCCGCCGCCAGGCCCAGCACCATGCAACGACGACGCCAGTCAGAACTGCGCGTGCCAGCGGACGAGGCCACCCTCGGTGTCGAGAAACTTGTCCAGGCCCGTGAGCCCCCGAATCGTCTTCTTGATTGCTTCGGCATCTTTGTCGACCGGCTGCACGTCGAAGGCTTCGCCCGACAAGTGTTTGCTGAACTTGCCGAGGTCGGCATCGCTCGCGCTATTGAACACCGACAACAGGCCTTCCGCGATCTCTGCCTGGGTTTTCTTGTCAGGATTTGCATCCACCCAGTCCTGGCACTGCTTGCGCAGGTCGCTCTTGGCGTAGGTCTCTTCGATCCACTTGCGGTTCTTGACCACGTTGCTGGCCATCGCCCGCGCCTGGTCCGCCTTGCCTCGCCGCCCGCTGGTGAAACTCACGGTCGGGTGGGCCTTCTTCAAGGCGTAGGCCGCCGTTCGCGCGGTGGCGGCCAGGTCCAGCGCTTCGATCTCGGTGTCGAGTTCGGCGCCGTCGGCCGCGCCGCTCGCCTGCGGCGCCGGCGTCTCGGCCCGCACGAGCGTGCCCGCATCGACCACTGGCTTGTTCTCGCCCAGGCCGAGAGGCCCCGGAATACTCGATGCAGCCATCGCACCCCCTCAAGTGGTTTGAGTGTCGTTCCTCAGGCGCCCTGCATGACACGAAGGATGTCGTCAGCAATGGCCTCACCGGTCATCTGGCTCAAGGTGTAGGTCTTGACGTAGGCGAAGTTCGTCTTGACAGAGACCTTGGGACACTCGGCGTTGTACTCGACCGAACCCTCGATCGCATAGTGCGCCCGCAATAACACGATGTGGGTGCAGCAGACCCCTTCGCCGCCGGTTCTGCACGCTGCCACCGACGCGATGACCGCATTGCGCCATGTCGCCTGCCATTGGCGTTCGCGGTCATACAGCGTGTAGCACGCTCCGCTGTTCTCGGGATTCTGGGAAGGCAGCGCGCCGCCTTCCCGATAGTTCGGCCACAGTGCCGCCTCCACATCCTTGCAGCCCCGCATGAACCAGCCGATTTCCTGCTGCTCCCCGCGCAGGTTGGAAGTACTTTGCCCCTGCTTCTCTCGCTCTGCCTCAGCCTTCATCTGCAGGCGCATCTTGGTGAAGTAGTCCATGGCCGTCTCCTTGCGAGTTCAGTTCTGCACCGGCAGTTGTGCGGCAGAGCGCCCGGCTTTGCTCCACGGCACCCCAAGCCGCGCTCATGCGCAAACGGGGGGTGCCGGCATCGTCAATCAAATCGATAGTCGAAGTCGCCTTCCTTCACCGCCAGCGCCACCCGGCCGATCGCCTTGCCTTCGGACAGCCGGGTCAGGTATTCGTGGCTGATGCGCGGCAGCACGGTGTTGGTGAGGATGGCGTCGATCACGCGGCCACCGCTTTCCACTTCCTGGCAGCGACTGACCACCAACTGCACCACGTCGTCGCCATAGCTGAACGGCACGCCGTGGTTGTCCTGGATGCGCCGGCCGATACGGCCCAGCTGCAGGCGCACGATCTGGCCCATCATCTGCTCGTTCAGCGGCACATACGGCACCGTGACCAGGCGGCCCAGCAGCGCCGCGGGGAAGACCTTCAGCAACGGCTCACGCAAGGCCTTGCCCATCGCCTCTGGCGCGGGCATCAGCTCCGGGTCCTTGCACAGTTTCATGATCAGTTCGCTGCCGGCATTGCTGGTCAGCAGGATGATCGTGTTCTTGAAGTCGATGTAGCGCCCTTCGCCGTCTTCCATCCAGCCCTTGTCGAAGACCTGGAAGAACAGCTCGTGCACATCGGGGTGGGCCTTCTCCACCTCGTCGAGCAGCACCACGCTGTAGGGCCGGCGGCGCACGGCCTCGGTCAGCACGCCGCCTTCGCCGTAGCCCACATAGCCCGGCGGCGCCCCCTTGAGCGTCGAGACGGTATGCGCCTCCTGGTACTCGCTCATGTTGATGGTGATGACGTTCTGCTCGCCGCCGTACAGCGCCTCGGCCAGTGCCAGCGCCGTCTCGGTCTTGCCGACACCCGAGGTGCCGCAGAGCATGAACACGCCGATCGGCTTGCTCGGGTTGTCCAGCCGCGCGCGCGAGGTCTGGATGCGTCGCGCGATCGTCTCCAGCGCATGCACCTGGCCAACGACGCGCTGGTTCAGCGTGTCGGCCAGCTTCAGCACCGCCTCGACCTCGTTCTTCACCATCCGGCCGACGGGAATGCCCGTCCAATCCTGCACCACGCTGGCCACCGCCTGCTCGTCGACGGTCGGCAGGATCAGCGGGGCATCGCCCTGCAGCGCCTGCAACTGGCTCTGCAGCCCCGCCAGTTCGGCCAACAGTTGGTCGCGCTCGGCTGGCAGCAGGGGCTCCACGCCCTCGTCACCACGCAGCTTCGCGCGGATGTCGAGCACCCGGTCTACCAGCGCCTTCTCTTTCGCGTAACGCTCCTGCAGCACAGTCAGGCGGGTCTGCTCGTCGTCCAGCGCCGCGGCCACCTTGCGCCGCCGCTGCGTCACGTCGATGCCGATGCTGCCCTCTCGGTCGACGATGCCCTGCTCTACCTGCAGCGCAGTGATGCGGTGCTGGCAATCCTCCAGCTCCGGCGGCGTCGCGTGCTGGCTGATCGCCACGCGAGCGCAAGCCGTGTCGAGCAGGCTCACCGCCTTGTCGGGCAGCTGGCGCGCCGGGATGTAGCGGTGGGACAGACGCACCGCCGCCTCGATGCCCTCGTCCAGCAGTGCCACGCGGTGGTGCTTTTCGAGGATGCTGGCCACGCCGCGCAGCATCAGCACCGCGCGTTCCTCGCTCGGCTCGCCGACCTGGACGACCTGAAAGCGCCGTGTCAGCGCGGGATCTTTCTCGATGTGCTTCTTGTACTCGGCCCAGGTGGTGGCCGCGATCGTGCGCAGCTTGCCGCGCGCCAGCGCGGGTTTCAGCAGGTTGGCCGCATCGCCAGTGCCCGCTGCGCCGCCGGCGCCGATCAAGGTGTGGGCCTCGTCGATGAACAGGATGATCGGCTTGGGCGACGCCTGCACCTCGTCGATCACCGCGCGCAACCGGCTTTCGAACTCGCCCTTCATGCTGGCACCGGCCTGCAACAGACCGATGTCCAGCGCGTAGAGCGACACATCCTTCAGCTGCGGCGGCACGTCGCCCTGTGCCAGGCGCAGCGCGAAGCCTTCGACCACCGCCGTCTTGCCGACACCGGCCTCGCCGGTCAGGATGGGGTTGTTCTGCCGCCGCCGCATCAGGATGTCGACGATCTGGCGGATCTCTTCGTCGCGCCCGGCGATCGGATCGATCTCGCCGTTGCGGGCACGCTCGGTCAGGTCCACCGCGTAGCGCTTGAGCGCCTCTTGCTTGCCCATCGCCGCCGGTGCGATCGCTCCGCTGGCTTCGCCGGGCTCGGCGGCGCCATCGGTGGCGCGCAGATTCTGCTCGGGCGAACCTTCGAGCACCCGGTGGAAGTTGTCGGCCAGGTCGTCGATCTTGATGCGCTCGAACTGCTTCGAGATCGACAGCAGCGCGCTGCGCATCGACGCCGTCTTCAACAGTCCGACGACGAGGTGGCCGGTGCGTACCTGGGTGTCGCCGAACATCAGCGAGCCGTAGACCCAGGCCCGCTCGACCGCGTTCTCGACCCAACTCGACAGGTCGGTGATCGAGGTGGCGCCGCGGGGCAGGCGGTCCAGCGCGGTGGTCAGGTCGCTCGCCAGCACCGAGGCGTCGAGCCCGTAGTGCTTGACGATGCGGTGCAGGTCGGAGTCTTGCGTGTTCAGGATCTGGTAGAGCCAGTGCTGCAGCTCGACAAACGGGTTGCCGCGCAGCTTGCAGAACACGGTGGCGCCCTCGATGGCCTTGTAGGCCAGCGGGTTGAGTTTGCCGAACAAGGCGGTGCGTGCGATCTCGGTCATGGCGAGGCCCCCTGGTGATGTGAACGCCCCCAGGGCTGGGCTGCACCCAGCCCGCCCCCCGCGGGGGTCAAGGAAACTTGGGGCGGCCCGGCGTTTCCTTGTGTCGGTGATGTCGAGCGCAGCGTCGCGCCGGGCCGCAGACGCAGGTCGCCGCGGTCTTGCGTGTGCGGGCGGTGACCGGTGTGACCGCCCCAGCTCGTCAGGCCCAGGCGCGCATGGCGGCCCAGTTGTGGCGGTGGCACTTCCTGGTGCGCGAGCAGCGGCTGCACATCCCACAGCAGCCCGGGCCCGGCGTACTGGCGAATCCAGTCGTTCAATGGCCGCCAGGCCGAGCCATCGGGCAGAAAGCTTTGGTACTGCGCCAGCGTCAGCGGGCCCAGCACGACGCGGAACTTGAACTGCCGGTCCCACAGCTTGCTGCCCGCGCTGGTGTTGTGGCCCAACCGGGACGGCGTAGCGCCGACGCGCTCGGGCCGATTCCGTGCGTGGCCCAGGCGGCTGCGGTCCTGCACATCGATCGGCAGCCAGTGCGGCACATGCTGTTCGATGCGCACCGGCACCCCGAAATGCAGCGAGAGGATCTTCGCCAGGCCTTCCGGATGCCGTCCACAGCCGCCCAGCAGGCCGGCGTGGAACAGACGCGCGCGTTGCGGCACCGTGTCTTGCGGGCGCAGCGTGCCACTCAGGCCGACGGCGGCCCCCAGCCAGGCGGCATAGCGGTCGTCCGCCGGCCGGTCGTGCTGCACCGTCGGTTGGGCTTGTGCCCAGGCCCGGTAGAAGAACAGCAGCAACCGATGGTGGAACACGTCGAGAAAGCGCGCCAGCGTGGGGTCGCTGCGCTGGTGCAGTCGCTCGCGTGTGTACTCGGTCAGGTGCAGCGGCATCGGGCCCTGCGGGCCGAGCAGGCCAAAGAAGCGCACGCCCAAACGGGGTGCCGCCCGGCCGAGCGAGAAGCTCGAGAGCGCGGCCGGCGCAAAGTCCAGCTCGGGCTCCTGGCCGAGGCGAACCGCCTCTTGCCCTGGCCGAAGCGCGCGGCCCAGGCGCGGCGCTTGCGGTGTCAGGCCTTCGATACGCCGCAGCAGCACAAAGAAGTCGTGCGCCCAAGGGGCGGCCGCCACCTGGTCGAACAAGGCCTGCAACGCGGCCGCACGTTCGGCCACAGGCTCACGCGCCGTCACGACACGCGCTCCTGCCCGGCGCCCGACCCCACCCGCGCCGGCCACCGCTTGAGCAGGCCCCGCTGGGTCGACACCAGGCTCAGCTGGGTGAAGGTGTTGAGCGTCGCATGGCGGGCGAAGTACCGCTCCAGCACGCTGGCGAACAAGAAGGCACTGCTGCCCTGGAAGGCCAGTTCGTCCAGCTCCAGCGTGATCTCGCTGCCGGTGCCGAACGTCAACGGCCCGCCGAATGGCAGACGCCGCACCACCGAGCGCGCAGTGACCGAGCGCACGCCGTCGATCTGGCGCTGCCAAGCGGTGTCCAACGGCGGGCCATACAGCGTCAGCAACCGGCGCAGCGTGGCAGCCGCTTGCGCCGGCGGCTCGTCAGCCCAAGGCAGCTGATTCATCGTCAACAGGCTGACCAGGCTCCAACCCAGCTCGCCCACCGGCAGGCGACTCACCGGCCGCGTCGGGCCACGCAGCGCGTCCACCCGCAACACCGGGCCGGGTGCGTCCAGCCGCCAGGCGGGTGCCGCGGCATCCTGGCCGTTGTGTGGCAGCAGCGCAGGCAGGTCGCGGTTGGTGACCCACGCCGAGACGGAGAGCTGGCGAATGTCTTCGCGGTACGGCGCGTGCTGCGGATCGACCAGCGACAGGAACACCTCATCGCCGATGTAGGACGAGCGTGGCCCGTGCTCCTTCTGCCGGGGCGACAGCAGCCGCGGCTCGCGCCGCGCTGTGAAGTAGCCCGGCACCTCGCGCGGGGCCTCGTGGTAGGTCGCATAAAGCGGCCAGAAAGTCTGCTGCCCCAGCTGGCCGCTGCCGAAGCCGACCACCGACTGCAGGCTGTGCACCTCATAGTCCATTGGCCGGGTGCGGTCGGGCACCACGTGGTACTCCCAGGTTCCGGGCCCGAGCTGGATGCGGTCCAGCCGCTTCGGAAACAGGTTGATGGCCGGCGTGCAGTGCAGCGACAGGCTGTTGGCATCCACCAGCGGCTCGAGCGCCGCGTCGCCACGGTTGAACAGCAGCACGATCTCGGCCTCGCTGCCGGCGACGCGCGACAGGCGTTCCGCCAAACCGTTGATCTCGAAGAACAGGAAGCGCTGCGGCATCACCGCTGCCTCCTGCAGCAAGCGGCAACCCGAGAAGCTGCGATGCGCTTCCGGCAGCAAGGCCTCGTCCGACGCATAACCCAGCGGCTGCACGCTCTCGGCGCCGCGCCACTGGAGCAGCGCCTGGGCCGGCTCGGTGCCGACCCAGCTGCCCAGCGTCGACCCGAGTACCAGCTCATGCAGGCGAAACGCGACGTCGTCGGGTGCGCTGATGTACAGCGCCAGGTTGTCCAGCCCCAGCTGGTTGAAGGCGATGCCGCCGCCGGCCCGCAACCGCAGCCGCAAGCCTCCCTTGGCGCCGAGCGCCGCGGGCAGCCGCGCCATCGGCAGATCGGGCGCGTGGGTAAAGTACTGGGCGCTGACCAGCTCGATCGGCCACAGAGTCACCGCATGCGCGGTGCGGAACTCGCAGCGTGTGTCCTGCCCGCGTGGCAGCTCTGAATGCAGCGCGCTGCCGCGCGGCACCGGGTAACCCTTGATCAGGTTGGGGTCGGTCGTGTCGACGCCGAAGCGCGCCACCATCATCGACGGCACCGGCGCCAGGAAGTTCGGGTAGATCGATTCGAGCAGGTGCGCGATCAGGCGCGGCTGCTCGGCGTCCAGCTTCAACTGCACGCGGGCGGCGAGGAACGCAAAGCCTTCGAGCAGCCGCTCGACATACGGATCGGCAACCTCGGCGCCCTCCATGCCCAGGCGCGACGCGATCTTCGGGAACTCGCGCGCAAACTCGGCGCCCACCTCTTGCAGATGGGTCAGCTCGTCGGTGTAGAGGCGGAGAAGGCGCGGGTCCATGTCGTCGGGCTCGCCTTCAGGTCAGGCTCCAGAACCAGACCTCTTTGCACTTGAAGTAGCAATGGGAGTGGCACAGGAGGTCAACCGTCGTCGATTCGAGCAGATCGATGTGGCCGCCGTCGTAGCCGACGATCTTCCAGAAGAAGACGACGCCCTTCTTGTTTTTCATGTCCTGCCTGGTCAGCGTGTCGAGATCGTGGCCGATCTCGGCATAGAGATCGGGCCCCGACACGTAGCTGGACTGCGCGTAGTCGGACGAGTAGTGGTTCTTCTTCAGCTCGGCGTACACGGGTGTCATGAGGGGCCTCCGCACGGAAACTCCTTCGCCAGCGTTGCCTCGATCAGACTGGCGGCGCGCTCGTCCAGCCGCTGGGACGGGAGCTTCCTGAAATGCTCATAGACGGCCTCCTTCAGCGTCACCATCTTCAGCCGCTTGTAGCTGCACCAGACCCGCCCCTCGGTCGAGTCCTGCACGCCGAGCAGATAGAGCTTGGCCTTCTCGCGCATCTGGCCGTCCGGGCTGGTGTAGGCCTTGAAGAAGTCGCGGCCGGCCAGGTTGACGCCGTCGGAATCAGGCGACTGCGCAGACACGCTCGCAGCAGCGCCGCCGAGCGCAGCAACGGCCAGTGAGAGAAGGAATCGAGCAATGACAGGGTTTCGTTTCATGGTGTTTCCGCTCCGCCCATGGAGCTTCGCGCCACTTCAGGGCCGGAAGACATCGCATCACGCAACCCCATCGACGCCGCTTTTTTCGCAGACTCGCGCATGAACTCCGCGCCCACCTCTTGCAGGCGGGGCAGCTCGTCGGTGTAGAGGCGAAGAAGACGCGGGGACATCTGCGCGCCTTCGCTACACGGCCATGGCCGTGGGCTGCTGGTCAAGCCATGGTTTTGCCTTGCCGCTGTAGGCCCAGGCGCGGCCGTCCCAATACTGCAGGTCCAGCGTTGCCAGGTTGAAACCACGGTCCTTCAACCGGGTGAGGAAGTCCGCCAGCTTGGCGGGCCCCGGGGCGTAATGGCCGCTGGCGTTGGACACACGACGAATGCGCCAGCTGGAGTCGACGTGAAGCATTCCGGCCATCTTGACGGGCCGGCCGCCGAAGAAGGATGAATGCTGGAACCGCCCCCTGACCTTGATGCCGACGTACATGTAGGTCGCCGCATCCATGACAAAGATCAGCTCGTGGTATCTGCCTGATTCGATCGCGTCACGCCAATCCTGCGGAAACCTGTCCGGCACCACGATGCGCTCGCCGTTGAACCGGATCTGGTGCGATGCCACCAATTTGTCGGATGGCACCTGAATCACCCCTTTGACGCTCGGCGGCAAAGGCTGCTTCTCGAGCCAATCGAGGAAGAGTTCCTTTCGATCGCCGGCGGCCCAGGCATCGAACTGGAGCTTGGCCTCCGGGCCGTAGCGATGCAGCGGATCGAGCGCCTCCAAGTAGTACGGGGGCTGGATCGGCAGGCAATCGTCGAACGAGCCTTCGACGATCTTGGAGACCTTCTCCACCAGACGACGCCAGTTCGCCTGCGCCTTCAGATGCGCGTTGATCGGCGGCCGAGGGTCCCAGCTGTCATACGGCCCCCAGAGGCTGCCATGCCCGAGTGGGCACACGAGTGCGCCGGCGCCGCTGGCGTCCGGATACCAACCGCCATAGTGATGGCCGGATTCACGACACTTCAGACACATCCAATAGTTCATGACTTGATCTCAGGGGGTTCTTCCGATTCACACAGCGCGGCCAGCGCCGAGCGCCACCGCATCCCGTACTTCCACCTGCCCCGCCTCCAGATCGAGCTGCGTGCGCAGCAAGATCTCCAGCGGCACCGGCTGCGACCACAGGTGGCCGCGGATTTCGAATTCGATGACGTTGTGGGTGTCGAGCACGCTGTTCGCCTCGATCGCATGGACCTCCAGCGTGTCGGCCAGGATGCGCGGCTCATAGCGGATCAGCGTCTGGCGGATCGCCTTCTCGAGCACGCTGACGTCGACTTTGGACGCCAGCTGGCCGGACAACGCCGGCAGGCCGAAGTTCAGCACGCTGCCCGCCAGCACCGGGTAGGCCTCGGCCAGCTTGCCCAGCGGCTGCACCGCATTGAGCAGCCAGCCCAGGTCGCGCAGCACCGCCTGGCGCAGCTGCGGCTTGGTCATCACGCGGCGGTCTTCGGCTTCTTCGCGCTGCTGCGGGTTGTCATCGGTCAGCCGATCAAGCAACGCCGGCTGCAGGCGGTCCTTCAGGTTCGCAGTCACGATGACTGCAATTCGATCGATCGGATGTCGAGCAACGCGTGCTCGCCCGCTTCGGTGGCGAACACGCGCTGGCCGAGGCCGGCGAACTGTTCGCCCCCCAGTGGCTGCCACTCGGTGCGTCGGGCCATCCAGATGCGCTCGTCTTCGAGCGCGGTGCTGCCCACATAACGCGTCGGGATCAGCGCGATCGCATCGCCGCCATTCGGGAACTCCAGGTGCGCCGGCGTCCAGACGAGGTCGCGCAGATCCTCTGGCGCCTCGATCTGCACCCGCCGCAACGCCGCGAACGGCACCCAGCAGTAACGGCCGTTGACGACCGCCTCCAGCACCGGGCCCAGCCGCGAATCAGCATCGCAGATCCACTCGAACGGATGGCCGTCGACCGTGCCAGCGATGGTGGGAGCCTGCTCCAGCGCCTGATCCCGCAAGGCTTGCGCCCCGGCCGAGTCACCCGACGCCTGAGCCTGCAGTGCCTGCACCAGCAAGGCCACCCATTCGGCCGGCTGCCCCAGCACCATCGGCGTGGTCTTGCCCTTGAACACCGCCTCTCGCGCCAGCTCGCATTGAAGCGCCTCGCGATAGGTGTGCACCATCGCCAGCGCGGCGTCGTCGAGCTCGCCGCAGAGTTCGAGCTGGGTCGCGGCACGCTCCCACTGACCGGCCACGACCATCAGCTGGAACAGCAACACACGAAGCTCGGCATCGTCGGGCCGGGCCCGAACCTGTGCCTGCGCTGCCGCCAGCGCCTGTGCGGGTTGACCACCCGACACCATTTCCCTGACCGGGTTCATGTCACTCCCCTTGTTCCGACGATGGCGCCGCCGCTCGGGCTGTCAGGCTCTCAGCTCAGGTCGTCCGTGAAGCTGTGGCTGGCACCCATCTGGCCGCTGGCGCTCTGCACCCGGTACTCGGCGGCGACCTTCTGAAAGCTCAGCGTCACTTTTTCGAACGGGTGGCCGTTGGCGTCGGTGTCGATGTCGTAGGCCACCACGCGCGCCTTCTCCAGCGTGAGGGAGAAAAAATCCTCCTGCGCGCCGCCGGCCTTGCGCAACGACAGCTTGGCGCTGCGCACCTCGTCGTTGGTGGCCACCGCGCTCATCAGGGCCGTGCTCGCCGTGTCCAGCCGTTTGCAGACCACCAGATGGCGGTAGCTGCGCCGACCGGTGGACAGCGCGGCAACGGCGTCTCCGGCCGCGCCAACGCCCCAGCTGAAGCCCAGCACGACGATGTCGTCCTGATGGCCCACGGCCACCGACTCGCCCTTGGCCTTGCCGGCCCGCTTGAGCGTCAGGTCGAGGTAAATGTCGGCGGCGGCCGAATCGACCAGCGCCGACATGCCAGGGCTTCCCGCCATTGCGCGCTCCAGCGGATCAGCGGGTTTCGGTGCTGGCGACGTTCCAGCCGAACTTGACCGCACCGCCCAGCGCGCCCTTGTCGTCCTGCGGCTTGTATTCGAACTCGATGTCGGCGTAGCTCAGCGCCACGCTTTCCGAGATCTCGCCACCACTGCTGGCCGACGGCGCCACCGAGGTGACCAGCACCTGCTTGAGCGTGACCTTCAGGAAGTCGAGCTGGCCTTCGCCGGCCTTGCGGCAGGTGATGATGGCCGAGTCGAAGTGCTTGCCGTTGGCGCAGTTCTTGGCCAGCACCGGCGAGGCCTTGTCATAGTAGTGCGCGAAGACGAGCTGGCCGGGGATGCCCTTGCCCTTGCCGGATCCGGTGCCCGCGGCGGCCGTGCTTTCCTGGCGCACGTCCCACGACCAGGCGAGCAGGTCGATCTCGCCCTTGTGGTCCTTGTGGGTGGATTCGCCTTCAACGCCAGCGAGCTTCAGGTGGGTGTCGATCGTCATGATGGGTCTCTCCTTGATGGATTCGTCGGGTACGTTGGAAAAGGCCCCTGGCTGTGTGAACGGGGCGGGAAACTAGCGGGTCTCGATGAAACGAAGGGGCGCTCGCTCACTTGCCTTCACGCCTGCTTCTGCGAAGGCAGCTTGGACACCAGGCGCAGCGACACCGTCAGCCCTTCGAGCTGGTAGTGCGGGCGCAGGAAGAACTTGGACGAGTAGTAGCCGGGGTTGCCGGGGATCTCTTCGACCGTGACTTCGGCGGCAGCCAGCGGCTTTTGCGACTTGGTGACCTCGGACGAGTTGGCCGGGTCGCCGTCGACGTAGTTCATGATCCATTTGTTCAGCCACTTCTCCATGTCGGCGCGCTCCTTGAACGAGCCGACCTTGTCGCGCACGATGCACTTCAGGTAGTGGGCGAAGCGGTTGCAGGCGAACAGGTACGGCAGCCGCGCGGCCAGGTTGGCGTTGGCGGTGGCGTCGGGGTCGTCGTACTCGAACGGCTTTTGCAGCGACTGCGCGCCGATGAAGGCCGCGAAGTCGGAGTTCTTGCGGTGCACCAGCGGCATGAAGCCGTTCTTGGCCAGCTCGGCCTCGCGCCGGTCGCTGATCGCGATCTCGGTCGGGCACTTCATCGCCACGCCGCCTTCGTCGGTCGGGAAGGTGTGGGCCGGCAGGCCCTCGACCGAACCACCCGACTCGATGCCGCGGATGCGCGTGCACCAGCCGTAGAGCTTGAACGAACGGTTGATGTTGACCGCCATCGCATAGGCCGAGTTGGCCCAGGTGTAGCTGGCGTGGTCGCCGCCGGCGGTTTCTTCCTCGAAGTTGAACTCTTCGACCGGGCTGGTCTTGGCGCCATAGGGCAGCCGGGCCAGGAAGCGCGGCATCGCCAGGCCCAGGTAGCGCGCGTCTTCGGACTCGCGCAGCGACTTCCAGGCCGCGTACTCGGGCGTGGTGAAGATCTTGGTCAGGTCGCGGGGGTTGGCCAGCTCCTGCCACGAGCCCATCTGCATCAGCGACGGGTTGGCCGCGGCAATGAACGGCGCGTGCGCCGACGCAGCGACCTTGCTCATCTCGCCCAGCAACTCGACATCCGGCGGGCTGTGGTCGAAGTAGTAGTCGCCGACCAGGCAGCCGAAGGGCTCGCCGCCGAACTGGCCGTACTCTTCCTCGTAGACCTTCTTGAACAGCGGGCTCTGGTCCCAGGCCGTGCCCTTGTAGCGCTTGAGCGTCTTGCCGACCTCGGCCTTGGTGATGCTCATCACGCGGATCTTCAGCATCTCGTCGGTTTCGGTGTTGTTGACGAGATGGTGCAGCCCGCGCCAGGCGCTTTCGATCTGCTGGAACTCGGGGTGGTGCAGGATCAGATTGATCTGCTGCGACAGCTTCTTGTCGAGCTCGGCGATCATGGCCTCGATCGACATGATGACGTCGCTGCCGATCAGCTGGGTCTGCGACAGCGCCTGCTGGGCGAGCGTCAGCACCGCCGTCTCGACGGCGCTCTTGGCGTCGTCGGTCTTCGGCTTGAACTCGCGGTTCAGCAACGAAGCGAACTCGCCGCCTTCGTACTCGATGCCGGTCAGTGCATTGGGCTGGACAAGGGTTTCTTCGGCCATGGTCGGTCTCCGCGGTGCTGGTCGATTACTGGGCGTCGGCGGCGAGCTTCGGTGCCGCGGCGGCCAATGACTTCAGCAAGGCCTCGTCCTTGATCACTTTCGCGATCAGTCCCTCGGCGCCGGTCTTGCCGTCCATGTAGGTGATCAGGTTGGCCAGTTGCTGGCGCGCTTCCAGCAACTGGCGCAGGCCGTCGACCTTGCGCGCCACTGCGGCGGGCGAGAAGTCGTCCATGCTCTCGAAGGTGATCTCGACGGCGAGGTTGCCCTCGCCGGTCAGCGTGTTGGTCACCGGGAAGGCCACGCGCGGCTTCATCGCCTTCATGCGGGCGTCGAAGTTGTCGACATCGATGTCGAGGAACTTGCGGTCGGCCACCGGCGGCAGCGGCTCGGTGGGCTTGCCCGACAGGTCGGACAACACCCCCATCACGAAGGGCAGTTGCACCTTCTTCTCGGCGCCGTAAAGCTCCACGTCGTACTCGATCTGCACGCGCGGCGCGCGGTTGCGGGCGATGAACTTCTGGCTGCTGGTTGCCATGTGCGTGCTCCTTCCGTGGGTGGCCTGTGACGTCGGGCCTATTCGTTGCCGATGCCGGCGAGCCGCTCAATCTGGCTGACCCCATCGGGTACCAGGTCGCGGACGATGTCGATGAAGTTCTTGCTCATCAGCCGCTGCGCGCGTCGGATCAGCAGCGGCGCGGGGTGGCTGGGTTCGTTGCGCTCGAACCATTCACACACGCGCGTCAGTGCACGCATGGCGTCTTCGCGCGAGTTGATGCCGGCCATCGGCGCCGCGGCCGATGCGCTGCCGTTGGGTGCAGCGGCTTGGCCATCCTGGCCAGCCGCCGCCAAGGCCTGCGTGGCCTGGCGGCCCGCGTCCGCCACATGCTGCATCAACCTGCGCAAGGGCGCGAAATCGGGGCCCTGCGCCGGTGCATGGCGGTCGATCACCGATTCGATGCCCTGCACGGCGGCCAGGCCGGCCTGCCAGGATTCCACCAGCGCGGGCGAGCGGGCGACAGCGGCGGCCAGGGCTTCATCCAGCGCTTGCGCCGTCGGCATCGCCTCGTCGGGCAGCAGCTCGGCGCGGCCCGAGGCCAACTCCACCTGGCGCACGGTCGGGCCACCTCGGGCGCCGGTCAGTTCGGCGGCGCGCAGATCGGCCAGGCCCTCGAGGTGCACGAGCGGCATCA
>NZ_DASUNH010000125.1:0-179684 GCF_036277275.1 Ideonella sp. | reverse complement strand
CACGACCGTGGCGCGAAGGTGGTGGCCACCGCATTCGCCGACCTGGGCTACGACGTCGACATGGGCCCGCTCTTCCAGACCGCCGAAGAGTGCGCCCGCCAGGCCATCGAGAACGACGTGCATGCGGTGGGTGTCTCCACGCTCGCCGCGGGCCACAAAACGCTGGTGCCGGCCATCATCGAGGCGCTGAAGAAGCAGGGCGCCGACGACATCATCGTGTTCGTCGGCGGCGTGATCCCGCAGCAGGACTACCGCTTCCTCTACGAAGCCGGCGTGAAGGGCATCTACGGCCCGGGCACGCCGATCCCGGCCAGCGCGAAGGACGTGCTGGAGCAGATCCGCAATGCACAGGGCCTCGCCTGAGCACGCCGATGTCGGCCTCCTCTGAACGGCCCGCGCTGGCGCTGTCGCCCGCGGGCGACGGCGATTTCGAAGCGTTGTTGTCGCTGCGGCTGGCTGCGATGCGCGAAAGCCTGGAACGGTTGGGCCGCTTCGATCCGCAGCGCGCCCGCGAGCGCTTGTCGCGTGGCTACCAGCCGGCGCACACCCGCCACATCCTGCGTGGGGGCGAACTGGTCGGCTTCGTCGTCGTCGTGCCGCGCGACGACGGCTGGCAGCTCGACCATCTCTACGTGCATCCGAGCGCACAGGGCGAAGGCATTGGCTCTTGGGTGCTGGAACAGGTGCTGGCCGAGGCCGATGCGGCGCACCAGCCGGTGTCGGTGACGGCGCTCAAGCACAGCGATGCGAACCGCTTCTACCAGCGCCATGGCTTCGAGCTGCAGGCCGAAGGCGAGTGGGACTGGTTCTACTTGCGGGCGGCGCGATGAGCCTGGGCGAGGCTGACCAAGCCCTGCTGGACCAACTGCTGCATGGTGATGCGGCGCCGCGCCGGCGCGCGACCGCCAAGACCATCACGTTGCTCGAATCGACACGCGCGGACCATCGGCTGCGTGCCGACGAACTGCTGAACGCGCTGCTGCCGGCGACCGGTCGCTCGTTTCGTCTGGGCATCTCCGGCGTGCCCGGTGTCGGCAAGAGCACCTTCATCGAAGCGCTGGGTTTGCATTTGATTGGCCAAGGTCACCGCGTGGCGGTGCTGGCCGTCGATCCATCGTCCAGCGTCTCGGGCGGTTCGATCCTCGGCGACAAGACGCGGATGGAGCATCTGTCGGTGCATGAGTCGGCCTACATCCGACCCAGTCCCTCAAGCGGCACGCTGGGCGGCGTGGCCGAGCGTACGCGCGAGAGCCTGCTGGTCTGCGAGGCGGCGGGCTACGACATCGTGATCGTCGAGACGGTCGGCGTCGGCCAGAGCGAAACAGCCGTCGCCGGCATGACCGACATGTTCGTGCTGATGCAGTTGCCCAACGCCGGCGACGATCTGCAGGCGATCAAGAAGGGCGTGATGGAGCTGGCCGACCTGGTGGTGATCAACAAGGCCGACATCGACGAAGCCGCGGCGACGCGGGCGCGGGCGCAGATCACGTCGGCGTTGCGGCTGTTCGGGCTGCACGGTCACCCGGACCATCAACACCACGACGCGACCGTCTGGCACCCGAAGGTGATCCAGCTGAGCGCGTTGAAATCCACCGGCCTGGCCGAGTTCTGGCAGACCGTCAGCGATTACCGGCAGGTTCAAACCAGCAGCGGCCGTCTGGCCAGGCGCCGCCACATGCAAGACGAAGCCTGGATGTGGGAACGCATCGACGCCGGCTTGAAGAGCCGCTTTCGCGCCCACCCGGCCGTGCGCGAGCATCTGGCCGGCCTGCGCGCGGAGGTGCGCGAAGGCACGCTCGCCGCATCGGTCGCCGCACGCCGCCTGCTCGACCTCTTTCAATAGTTTCCGAGGAGAACATCCGACCATGCACGACATCCTGCAAATGCTCGAGGAAAAGCGCGCGAAGGCGCGCTTGGGCGGCGGCGAGAAGCGGATCGCCGCCCAGCACGCCAAAGGCAAGCTGACGGCGCGCGAGCGGCTCGAGCTGCTGCTCGACGAAGGCAGCTTCGAAGAGTGGGACATGTTCGTCGAGCACCGCTGCGCCGACTTCGGCATGGCCGACAACAAGATCCCCGGCGATGGCGTGGTCACCGGCTACGGCATGATCAACGGACGCCTCGTCTTCGTCTTCAGCCAGGACTTCACCGTCTTCGGCGGCGCCCTGTCGGAGGCGCACGCCGAGAAGATCTGCAAGGTGATGGACCAGGCGATGAAGGTCGGCGCGCCGGTGATCGGCCTGAACGACTCGGGCGGCGCGCGCATCCAGGAAGGTGTCGCATCGCTTGGCGGTTATGCCGATGTGTTCCAGAAGAACGTGCTGGCCTCGGGGGTGATCCCGCAGATCTCGATGATCATGGGCCCGTGCGCCGGCGGCGCGGTGTATTCGCCCGCGATGACCGACTTCATCTTCATGGTGAAAGACTCGTCGTACATGTTCGTCACCGGCCCCGAGGTGGTGAAGACCGTGACGCACGAGGAAGTGACCGCGGAGGAGCTGGGCGGTGCGATCACCCACACCGGCAAGAGCGGCGTGGCAGACCTCGCGTTCGAGAACGACGTCGAGGCGCTGCTGATGCTGCGGCGATTCTTCAACTACCTGCCGCTGAACAACAAGGACAAGGTGCCGGTGCGCCCGAGCGGCGATCCGGCGACGCGTGTCGATGCTTCGCTCGACACGTTGGTGCCGGACAACCCGAACAAGCCGTACGACATGAAGGAGCTGATCCTGAAGGTCGTCGACGACGGCGACTTCTTCGAGATCCAGCCTGACTACGCCAAGAACATCGTCATCGGCTTTGCCCGCATGGAGGGCGCCACCGTCGGCGTGGTGGCCAACAACCCGATGGTGCTGGCAGGCTGCCTGGACATCAAGAGCTCGATCAAGGCGGCGCGCTTCGTGCGCTTCTGCGATGCATTCAACATCCCGATCGTCACTTTCGTCGACGTGCCCGGCTTCATGCCCGGCACCTCGCAAGAGTACGGCGGCATCATCAAGCACGGCGCCAAGCTGCTCTACGCCTACGCAGAGTGCACGGTGCCGAAGATCACGGTGATCACGCGCAAGGCGTACGGCGGCGCCTATGACGTGATGGCCTCGAAGCACCTGCGGGGCGATGTGAACTTCGCCTGGCCCAACGCCGAGATCGCGGTGATGGGCGCCAAGGGCGCGGTGGAGATCATCTTCCGCGAAGACAAGGGCGATCCGGCCAAGCTGGCTGCGAAGGAGGCCGAATACAAGGCCCGCTTCGCCAACCCCTTCGTCGCTGGCAGCCGCGGCTACATCGACGACGTGATCCAGCCGCACGAGACGCGCAAACGCGTTTGCCGCTCGCTGATGATGCTGAAGGACAAGAAGCTCGACAACCCGTGGCGCAAGCACGGCAACATTCCATTGTGAGCGCGTGATTCGTTGCAGGCCCAACGACCAAGCTCAGGGCGAACGGCGAGGGAGCGTATTTCTTCCCCGTTCGGGCTGAGCTGGTCGAAGCCCAGCGCATAACACCTACGGAACCAATATGTTCAAGAAGATCCTCATCGCCAACAGAGGCGAGATCGCTTGCCGGGTGATCAAGACCGCGAAGAAGATGGGCATTGCCACGGTCGCGGTGTACTCCGAAGCCGACAAGGATGCCCGCCACGTCGAGCTGGCCGACGAGTCGGTGCTGCTCGGCCCGGCGCCCAGCCGCGAGAGTTACCTCGTCGCCGACAAGATCATTGCCGCCGCCAAGCAAACCGGCGCCGAGGCCATTCACCCCGGCTATGGCTTCCTGTCCGAGAACGAGGCCTTCGCCAGGCGGGTTGAAGAAGAGGGCATGGTCTTCATCGGGCCCAAACACTACTCGATCGCGGCGATGGGCGACAAGATCGCGTCGAAGAAGTTGGCGAACGACGCCAAGGTCAACACCATCCCCGGCTACAACGATGCGATTTCCACGCCGGAGCAGGCGGTGGATATCGCCAAGGGCATCGGTTATCCGGTGATGATCAAGGCCAGCGCAGGTGGTGGCGGCAAGGGCCTGCGCGTGGCCTTCAACGACAAGGAGGCCTTCGAGGGCTTCTCGTCGTGCCGCAACGAGGCGCGCAACAGCTTTGGCGACGACCGGGTGTTCATCGAGAAGTTCGTCGAGGAGCCGCGCCACATCGAGATCCAGGTGCTGGGCGATGCACACGGCAACGTGGTCTACCTGCACGAGCGTGAATGCTCGATCCAGCGCCGCCACCAGAAGGTGATCGAGGAGGCGCCATCACCGTTCATCAGCGACGCGACGCGCAAGGCGATGGGCGAGCAGGCCGTGGCGCTGGCCAAGGCCGTGAAGTACCAGAGCGCAGGCACCGTGGAGTTCGTGGTCGGCAAGGACCAGAGCTTCTACTTCCTCGAGATGAACACCCGGCTGCAGGTGGAGCACCCGGTCACCGAGTGCATCACCGGCCTGGACCTCGTGGAGCAGATGATCCGCGTTGCCGCCGGCGAGAAGCTGGGCTTCACGCAAGCGCAGATCAAGCGCGAGGGCTGGGCGATTGAATGCCGCATCAACGCGGAAGACCCATTCCGCAACTTCCTGCCGTCGACCGGGCGGCTGGTGAAGTACCAGCCGCCCGAGCAGACATTGGAAGCCTCGGTGCCGACGCTGCAGGGGGGCGAGCCGCTCGGCGGCGTGCGCGTCGACACCGGCGTCTACGAGGGCGGCGAAATCCCGATGTTCTACGACTCGATGATCGCCAAGCTGATCGTGCACGGCAAGGATCGGTTGGAGGCGATCGCCCGCATGCGCCAGGCGCTGAACGGATTCGTGATCCGCGGCATCTCGAGCAACATCCCGTTCCAGGCGGCGCTGCTGGCGCACCCGAAGTTCGTCTCGGGTGACTTCAACACCGGCTTCATTGCCGAGCACTACAGCCAGGGGTTCAAGGCCGAAGACGTGCCGCATGACGACCCGCTGTTCCTGGTGGCGCTGGCGGCTTTCGTGCGGCGCAAGGCGCGCGAACGCGCGGCCGGCATCAGCGGGCAGGTGCCAGGTCATGGCGTCGAGCACGCGTCGGACCTGGTGGTCGTGGTGCTGGGTGCACAGGGGCAACACCAGCATCACGCCGTCCAGGTGATCAACTACGACGCTGCGGCCGGTTCGGCGGATGTGCATGTGGGGGCTCGCCACTATGCGATACAGAGCCACACCAAGCTGGGCGACGTGCTGATGACCGGCCGCTGCAACGGGCAGCCGTTCTCCGCCCAGATCGAGTCTGGCTGGGCCAAACAGCCGCTGGCGATGCGCGTGGCCCACAACGGCACGCAGATCGACGCACTGGTACTGCTGCCGCGCGCGGCCGAGCTGCTGAAGCTGATGCCCTACAAGGCGCCGCCGGACCTGAGCAAGTTCCTGCTGTCGCCGATGCCGGGCCTGCTGGTCGACGTGGCCGTGGCGCCGGGGCAGAAGGTGCTGGCCGGCGAGAAGCTGGCGGTGATCGAGGCGATGAAGATGGAGAACATCCTCGTCGCGACACAGGACGGCGTGGTCGGCGAGGTGCTGGCGAAAAAGGGCGAGAGCCTGACGGTCGACCAGCCGATCATCGCGTTCGCCTGAGGCGCCAGATGACGACAAGACGCGAAGTGCTGCAAGGCGCGGCGGCCTGTGCGGTGACAGGTTGGGTGACCACCGGCTGCGCCTTCGAATCTCCGGCCGCCGCGGCGCTGCCGGAGGCCGACTCTGCGCCGGTGACCTTGCAGCGCATCAGCATCGGCTCGTGCGCCGACCAGTCCAAGCCGCAGCCGTTCTGGAACGTGATCGGCGCCGACGCGCCGGATCTGCACCTGTTCTGCGGCGACAACGTCTACTCCAGCGCGCCGCCGTGGCAGGCCGAAACGCTGCGCGCCGACTACGCGACGCTGGCCGCCAAGCCCGAGTTCGCGCGGTTTCGCCAGCAGGTGCGTCACCTGGCGATCTGGGATGACCACGACTACGGCTCGAACGACGGCGGCGCGGAGTTCGACCACAAGGCCGAAGCGAAGGCGGCCTTCCTCGACTTCTGGGCCGTGCCGGCGGGTGACGAGCGTCACGGGCGCGAGGGCCTGTACCACGCACGCCGCTTCGGCCCACCCGGTCGCTGCGTGCAGGTGCTGATGCTCGACGTGCGCTGGGCCCGTTCGCCGTGGATGCCGACCGACCACCGCGATGCGCCCGGCAAGCAGCGTTACGTGCCGACCACCGACACCGAGCGCACGCTGCTGGGTGAGACGCAATGGCAATGGCTGGCGGCGCGCCTGGCCGACCCGGCCGATGTGCGCGTGATCGTTTCCGGCATCCAGGTCATCGCCGAGGGCCACGGCTTCGAACACTGGGGCCTGATGCCGCACGAGCAGCAGCGCCTGCTCGACCTGATCGGCCGCACGCGCGCCAACGGCGCCGTGCTGGTCTCGGGTGACCGCCACATCGGTGGCGTCTATCGCCGCACGCAAGGTGCGCCGTACCCGATCACCGAGTTGACCTCCAGCGGCCTGACGCACGCCTGGGCCAGTGCGAACGAGCCGGGCCCGAATCGGCTGGGCGACCTGGTTCGCGCCAACCACTACGCACTGATCGACATCGACTGGGCGCGCCGCCGGCTGGCGCTGCGCCACCACGACGTCAAGGGCGGTCCGCCCCTGCAGCAGCACGAACTGGCGCTCGACAGCCTGACCGTGCCGGCATGAACGAAGAAAGCCACACGATGAGCACCAAACCTTTTCGCATCCTCGGCATCCAGCAGATCGCCATCGGCGGCCCGAGCAAGGACAAGCTCAAGGCCCTGTGGGTCGACATGCTGGGCCTGACGGTGAAGTCCACCTTCGTCAGCGAGCGCGAGAACGTCGACGAAGACATCTGCGCGCTGGGTGAGGGCGTTCACGCGGTCGAGGTCGACCTGATGCAGCCGCTGGATCCGCAGAAGAAGCCGGCCGTTCACGCGACGCCACTGAACCACGTGGGGCTGTGGGTCGACGATTTGCCGAAGGCTGTGGACTGGATGGCGGCGAACGGGGTTCGCTTCGCGCCGGGTGGCATTCGCAAAGGAGCGGCGGGCCACGACATCTGCTTCATCCACCCCAAGGGCAACGACGAGTTTCCGTTGGGGGGAGAAGGTGTACTGATCGAGCTGGTGCAGGCGCCACCCGAGGTGGTGGCGGCGCTGCGGCCGGCCGGCTGAGCGCCGGCGGCGTGAATCAGGCTTCTGCCTTGGCTTTGGCCTTGGCCTTGTTGCCGGCCTTGTTCGGCGGCACTTCCTTCGGGGCCGGCTTCGCGGCGATGTAGGTCACCTTGCGGACGATCTTGGCCTCGGCGCCTTCGCCCTTGGTGACCTCGTTGACCTTGAAGCGGCCCAGCATCGGCACGGTCAGGTCGCCCTTCTCGACCGCCACCACGTTTTCGCGGATGACCGTCAGCACGGCCTTGACGATTTGCTCGGCCTTCTTGTCGGCCAACTCGCCGATGATCTTCGCGTCTTTGGCGCGCACGGCCGCAATGATTTCAGAGGGCTTCAATTCAGTGACTCCTTCGGTGATGACAGGGAATGGCTGGTGACGATCGATGCTCGTTTACCGCCATACGCAAGAATGGGTCCAGCTCCGGCCGAGCAGGTGCCTGTGGCTTTCGGCCGGCGGCACATTGTCCTCGTGTTGGCCCGCCAAACCGAGGTAGCAATAAGTAACTGGGCGCAATCGCTCCAGCGTTTCAAGGGGCTGCCATCAGGTGTTTGGTCAAGACGGCCTCGAAGCGGTGATCCCGGCAGGGCCGAGTTGACGTGGAACATTCTTCTGCATCGGCAGGCCTGCTATTTTTGCGCGCGGTGGTTGCCGAGACGTCCCGCAACGGTCAGCCTGACAGAAGCTTGTCAGCCTGCCACGATGAAATTCACGACTACACCGCCGACAGGAGCCTGGGATGACGAGTTACGCCGATTTCTACCGCCGCTCGATCGACGATCGCGACGGCTTCTGGCGCGAACAGGCCGCACTGATTGACTGGCAGCGGCCATTCGACCAAGTCTGCGATTACAGCGAGCCGCCGTTCGCGCGCTGGTTCGTCGGTGGCACCACCAACCTGTGCCACAACGCGGTCGACCGGCATCTGAAGGACCGCGCCGCGCAGAACGCGTTGATCTTCGTCTCTACCGAAACCAACCTGGAGCGTGTCTACAGCTACGCCGAGCTGCACACCGAGGTGCAGCGCATGGCAGCCAGCCTGCTGGCGTTGGGCGTGAAGCCGGGTGACCGGGTGCTGGTCTACATGCCGATGATTCCCGAGGCTGCATTCGCGATGCTGGCCTGCGCGCGCATCGGGGCGATCCACTCTGTGGTCTTCGGCGGCTTTGCGAGCGTCAGCCTGGCGGATCGCATCGACGACGCCGAGCCGGTGGCCGTGGTCAGCGCGGATGCCGGTTCGCGCGGCGGCAAGGTGGTGGCCTACAAGCCGTTGCTCGATGAGGCGATTTCGCTGGCGAAGCACAAGCCGGCCAAGGTGTTGATGGTCGATCGCGGCCTGGCTCCGTTCAACAAGGTGGCCGGCCGCGACGAAGACTACGCCGGCCTGCGCGAGCGGCATCGCGACGCCAGCGTGCCCTGCGCGTGGCTGGAGTCCATCCACCCCAGCTACACGCTCTACACCTCGGGCACGACGGGCAAGCCCAAGGGCGTGCAGCGCGACACCGGTGGCTACGCCGTGGCGCTGGCGGCCAGCATGAAGCACATCTTCTGCGGCCAGCCCGGCGAGACCTACTTCTCGACGAGCGACATCGGCTGGGTTGTCGGCCACAGCTACATCGTCTACGGCCCGCTGATCGCCGGCATGGCGACCATCATGTACGAAGGGTTGCCGATCCGCCCCGATGCGTCGATCTGGTGGAGCCTGGTCGAGAAGTACAAGGTGACGGCGATGTTCAGCGCGCCGACTGCCGTGCGGGTGCTGAAGAAGCAAGACCCGGCGGCGCTGCACAAGCACGACCTGTCGTCGCTGCGAGCGCTGTTCCTCGCCGGCGAGCCACTGGACGAACCGACCGCGACCTGGATCGCCGAAGCCCTGGGCAAGCCCATTATCGACAACTACTGGCAGACCGAGACTGGGTGGCCGATCCTGACGATCTGCAACGGTGTCGAGAAAGCACCGTCGAAGTTCGGCTCGCCGGGCAAGGCAGTCTACGGCTACGACGTCAAGCTGATCGACGAGTCGACCGGCGAAGAGTTGAAAGCACCGAACCAGAAGGGCGTGGTCGCGATCGCCGGCCCGTTGCCGCCAGGCTGCATGCAGACGGTGTGGCGCGACGACGCGCGCTTCGTCAAGACTTACTGGTCCAGCATCCCGGGCCGACAGTTGTACTCGACCTTCGACTGGGGCATCCGCGACGAAGACGGCTACTTCTTCATCCTCGGCCGCACCGACGACGTGATCAACGTGGCCGGCCACCGCTTGGGCACGCGCGAGATCGAAGAAAGCATTGCCAGCCACGCCAACGTGGCCGAAGTGGCGGTGGTCGGCGTGGCCGATCAACTCAAAGGGCAGGTCGCGATGGCCTTCGCGGTGTTGAAGGATCCGACCCGAGCGGCCGACGCGGCCGGCGTCCTGAAGCTCGAAGGCGAGATCATGAAGGTCGTCGACGACCAGCTCGGCGCAGTCGCGCGGCCGGCTCGGGTGCGCTTCGTCACCGTGCTGCCCAAGACACGCTCGGGCAAGCTGCTGCGCCGCGCGATTCAGGCGGTCTGCGAAGGTCGCGATCCGGGTGACCTGACGACGATGGAAGACCCGGCGGCGCTGCAGCAGATCAGGGAATTGGTGGAAAAGTAACCAAATGTTTGGCTTCGGCTGTGGCTACCGTGTCGCCAGCGGGAAGGAAGCCCAGACAATGCGCGGCCGCTTCGGCTGAACCCCTCCTTCTCTGACCGTTCATGTTGTATTCGTTCCGGCGCATCGTCGCCCTCACCGCCACCTTGTCCGCCGTTCTGCTTGCCGCCTGTGGCGGCGGCGGCAGCGAACCAGCCACCCGACTGTCCTATGACACCGACCGGATTCGGGCCACCGCATTCCGTGACCAGATGGCCGACACCAATGCGTTCGAAGACGCAAGCGTGACGCTCTCCGTTACCGCGACTGACCCGCCTGACGGCGATACCTACATCGCTGTGCAGGACAGCGGCTCTGGCTTTGGTGGTCGGCCGATCGAGGTGGTGCAGTTGTCCGATACCAGCTTCCAGGTCAAGCTGTACCCTCAAGTGAACCTCGCGTCCGGCGTTTACCAGGGTCAGCTCACTGTGGTGCTGTGCAAGAACCAGGCGTGCAGCAGTCACCATCCTGTGGAGAATGCTTCGCTGCCCTACGAGGTGACGATCACGCCGCAGCTGCAGGCTGAGGTCAAGGTCAACGGGAACGTGCTGTCATCGCTGACTTCAGATATCGGCAACAACAGCATCGGCGTCGAATCCACCGACGACGAGATGGTGGTGGAGTTCACCTCTTCCATTCCGACTTCCGTGCATCACAGCTCTGGCCCGAGCATGCTGCAAGTGGAGATCGACCCGTCTTCCACCGACACCTACTGGAAGCTGCGCGTGACCAAGCCGCAGCACTACTCTGGTGGCGGCTTGGGGATCAGTCTGTGGCCGGAAGATTCCAGCAAGAACATCCAGCACGATGTCACGCTCAACGTGGACTTGGTGCCTCCCGCCGAGTAAACCGCCTGCCAGTAAGACGTGAGCAGGGCCCCGGCAGGGGCCCTGCGCGCATTTAGGCCGCGGGCGTCAGTTCACCCGAATCGGGATGTACGTTGCGTTGTTCTCGGAGACGGCGTCCGCCACGACGTGGCCGATGTCCACGACCGTGCCGACCCAGTAGTTCCAACCGCTGACCAGATCGCTCGGGATCGTCACCGTGCGCCGATAGGTCAGCACGTCACCGCGCGACAGCGTCATGCCGGTGTTCGTGCCCAGCCAGCGGTCAGCAGTCGAGATGTAGTCGTCGTTGGACAGATACCAGCCGGTGTCGACCGTCTGGGTGTCACGGCCATTGTTCTCGTAGGTGAACTCGACCTGGACCGTCTGACCCTTGTTGACCCGGTAGCCGGTTTCGGTTCCGACCGTCACGGTCGGCAGCAGCGTGCCGAACGCGTCGTAGACAGCCGTCCTGACGTGGCGCGAGTACTCGCCGCTGGCGTACGAATACTTCCAGTGCGCAACGCCCAGGTCCTGCCAGCTGTATGACCAGGGGCCGTAGAGGTAGGTCGCGCCGTCGGCCGCGTCTTCGCCCAGGTAGCCGTGCGCCCACGAGCCGTTGGCCCAGATGTGCTCGAAGTCGGCGCCCATCACGTTGTACTCGGTGTTCACATGCAGCAGGCCCAGCGCGTGGCCGAATTCGTGGATACCGGTGCCTTGCAACTGGCGACGGCTGCCGCCGTACATGATCAGGCTGTACTTCGACTCATCGGCCGTCCATTGGAACGGCGCGTTGTAGTCGAAGATCACATCGGCTTCGTCTCGGTGGGAGACGACACCGAAGAACCAGTAGCAGGTGTCGTACCAGTAGGCGATGGCGGGCGAGCCCCCCAGGATGCCGCCATCGGTGCTGCCCCAGGTTTCGCTTTGGCCGTTGCCCAGGCCAAGGCCGTCGGTGTCGGTTGTCGATGAGAACCAGAACGGCGTCGGATTCTGATTGGTCAGATTGAGCGTGCGCTGGATACCGTTGCGCCAGTAGCCATCAGGGAAGCTCACCGGGCTGATGCGCACCTGCGGGTTGTTGGTGGCCCATTTGACGGGCACGCCCAGGCAGGTATTGACTCGGTAGGCGAAGGCGGGGGTGGCGCTGAGGCACGCCAAGGCGGCCGCGGCGAGTGTCAGTCTTGCTTTCATGACGATGCTTTCGAAATAGGTTTCAAGGCAAAGGCGCGAGCCTGGTGCTCACTGCTGCTTGAGCTGGGTGATGGCGGCGGCTTCTTCAGCCGCGCTGCGGGTCGAGCCGGCGCGATCGGCGCGCACCTTCGGCGGAATGGCCGCTTGCGTGGACGGCGCCGCGATGCGGGCTTGCGCATCGATGCTTTCGAAAGCCGGGCTGCCTTCGGCGCGGGCGACGGACAGGCCAGCCAGCTTGGAAACAAAGCTGTCGGCCGACATCGTGCGCCCGGTGATCGGCGCCGCCGTACCGCTTTCCTGACCGGTCCCATGGCCGCCACGGTCTGACCCCGAACGGCCACCATTGATCGCCGACATCTCGATCATGGCCGGCGCTTGCGCTTCGTAGCGCTGGCGCGCTTCAGTGGCGGACAAGCCCTGGCTGGCGATCGCCTGGCGCGCTTCGGCGTTCTTCATCAGCGCGTCGAAAGAAGGCCGCGGAAAGCGGATGGTGCTCAGCTCGGCCGGCGTTTCGCCGCTGGCGACGACGCGGCCCGACTCGACGCGCAGCACCGGCGTGCCCGTGCCGTCATACACCAGCCCGTTCAGCACGCGGAAGCGTCCATCCGCGCAGCCTGCCAGCGCGCAACCCTTGCTGCCGTTGCCCTGCACGAAGAGGATGTCTTCATCGCCGAGCTGGAACACCGGCACGTTGGAGGCCTGCATGAAGCGGCCGCGGCCATCCGGACCACCGATGAAACGCAACGTGAATGAAGCAGCACCGACGTTGCCTTGCAGCGGTTTGACGACGTCGAAGGTGACGATCGTGTGCGGCACGCCAGGCTGGCCCTTGGCGGCCTCGGACTGCGCATATTCGACCTTGCTGACACGGCTGTGCACGATGAAGCGCGACGCGGTGGCCAGCTCGTTCAGCGTGGCGGCCGCGGCGGGCACCGAAGCGACGATGCCACTGGTCAACAGGCAGGCGGCGGCAAGCGCCGAGAGGGTACGACCTCGGTTCAACATGGATTTCTCCTGGGGAAAGATGGAACGCTTGCATCGGGCTGCAAGCCGGTGAGGGCCTTGTCGACGGACCGAGGTACGGCTGCAAACGGCTTCTTCCCGAAGGCCGATGCGCCCTCAACGCCGACAAGGTACGGGGCGGTGAAAACAGCGACGCTCCGCGAGAAGAACTCTAGGGCGACGGTCCCGTCGCAAGCATCCCCTGAGTAGTGAACGCAGGCCCCCGAGCTTAGGGGTGGCTGCTTGAGCGGCGGACGACGCTGCGCGCAACGAAAACGGTTTCGCCACCAGAGCGAATGCCGCTATCCTTCGTGCCGCGCGAAGCCTTGCTTGGCTACTTCCGTGTGCGCGGTACGAAGCCTTCGTTCACCATTGGTACCGCGATGGGCTGCTGGCGCCGGGCTTACCGGTCAGGTGCCAGCCCCGGCCGTTGGCCCTTACAGGGGCTTGCGCGGTGCGGGTGAAGGCGGGCTGTCGCGCCCCAATTCCTTTGTCATGCGTTTCGACCTCGTCACCCTCAACCTTGTCCTCGCGATCGCCGACTCGCGCAGCATCACGCGCGCGGCGGAGCGTGAGCACTTGGCGCTGGCGGCGGCGAGCAAGCGGTTGAAAGATCTGGAGACGCGGCTGGGCGTGCAGCTGTTCGAGCGACGCGCCCGGGGCGTCGAGCCTACCGAGGCGGGCAGGGCGCTGGTGCGCCACATCCGCAGCCTGAACGCATCGCTGCATGCGCTGGAAAGCGAGGTGGTCGAGTTCAGCCGCGGCATCAAGGGGCACCTGCGCATCGCAGCCAATGCGGCGGCGATCGCCGAGGCGCTGCCGGCGGACTTGGCGGCGTTCTCGCGCGAGCATCCGCAGATCCGTATCAGCCTGGAAGACATGACCAGCGCGAACGTGCAGCAGGCCGTGGCCGAAGGGCGGGCCGATGTCGGTGTGTTTGCGCCACCGCTGACCGACCAGCGCCTGGCGACCTGGCCCTATCGGGCCGGCGAGCTGGCGGTGGTACTGCCGAAGGGGCACGCATTGGCCAGAGGCCGGGGGGGCCTGCGCTTCGACGCGCTGCTCGATTACGACATGGTGGGGCTGCACATCGGTGCGTCGGTGCACGAGCTGATGCTGCAACGCGCGCTGGAGCGTGGCCGCACGCTGAACGCCAGGTTGCAGGTGCGCGGCTTCGATGCCATTGCCCAATTGGTTGGCGAGGGCCTCGGTGTCGCCGTGCTGCCGGCGGTGGTGGCCGAGCGCTTCGCCAAGCTGTTCGCGATCAGCGTGCGGCCGCTGGACGAGCCCTGGGCGCACCGGCGCTATCTGCTGGCTGCCCAGGCGCAAGAGGTGCTGCCGACGGTGGTGCAACGCTTCGTCGACCGGTTGGCCGGGCTGGCGTCGGCGGCCGACGCCGCCGACGCCCACACTGCCCCGAATCCCTGACAATTCACCTTCTGGCCGCGCCCCGAGGCGGCCGCCTGAACGAAAAGCCTGCCATGACCGCACGCACCCTGTACGACAAGCTTTGGGACGAACACGTCGTCCACACCGAGGAAGATGGCACGGCCACCCTCTACATCGATCGCCACCTGGTGCACGAGGTGACCAGCCCGCAGGCCTTTGAAGGGCTGGACATTGCCGGCCGCAAGGTGTGGCGCCTGTCGGCCAACCTGGCCGTCAGCGACCACAACGTGCCGACGACCGACCGCTCGCACGGCATTGCGGATCCGGTGTCGAAGCTGCAGGTCGACACGCTCGATTCGAACTGCGACCGTTTCGGCATCACGCAGTTCAAGATGAGCGACAGGCGCCAGGGCATCGTGCATGTGATCGGCCCCGAGCAGGGCGCCACGCTACCGGGCATGACGGTGGTCTGCGGCGACAGCCACACCAGCACCCATGGTGCGTTCGGCGCGCTGGCACACGGCATCGGCACCAGCGAAGTCGAGCACGTGCTGGCCACGCAGACGCTGCTGGCCAAGAAGGCCAAGAACATGCTGGTGAAGGTCGAAGGTGCGCTGCCGAAGGGCTGCGGCGCCAAAGACGTGGTGCTGGCCATCATCGGCAAGATCGGCACGGCCGGCGGCACCGGCTACACGATCGAGTTCGCCGGCTCGACGATCCGCGGCCTGAGCATGGAAGGCCGGATGACGGTCTGCAACATGGCCATCGAGGCGGGTGCGCGCGCCGGCCTGGTGGGCGTGGACGACACGACGACCGACTATGTGAAGGGCCGGCCGTTCTCGCCCAAGGGTGTCGAGCTGGAGCAGGCCATCTCCTACTGGCGCACCCTGCACACCGACGCCGGCGCGCACTTCGACAAGGTGGTCGAGATCGACGCGACGCAGCTGCGACCGCAGGTCACCTGGGGCACCTCGCCCGAGATGGTGCTGTCGATCGAGGACCGGGTGCCGGACCCCGACAAGGAAAAAGACAGCGTCAAGCGCGGCGCGATCGAACGCGCGCTGCAGTACATGGCGCTGGAGCCGAACAAACCGATCAGCGACATCCGCATCGACAAGGTCTTCATCGGCTCGTGCACCAACAGCCGCATCGAAGACATGCGCGAAGCCGCCGCGGTGGTGCGGCGCTTGGGAGGGCGCATCGCCGCCAACGTGAAGTTGGCGCTGGTGGTGCCGGGTTCGGGCCTGGTCAAGGCGCAGGCCGAAGCCGAAGGGCTGGACAAGGTTTTCACGGCGGCCGGCTTCGAATGGCGCGAGCCGGGCTGCAGCATGTGCCTGGCGATGAACGCCGATCGGCTGGAGCCGGGCGAACGCTGCGCATCGACCAGCAACCGCAATTTCGAAGGCCGCCAGGGCGCCGGCGGCCGCACCCACCTGGTCAGCCCGGCGATGGCCGCCGCGGCGGCGATGGCCGGGCACTTCGTGGATGTGCGCCGCGTGTCCTGACGAAGGAGTGGGGATCATGAAGAAGTTGTCGATCACCCTGATGACTTTGGCGTGGCTGGGCTGGTTGTCCGGCTGCAACACGGTGGAAGGCTTTGGCAAGGACATGCAAAAAGCCGGCGAAAAGATCGAAGAAACAGCCAAGAAGAAATAAGGACACCGATGCAAGCCTTCACCCTCCACAAGGGCCTGGTGGCCCCAATGGATCGCGCCAACGTCGACACCGACGCGATCATCCCGAAGCAGTTCCTGAAGTCGATCAAGCGCACAGGCTTCGGCCCGAACCTGTTCGACGAATGGCGCTACCTGGACCAGGGCGAGCCGGGCCAGGACCCGGCCACGCGCAAGCTGAACCCGGACTTCGTGCTGAACCAGCCGCGTTATGCCGGAGCGTCGGTCCTTTTGGCGCGTGACAACTTCGGTTGCGGCTCGAGTCGCGAGCACGCGCCGTGGGCGCTTGAGCAATACGGCTTCCGCGCGCTGATCGCACCGAGCTTTGCCGACATCTTCTTCAACAACTGCTTCAAGAACGGCGTGTTGCCGATCGTGTTGCCCGAGTCGCAGGTGGCGCGGTTGTTCGACGAGGTCAACGCCTTCCCTGGCTACCAGCTGACGATCGACCTGCCGCGCCAGGTGGTGGTGAAACCCGATGGCAGCGAGCTGGCCTTCGACGTGCAGCCTTTCCGCAAGTACTGCCTGGTCAACGGCTTCGACGACATCGGCCTGACACTGCGCCACGCCGACAAGATCCGCGCGTTCGAGTCCGAGCGGCTGGCCCGCATGCCCTGGCTGAACCAACGCGTGCTCTGAGCTTGGGCACACGCAGGTCGCCATCGTTGCCGCGCTGGTTCCAGCGCCTGGTGCTGAGTCGTGTCTGGCTCAGTTTTCTGATGCTGGGGCTGAGCTTCTTCGGTTTTGGCGTCGGTACGCTGAACCTGTTCTACCTGTTGCGCGCCAACACCAGCCTGGTGATCGAGAACGGCTGGATGGCTCTGGCCGATGGCGGTGGCGAGCAACTGCTTGAGCTGCTGGTCACGGGCTATCTGTCGATGGCCGCCTACGTGGTGTTCAAGGTCTGCGAATACCGGCTCGCCCATTGGTTGGGTGACCCTCCTGAAGACGACGGGGCCGACGGGGTCGAGCCCGATGCGCATTGATCTGCACCTGGGCGCTCACAAGACCGCGACGACCTACCTTCGACACTATTGGGCGGCCTGCAGCCAGGTGGCGGGGGCGACGGCGATGTGCCCACCATTGAACGAGGTGCGCGCCCAGCTGACACCGGTCTGCAACCCGCCCTCCGTCAAGAGCGCCGGCCCCGCTGAAGGTGAACGCCGACGCCAAAGGGCCGTCGATTGGCTCGGCGATTGGGGCCGTCGCGTGCCATCCCTGGTGCTGTCGGACGAAAATCTCATTGGCTCATCCGAGCGCCTGTTTGCGCAGAGAGCGCTGTATGCCAGCGCGCAGGCGCGGATGGAGCGACTGGCCGAGGTGCTGAAGGGCTACGAGCTTCGCATCTGGCTGTCCGTGCGCGAATACGGCTCGTTCCTTCGATCGGCCTACTGCGAAACGCTGCGTCATGGCCCGTACCGGCCGTTCCGCGAGGCCTACGACCATTTCGATCTGGCCAGCCGCGGCTGGGAGTACGTAGCCCGCGATGTGCAGCAGGCCTTTCCGGCGGCCAAGCTGGTCTGCTGGCGCTACGAGTCGCTGGACGAGTTGCGTGCGCCGATCACCTCGGCGCTGTTCGGTATCCGGCGTGCGGCGATGCCACCGGTCGGCGATCGACGCGACCGCCAGTCCTTGTCCAACCTGGCGGTTGAACTGCTGGATGACATCTACCGCCGCGTCGGCGCCGACGACGCCACCCGCGTGCGGCCATCGGTCGAGCGGGTGATTTCGGGCGATGGACTGTCACCCTTCGAGCCCTGGCGCGAAGCAGAGCGACAACAGTTCAAAACGGCCTACGAGCAATCGCTGGTCGCGTTGCAGGCCTTGCCCGGCATCAGCTGGCTGGGTTGATCGGTGCGACCGCCCCCGAACGAGATTTCTTCTTCAAGGAGCCCTGACATGAAAATCGCCATCCTGCCCGGTGACGGCATTGGCACCGAAATCGTTGCAGAAGCCGTGCGCGTGCTGAACGTGCTCGACCTGCCGTTCGAGATGGAAGAGGCCAAGGTCGGCGGTGCCGCCTATGAAGCCCACGGCCACCCGCTGCCCGAGGCGACGCTCAAGTTGGCGCAGGCCGCCGACGCGGTGCTGTTCGGCGCCGTCGGCGACTGGAAGTACGACACGCTCGAGCGCTCGCTGCGCCCCGAGCAGGCCATCCTTGGGCTGCGCAAGCACCTGGGTCTGTTCGCCAACTTCCGCCCGGCGATCTGCTACGAGCAACTGACGCACGCCTCGAGCCTGAAGCCCGAACTGGTGGCAGGGCTGGACATCTTGCTGATCCGCGAGCTGACCGGTGACATCTACTTCGGCCAACCGCGTGGCCGGCGTACCGCGGTGGACGGACATTTCCCTGGCGCCCAGGAGGCCTTCGACACGATGCGCTACAGCCGGCCCGAGATCGAGCGCATTGCCCACGTCGCGTTCCAGGCGGCGCGCAAGCGCGGCAAGCGTGTGACCAGTGTCGACAAGGCCAACGTGCTCGAAACCTTCCAGTTCTGGAAGGATGTCGTCACCGAGGTTTCCGCCCAGTATCCGGACGTGGCGCTGGACCACATGTACGTCGACAACGCCGCGATGCAGCTCGTGAAGGCGCCGAAAAAGTTCGACGTCATCGTCACCGGCAACATGTTCGGAGACATCCTGTCCGACGAGGCCGCGATGCTGACCGGCTCGATCGGCATGCTGCCCTCGGCGTCGCTGAACGCGAAGAACCAGGGCCTGTACGAACCCAGCCACGGCAGCGCGCCGGACATCGCCGGCAAGGGAATTGCAAACCCTCTGGCTACAATATTGTCTGCCGCCATGATGCTCCGTTTCTCACTCCAACAGCCCGAGGCTGCCGACCGTATCGAGTCGGCGGTTCGCTCCGTGCTGGCCTCGGGCTACCGTACGCCCGACATCTGGAGCGAGGGCACCCAGAAGGTGGGCACGCGCGAGATGGGCGATGCGGTTGTGGCTGCCGTCACTGGCAAAACCATTGCGAAAACCATTACCAAGAGCAGCTGAGCTCCGGTTCGTTTCGCCCCTGTGACCCAGACCCCGGCGAATCGAGCCGGACCGGTCTGGAACCCAAGCAAACTCTCTCCTCACAGGCAAAGGCGAATTGAAAATGGCTCAGGCACTCGTAGGTCTCGTCGGTTGGCGGGGCATGGTCGGCTCCGTGCTGCTGGACCGCATGGTCGCGGAGCGCGACTTCGATCTGATCGAACCGCTGTTCTTCTCCACCTCGAACAAGGGCGGCGCCGCGCCTTCGATGGCGAAGAACGAAACCAAGCTGCAGGACGCGTTCGACATCGACGCGCTCAAGCGCTGCGACATCGTCATCACCGCCCAAGGCGGCGACTACACCAACGAAGTCTTCCCCAAGCTGCGCGCTGCCGGCTGGAATGGCCACTGGATCGACGCCGCCTCGTCGCTGCGGATGAAGGACGACGCGGTTATCGTGCTCGATCCGGTCAACATGCCGGTGATCAAGAGCGCTTTGGCCAAGGGGCAGAAGGACTGGATCGGCGGCAATTGCACGGTCAGCTGCATGCTGATGGGCGTTGGCGCGCTGTACAAGGCCGGCCTGGTCGAGTGGATGAGCACCCAGACCTACCAGGCCGCGTCAGGCGGTGGCGCGCAGCACATGCGCGAGCTGCTGACTCAGTACGGCACGCTGTACGGTGAGGTCAAGGCACTGCTGGACGACCCGAAGAGCGCGATCCTCGAGATCGACCGCAAGGTCATCGCCAAGCAGCGCAGCCTGTCGGCCGAAGAGACCGCCAACTTCGGCGTGCCGCTCGGCGGCTCGCTGATCCCCTGGATCGACCGCGACCTGGGTGACGGCCAGTCGAAGGAAGAATGGAAGGGGATGGCCGAAACCAACAAGATCCTTGGCCAGGGCGAAGGGTTCGGTAGTCCGGCAGTGCCCGTCGACGGCTTCTGCGTTCGCGTGGGCGCGATGCGCTGCCACAGCCAGGCGCTGACCTTCAAGCTGAAGAAGGACGTGCCGCTGGCCGACATCGAAGCGATGATCGCGGCCGACAACGAGTGGGTGAAGGTCGTGCCCAACACCCGCGAAGCGACGATCCGTGACCTGACGCCGGTGGCCGTGACTGGCACGATGACCATTCCGGTGGGCCGCCTGCGCAAGCTCGCGATGGGTCCGGAGTACCTGGGCGCCTTCACGATCGGCGACCAGCTGCTGTGGGGTGCTGCCGAGCCGCTTCGCCGCATGCTGAGGATCTTGCTAGCCGCCTGAGTGAGCACAAACCATCGGGGTTTGTACCCTTTGCCGCGTTGCCCATGGGCAACAGCGGTGAAGGGGGCGGCTCGGTGAAAACGCGAAAACTTCCGGATGTTAGGTTTTGGATGAGCTTGTAAGCCTATATGCTTGATGCTATGGTGTTTTCTCGTATTCGGGCCGGTTGACGCCGGAAACTGCTTTGGAGAGAACGGTCGTTGACGGCGGGCCTGCGCGCAGGCTCGCTGATGGCGTTTCGGGAGACGCTTTGAAGAACCCTTCATTCATGGCCAAAGGCGCATCGCTCACCACCCTCGCCACCGCGGCTCTGCTGCTGTTGCATACGGGTGGCGCATCGGCGTTGTCGCTGGGCCGCTTGACCGTTCAGTCGTCGCTTGGCGAGGCACTGCGCGCCGAGATCGATATCACGAACATGAGCCCGGACGAGGCCGCATCGCTGCGGACCACGCTGGCCTCGCCTGAGGCGTTTCGCGCTGCAGGGGTCGATTTCAATCCGGTGTTGACGGGGGCTCAGCTGACGCTGGCGCGTCGGCCGGACGGCCGGGCCTACATCCGCGTCACCGGCGATCGCTCGGTGTCCGAGCCGTTCGTCGATGTGATCATCGATTTCGCTTGGTCCAGCGGTCGCCTGCAGCGAGCCTACACGCTGCTGATCGACCCACCGGTGACGCGTCCGGCCGCACCGCCGCCGGCGGCTGCGACCACCGCGCCGGTCATGTCGGCCGCACCGGTGCAGACCACTCCGGTGGCGCCACCGGCAGCGCCGCGTGCCAGCCGCCCGGCGGCGACGCCGTCGGCACCCAGGCCAATCGCACCGCCACCTTCGCCGTCCACAGCCTCCGAGGGGGCCGACAGCTACAAGGTGCGGAGCGGCGACACCCTGTCGTCCATCGCCTCGGCGCACCCGCGCAGCGGCGTATCGCTCGATCAGATGCTGGTGTCGCTGTACCGTGGCAACCCGCAGGCCTTCATCGACAGCAACATGAACCGGCTCAAGTCCGGCGTGGTGCTGAACGTGCCCGACGCGTCCACCGCGAAAGACGTGACGCCGGACGAAGCGAAGAAGGTCATCCAGGCCCACAGCGCCGACTTCGCTGCCTTCCGCCAACGCTTGGCGGGCGCTGCGCCCACCGTGAAGGGCACCGAGCCCGAACGACAGGCCACCGGCCAGGTGCAGGCGGCCGTGAAGGACCGCAAGACCGACACTGCCGCCACCTCGCCGGACAAGCTGACGCTGTCACAAGGCAGTGCCAAGCCCGGCGCCGAGGCCAAGGTCTCGAAGGAGACCGAACGAAAGGCGGCCGAGACCCGCGTGGCCGAGTTGTCGCGCAACGTGCAGGAGCTGAAGCAGCTGTCGGATGCGACCAAGGCCGCATCCAAACCGGCCGCGCCGGCTGTCGCCGCCGCGCCGACGACCCCAGCCAAGCCCGGCTTGCCGATCGCGACCGCACCCGCTCCGGCACCGGTGACCAAGCCGGTGGCGCCGCCTCCGCCGGCACCGCCGCCGCCCGCGCCGGCGCCTGCCAAGACCGTGGCCCCGCCGCCGCCAGCGCCAGCGCCCTCGCCGGTTGTGGTGGCACCGCCGCCGCCGGTGGCTTCGGTGCCTGCGTCGGCCCCGTCTGTCGTGGTGCCGCCGGCGTCTGCGCCCACCGAGGTGGCCGCGGCACCCGTGCCGGTCGCCCCGCCGGTGGCTGCGTCCGCACCGCCTGTGCGCAAGCGCGCGGCCCCGCCGCCACCCGCCCCCGAGCCGAGCTTCTTCGAATCGCTGTCCGGCAACCCGTGGGTGCTGCCGGGCGCTGCCGGTCTGGTGGCGCTGCTGGCCGGCCTGGGCGTGATGCGCCTGCGCCGCCGCCAGCAAGACGGCGCGGCCGAGACCTCGTTCATCGAAAGCAAGCTGCAGCCTGATTCGTTCTTCGGCGTCAGCGGCGGCCAGCGTGTCGACACGCGCGATGGCGCGAACAGCAGCTCGTCGTTGAGCTACTCGCTGAGCCAGCTGGACGCGATCGGGGACGTGGACCCGGTGGCAGAAGCTGACGTCTACCTGGCCTATGGCCGCGATCTGCAGGCCGAAGAAATCCTGAAGGAGGCCCTGCGCAGCGACCCGGGTCGCGTGGCCATCCGCAGCAAGCTGCTCGAGGTGTACGCCAAGCGGGCCGATGTGAAGGCCTTCGATGCCCAGGCGCGCCAGATGCTCGAGCAGACCGGCGGCGTCGGTGAAGAGTGGGAAAAGGCCATCGAACTCGGCCGCGGCATCGATCCTGCCAATCCGTTGTACGGCGGTGCTGGCGCGGTGATGGCCGTCGACATCGACACGTCGACCGAACCGCCACCCGATCTGCGCGAAGACTTTGGCCGTCCGGCGCGGGTCGAAGACGAGTCGCCGGTCGAAAAGACCCAGCCGTTCGTGGGCGAAGTGCTGCTCGACACCGCGCCGGGCAACCTCGACATCGACCTCGGCGCGCCGTCGTCGCTGGTAGGCGTCGAGCCCACGCGGCCTCTGGAAACCGCGTCGGGCATGCTCGACAGCGGGCCGGCCGACTTGCGGGGCGACCTGCGCTCACCGCCGCCCAAGCAGCCAGCCCCGAAGGCCCCGCTCGAGCCCGAAGACAGCATCCTCGACCTGCCGATGATCGACCTGCCGGAAGGTGAGACCGACGGCGACAGCATCCAGCACACCACCCCGTCGTCGTTTGACTTCGGTGAGCTGTCACTCGACCTGGGCGAAACCAAGGGAGAGGAAAGCACCGTGCGCGGGGGTCTGCAGACCGAAGAGATCGACGAGTCGGATCCGCTGGCCCGCAAACTGGAGCTGGCCGACGAGTTCCGCCGCATCGGCGACATGGAAGGTGCGCGCGACCTGCTCGAAGAGGTCATTGGCAAGGCCGATGGCGCCTTGCGCTCGCGGGCCCAGGCGATGCTCGACGAGCTGGAGTGAGCGATAGCGGAAAGGCCCCGGGGGCCGCCGCTCACGAGGGGCCCGCCACGGGCCCCTCGGCCTTTGAGGGCTCCACGGTCCGGCGCCTGGCGCTGGGCGTGGCTTACCGGGGTGACCATTACCACGGCTGGCAGAGCCAGCCCAGCGGCCGCACCGTGCAAGACAAGCTCGAAGCGGCCCTGAGCGAATTCGCGGCCATGCCGGTCGGCACCTTGTGTGCTGGCCGCACCGACACGGGCGTGCACGGCCTGAACCAGGTCGTTCATTTCGACACCCCGCTTGATCGGCCCGAGTTCTCGTGGATCCGGGGCACCAACCGTTACCTGCCCAAAGACATTGCCGTTCAGTGGTGCCGGCCGGTGGGGGCCGGCTTTCACGCCCGCAACAGCGCGCGTGGCCGTCGCTACCGCTACCTGCTGCTCGAATCTGCCGTGCGGCCCGCCATCGAATTTGGTGGCTGCGGCTGGATCTTCCGCCCGCTCGATGGGGCGGCCATGCAGGCCGCCGCCGCGCTGCTTGTCGGCGAGCACGACTTCAGCTCATTCCGCTCCTCCGAGTGCCAGGCGCTGTCACCGGTGAAGCAACTGCGCCGCCTGGATGTCTCGCGCCATGGCGCCTATTGGCGCTTCGAGTTCGAGGCCAGTGCCTTTCTTCACCACATGGTGCGCAACATCATGGGCTGCCTGGTCGCCGTGGGGCAGGGCAACCGGGCGCCCGGCTGGATGGCCGAGGTGCTGGCTGCCCGAAGCCGCGACGCGGCCGCACCGACCTTTGCCCCCGATGGCCTGTACTTCGTCGGCCCCATTTACGATGCCGAACTCGGCCTGCCGGACGCCACGGCGGCGATGGACTGGATCCCCTGACATGGCCCACCGAACGCGCATCAAGATCTGTGGCCTGACCCGCGAAGCCGACGTCGAAGACGCCGTCGCGGCCGGCGCGGATGCCATCGGCCTGGTGCTGTACGCGAAGAGCCCGCGCCATGTCGATGCGGCGCGCGCCGGTGTGCTGGCCAGGCGGTTGCCGCCCTTCGTCAGCCCGGTGTTGCTGTTCGTCAACGCCACGCAGGCCGAGATCGATGCCGGCCTGCAGATGGTGCCGAACGCACTGCTGCAGTTTCACGGCGACGAAACCCCCGAGCAGTGCGTTGCCGCGGGTCGGCCGTACCTGAGGGCCGCCCGGATGGCGCCCGGTGTCGATTTGCTAGACTTAGCGTCTCGCCACCCGGGGGCCGTCGGCCTCCTGCTCGACGCCCATGTCGAGGGTTATGGCGGTGGTGGAAAGGCGTTCGATTGGTCTCTCATTCCCGCCAACGTCCCTTGTCCGGTCGTTTTGTCTGGTGGGTTGAATCCTGCAAGCGTGATCGATGGGGTGCTTCGCGTCCGGCCCTGGGCCGTTGACGTGAGCTCCGGCGTGGAGAGCGCAAAAGGCGTCAAGGACGCCGCGCTGATGCGCCGGTTCTGCGAGGCGGTGCGCGAAGCCGACAGTCGCCAGACTTGAAAGCCGCGCCGCTCGCCGCCTCAGGCATCCTGAACAGCGAGATTTCCATCATGCCAAGTTACCAGCAGCCCGACGCCTCGGGCCATTTCGGCCCCTATGGCGGCAGCTTTGTCTCCGAGACGCTCGTCCACGCTCTGGACGAGTTGAAGGCCGCCTACGCGCACTACCGCAGTGACCCGGTCTTCATCGCCGAGTTCAAGCGCGAACTGAAGCATTTCGTCGGCCGGCCCAGCCCGGTCTACCACGCCGATCGGCTCAGCCGTGAAATCGGTGGCGCCCAGATCTACCTGAAGCGCGAGGACCTGAACCACACCGGCGCGCACAAGGTCAACAACACCATTGGCCAGGCCCTGCTGGCCAAGCGCATGGGCAAGCCGCGCGTGATCGCCGAAACTGGCGCAGGCCAGCACGGTGTGGCCACTGCCACCATCTGCGCCCGGTACGGGCTTGAATGCGTGGTCTACATGGGCTCCGAAGACGTCAAGCGCCAGAGCCCGAACGTCTATCGCATGCACCTGCTGGGTGCCAGGGTGGTGCCGGTCGAGTCGGGCAGCAAGACGCTGAAAGACGCGCTGAACGAAGCGCTGCGTGACTGGGTCACCAACGTCGAGAACACCTTCTACATCATCGGCACGGTGGCCGGCCCGGCGCCGTACCCGGAGATGGTGCGCGACTTCCAGAGCGTGATCGGCGAAGAGTGCTTGGGCCAGATGCCCGAGATGATCAACCGCCAGCCCGATGCGGTGATCGCGTGCGTCGGCGGCGGCAGCAATGCGATGGGTATCTTCTACCCGTACATCCCCCACGAAGGCGTGCGCCTGATCGGTGTCGAAGCCGCCGGCCTCGGGCTGGATACCGGCAAGCACGCCGCGAGCCTGTCTGCCGGTTCGCCGGGCGTGCTGCACGGCAACCGCACCTACCTGCTGCAAGACGACAACGGTCAGATCACCGAGACGCATTCCATCTCGGCTGGACTCGACTATCCCGGCGTCGGCCCCGAGCATGCGTACCTGAAGGACACCGGCCGCGCCGAGTACGTCGGCATCACCGACGACGAGGCGCTCGCGGCCTTCCACCGCTTGTGTCGCACCGAAGGCATCATCCCGGCGCTCGAGTCGAGCCACGCGGTGGCCTATGCGATGAAGCTCGCGGCGACGCTGAAGCCCGACCAGCACCTGCTGGTGAACCTGTCGGGCCGGGGCGACAAGGACATCGGCACGGTGGCTGATCTGTCCGGCGCAGAGTTCTACTGCCGCCCGTCCTGCAAAGGCCAGACGGTGAAGGGAGGTGCGCGATGAGCCCGACTCTGAACCGAATTGCCGCCACCTTCGAAGCGCTCCAGCGAGATGGCCGCAAGGCGCTGATCCCCTACGTCACCGCGGGTGATCCGTTCGCCGACGCCACCGTCGACATCATGCTGGCCTTGGCCGACGGCGGAGCCGACGTGATCGAACTCGGTGTGCCGTTCTCCGACCCGATGGCCGATGGCCCGGTGATCCAGAAGGCCTCCGAGCGCGCGCTGGCCAAGGGCATTGGCATGCCGCAGGTGCTGGAGATGGTGCGCGGCTTCCGGGCCCGCAACACCACCACGCCGATCGTGCTGATGGGCTATGCCAACCCCGTCGAACGTTACGACCAACTGCACGGTCGCGATGCCTTCGTCAAGGCCGCGGCCGCTGCCGGTGTCGATGGTGTGCTGGTGGTCGACTACCCGCCCGAGGAGTGCGGCGAGTTCGCCACCACCTTGAAGGCCCATGGGCTGGACCTGATCTTCTTGCTGGCGCCGACCAGCACCGAGGCGCGCATGGCCCAGGTCGGCGCGCTGGCCAGCGGCTACGTGTACTACGTGTCGCTCAAGGGCGTGACCGGGGCAGGGCACCTGGATACCAGCGCCGTGGCCGAGGCCGTGCCGCGCATCCGCCGCCACGTGAAGGTCCCCGTCGGCGTGGGTTTCGGTATCCGCGACGCAGGTTCCGCCCAGGCGGTGGGGCGGGTGTCCGACGGGGTCGTGATCGGCTCCCGGCTGATACAAATCCTCGAAAACGAAACGCGCGACAATGCCGGTTTGGCGGCGCGCCGCTTCATCAGCGAGATCCGCGCCGCGCTCGATGCCTTGTGACCCATCGCATCGGCTGATGTTCTGACGACGACAAGGAGCCTTGATCCATGAGCTGGCTTGAAAAACTGCTGCCCCCGAAGATTCAGCAGACCGACCCGAGCGAACGCCGCTCGGTGCCGGAGGGGCTGTGGATCAAGTGCCCTTCGTGCGAATCGGTGCTGTACAAGACCGACCTGGAGCAGAACATCAACGTCTGCCCCAAGTGCGATCACCACCACCGCATCGGCGCGCGTGACCGCCTGAACGCCTTCCTCGACCCGGAAGGCCGCTACGAGATCGGCCACGAGGTGCTGCCGATCGACCCGCTGAAGTTCAAGGACAGCAAGAAGTACCCGGAGCGCCTGAAAGGCGCGCTCGAGACCACCGGCGAAACCGACGCGCTGGTCGTGATCGGCGGCGCGGTGATGAGCGTGCCGGCCGTGGCAGCGTGCTTCGAGTTCGACTTCATGGGCGGCTCGATGGGTTCGGTGGTCGGCGAACGCTTCGTGCGCGGGGTCGAAGCCGCGATCGAGCAGAAGGTGCCGTTCATCTGCTTCACCGCCACCGGTGGCGCGCGCATGCAAGAGGGCCTGTTCAGCCTGTTCCAGATGGCCAAGACCAACGCTGCGTTGACCTACCTGGCCAAGGCGCGCTTGCCCTACATCAGCGTGCTGACCGACCCGACGATGGGCGGCGTGTCCGCTAGCTTCGCGTTCGTCGGTGACGTGGTGATCGCCGAGCCGAAGGCCCTCGTCGGCTTTGCCGGCCAGCGCGTGATCAAGAACACCGTGCGCGAAGAACTGCCCGAGGGCTTCCAGCGCGCCGAATTCCTGATGCAGAAGGGTGCGATCGACATGATCGTCGACCGTCGCCAGCTGCGGCCGATGATCGCTCGCCAGCTCGCGATGCTCCAACGTCAAAACGCCGACGCCGTCGCCTGACGCTCTTCGCTTCCAACGGCCAGGCCCGGTGCCTGGCCGTTTTCATTTCGACGAGGCCTCGATGACCCGCACCCTGGACCAGTGGCTCGCCCACAGCGAAAGCCTGCACCCGAAGACGATGGACCTGTCGCTCGAGCGCGTGCAGCAGGTGCGCGACGCGATGGGCCTGAAGTTCTCGGTGCCGGTGATCACCGTCGCGGGTACCAACGGCAAAGGCTCGACTTGCTCGATGATCGAGTCGATCGCGCGTGCGGCCGGTTACCGCGTCGGCCTGTACATCAAGCCGCACCTGGTCCATTTCGAAGAGCGCTGCCGCGTCAACGGTGCGCCAGTGAGTGCGGACTCGCTCTGTGAAGACTTCGAGACGGTCGAGCGGGCACGCGGCGAGGTGGCGCTGACGACCTTCGAATTCAGCACGCTGGCGATCATGCAGCGCCTGGCGCGCGAGCCGCTGGACCTGGTGATCCTGGAGGTGGGGCTGGGCGGTCGCTACGACGCAGTCAACGCGATCGACGCCGATTGCTCGGTGATCACCAGCATCGATCTCGACCACACCGAGTTCCTGGGCCCCGACCGCGAGAGCATCGGGCGCGAGAAGGCCGGCATCTTGCGCACGGGCCGGCCGGGCATCGTGTCCGACCCGATGCCTCCGCAGTCGATCCTGGACACCGGGCTGGAAGTGGGTGCCGACCTGTGGCTGAACGGGCGCGATTTCAACCACCAGGGCGATCGCCAGCAATGGGCCTGGAGCGGCCGTGGCCGGCGCTATCACGCACTGGCCTACCCGGCGCTGCGCGGGGCCAACCAGCTGCTCAACGCGTCCGGCGCGATTGCCGCGCTGGAATCGCTGCGCGAGCGCCTGCCGATCACCGCCCAAGCCGTGCGCCTGGGGCTCGCCAGCGTCGACCTGCAAGGTCGGTTCCAGATCGTGCCTGGTCAGCCTGCGCTGGTGCTGGACGTGGCGCACAACCCGCAAGCCGTGTCCGCTCTCGCGCTGAACCTGGACCAGATGGGTTTCTTCCCACGCACACTGGCCGTCTTCGGCGCGATGCGCGACAAGGATCTGGCCGGTGTGATGGCGCGCATAGCGCCCCTGGTCGACCACTGGCATCTGACCGACCTGCCGCTGCCGCGCGCCGCCACCGCCGACGACCTGGCCGCGCAGCTGCGCACGCTGCAGGGTGACAAGGCCTCGTGCAGTACCCACGCATCCCCCACGGACGCGCTCGCTGCAGCGCTGGTTGGGGCAAACCCCACTGATAGAATCGTCGTCTTCGGCTCGTTCTATACCGTGGGCGGCGTGCTGAAGCAAGGCTTGCCACGGCTGAGCGCGCCGCACCAAGCCTGAAACCGGCTTGGATGGCCCGCAACGGCCGGCTTGGTTGACGCGCCAAGCGCCCGACGGGTGCCTTCCCGACCGCCCCGGTCGCCACTCGCCGCCGCCACGCATGGGTCTGCTGTCGAAACTCAAATCCAGCTCCAAGGACGCGCGCCCCGGTGCGTCGTCCACCGCCGATGCGAATGAGATCGTGCGCGATGCACGCGCCAGGGCCCGCCGTCGCCTGATCGGCGCCGCGTTGCTGCTGGGCGTGGGCATCATCGGCTTTCCGCTGCTGTTCGAAACCCAGCCCCGGCCGATCGCCGTCGACATTCCGATCGAAATCCCATCGCGCGAGAACGCGCCCGCATTGGTTTCCCCCGCTTCGCGGCCGGCCCGCAGCCAGCCGGTGGCCAAGCCACCGGTCGAGCCGCCAACGACAATGGCGGCTCAAGAAAGCTTGCCGAAGCCAGTGGTTGCGGCCAAGCCGCCCGAGCCGAAACCGGAAGCCAAGGCCGACACCAAGCCGGCCGCGAAACCTGCGGAGCCGCCGAAACCGGAGCCCAAGCCCGAGGCGAAGCCGGCCACCAAGCCTGCGGAAGCGCCCAAGCCTGCTGAGGTTGCCAGGAACGGCGACAGTGCCAGGGACGACGAGGGCCGTTTCGTCGTGCAGGTTGGCGCCTTTGCCGAAGCAGGCAGCGCGCGCGAGGCGCGGATGAAGGTCGAAGGCATGGGTTTGAAGACCTACACCCAGGTGATCGAGTCGGATTCAGGCCGCCGCATCCGTGTGCGCACCGGCCCCTATGCCACCAAGGCCGAGGCTGACAAGGCTGCCGCGAAGATCAAGTCCGGCGGTCTGCAGGCCGCGGTGCTGAAGCTCTGACCGGCCATGGTGGCGGGCTTCAGCTGGGTCGACTGGGTGCTGGCCATCGTGCTGGTGCTGTCGGTCACGATCGGCCTGTGGCGCGGGCTGGTCTACGAGCTGCTGGCGCTGGTCGGCTGGGTGGTCGCGTTCGCTATCGCCAAATGGTACGGCGCGGGTACGGCCATCTGGTTGCCGGTGGGCGAGGCGGGCAGCTCACTGCGATTGGCGCTGGCTTATGCCGTGACCTTCTTCGCGGTGCTCATCGGCTGGACCTTGATGGCCAAGCTGGTGCGCATGATGATCTCGGCCACTCCCTTGACCGTGCTCGACCGGGCTCTGGGCGCCGGCTTCGGCCTGGCCCGCGGGTTGTTGATCCTGTTGTTGGTGGCCGTGGTCGTTTCGCTGATTCCCCCGGCTTCCAACTCGGCCGCCTGGAAGGGCTCGGTCGGGGCCGCCTGGCTCGGCGCCATGCTGCATGAGCTGAAGCCGCTGTGGCCCGTCCGCGAGCATGCTGCAACGCGGGACGCCTGAAACAGCGGCTCGCCTTCACGGTCTTTCTCCTCTTTTAGCTACGAACGGATTTCCCCATGTGCGGCATCGTCGGCGTGATCTCCAAACAGCCGGTCAACCAGCTGATCTATGACGCCTTGCTGCTGTTGCAGCACCGCGGCCAGGACGCCGCGGGCATCGTCACGATGCTGGGCACCAAGTGCTTCATGCACAAGGCCCGCGGCATGGTGAAAGACGTCTTCCGTACCCGCAACATGCGCGCGCTGCCCGGCACGGTTGGTCTGGGCCAGGTGCGCTACCCGACCGCGGGCAACGCCTACAGCGAAGAAGAGGCCCAGCCCTTCTACGTCAATGCGCCGTTCGGCATCGTGCTCGTCCACAACGGCAACCTGACCAACGCCCACGCGATGAAGGACGAGCTGTTCGACATCGATCGCCGCCACATCAACACCGAGAGCGACACCGAGGTGTTGATCAACGTGCTGGCGCACGAGCTCGAGCGCGCCGGCCGCGACCTCGCGTTGACGCCCGAGCTGGTGTTCAAGGCGGTGAGCGCCGTGCACAAGCGCATCAAGGGCTCGTATGCGGTGGTGGCACTGATCGCGGGTTACGGCCTGCTGGCCTTCCGCGACCCCTTCGGCATCCGCCCGCTGTGCTACGGCACGCTGGACACGCCGGAAGGCCAGGAGGTGATGGTCGCCAGCGAATCCGTGGCGCTCGAAGGCACGGGCCATCAGTTCCAGCGGGACGTCGCCCCGGGCGAGGCCATCTTCATCGACCTGGAAGGCCGCGTTCACGCGCAGCAGTGCGCCGAGTCGCCGACGCTGAACCCCTGCATGTTCGAGTTCGTCTACCTCGCACGGCCCGATTCGGTGATGGACGGCATCTCTGTCTACCAGGCCCGCCTGAACATGGGCGAGACGCTGGCCCAGCGTGTGATTTCGACGATGCCGCCGTCGCAGATCGACGTCGTGATCCCGATCCCCGAATCGAGCCGCCCGAGCGCGATGCAGCTGGCGCAGAAGATCGGCAAGCCGTACCGCGAAGGCTTCGTGAAGAACCGCTACGTCGGCCGCACTTTCATCATGCCGGGCCAGGCGGTGCGAAAGAAGAGCGTGCGCCAGAAGCTCAACGCGATCGGCGTCGAGTTCAAGGGCCGCAACGTGCTGCTGGTCGACGATTCGATCGTCCGCGGCACGACCAGCAAAGAGATCGTGCAGATGGCGCGCGAAGCCGGCGCGAACAAGGTCTACATGGCGTCGGCGGCGCCGCCGGTGCGCTTCCCGAACGTGTACGGCATCGACATGCCGACCAAGGAAGAGCTGATCGCGCACAACCGTTCGATGGAAGAGATCCGCCAGTTCATCGGCGCCGATGCGCTGATCTACCAGGACGTGGACGCGATGAAGCGAGTCGTCGGTGCGCTGAACAAGAGCCTGGCGGGCTTCGAGGCCTCGTGCTTCGACGGCGTCTACATCACCGGCGATGTGTCAGCGGCCGACTTCGATGCGATAAAGGCGCAGCGCGCGTCGCAACCCGACGATGAAGACGCCCCCGAGCGCAGCCGCCTGGCGCTGCAAAGTGGTGAAGGGAACTCCTGATGGCTGAAGGCAAGAAACGACTGCCACGCGTCGAGCTGCCGGCCGATGCACGGCTGGCCACGCTGGCACTGCGCGAGGGCCTGCCGCCTTCGCAGTGGGGCGAGAACTCCGAGGCGCTGTTCCTGACCAGCAGCTTCGTCCACCCCGATGCGGCCACCGCGGCACGGCGCTTCGCGGACGAGGAAGAGTCGTTCACCTACAGCCGCTTCTCGAACCCGACGGTGACGATGATGGAGCGCCGGCTCGCGGCGCTCGAAGGCACCAGCGGCTGCATCGGGACCGCGAGCGGCATGTCGGCCATCCTGCTGTTGGTGATGGGGCTGCTGAAGGCTGGCGACCACGTGATCTGTTCGCAAAGCGTGTTCGGTTCGACGATCAAGCTGCTGCAAGACATCATGGGCCGCTTCGGGCTCGAAGCAACGTTCGTCTCGCAGACCAATGTCGACGAGTGGCGTGCGGCGCTGAAGCCCAACACCAAGCTGCTGTTCGCCGAATCGCCGACGAATCCGCTGACCGAAATCTGCGACATCGCCGCGCTGGCTGACATAGCGCATCGCACCGGGGCCTGGCTGGCGGTCGACAACTGCTTTTGCTCGCCGGCGCTGCAGCAGCCGGTCAAGTTCGGTGCCGATTTCATCATCCACTCCGGCACCAAGTACCTCGATGGCCAGGGCCGCGTGATCGCTGGCGCGGTTTGCGGGCCGGAAGACCTGCTGCAGAGCAAGCTGGTACCGGTGTTGCGCTCGGCCGGCATGACGCTGTCGCCGTTCAACGCCTGGGTCGTGCTGAAGGGCATGGAGACGCTGGCGATCCGCATGAAGGCGCAGAGCGACAGCGCCCTCTTGCTGGCGCAGTGGCTGGCCGAGCAGCCAGCCGTCGGCCGCGTGTACTACCCGGGCCTTGAATCACACCCGCAGCACGCGCTGGCGATGGCACAGCAATCGGGCAGCGGCGCCGCGGTGGTGTCGTTCGACGTGACGGGGGAGGGTGCCCAGGCGCTGCGCGAACGCGCGTTCTCGTTGATGGATGCGACGACCGTCTGTTCGCTGACCACCAACCTGGGTGACACCAAGACCACCATCAGCCACCCGGCGACCACGTCGCATGGCCGCCTGACGGAAGCGCAGCGCCAGGCCGCCGGCATCGGCCAGGGCCTGATCCGCGTGGCCGTGGGCCTGGACCACATCGACGACCTGAAGGCCGATCTGCAACGCGGCCTGGCCACCCTCTCGACTTGAATTCATGACCTCTGTTCGCACCCGCATCGCCCCATCGCCCACCGGCTTTCTGCACCTGGGCACGGCCCGCACGGCGCTGTATTCGTGGGCCTATGCGCGCCATCACGGTGGCCAGTTCGTGCTGCGCATCGAAGACACCGACGTCGCCCGCTCGACGCAAGACTCCGTCGACCAGATCCTGCAGTCGATGCACTGGCTGGGCCTTGACTACGACGAAGGCCCGATCTACCAGATGCAGCGCCTGGAGCGTTACCAGGCCGTCATCGACGGCATGTTGGCCGCCGGCACCGCCTACCGCTGCTACACCACGCCCGAAGAGCTCGACGCGATGCGCGAACAACAGAAGGCGCGCAACGAAAAGACCGGCTACGACCGCCGTTGGCGCCCGGAGCACGGCAAGGTGCTGCCGCCGGTGCCCGAAGACGTGAAGCCGGTGATCCGCTTCAAGAACCCGCGCGACGGCGAAGTGCGCTGGGACGATCTCGTCAAGGGCGAGATCGTCATCGCGAACAAGGAGTTCGACGACCTGATCATCCAACGCGCCGACGGGGTGCCGACCTACAACTTCGCGGTGGTGGTCGACGACTGGGACATGAACATCACCCATGTCTTCCGCGGCGACGAGCACATCAACAACACGCCGTGGCAGATCAACATCTACATGGCGCTCGGCGCGGCGCTGCCGCAGTTCGGCCACTTGCCGGTGATCCTCGGTGACGATGGCCTGAAGCTGTCGAAGCGGCGCGGCGCGGTGGCGGTATCGAACTACGAGGAGGGCGGCTACCTGCCCGAGGCGATGCTGAACTACCTCGCGCGCCTGGGCTGGAGCCACGGCGATGCCGAGCTGTTCTCGCGCGAGCAGCTGATCAGCTGGTTCGATGGTTCGCACCTGAACAAGAGCCCGGCACAGTGGGATGCGGCCAAGCTCTCGTGGGTCAATGCGCAGTACATCAAGCAAGCCGACGATGCGCGCCTGGCCACGATGGTGACCGCGCAGCTGCGCAGCCGTGGCATCGACGCGAAGGACGAAGCTGCGCTTGCGCCGATGTGTGCGCTGTTCAAGGATCGTTGCGCCACCACGGTGGAACTGGCGGACTGGTTGTCGATGTACTTTGTGGCCGCCGCGCCCAGTGCGGAAGACGTGGCCACGCATGTGACCGATGCGGTGAAACCCGCGCTCGTCGCGTTGCGCGATCGTCTTACCGATGTGGCTTGGGACAAAGCCGCGATTCAGCAGGCCATCAAAGACACCATCGGCGAATACAAACTGAAGATGCCGCAACTGGCGGTTCCGCTGCGCGTGCTCGTCTGCGGCCGTGCACAAACGCCGTCTATCGACGCGGTGTTGTCGCTGTTTGATCGCAACGATGTGCTCAACCGCTTGCGCACTGTTTAAAAACCGGTATATACTCTTGGTCTTCGCTCAACGGCGCTACCGCAGAAGTTGAAGCAAGATCCGAAGCGAAAGCAACAGATCGACGCTGAAGCCAAAACGGGGGTATAGCTCAGCTGGGAGAGCGCTTGCATGGCATGCAAGAGGTCAGCGGTTCGATCCCGCTTACCTCCACCAAGAACGGTGGCGTCGTCGAGTGAATGGAAAGGACACAGTCCCCTTCGTCTAGAGGCCTAGGACACGACCCTTTCACGGTTGTAACAGGGGTTCGAATCCCCTAGGGGACGCCAAATACTTCGGTTCACGCCGAGGTAAATGGCACGGGTGGTTGATACCCGGAGTCGCAAGACTCAAACTTCAGCACCACTGCGGAGTGGTAGTTCAGTTGGTTAGAATACCGGCCTGTCACGCCGGGGGTCGCGGGTTCGAGCCCCGTCCACTCCGCCACGAATCTTTCTTTGAGTTCAAAGACATGGGCACCCAAGGGTGCCCATTTTTTTTGGCGCCACGTTTTGACGCGACAGGAGGCAGGAATGGCTCGGTCGTTGTCTTGACGCGAAGTGCAGGCGGATGAGTGAATGAGCACCGCCGGCGCGAGTTCGGTGCGGGGGCCGCTCGCGGTGCCATCGCGGACATCTCGCCCGCCAATTCATCCGGCATTGCCGTGCGCGGTCGAAGCTGCGCCTCGCATACCGCCGGGACTGGCGATGCTGTCGAGCGTGCGAAGAAGTTGCTGTCTGCCTCTTCGTTCAAGAGTTCAAGAGGCCGCGACCCGCTCCATTCGTGGGGGTTCGCCGAAGCGGATGGATATCGCCGTACGGCTGCCGACCGACGCCCCACGGGTCCGCAAGTGCACGGCAACCACGACATCAGATGAGTCGGTCCCCTCAATGGGCGACATGGAATCGTTATCAGTCGCCAGGACGGATAGACCCATGCTTGTCCCGTTGGAAAACGCGGCTTGGGGCAATTAAGATGCCCGCGCCCACAGTCGATCAGCATTCAAGTTTCGACGCCGCGCGAACTAGGGATGCGGGGGCAACAGGGTGGGGGATGCGTTAGTAGCGCGCAGTCGCTACGGTACAGAGATGGGCCCGGATACGGCAGGCTGCCGCATGCCGAGGACCTGTCCAGGGAGCATCTATGAAATTCGCAGTCCTCGCACGTTGCCAATCCGAATCCGAACTCACCGCCGCCACCGAAGCGATCGTTCAATCGCTCGGGTTTGACCTGTGGGCCTACTCGGCCAAGGTCATCCAGGGGCCGACCCTGTTGCTGGACTGGTCACTGCACAGCTTTCCGCCGGCCTTGTGGAGTGCCTACGCCGGCGAGTCGTCTGGCTCCGACCCGATCACCGCCCGCTCGAAGCAGCACATGGTGCCCATGGCCTGGCTGACTGCGCAGATGCCTACGGCATCGGTCGACGCCGGGGGGCCGATCGACCAATTGCACGAGGCGGCGCGTGGTGCGGGCATCACTGGCGGCCTGTGTCTGCCGATTCATGACCTGGCCGGTGTGATCGCCACACTGACGCTGTGCACCACCCAACCGGTGACGCAGGATGGCTTGGAGACTGCGACGACCCATGCGTTGCTCTTCTCCAAGCATCTGCACGAAGCCTGCCGCAAGCATGTGCTCGAAGCGCAGCGAAGTGCCGCGCCAAGCGATCTCAGCCCGCGCGAGGTGGAGTGCCTGACCTGGGCTTCCAAGGGCAAGACCGCTTGGGAGATCGGCCGCCTGCTCGGTATCAGTGAGCACACGGCGATCTTCCATCTGCGCAATGCCTCGACAAAGCTGGGCACGGCGAGTCGGCAACAGGCCGTCGCGAAATCGATCCAGCTCGGGCTGCTGACGGCCTGATTCGTCAGTGCCCCATGGAGTGGCCACCCGGCATGGGTGCACCGGACATCGCCAGCTCATGTCTGGCGATGATCAGGTGAGCGCCGAAGAGCAGGGCCGCGATCACGAGCGCTTGAACGAGCCATTTGACGGATCGTCTGTTCATGATTGCGCCAGCAGCATGGGTTGGGCGTTGTGGATGGTCCAGACCGCGGGTTTGGACCGGAAGTTGCCGGTGCCCGGCTGTTTGGTGACCGGCCCCGCCTGCCCTTCATAGGCGGTGAGCCGACGAAGGTAGCCGGTGGCGTCGCCGTCGTTTTCGAAGCCGCTCACCAGCAGCCGGAATGAGTCGTAGGCATACGGCACCATGTGCGTCGGGAACGGCTTGCCCGGGTTCTTGCGGACAAAGCGTTCCTTCAGCTGCGGGTTCACGAGGTTGCTGTCGGTGTACCAGGTCCCTTCAAGGAGTTCAGGCCGTTCACTGACCGACGGCGCCACGACTGAAGCGATGTTGGTCACACCAGCGCTTCGCAGGCTCTGCGCCAGCTGGCTCAACGCAGGCTCAGGGGCTTCGACGAAATAGACGTCAGGCCGGGCGGCCTGGGCATTGGCCACGATGGCCGAGAAGTCCGTCGTGGATGCCGAAAAGCGGTGCTGGTGAACGATGTTGATGCCGTCCTTCGGCAGCTGAGCTTTCAAGGCGTCCAGATGCCCGTCGATGCTCGGATAGGCTTGCGTCAACAGCGCTACCGAGCGAATGCCTCGGCGCAAGGCCTCGCTTGCCCATCGCACTGCTTCATCTTCCGCCAGCGGGATGTTGGTGAAGTTGTAGCGGTTGTCGCCGATCGACGGCACCGTGCAAACGCAGATGTGGGGCACGTGGGCCAGGTTGGCATACGGTTGAACCATCTGCCCTAACTGGGAGATTCCACCGACCACGGCGTCGACTCGCTCCTGCCCGAGGAGTTTCTTGATCGCCGCCTGCGCCTGGATGGGGTTGCTTCCCGCGTCGGCCACGACGATCTCGTAGCGGTGCTTTGTACCGTGGGTATCGGTGCGCGCCATCTCGACGGCCTCGACGAAGGCGGTGCCGAGCGCGGCGACGGGGCCGGAGCGAGGCACGATCACGCCAATTCTGATGGTCTCGCGCTCGGCCGGCGGCTGCCGTCGTTCCGTCCAGCTCGCCGCGGCGAGCTGGACGACGAGCAGCACTGACATGGTGGCCACCGCCATCGCCGGCAGCGGCATCGGCATGCGCCAACCCGGCGAGTCCTGCGGGCTGAAGCTGGCCACGCCACGCAGATAACGCAGCAGGAAGAACAGCGCGTAGAGGCTGCACACGAACGCCAGGATGCCGGCTGCCTCGCGTGGGAACGAGTCGACGGCGCGCCACGAGAAATACTGGGCATGACGCATTGCGAGGAAGTTGCCGAGGTATATCTTGAAGAAACCATGCCAGCCGCCTTCGATGAAGCCCAAGGCAACGATCACCCCACTGCACGCAACGCCGTAGATCAGCAACAGGCCACGCTGGAGTGTTCGCAAGAACGCCACGTGGCACAGCAGCGGCAGGATCACGCCCGCAGCCAAGGTCCACATCAGGCCCGCCTCAAAGCTGGCGTACCCGTGAACTGCCGCAAGCCCCGCCGTGGCCACGATGGCCACGAGGGAGCGCCATCCATCAGCTCGAACTTCCTTCGACAGAACAGGTTCCATCAGCTTGTTCTCCCTTCGTCGCAACCTCGCCGGGCTGCCAGAGCTTGATCAAGCCGTGCTGGGGCAGATGGCCAGTGCGAACACCCCCGCTGATGTCATGGCATGACGGCCGTGGATTCTTGTCCCATGACCCATCACCTTGGCTTCGAAAGAATCAGCGGACCACTCGATGACGATGTCCTGCAGATCGAGGTAGCGGTCAACACCAGCCGACACTGCTTTGACGACGGCCTCCTTGATGCAGAAGGCCGATGGCAAACGTGATGCCAGCCCTTGGGCCCGTTCGGCCGGATGGAGAACCAAGTCGCCGAGCGGCTGGAGCGCTGGCGCTCGATCTGCCGCGCACAGGTCGATGCCGAGGCCGGTCATCTCGTGGTGGTGGCCAGCAACGGCGATGCACCAGCCGGCGTCGTGGGTGATGCTGCCCAATGTCCCCGCTGGCCATGCCGGCGCGCCACGCACGCCGGCCGGCAAAGCGTCGACCGGGCTGCCGACCATGGCCAGCGCACGATGAGCGCACCAGCGGCCGCCAATGAAGTCTCGCTGACGCGACGCAACCGCGTTGGCCACCAGCAGAGAATCGGCCAGCGGGATCGCCCACTCCGTTGACGCATGGGCGGCGGCCAGTGCAAAACCTGCGGGCAGCCATGCGGCAACCGCGTCCGCGATGGCGTGCAGCGCCGCATCGGTGCCCGGCGCATAGGCCACGGGCGTCATGTCGGCTGCGCCGCCTCTCGCAGCCAGGCCGCAGCCCGCTCGGCCAGCATCATGCAGGTGAGGTTGGTGGGGGTGCTGGGGATGGCGGGCATCACGGACGCGTCGACGATGTGCAGGCCCTCGAGCTGGTGGACTCGGAAGTGGCCGTCCACCACGGCCATCGGATCGCCAGCCGCGCCCATGCGGGCCGTGCCAACGGCATGCCAGGTTCCACTGAGCATTCGGTGCACGGCATTGCGCAACAGGGTGTCGCTGCGCAGCAGATTTTCCTGCCACATGAAGACAGAGCGGGTGATGGCCTGCAACGGTTCACGCTGGATCAGTTGCCACCCCAAGCGGACGCCGGCCATCAACCGGTCGATGTCGTGCGCATCGGCGCCCAGGTTGAGTTCGACAACGGGGTCGAACGAGGCCGATGGATCACGCAGCAGCACTCGGCCGTGCGAACGGGGGCGTGACAGCATCACCGACAGTGCATTGGCTGTCGGCGAGCCGAGCATGCTGGCCAGCATGGGAATGTTGGATGTAGGAAAGTCGCCGAGGAAGGACAGGTTCAAGTCCGGCGCGCCGCCGGGCGTGCTGGCCGCACGCGCCATGACCTGGTGCTGGGCATGCGCCGCGCGGCCTGCCGTGGAGGCGTCGCGCGGGACCATCCACATCATCACGGCGGGGTGGTCGACCAGGTGGGCGCCGACGCCGGGCAGGTGAGCCACCGGCTTGATGCCAAGGTCGGACACCAACGCGCGGTCCCCGATGCCAGAGCGCATCAGCAACGCCGGCGTGTTGATCGCACCTGCGCAAACGATCACCCGCTTGCTCGTCACGGTGCGCCGCCCGCCTGGGCCCGACACCTCGACGCCCACGACCGTGCGGCCGTCAAAGAGCAATCGCTCGACCAGCGTGCCACCGGCGATGTGCAGGTTGCTGCGCGTGCGGGCCGCTTGCAGATGCGTCAGGGCACTGGACATGCGGCGCCCGTCCACGACATTGCATGGCAGGGCACCGACACCGGGTTCGGCGCCAGCGTTCAGGTCGTCGATCAGGGGCCAGCCGTGTTGAAGGCAGGCGCTGCGGAATGCGGCCTGCGCGGGGCTCAATTCCGCCATCGGCGCGCGGCGGATCGGAACCGCACCCGCATTGCCATGCAGAGGGCCACCGAAGTCGTGGTCATGTTCGAGTGCGCGGAACCACGGCAGCACCTGCTCCCAGCACCATTCGTCGCCTGCCTGCGCGGACCAGCGCTCCCAGTCAGCTGCGGGTGGGCGTAGCGCGACCGCGCCGTTGACCGAGGACGATCCTCCGACCAGCTTGCCGATCGCGTAAGGGAATGTCTGCAGCGACGTACCGGCGGCCTGGTCAGTTTGGACCACGGCCTTGGCCGCGGCCCACGCGGCGCGTGGCGAGGCGGCGAGCACGCCGGCCGAGCGCACCATGTCCCGTACACCTTGGCCAAGCCCGCTGCTGCGCACGTAGGCGTTCAGCGGCCAGTTGACGCCGCGCAGCACGGCCGCCCGGGCGTCGAGGACCTGCGCGGGCATCGCTTCCGGTGTCGGAAAGTCGGGCCCGGCTTCCAACAGCAATACGCGGCGATCGGGCTCTTCGGAAAGCCTTGCGGCGAGGACTGCGCCGCTGGAGCCCGCGCCGACAATGATGTCGTCGAAGACCTCTGGCCATGATGCCCAGGGGCCGGTGTCGCCAAGAGAGGTCATCGCGTCGCCAGGAGCCCGGGGGCTGCGAGTTCGTTGATCCAATGGGCCAGGTGGTGCATCAGTGGCTGGGCATCGTCACGAAGGTAGAAGTGCCCCCCCGCGAACCAGTGCGTCCGGCTGGGGCCGCAGGTCAATGCGGACCAGGCCTGCAGGCCGCTGGCAGTCACGGCATCGTCCTGGTTTCCGGCACACGCCACGAGCGGACAACTCAGCACGGGCTGCTCCTTGCACTGGTAGGTCTCCAGCACTTCATAGTCCGCGCGTACAGCCGGCAGCAGCATCCGCATCATCGTCGGGTCCGCAAGCAATGCGCCCGGTGTCCCGCCCAGCGCACCGAGGTTGCGCAGCAGGTCTTCGTCGTTGGCGTTGTGCCAGAGGGTCCGGTCCAGTTGCATGCGATGCGGCGCACCATGACCCGAGACGACGAGCAGCGCCGGCTCACGGCCGAAGCGTTGCGACATCGAGCGCGCGACGGCATGCGCCACGACGGCGCCCATGCTGTGGCCAAACAGCACGAGGGGCACGTCGCTCATCGGCACCAGTTCGCGCAACACATGGTCCACCAGCAGATCCATGCGCCGCAGCGGCGTCTCGCTGAACCGGTCTTCGCGCGCCGGCCATTGGATGGCCAGCGCTTCGGCGCCAACGGGAAATCCGTCGACCATGCGCCGGTAGACGCTGGCTCCCGCGCCGCACCACGGGAAGCAGACGATCCGAACGCGCGGCCGGTCGAGCCGGCGCCATGCCCGGATGCACGATGTGCGCTTGGCGTTCACGTTCAACACCGGCGCGGCTTCAAGCGAGGCCATGGGCGATCTTCTCCGCAGTCATGAGGCACGTCAGGTGCGGCGGCGCGCTCGGAATGCTCGGGAACACGGAAGCATCCGCCACCCAGACGTTCTGGGCCCCATGCAGCCGTCCAGTCGGATCAACGACGGCGCCTGCATCCGCCGAGCGGCCCATGCGGGCCGTGCCGCAGCCGTGCGCGCTCGGTCGCACGAAGCTGCGAACAGCTTGCTCGAGCGCCGCCGGAGACCGCACCATTGCGTCCGTCCAGGCCAGCAGGCGAGAGAACTTGTCGCGCAGCAATGGGCGCTGCAAGAGATCCCAGCCGAGCTTCACCGCATCGCGCAATGGCGCGGCGTCTTCGGCGTGGCCGAGCAGGTTGTTCGACACGATGGGGGGCGTACGCGGGTCGGCGCTCGCCAGACGAACCTGGCCACTCGACAGCGGCTTGTTGAAACACACCGTCAGCCCGGCGACAACCGCCGCCTCATCTGCTGACGCCAAGTGCGGGAACATCGCCCGCGCATCGATGCCGGACATCATGCACAGGTGCATGTCGTTGGCATGGCCGGACAGGCCCGACGTGAATCGCAGCAGGCTCTGGCGCAATGGCTCGCCACGAACGCAGGTGCCCGGGCGCGGCGCGCCCCAGATGCCGATCACCGGATGCTCCATCAGATGGCCTCCGACGCCATGCAGGGGCACCTCGACGGGGATCCGCAGGTCGCGCAGCGCAGTCGGCTCGCCCACGCCCGATCGCATCAGGATCGCCGGTGTGCTCATCACGCCGGCACACAGGATCACCTTGTCGGCGTGATAGGTGCGCAGCTCGCCATCGACGTCGGCCAGCACACCCGTGCATCGGCCGGTGCGGTCCCACAGAAGACGATGCACGTGAACACCGCAGTGGATGTCCAGATTGCTGCCCGATGCGACCGGGGCGAGATAGGCATCCGCTGCCGAGACGCGCACGCCATCGACGACGTTGCGCGGTATGACACCGACGCCGGTTCCCGACGGATCGTTGTGGTCGTCAGTTGGCGCAAAGCCGGCGTCCAGGCAGGCCTGCACCAGCGAGCCGTGCAATGGCGCCAGCACGTCGATGGCCTCGCGGCGGATCGGCATCGGGCCGCCGCGACCGTGGAGCTCGCTCGGCCCCAACGGATCGTCCTCGAGCGCGCGGAAGACCGGCAACACGGCATCCCAGCCCCACGCCTCGCCGCAGGCTTCAGCCCACTCGGCATGGTCCTGGGGTGTACCGCGCAGCGCCTGCGTTGCATTGACGGCCGAGGAGCCGCCGAGGAGGCGGCCGGCTTCGTAATCGAAGACGCTGCCCCCGCTCGCGCCGGGCCGCGCCTCGCCCTTGATCGCCGTGCGGTACTTCCAGTTCAGCCCCGGCATGACCGCAGGCTGGTTCCCGTTGCGGACAGCGGCGCGCGCCTGATCGGCCGGCAGGCGCGGGCCGGCTTCGAGCAGGAGGACGCGGCGCGACGGGTTGTCGCACAGGCGTCTGGCCACCACGCAACCGGCCGATCCGCCGCCGATGATCAAGGCGTCCCAATGAGAGGCCCGGCCCGGTGCCTCCGGTGTCATGTCGTCACCTCTTCGCCGACACGGGCGCGTCCGAGCAGGCGCATCCAGTAGCTTGCCGGCGTCAGGTTGGCCAGCCGCTCAGCCTGGCCGGTCTCCAGCATGTGCCGGATCTGGATCTCGTCCGCGCCGAAGATGTGTTCGACCGGCACGCGCTCGCCGTGCGCTTCGAACAGGCCGCGGGCCAGCGATTCTTGGGCCGCCGGCAATCGACCGGCCGCCTCCAGGCAGCGCTCGCGCCAGGCCGCCAGTGGGACGGCGTCGACATGGTCTTGTCCCACCCGTTGACGCACCAGGTGGCGCAGCACCTCGACCAGCGGCGAGGGCGTCAGGTGTTCGAGGTGAACGATGGCTGATCGTCCGGCGCGGGCCAGTGCGTCCTGCACGAGCATTTCGCACAGGCGGTCGACCGGCACACCGTGCACGCGCGCCTGCGGCCATTGCGGCACCACGTCGATCTCGCTGGCCAGCGCCAGCACGGTCATCGTCGCGTCGTGCGGCAGGTGGGTCGTGCCCGCAGAAGGCGGCAGCGCGTGGCTGGTGCGATAGATCCGCACCGGCAGACCTTCCGCTCCGGCTTGCCACAGCACCTGCTCGGCCACCCACTTCGACTGGGCATAGCCGGTCAGCAGGCCGTTGGCGTCTGTGTGCAGCGACTCGCCGGTCAGCAGTTCGACCTGCCCATCGCGCAGCCGGCGACAGACGGTCATCGGCGACAAGGTGAACACCGGCTTGCCCAGCTCGACCAACTGGGTGAGCGGCAAGACGTTGACTTGGCGATGCGCCTCGTACGCCTGCAGCACGCCGACCGTGGCGGCGAGGTGGAACACGCCGTCCACCCGATCCCGAAGCGTCTGCCAAGCATCCTCGGACAGGCCGAAGCGCGCTTCCCGCAAGTCTGCGCGCAGGACAGTCACGCGGGCCTGGGCCTGTTCGAGCAGGCCTTCGCCGACTTCTGCCAGGCGGGTTGCCAGACGGCGCCGTGCATCCGCCTCATCCGCGCCCCGAACGAGGCACACCACATCGAGGTGACTGGAACGGAGCACATGCGCGAGCAGGTGGGCGCCGACCCAACCCGTGGCGCCAGTCAGCATGACCGTGCGCAGCGGCCGCGTCGGCTGGGCAGTCACCCCATGCGGCAGGCCGGCTGACGTCAGCTCCGCGACGTCGCGCAGCAGCTGCTCGGCCTCGGCGAGCAAGCCGGTGCGCACCGGCTGGTCGTGTGCCGAGGCCGCGGCATCGCGCTGATCCAGCAGCTGCGCGAGAGCCGCCACGGTGAGGTTTTCGAACAGCTCATGCATCTCGAGCTGGACGCCCAGCGTGGTGTTCAGCTCGCGAAGCAGTTGCGTCGCCAAGACGGAATCTCCGCCCAGTTCGAAGAAGTTGTCTTCGATGCCGATATCGAACCCGGGGATCACTTGCCGCCAGATGTCCAGCACGGCCTGCTCGCGCGGCGTGCGTGGGGCGAGCTTCGCAGTGGAGCCTCCCTGGTCGACGTCGACATCCGGCAGCGCCGCCGCATTGACCTTGCCATTGGCGGACAGTGGCAGCTCGGCCAGCGGCATGACCACGCGGGGCACCATGTAGTCGGGCAGGCGCTCGGCGACGAAGGCGCGCAGTGCATCGGGGTCCAGCGTCGCGGTGGCCTCGTGCTTCGGCACCACATAGGCCGCCAGCTGCCGCGTGCCGGCGGCGTTGTCGCGAGCGAGCACCACGGCCTGGTCGACTGCTTCATGGTGACGCAGCACGCTTTCGATCTCGCTCAATTCGACCCGGTGACCGCGGATCTTGACCTGGCCGTCGTCCCGGCCCAGGATGATGATGTTGCCCTCGGCGTCGTAGCGGCCGAGGTCGCCGGTGTCGTACAGGCGTTGGCCGGTCGTCGGATGCACGATGAAGCGCTCGGCGGTCTTCGCTGCGTCCCCGAGGTAGCCTAGCGCCAGGCCCATGCCGCCGATGTAGATGCGGCCGCGAACATGGTCTGGCGTGACCTGCAGCGCGCTGTCCAGCACCCACATGGTCTGGTTGGGCAGCGCACGGCCGTAGGGGATGCTCTGCCAGTGCGATTGGACCTCTTCGATCGGGTGGAAGATCGACCAGATCGATGCTTCGGTGGCGCCGCCCAGGCTCACGATGTGGCCGCTGCAGCCTTGGCGGCGCAGCCGCTGCGCCAGATCGAGCGGAATGAAGTCGCCACTGAGCAGCACGGTGCGCAGCGCCTGCAGGCTCGGCGACGAGTGCTCCAGCAGGTCCGCCAGCATGCGCATCAGCTGCGGCGCCGAGTTCCACAGCGTGATCTTGTGGGTCTGCATCAGCGCATGCCAATGCGACGGATCATGGCCAACGCGGGGATCGGGCAACACCAGCGCGCCGCCGGCAGCCAGGACGCCGAAGATGTCGTACACCGACAGGTCGAAGCTCAACGAAGAAACGCCGAGCACCCGGTCCGACGAGCCGATCTGGTACGAGCGGTTGATCGCCTCGATGGTGTTGACGGCACCGGCGTGGTCGATCATCACGCCCTTCGGCACGCCGGTGGTGCCCGACGTGAAGATGACGTAGGCCAGGCGTTGCGATGCGCCCTGCAACGAGGCGGCGTGCGCATCACCGAGTTCCCCATGCCGGCCCTCGACGATTTCGTGGGTGCGCCATGGGCCTTGCAGCAGCTCGTCGCGCAGCACGCCGCGCTGGGTCAGCACATGGTGAGCGCCGCACAGCCGAATCAGCTCCTCCTGCCGACGCATCGGCAAGTCAGCATCGATCGGCACGTAGGCGCCGCCGGCCAGCAGCGTGCCCAGCACCCCGACGGGTTGCTCCCATCCCTTGCGTGTCACCACTGCCACCGGCGACTCGGGTGTCAGCCCCTCGGCCAGCAACCAGTCGGCCACGGCCACGGCTTCGGCAAGCACTTGGCCGTAGTTCATCTGGCGCGTGGACGACACGACGGCGAGCGAACCAGGTTGCAGCTGAGCCTGCCTGACGAACCCGGCATGCAAGGCTTCGTGGCTGGGCGGCGCGACCGTGTCGTTCGCCAGGCGGCGCCGATGGTCCATGTCCGGCGGCAGCGCCGTCACGCTAGCTTCCTGCCACACGGCGGGATCGTCGGCCATGCGATTCACCAGCGTGGTGTAGGCCGAGAACATGCCATCGAGAACGCCGGGCTCGAAAACGGCTTCGGCAGCATCCCAGATCAGCACCAGATCGCCGCCGAGCTCCATCACATGGTGGTCCAGCCACACCTGCGAGGTCTGGCTGATGCTGTAGACCTTGCGGCCGAACTGCTCCAGGTTGCCGACCTCTTCTTCGCCGCTCCAGACCAGGCCGCTGCTGAAGACGACCGGCATCGCGGCATGAAGACCGGCGCCGCGCGCGCGTGCCCATTCACGGCGCACGGCGACTCCGCTGTAGTGGCCGTTCTCCAGGTCCTGCAGCAGGCGGTCCTGCTGGCGCAGCGCGAAATCGGCGAACGACATCCCCGGCTGTCGGTTCACCTCATGCAGCACCAGCGACGTGAAGTCGCCCAGCAACTGATGAACATCGGCGTGCCACGGTTGGCGAGCGCCCGTCGTCACGTTGAGCGTGAAGTGCGGCGTCGCGCTCCATCGGGCCAGCACTTCCGAATAGGCAGCCAGCAGCAGCGCAGAGGGTGTCAGGCCGCGTTCGCGAGCGATGGCCTTCAGGCCGTCCCAGCGAGCCTTTTCCAGGCGTGCTTCACGTCGCTGAAAGCGCGGGGCGTGGCGTGCCGCCGTGTCGGCGCGCACCGGCAGATCCGGCGCAGCCGGCAAGAGTGGGACACGCTTTTCCCAATAGGCCCGGGCCGCCTGGTAGCGCGGCTGGCTCCGACTGGCTCGCTCGGCCTGCAGGTAGTCGCGGTAGGTGATCGCCGGCTCGCGGCCGGCCTGCGGGTTCTCGTAGAGCGCGTGCCACTCGCGGAAGAACAGGAAAATGCTCCACGCGTCGAGGATCAGCAGGTCCAGGCTGACATGCAGCCGCGTCTGACCGCCAGGGAATTGGGTCGCGCGCACATCGAACAAGGGCCAGCGGTCGGCCTTCAATACCTGATGCGACAGCGTGGCGCGCGTGGCGAGCGCCGCGGCTTCGGCGGTCGCCGCACCGGCGCTGCGGCAGTCGAGCGTCTTGATGTCGTAGCGCGGCACGGTCGACAGCACCACCTGTTGGCCGTCGGGGCGAACCACCGCGCGCAGCATGTCGTGGCGATCGATCAGCCGAACCAGCGCATCGTTGGCACGCGCCAGGTCCAGACCGTCGCAGGCCAGCTCGACGTAGAGGTGCGTCGCCACGCTGCCCATGTCGAGTGCGGCGTCGCGTCCAAGCCAGTAGGCGTGCTGGAGGTCGGTCAGTGCAAAGGGTTCGCAACGGCCGGCGGCGTCGTGCACCAACGACACGTCAGCATCGGTGGCGCCGAGTGCGCCGGCGCGCAGTAGCTCGAGCAGTTCGCTCTTGTGCTGACGCAGCTGCTGACGCAGCGAATCGTCCAAGGCGCCGGCCTTGGCGGCAATGCGCAAGTCGTTGCCATCACGCTGGAGACGGATGCCGCGCTTGTGCAGCTCGGCGAGTAGCTGCTTCATCGAAATACTCCTAGAAGAACCATTGAAGTTGGAGGTAAGCCAGCGGCTGGCCGCGGCCGTATTCGCTGTCGTCGTCGCCGAAGAAGCGCTGGACGCCGCCTTGCAGCAACAGGTTGTCCGATGCCGACCAAGCCAGCGACACCGAGGCAAATCGGCTGTGGTCGTTCAAGTTGGCCAGCCACATCGCCGTCGTCTTCAACAAGGGCGTGAACTCGTAGCTGCCGGTGAATCCGACGTACCGGGTTCCGGCAGGCTGTGCCTGCGCGCGCGATGGCTCGGTGAGAAACTGCCCACGCCGCTCTCGAAGAGGTTGGCTGCTGTAGTACGCCTCGACAGACACCGTCAGCGTGTTCTCGAACGCGTACTCTCCGCCGATGGTGGTCGACACGTAGCGCGTTCCGTGCCGTGGCCATGTTCCCGTGAACTCAGCTCGCACGCCGATGCCGCCGACCTGCGTGGCGAGGTCCAGGCCGGCCAGGTGGTCGCCCCAGTACCGCGCCGCCGTGAGGTTGACGTCCGCTTCTCCAACATGCGTTCGCCACGCGCCGACCCAGCGCGGATCGGCGCTGCCGGGCAGCGGCGCATAGGCCAGGCTCAGCTTCGACAGCGAGGCCATGCGCAGCTCGGCCAGCGCCGCGTCGACGCCGACATACTCGTCGCGTTCGATCTGCAGCGGGTTGAGCGGATTGAGCATGTCCAGCGTGCTCCACAGCCGGCCGGTGCCAATGGCGATTCGCTGGCGACCGGCCTTCACGTCCACAGGGCCGATCGAGGCCTTGGCATATGCGCGGAAGAAGTCGTTGGTGATGCGTCGCCGGTCACCATCGAGCCACGTCGATTGAAGATCCCAGTAGCTGCGCGTGGGGTGGGCCGCTTCCGCTTGTGCTTGGGCCGTGCCGAGGTAATCGCCAGCGCGCAGCTCGGTGTCGTTCTCGACGTGCAGCTCCAGGCTTTCCGGCACCACGTAGCTCAGCTTCAGCCGGGTTCGGTTGAGCAGCAGCGTGAAATCGTCCGCCGGCGGCATCACGGTGCGCGAACGCACGAGCATGGACTTGTTGTAGCCCGCGAAGCGCCAACCGTCGAACGCGGCCGCAGGCGCCCATGCACCGGCCAGCAGGAAGCAAGCGAAAAGCCGCGCGCAGCGCGGCCTGAGCACAGAGCCCGATCGTGCCATCGTCACACCGCCCTCATCGCCTGCACCGGCTCCAGCCGCGATGCGCGCCATGCGGGATAGGCCGCCACCAACAGCATCAGCACCGGTATCAGCACGCCTGGCGGCACCGTCACGGCAAAGCTGAGTTGCGGGTAGACCACGTCGGTGGTCCCAGGGATGGCCGTCATCGAGTGCGCCTTCATGCTCATCCCGGTGATGGAATGCACCCACACCATCAGCGAGCCGAAGCCGGTGCCGATCAGCGCGCCGATGCCGCCGAGCATCAGCGCCTCAAGCAGCACCAATCGCACGATGAACGGCCCTGGCGTGCCCAGCGCCAGCAGGGTGCCGAATTCGCGCGTGCGTTCCAGCACCGACATCAGCACCGTGTTGGCGATCACGATGGAGATCGTCGAAAACACGATGAGCATCACGAGCAACAAGCTGCCCTTGAACATGCCGTTCATCTGCACGACCTCGGGCAGCAGGTCCCGCCAGCTGTAGACCGTCGCATTGGGCTGCTCGACCAGCGCCCTGACGGCCTGCAGCGCGGCTTCGGGCTCATCCGTGTCGCGGGCGCGGAACGTGATGCTCGAATAGCGGTCGGCCAGCCCCAGCACCCGTTGCAGGGCCGGCAGCGAGACCTGTGCCATCGTCTCGTCGAAGCTGTGGCTGCCGGTGTCGAACAGCCCGACGACGACAAAGGCTTCGGACGAGAGTTCGCCCTTCACGTCCTGCGCCATCACGACGACCTTGTCGCCGACGGCGACGCGAAGGCGATCCGCGAGCTTGCGGCCGAGGACCACCTCGCCGTCGCGGGCCGAATCCAGGTAGCGGCCCGCGTGGATCGACTTGTAGAGGAACGTCACGTCGCGCTCGGTATCCGGCGCCACGCCAATCAACTGAACCGGCTCGGACCCTTTCGGCGAGGCAACCAGCCCGGGCGACTGCACGCGCGGCGACGCGGCGCGCACCGAGGCGAGGTCACGAATGCGGGCGAGCAGTGCCGGCCCGTCGTCCAGCGAAAGGCTGGCGTCCAGGCGGGCTTTGTAGTCGCGATGCTGGACCTGGCCGTCTCCGGTGATGAAGCCGGTGGAGTTTTCGACGATCTGCCGGTAGTAACCGGTGACGAAGCCCCCCAGGAAGACGAAGGCGGCCAGCGCGAATGCGATGCCGAAGCCGGTCAACGCGCTGCGCACCGGGTGGCGGCCGATGTTGCGCAACGCCAGCATCGGCAGCAACGCACCCGCGGCTCGCTCACGCCCCGCTCGACTGCGCCCGGACGCGCCGGCCAGGCCCCGCATGGCTGCCAGTGGACTCAGCCGCGCGATCTTCCAGGCCGGGTACACGGCAGCGCCGACAGTCACGAGCGCCACGCCGGCGCCGATCATCAAGGCACGGTACGCCGACAAATGAGGATGCAGCGTCGTCGACAGGCCCGGCATCTGTTGCAGGGCGTTGGAATGGCTCGCCAGGTCGATGCCCTGGGATGACAAATGCGCCACCAGACCACCACCGATGGCGATGCCGATGACGAAGCCCAACACGCCGAGAAGCGCGGCTTCGAGAACGATGAGCAAGAAGAGATACGCGGGGCGCGTGCCCAGCGCCATGGCGGTGCCGAACTCGCGCATCCGTTCCAGCGCCGCCATCAGGACCGAATTGGTCACGCCGACCATCACGATCCCGAACAGCACGAACATCACGATCGTGGCCACCCATTCGTGGAAGGCGACTTTCTGCGCCACGTCGGGAAGCAGGTCGCGCCAGCCCTTGACCTCCAGCTTGGGGCCAAGCCACCGAGCCAGTTCGCGCACGGCCGGGTCGCTGCGATCGTAGTGGTCCAGCTTCACCACCATCGTGCTCAACTCATCGCCGGCCGACAGCAGCGCGCGCGCATCGCCGAGCGAGATGAAGGCCTGCAGACCGTCGATCATCTCGTTGCCGGTGTCGTAGACGCCGGCAACGGTGAAACGGTTGGCGCCGATCGATCCCTGCAGCCCCTGCGTCAGCACCGCGATTTCGGAGCCGACCGATACATTCAAGGCTTTGGCGAGGCTGCTTCCGACCACGATGCCGCCACCCTTGTCGTCAAGCCATCGCCCGGTCGATACCTTCTCGTGCAATGAGGTCACCCGGCGTTCCTGGGCCGGATCGACGCCTACCAACAGCACGCCACGCGACAGCGCCTCGGTGCTGACCATGACCGGCGCTTGCAGACGCGGGGCCGCTGCCAGCACGCCGGGCACCCGGCTCAAAGCCACCGAGTCGACCTCCGCGGCCGCAAAGCTCAGGTCGAGACTGGGATCGTCGGTGTAGCCGGCGCGATGGATCTGCACATGGCCGGTGAAAGTCCCGGTCATCGTGCTGATCGACTGGTTGTTGCTGCCGTCGAACAGCGACCACGCCAGCACCAACGCCGTCACACCGAAGGCGATGACGGCGACTGTCAGGCCACTGCGCCGCGGGTGGCGCCAGGTGTTGCGCCAGGCGAGCTTAAGCCAGAGCATGGCTGGCGTCCTCCACCACGAGGCCGTCCTTGAGCCGCACGATGCGGCTGGCATGGCGCATCACCATGTCATCGTGGGTCGAGAAGACGAAGGTCGTGCCTTGCTCCCCGTTGAGCTTGCGCATCATGCGCACCAGCGACTCGCCGGTCTCGGAATCCAGGTTCGCGGTCGGCTCGTCCGCCAGCACCAGCAGCGGCCGGCCGGCGATGGCCCGCGCCACGGCGACCCGCTGCTGCTGGCCGCCCGAAAGCTGCGCGGGCCGGCGGTGCTGGTAGCCATCCAGCCCCACCTGCACCAGCGCTTCGTTTGCACGCTGGCGTCGCTCTTGCGGCGACACGCCTTGCAGCAGTGGAACGTATTCGACGTTTTCCAGCGCCGACAGAACCGGCAGCAGGTTGTAGTCCTGGAAGACGAAGCCGATCTTGGTCAGCCGCAGCTGCGACAACTGCTTTGCGCTGGCGCTGGCGACGTCGGTGTCGCCGATCGAGATGTTTCCGGTCGTCGGACGATCCAGCGCGCCGATCATGTTCAGCAGCGTGGTCTTGCCCGAACCGGACGGCCCGACCAGCGTGAGGAACTCGCCGCCGCTGATGGTCAGGTTGATGCCCCGCAGCGCATGCACCTGCACCTCGTCCTGGGCGTAGGTCTTGCTCACGCCGCGCACGCTGACCAGCGCAGTTCCTTCGGCATTGGCTCGGTCCATGGCGTCACTCCTTGCGGGTCAGGTTGCGCAGCGAGAACAGGCTGTCGTCCATCGGCTTGTCGTAGCGTGCGGTCTTGATCGTGATGACGGTCGACTTGCCGGGCTTGTCGCTCGGCTTCATTTCCCAGCGCGTGGGCACGTCGCGGCCATCGAGCTTGCGGATTTCGGAGTAGGTCAAGGCGCGCACGAGGTGGCCGCGTTCGTCGAAGAATTCCTGCTTCAGCGGCAGGAAGTCGGGGCCGACCGCGTAGAGGATCTTTCCCCAGACCACCGGGGCCTGCGGCTTGGGCATGGCCTCGATCAGGTAGCGGCCCGTGCCGTCGGCGGCGGGCGACTCCAGCAGCTTGTGCGTGTAGTCGTCGACGAGGCTGCTTTCCTTGACCAGGTCGTCGTTGGTGAAATCGCTGCCGAGCCAGGGCTGCAGCATCAGCGATGGCGGCACCTTCAGCGTGCGCTCGATCGCTGGGATGTAGTTCCACATCTCCGATTGCAGACGCAGCGACGAGATTCCGTAGTCCTTCGCGGGTGCGACGACACGCAGGAAAGACTTGCCAGGGCGATCCATCCAAACGGCGAGCGACAGCGTGCGCGACCACGACGGCGTGGTGATCGTCATGTCGAAGTCGGCCTGCATGGTCCGTCCCCACAGCGCGAGTTCGGCACGATCCACGACCTTCGAGGCATCGGTCTCGATGGTCGGCTTGGCGAGTGCGCCGCCCGTTGCGGCCCACAGCATCAAAGGCACGAGCAGGCGACGGCGTGATGACGAGAACGACATGGAATAGCGACTCCTACCGCTTCGATCGAGCGGAGGCGCGCAGCATAGAAGTCCTACGCGTTAGGGACAACCTGCAAGATCTGGGAGGGGTGCAGCCATTGACCGGGCAGGGCCCGCATCGCCATCATCCGCGCCGTTGAAATGGCACCGCGTCCGCGCGTGCCGCTTTGGCGCGCCGGCCGTGCACTTGCGCGGTGCATCGCGCGCGCCTCCCATACACCTCACAAGATGTCATCAAGGGGTCTTCAGATGCATGCGTTCGATGCAGGCGGCGGGCGATTGAGCTCGGTGCTGGGCAAACTGGCCGAACTCGATCCGGAACGCCCGGCGCTCGTATTCCTGGACGATGGAGAAAACGAGGCCGGCCGCATGACGCGGCGGCAGATGCACGAGCGTGCGATGCAGATCGCCGCTGCCATGCGCGATCGCGGGCTGGTCGGCGAGCGGGTGCTGCTCGCGTTCCATTCGTCGCTCGACTACGTTGTCGCCTTCCTCGCCTGCGTCTATGCGGGCGTGATCGCCGTGCCCGTCTACCCGCCGCGGCAAACCTGGCATTCCAGACGCCTGGTGGCCATCGCCCGCGACGCCGGCGCCGGCCTGGTGTTGACGAGCGACAACCTCTGCGCAGAGGTGTCGGAACGACTCAACGCCGCAGACGGCGTGAACCTCGACACCTTGGGCCTCGGTGCGTTGCAGGGCGCGGGCCCGGGCTGGATCAACGAGCAGGTGCAACCGCAGGAGCTGGCGTACCTGCAGTACACCTCCGGCTCGACCGGTGATCCCAAGGGCGTGATGATCACGCACACCAACCTCGCGATGAACGCGGCGTTCATCGCCCGCTCGGCGGGTCTGGGGGGCGAGACGTCGTTCGTCTCGTGGCTGCCGATCTACCACGACATGGGGTTGGTGGCCGGCATCGTGCTGCCGCTGATGCTGGGTGCCACGGCGGTCTTCATGCCGCCGGCGGCGTTCGTGCAGCAGCCGCTGAACTGGCTCAAGGCAATCGACACCTATCGTGGCGAGTTTTCGGCGGCACCGAACTTCGCGTTCGACCTGTGTGTGGCGCGTGTCACGCCCGAGCAGGCCGCCACGCTCGACCTCTCCAGCTGGCGCGTGGCCCTCAATGGTGCGGAGCCGATCTGGGCCAGCACCATCGACGCCTTCAACGACCGTTTCGCGGCCGGCCGAGCCAGCCCTGCGCTGACGTCGGGCGGCTACGGCATGGCCGAGGCCACGCTCGTGGTCACCATCGGCGCACTCGACGAAGTGTCACCCCGGCTGGTCGTCGACAAGACGGCGCTGGCGGCCGATCGCATCGTGCTGTCCGATCCGCAGGCGCAGAACACGGCGACGTTCGTCTCCAGCGGCCATGTGCGCAGCGGCTACGACGTCTGCATCGTTCGCCCGCAGGACAGCGCACCTTGCGAGCCGCTGGAGGTGGGTGAGATCTGGGTCTGCGGGCCCTGTGTCGGGCAAGGCTACTGGCGGCGCGAAGAGGCCACGGCCGAGACGTTCCGCGCCCAGGTGCTCGGCCGGCCGGGCGTGCATTGGCTGCGCACCGGCGACCTTGGCTTCGTGCATGAGGGGCAGCTCTACGTCACGGGCCGCCTGAAGGACCTGATCATCGTCCGGGGTGCGAACCACTACCCGCAGGACCTGGAACGTACCGCGGAGCAAGCCCATCCCGCGCTGCGATTGGGTGGCTACGGCGCGGCCTTCACGATCGACTCGGAGCGTGACGCTCCGCAAGTGGTGATCGTGCAAGAGGTCGAGCGCTCGGCGCGCAAGCAGGTCAACGTTTCGGTCGTTGGCCGGGCCATTGCCGACGCCGTGGCCCGCGAACACGGCATCGAGGTGGACATGGTGGTGCTGGTGCCGCCGGCCACCGTCCCGAAGACCTCCAGCGGCAAGATCCAGCGTCGTGCCTGCCGCATCTCGTTGCAGGCCAAGGAGTGGTCCGAGATCGGTCGCTGGGAGCGGCCGGCGGCCCAGCCGCTGCCGGCGCAGATGCCGCACCAATGGACGCAGTGGCTTCGTGAGCAGGTTGCCGCACTGGTGGGTCGTTCGGTCGACGAAGTGGCGGTTGAGCGGCCGTTCAGCGATATGGGGCTCGACTCGGTCAAGGTCGTGCAATTGGTGGCTGACCTGTCTCGAGCCACCGGCCGCAAGCTGCCCACGTCATTGCTGTACGACCACCCGACCATCGCGCGATTGGCGGCGTTGTTGTCCGGGAGCCAGGCGGCGCAGCCGTCCGCGTCGATCGAGCGGGCCGTGCCGATTGCGATCGTCGGCATGGGTTGCCGCGTGCCCGGGGCGGATGGCCTGGAGGCCTTTTGGCGTCTGCTGCACAGCGGCGCCGTTGCCATTCGCGAAGTGCCGAGCGACCGCGCCCGGTTGACCGGTTGGAACCCGCCCGCCGACGCGCCACACCGCTTCGTGGGTCTGCTCGACGACATCGACGCCTTCGATGCGGCGGCGTTCGGCATCGCCCCGCGCGAGGCTCAAAGCATGGACCCGCAGCAGCGCCTGCTGCTGGAGACGGCCTGGCATGCGCTGGAGCATGCGCACATCGCGCCGGATCGGCTGGGCGGCTCCGCCGCGGGCGTGTTCATCGGCATCAGCTCGAACGACTACTACCGTTTGCAGCGCTCGCAAGGGGCCGGGACGGACGGCCATGCCGGCACCGGCGGCGCACTCAGCATCGCGGCCAACCGCATCTCGTATGTGTTGGGTCTGCAGGGCCCGAGCCTGGCGATCGACACGGCCTGTTCGTCGTCGCTGGTGGCTGTGCATCAGGCTTGCAGAAGTTTGGCCGCGGGTGAGTGCGTGCTGGCGCTGGCCGGCGGCGTCAACCTGGTGCTGTGCGAAGACCTGGGCACGATCTTCGGCCAGGCGGGCATGCTGGCGCCCGATGGGCGCTGCAAGACCTTCGATGACAGCGCCGATGGCTACGTGCGCGGCGAGGGCTGCGGGGTGCTGGTGCTCAAGCGCCTGGACGATGCGCTGCGCGACGGCGACCCGGTGCGGGCCGTCATCGTCGGCTCGGCGGTCAACCAGGATGGCGCCAGCAATGGGCTGACGGCGCCGAACGGGCTGGCCCAACAACGCGTGGTGCATTCGGCGCTTCAACGCGCGGGCCTCGACGGCCAAGCCATCGACTACGTCGAAACCCATGGCACGGGCACCTCGCTGGGTGATCCGGTCGAGGTGCACGCGCTGCGCGCTGTGCTCGGTGAAGTCGGGCCCGCTGCCGCACCGTGCTGGCTGGGGGCGCTCAAGACGCAGATCGGGCACCTCGAGGCCGCCGCCGGTGTCATGGGCGTCATCAAGGCCACCCTCGCGCTGCAGCGGGAGCTCATTCCCGCCAACCGCAACTTCACCCGCCTGAACAGCAAGATCGAGCTGGGAGAGCGACTGCGGCCCGCCACCGAAGCGGTCGCGTGGGCCGCGCGCGCCGGGCGACCGCGCCACGCCGGCGTCAGCTCGTTCGGCTTCGGCGGAACGAACTCGCACGTCGTGTTGCAGGAGGCGCCCGCGCAGCCGCAGGCCGAGGCCACGCCGCAGGCCGCGCTGCTGCACCTGGTGAGTGCGCGCAGCGATGGCGCGCTGAAAGTGCTTGCTCAACAGCACGCAGCCGCGCTCGCCCAAGCCGAGCCGGGCCAGGCCGTGGACCTCGTCCATACCTCGCGCGCCGGCCGATCGCACCTGGACGAGCGGCTGGCGGTTGTCGCGCAGCACGCTCGGGGTCTGGTGGAGGGTCTCGGTGCATTCACGGAAGGGACGACACCACCCGAGCACGTCGTCCTGATCAAGCGCCGGGCGCGCGCAGAGCTGCGTCCCGCCTTCCTCTTTACCGGGCAGGGCGCCCAGTACGCGGGCATGGGTGAAAGCCTGTACCGCGACGAGCCGGTGTTCCGTCGCACGATCGAACGCTGCGACGCCGTGTTGTCTGGCGAGCTGGGCGTGCCGCTGACCGAGCTGATGTTCGGGAACGCGGGCAGCCGTCTCGAAGACACGCGGTATGGGCAGCCGGCGCTGGTTGCGCTGCAGCTGGGGCTGTCGGCCTTGTGGGCCGATCGCGGCGTGCAGCCATCGTGGGTTTGCGGGCACAGCGTCGGCGAGTACGCGGCGGCGGTGGCCAGTGGTGTGATGGATGTCGAGACCGCGCTGAAGCTGGTCATGCTGCGCGCCCGCCTGATGAGCGAGGCACCAGGCCAGGGCGCCATGCTCAGCGTCGCAGCTGACGAACAGCAGTCGATCCAGGCGCTGGGGCCACTGGCCGATGCGCTGGAAGTGGCCGGCTGCAACAGCCCACGGCAGACGGTGTGGTCCGGCGACGTGGCCGCGGTCGAGCTGGCGGTGGCTCGCTTGCAGGCCATGGGCCTGCCGGCCAAACGACTGGCCGTCAGCCATGCGTTCCACTCACGGCTCATGGAGCCGGTGCTCGGGGTCTTCGAGCCCGCGGTGGCGGCCAGCCGCTTCGGCGACATGACGTTGCCGTTCGTCGCCACCGGCGGCCCTGTCGACGCGGATGTGCGTCAGCCGCGCTATTGGGTCGAGCAGATCCGGCAGCCGGTGCGCTTTGTCCAGGCCATTCGGCAGCTGCATGCGCTGGGTTCCAGGGCATTCATCGAGGTCGGGCCGGGCGCCACGCTCACGTCCTTGGTGCGCGACACGCTCGACGGCGATGTCGAGCGCATCGCCAGCCTGCAACGCGGTGTCGACGCGACATTGGCCTGGCATGCCGCGGCCGGCACCTGGTGGGCCGCCGGTGGCGTGCTCGCAGCGCCGCAACGGCCGGCGCGCAGCCGTCCCGGGTGCGTCGAATTGCCGAGTTATCCGTTCGAACGCCGCCGCCATTGGTTCACCCCCGCAGCGGTGAGCGCGGCGCGACCGGCTTCGATCGTGCAGCCGCTGGTCGGCCAACGTATCGACCTGGCCGACGAGGGCATGCGCGTGTTCGATGCCCGGCTGCCGGCCGGCGCCGATTGGCTGCGCGACCACGTCGTGGCGGGGCGGCCGGTGATGCCGGGCGCGGGCTGGATCTCGCTGGCGCTGCAGGCGATGGCGGGTGTCGACAGCAGCGCCACGCTGAGCCAGTTGTCGTTCGATCAACCGTTGGACCTGGACGAAACGACCCGTGTGCAAACGCGGCTGGTGCGGCGTGACGGAAGCTGGGATCTGCGCATCGGCAAGCAGCAGGCCGACGCCACCTGGGTGGACTGCGCTCGGGGCCGTTGGCAGCCACGCGCCGCCACGGCCACTGAACCGCTGCCGAAGCCCTTGCTCGGGCAGGCGATCCCCCATGAGAAGTTGTACGCCGATCTGGCAGCCTGTGGCCTGGCCTATGGACCCGCTTTCCGCCTGCTGCGTGATGTGGGCAAGACGGACGACCACGTTCAGGCCACGGTGATGCCGCCGGCAGGTTCCGCCGCAGACGCGCATGCGCCGCACCCGGCGTGGCTCGACGCCGTGTTCCAGAGCGTCGGTGCGTTGCTGGTCGGCGAAGGTGCCGACGGCGCTGCCGCTCCGGTCCCGGTCGCGATCGATGCATTGCACTGGCATGGTCGCGCAGTGGTCGGTGACGCGAAGGCCCTGGCCTGCCTTCGCACGCACGACGACACCGGAGCGGTCGTCGACATCGGCGTCTGGGATGTACGAGGTCAGCCGCTGATGCAGGTGGAAGGCCTGCAGCTGCGCTGGGTGACGGCTTTGGGCGGCCGCCGTGACAACCCGTCCTATGTGGCCGAGTGGCAGCCGCTGCAGACGACCTCTGCCGACGGCCGTCGCTGGCTGGTGGTCGCCGACAACGATTCGTCGGCCCGCCGGCTGGCGGCCGAGCTGACCGAAGCCGGTGGCCAGGCCACTTGCTTCGAAGGTGGTTGGCAGCATGTGCAAGGTCTGACCGATGCGCTGCGAAGCGCTTGGTCGCAGCACCCGGGAATCGGCCTGCTCGCCTTGCTTTCGAACGGCTCCGGCAACGACGACGTCGAGCGCGCACTGCAGCGATGCGAAGCACTGCAGGCGACGCTGCTGGCGTGTGACCAGCTCGCGGCCGAATGCGCCGGTTTGACGGTCTGCCTCGTTACCGAGGATGCGCTGGCCGGCCCCGGTTGTGCGGCGGCCTCGATCGTCGGTGCGGCGGCTGCCGCTGTGTGGCGCAGCGCGGCGCACGAGCTGCCGTCGCTCGCGCTTCGCCACGCCGACCTCTCGGCCCATCGTGCGGGGGCTGACGCGCGTGTGCTGGTGCAAGCGTTGTCCGGCGACGAGACGGAGTTGCGTATCCACGCCGGCGCGGCGCATGTCCGGCGGCTGCGGCCGGCGCCTCTTGCCAAGACGGCGGTGCCGTGGCCCGCCGTCGACGGCGCCGTGCTGGTCACCGGGGGCACGGGGGCACTCGGCTTGCATGTGGCGGGCGGCCTCGTCGAAGCCGGCACCCGGCATCTGGTCCTCGTTTCCCGCCGGGCGGAGCTGGCGCCGGCCGGTACGGCCCGTGTGCAAAGCTGGCGCGGTCGTGGCTGCCGCGTCGATCTGATCGCCTGCGACGTCGCCGAGCGTGACCAAGTGCGGCGCCTGATCGATGGTCTCGACGAGCAGGGCATCCCGCTGCGCGGCATCGTGCACGCGGCAGGCACCAACGACGACGCGCCGCTGGCGTTGCTCGACGGTGCACGCTGGCGTGGGCCGGCCCAGGCCAAGGTGCGCGGCGCCCAGTGGCTCGACGAATGCACGCGGCAGCTGCCGTTGGCTTTCTTCGTCGCCTTCTCGTCGGCCGCTGCGCCCTTGGGCTCACCGGGCCAGTGCAACTACGCAGCGGCCAACGCGATGCTGGAAGCGGTGCTGCAGCGACGCACGGCCTCACAGCCTTCCGGCATGCGCGCAGTGAGCCTGCAGTGGGGTCCCTGGGCCGGTGCGGGGATGGCGGATTCGGAGACGGTCCGCCAGGCACTCGCGCGGCGCGGGTTGGCGCCTCTGGGCGTCGCACAGGCGCTCGAAGCCTTGGGGCAGGCACTGTGCGGGTCCGAAGCCGAGCGCCTGGTCGCGCGCATCGATTGGTCGGCGCTGGCCGCCTCGTCACACGGCATGCTCGCGAGCCCATGGCGGGCAATGGCCCGCGACGGCGAAGCCATGGCGCCGCCGGACAGCGAGCGCCCATCGCCGGACGAGTTGCTGGCGCTGGACAAGCCTCAGGCCCTGGCCGCCATCCGTCTCGAGCTGGCGGTGCAGCTGGCACAGGTGCTCAAGCTTGACTCGGGTCAACTGCCCGTTCAGGACCCACCGCGCTTCGACCGGTTGCGCCTGTCATCGCTCGGCCTCGACTCCCTGATGGCGATGGAGATGCGCAACCGCATGCGCGCCTGGCTCGGTGTCGATCTGCCGGCCCATGTGCTGATCGGCGGGGTCGAGATCGGCGAGGTGCTCGACCTGATCCACGAGAAGGCGCTGCTGCGCTCGCTCAGCCAACCTGCGCCGTTGGCCGGCGATGCCGACTCCTCGGCGGATGACGACATGGAAGTGATGGTCCTATGAGCCTCGGCGAAATCCTGCAAACCCTGCGCCTGAGCGGTGTCACGCTGGCGCTGGACGGCAGCAACGGCTTGCGTGTGCAAGCGCCCAAGGGGGCGTTCACGCCAGCGCTGCGCGACCAACTGGCGGTGCACAAGCAAGAACTCGTTCGCTGGCTGCAAGAAAGCCAAGTCGACGACGGAGCACCGCTGCCGCAGTGCACCCCGGAGCCACAGTCCTTGTACGAGCCGTTTCCGCTGTCGGACCTGCAGATGGGCTTCTACATGGCGGACGACCCGTACATGGAGTTCCATGTCCGGCCGCACTACTACATCGAGAAGCAGGCCGACGGGCTGGATGTGGCGCGCTACGAAGCCGCGTGGAACAAAGCCCTGCGCCGGCACAGCGCGGAGCTGGTCACCGTCACCGACGACGGGCTGCTGCAGACCGTTCGCGATCCGCAGCCGTTGGTCGTGCAGGTCAATGACTGGCGGAGCGAACCGGCTTCGGTGTCGCACGAGCGCCTGGCTGCCGTGCGCGCGCAGATGATGCGCAGCGAGCTGCCGATCGATCGCTGGCCGTGGCTGGACGTGCGCGTGTCGCTGTGGAGCGAAGACGGGCGCGAGCGCTGCCGCATCCACTACAACCACAACAATTTCTTCTCCGATGGCTATGGCACGACGCGGCTGCTGCAGGAGGTCGATCGCTACCATGCCGATCCCGCCCTCGAGCTGCCGCCGCTGACGTTGAGCTTCCGGGATGCGGCGCTGGCGCTCGATCGGTTGGCCGCGTCCGATACCGGGCAGGCCGCCAGGCGCTATTGGGAAGAGCGGTTGCCGGCCTTTCCAGAAGCCGTTCCGTTGCCGCTGCGCGCGGGGATGAACAAGCGTTGTCGCTCGCGCCTGAATCGCCGCGAAGGCTTCCTCGACGCCGCGCTGTGGCGTGGGCTGAAGGAGCACGCCCGCGAAGCCGGGCTCACGCCGTCGAGCGCCGTTTTCGCCGCCTACGCGGAAGTGCTGGCCGCATGGAGCAACAGCCGCCACTTCCTGTTGTCGAACATGATGACCCGGCGGCTCAATCTGCACCCTGAGATGCGCGGCATCGTGGGCAATTTCGCGTCGCTGTATCCGCTGGAAGTGGACCTGCGCGAGCGGAAGTCGTTCAGCGAGAGCGCGGTGCGCCTGCAGGAGCAGGTGAGCCGCGACAGCCGCCATACCCACTGGGGTGGCATGCGCGTGATGCAGGCGCTCAACCATGGGCGCCACGCGATGGGCAGTGCGCCGGTGCCGTTCGTGATCGGCAGCGGGCTGTTCATGGATGGCTTCGAACGTTCCGACTTCAGCTGCCTCGAAACCTCGCAGGTGATGCTGGACCACCAGTTCTGGGAACTCCCCGACGGCTGCCTGTACTACGTGTGGGACCTGCTGGAAGAGTTCTTTCCGGACGGTCTCATCGACGCGATGTGGCAGGCCTACGCCGACTTCATCGAGGCCTTGGCCACCGATGCCGGCATCTGGCGCCAGGCGGACATCGACTTGCTGCCCCAGGCGCAGCGCGAGCAACGGCGTCAGCCGCCTGTCGATCCGCGGACGGTGCCGTCCGGCGTGCTGAGCGACCTCGTCGCGGCCATGGCCGGCACGAGCACTGATGCGGTGGTCTGCGCCGGCCAGCGCTTCTGCCATTCCGAGGTCGCGGCTGGGGCGGGCGCGATTGCGCACGCCTTGCGTCAGGCCGGGGTGGGCAGCGGCGAGCGGATTGCCATCGTCGCCGATCGAGGACTCGGCTGGCTGCAAGCGGTGCATGCGGTGCAACTGGTGGGCAGCGCTCATGTGCCGATCGACCCGACCATGCCGACCGAGCGCTGCGCGGTGATGCTGGCCGACTGTGGCGCGGCGGCGGTGCTGTGCTCCGAGCGCCTGGTCGACCGCCCCTGGCCACGGACCTTGCCGGTGCTGGCGATCGAGCCGACGTCGGCGTCGAACGAGCGATCGATGACGGCGCAGCGCGTGGACAGCGACAGCCTCGCCTACATCATCTACACCTCCGGCTCCACGGGGCGGCCCAAGGGCGTGATGATCGACCACCGGGGTGTGATCAACACGGTGCGCGACATCAACGGCCGGTTCGGCGTGCAGGCGTCGGACCGATTGTTCGGCGTGTCGTCGATCGGCTTCGACCTGTCGGTCTACGACGTGTTTGGCGCGGCGGACGCAGGGGCGGCGCTGGTGTTTCCCGATCCCGATCAGGCGTTGAACCCGTCGCATTGGCTGGACCTGATGCAACAGGAGGCCGTGACCATCTGGAATTCGGCGCCACCACTGGCCGCGCTGCTCGCCGATGCCGCCGATGGTCGCGGCGTCACGCTGCCGGCGTTGCGCCTGGTCATGCTCAGTGGCGACTGGATTCCGCTGGATCTGCCTGACCGCCTGCGACGCATCGCGCCGGCGGCGCGCATCGTCAGCCTGGGCGGCGCCACCGAGGCCTCGATCTGGTCGATCCTGTACGAGATCGAGGCCGTCGAACCGTCGTGGGCCAGCATCCCTTATGGCCGCCCGATGGAAAACCAGCGCTGGCATGTGCTGGACGACCGAGGGCTCGACGTGCCGGTCTGGACAGCCGGCGATCTGTACATAGGCGGTATCGGCCTGGCCCAGGGCTATTGGAACGATCGTGCCAAGACCGAGGCCGCCTTCAAGGTGCACGGGCGCACCGGCGAACGTCTTTACCGCACCGGCGACTGCGGACGCTACCTGCCGGACGGAACGATCGAGTTCCTCGGTCGGCGCGATGCGCAGGTGAAGGTGCAGGGCTACCGCATCGAGTTGGGCGAGGTTGAAGCCGCACTGGCCGGCCATCCGGGCGTGGCGGCGGGGGTCGTCGTCGCGCACGGTGGCGGGCCCGGCAAGTCTGCGTGGCTGGCCGCCTACGTCGTGCGGTCGGCCGGTGCGGAGCTCGATGCGGCGCGCCTGTCGGACCACCTGGCGACCACGCTGCCGAAGTACATGGTGCCTTCGCGCATCGCCTTCCTGCCGCAGTTGCCGCTGTCGGCCAACGGCAAGATCGATCGCCGTGCCCTGCAGTCGCTGGAGCTGCCGGTGGAGGCCACGGTTGCCCGTGCAGCGCGGGCACCGGGCAATGAGGTCGAGGCCGGTTTGCTGGAACTGTGGAGCCGGGTGCTGCGGCGCGACATCGAGGAGGTTGGGCACGACTTCTTCGAACTCGGCGGGCAATCGTTCGAAGCCGTGCGCCTGGTCGGCCTGGTCAAGGAACGATTCGGCACCCGGTTGTCGCTGGGCGACATCTGGGAGCACAGAACCGTCGATCGCCTGGCCGCCCTGGTGCAAGGGCAGGGGAGCGACGCGCCGCTCGGGATGAGGCTGCTGTCATCGGCCGGCACCGGCACGCCGCTGTACCTGGTCCACCCGGCCGGTGGCCATGTGTTGTGCTATCGCCATTTCGCTGCCGCCGTGAAGCGGCCGGTGCGCGCCTTCGAAGCGCCTGGAGTTTCGGGGCAGGGCGCGCTTGCGGATTCCGTCGAGGCCTTGGCGTCGCTGTATGTCGCGGCGCTGAACAAGGTCCAGCCGAGTGGGCCGGTGATGCTGGGCGGCTGGTCTTCGGGCGGGCCGATCGCTTTCGAGATGGCAGCGCAGCTGCGCCGCGTTGGCCGAACCGTCGAGCGCGTCGTCCTGGTCGACACACCGGCGCCGGCGGCGTTGCCGGCTGTCAGTGGTGCGGACCTGCTCGCGTGGTTCGTCGAAGACCTGAACCTCGGGCCGCAGGCCATCGCCTTGACCGGTGAGGTGGCCATCGAGGGTTCCCACGCCGAGCGACTCGAACGCGTGTCCGCCCGGCTGCGCGCCGCCGGGCTCGCGCTGACGGCTTCAGCCGACGAACTTGCGCCGATCTACCGCACCTTCGAAGCCGTCGTGTTGGCGAACCGCGCCTATCGGGCGCCGAGAATCGACGTTGAGCTGCTGATCCTGCGGGCCGATGCCGGCTGCGTGAGCGAATTCGCGCTGCACCCCTGCGCTGACGAGCTCGATTGGGGTTGGCGCCAGCACACCAGCGGGCAGGCCCATGCGCACAGCGTTTCGGGCACGCACCACAGCTTGCTGGAACCCCCGACGGCCGTGCTGTGCGCCGACATCGTCGAGATGGCGGCGATCCAGGCCGCGGCCGCCGCATCGGCCAGGCGGCCGACGCCCGCGCACCCCGTCGACGAGGCTGCGTAGGTCACGGCATGGAAGCTCCTGTGCTGACCAGCAGAGCGTCGCCCGCATTGGCGGACCGGCTCTGGCTCGCCATCCGGCGAGACGCTTTCGCGACGATCGAGGCGGAGCCTGCGCTGGAAACGGTGCTGCATGAGCAGGTGCTGCGACACGCCAGCTTCGAGTCGGCGCTGGCGCATGTGCTGGCCCTTCGACTCGACGGCGCGATGCTCGGGCCCGGCAAACTGCGCCTGCTGATCGAGCAGGCCACCGCCTCCGAGCCGGACATCGTCGACGCCGTGGCGGCCGACATCCAGGCCACCTGCGAGCGGGATCCGGCATGCGCTGGCCCGCTCGATCCGCTGCTCTACTACAAGGGCCTGCACGCGCTGTCGGTGCACCGTGTTGCGCACCGGCTCTGGCGTCAGGGTCGCAAGCCGCTGGCGCGCTGGCTCCAAAGCCAGGTGGCGCAGCGCCTGGGCGTGGACATCCACCCGGCCGCTCGCATCGGGCGCGGCATTCTGCTGGACCATGCCCATGGCGTGGTGGTCGGCGAAACCGCGGTGATCGAGGACCGCGTCTCGATCCTTCACAACGTCACCCTCGGCGGTACCGGCAAGGACACGGGCGACCGTCACCCGAAGGTGCGCTCCGGCGTGTTGTTGGGCGCCGGTGCGCTGGTCCTGGGCAACGTGGAGATCGGCCACGGCGCGAAAGTGGGCGCGGGCAGCGTGGTGATGAAGGATGTTCCTTCCCACGTCACCGTGGCGGGAAGCCTGGCCACCGTGGTCGGCCGGCCGGCCTGTGAGCAGCCCTCGCTCGAAATGAACCACCAAGTCGAACAAGCCAGCACGGCGCTCGAAGAATGAGCCTTCAATACAAGACCCTCGAAGACCTGGTCGGATCGACGCCCATGGTGCAGCTGCGGCGCCTTCCCGGCGTGGACAACGAGCGCCGCGGCAACGTGATACTGGCGAAGCTGGAAGGCAACAACCCGGGCGGCTCGGTGAAGGATCGGCCAGCGCTGGCAATGGTTCGCGGCGCCGAGGCGCGCGGTGAGATCCAGCCGGGCGATACGCTCATCGAAGCGACCTCGGGCAACACCGGCATCGCGCTGGCCATGGCCGCGGCGGTTCGCGGGTATGAGCTCGTGCTGCTGATGCCCGAGGACTCGTCGATGGAGCGAATCCGCACGATGAAGGCCCTCGGCGCCCGGATCATCCTGACGCCGCGCGCAGGTGGCATGGAGCATGCGCGAGACCTGGCCCAGCAGATGCAGCGCGATGGTCTCGGGCGGGTCCTCGATCAGTTCTCGAACGCTGACAACCCGCGAATCCACGAGCAGACCACCGGGCAGGAGGTCTGGCGCGACACCGAAGGCACCGTCACGCACTTCGTCAGCGCGATGGGAACGACCGGCACGATCATTGGCACCTCGCGCTTCCTGAAGTCGAAGAATGCCGCGGTGCGGGTCATCGGTGCCCAACCGGCGGAAGGCTCCAGGATTCCGGGCATCCGGCGCTGGAGCGACGCCTATCTCCCTGCGATCTACGACCGCAGCGCGGTGGACGAGACTGTCGAAGTCCGGCAGGCCGATGCCGAGGCCATGGCTCGTCGCCTTGCCCGCGAAGAGGGCCTGTTCTGCGGCGTCTCCGCCGCGGGCGCTTGTTGGGCTGCGCTGCAACTCGCCCGTGATCTTCACGACGCAACGATCGTCTTCGTCGTTTGCGACCGCGGCGACCGGTACTTGTCCACCGGCGTGTTTCCCGAATAGCGGGCGCAGGATCGGTGTTTTCATCGCTTCGGCCGTCATGGTTCCTTACACAAAGTGACTCACGACGGCCCCTGCAGCGACCGATGCACAGACTCCAGTCAGCCTGAAAGGGCCATCAGCGCCGCGGCGGCCAGAGGGTTTCCACGGCGCACGGCCCATCTTTGCCATCCCTTTGGAGACCGCCGATGAACCTGCATCGCCGCTTTGCCCTGTCCTCCGTCGTTGCCATGGCGTTGGTCGCCGCACCGCTTGCATTGCGTGCGCAGACGACGTTCTATGACTTTGGCCAACTCCTGTCTGGCAGCGGCGCTCCCGAGACACCGAGTTTTGCCAGCCTGAGTGCCACCGTATCGGGCGACGACGTGATGTTCACGCTCGACGCCCACGGCCTAGACTTGTTTGACGGCACCCAGCCGTTCCTCGGCGCGCTGGCTATCGATGGCGATGGCGTCGGCACGATCGCCGATGTCAGCGGTGGCGCCTCGGTCAAGATGGTCAACGGCGGTGGTCCCGGCGGCGGCTGGGCATTCCGCTTCAGTTTCATCGGCAAGAACAAGGATCGCCTGGTCGACGACGAAACCGTCTCCTGGACGTGGGTCGGCGGCGCCGGCCACTTCTTCGGCGTGGCCGCACATGTCCAGGGCATCGCCTATGGCGAAACCACGAGCGCGTGGTATGAGGTTGTCACGACGCCGCCCGGCCTGGACACCGTTTCGTACTGAACTCGCCGCGAAAGGCCCTGCGAGCCCAAGGCTCGCAGGGCTTATTTGCTTTGGGCATTTGCTTCCTGGAACAGTGGGCTTGTCGCCGGTGCGCTGCAGGCGCAGCATGTTGGTGGCAACGTTCAGTGGACCCTTCCACGAAAGGAGGCGGTGATGAGCCACTACCTGCTGACCAAGTTGCGCTTGACCACGAACGGTCAGATCACCGATGTCGCGGTCCGCAAGCTCACACCCGATCCGCAAGGCTTGTCCGCCATTGGCGTCGGGCCCGAGGAACAAACGACATCGGCCATTCTGGCCGGCTGGATCGAGGCCGGCGACAGTGTCTACGTGGGCGGACGCCACGACGGCAGCGGCGCTTTCGAAATCGGCGACGAGGTTCGCACGTCGGGTCCTCGCCACGAGTTGGAGAGCTGCAACATCGACGGCGCACGCACCAAGGCGCTGCTGAGCTTGCCGCGCATGTCCTGAGGCTTGAAGACGGGCCTGCAGCCCGCAGCGCAACGCCCCGGCGCCGCGCCTGACCAACGTTCAGCCGCCGGCTCGCTGAGCGCCATGGCGCACCGTGCGCAGCCCGCCGGTTTTGGGTGGGACTGCCGTTGCCGCGGTGGTGTGCGGCTGGGCCAGCGTGTCGATGATCGGGCAATCCGGCCGGTCGTCGCCGTGGCAGCAATGCACCAGGTGCTCCAGCGTGGCCTTCATCGCCTGCAATTCCTGCAGCTTTTCCTCCAGCTCCTGAATGTGGGCCTGGGCGAGCGCCTTGACATGGCGACTGGGCCGCCGGCGGTTCTGCCACAGGCCCAGCAGTTCGCGGATCTGCTCGATCGAGAAGCCGAGGTCGCGTGAGTGGCGGATGAATCGCAGCGTGCTCAATTCCTTCTCGCCGTACTGCCGGTAGCCGGCCTCCGTGCGCTGCGCTTCAGGAAAGAGCCCCACGCTTTCGTAGTGGCGAATCATCTTCGCCGACACGCCGGACGCCTTGGCAGCGTCGCCGATGTTCATGACCGTCATCAACGGGCTCCTTCGATGTGGGGGGAGTGGTCGCCGGTCGGCGCCGTGGTGTCGGCCTGGCGATGTCCAGCGCTGGGCCGCCAGCGGCGCAACGTCAAGGCATTGGTCACCACGCTGACGCTGCTGAACGCCATCGCCGCGCCGGCGATCACCGGGTTCAGCAGGCCGAAAGCGGCGAGCGGAATGCCAAGCACGTTGTAGCCAAAGGCCCACCACAGGTTCTGCTTGATCTTGGCGTAGGTTCGACGTGAGATGTCGATCGCATCGGCCACCAGCCGGGGGTCGCCGCGCATCAGCGTGATGCCGGCAGTTTCCATGGCCACGTCGGTGCCGGTGGCCATCGCGATGCCCACGTCGGCAGCAGCCAGGGCCGGCGCGTCGTTGATGCCGTCACCGACCATCGCGACGCGGCCTGCGGATGCACGCAGGGCCTGCACCGCTGCGGCCTTGTCGCCGGGCAGTACGTTGGCGCGCACCTCGTCGATGCCCAACTCGCGCGCGACCGCTTGGGCGCTGCCTTCGTTGTCGCCGGTCAGCATCACGGTGTGGATGCCCAGCGCATGCAGGCGACTGACCGCTTGCCTGGCTGTCGGCTTGATCGTGTCGCCGAAGGCCAGCAGGCCGAGCAGGCGGACGCCGGTGGGCGCGCGCTCGATCAACCAGGACACGGTGCGACCTTCACGCTCGAGGCGGTCGGCCTCGGCTGCAAGCGCGCCGCGAGGGGCGCCCAGTTCATCCAGCAGCCGGCTGCTGCCCAGCGCCAGCGACCGGCCTTGGATGGTGGCCTGCACACCCCGGCCCGGCAATGCCTGGGCCAACTGGGCGTCGGGCACTGTCATCGCCTCGTCGCGCGCCATGGCCATCACCGCACGTGCCAATGGGTGTTCGCTCGTTTGCTGCAGGCCAGCGGCCAGGCCCAGCACCTCGCTGCGCGATGCGGGGGCTGCCGGCAGCACGGCGACCAGCGCGGGCCGCCCTTCGGTCAGCGTGCCGGTCTTGTCCAGCGCCACGGCGCGGATCGAATGCGCCAGCTCCAGCGCCTGGGCGTCCTTGATCAGCACGCCATGGCGAGCCGCCACGCCGGTGCCGGCCATGATGGCTGTGGGCGTGGCCAGGCCCAGCGCGCAAGGGCAGGCGATGACCAGCACGGCCACCGCGTTGATCAACGCGCGTTCGACCTCGCCGGTGGTGCCCCACCAGCCCAGGAATGTCAGCAACGCCACCCCCAGCACGACCGGCACGAAGACCGCGCTGACGCGGTCGACGATGCGCTGGATCGGCGCCTTGTCGGCCTGCGCCGATTCGACCAGCCGGATGATCCGCGCCAAGGTGGTCTCGGCACCGACGGCGGTCGCCTTGACCAGCAACAGGCCTTCGCTGTTGATCGCGCCGCCGGTGACGCGGTCGCCGGCGCCTTTGGTCACCGGCAGGCTTTCGCCGGTGATCAGCGACTCGTCCACATGGCTGGCACCTTCGATGACGTCGCCATCGACCGGGATGCGCTCTCCGGGCCGGATCACCACCAGATCGCCGACGATCACCTGAGCCACCGGCAACTCCAGCTCGATGACGTCGCGCCGCACGTGTGCCGTGGTCGGCCGCAACGCATTCAGCGCGCGGATGGCGTCGGTGGTCTGCCGCTTGGCGCGGGCCTCGAGCCACTTGCCCAGCAGCACCAGCGTGATGACCGCGGCGCTGGCTTCGAAGTACAGATGCGCCATCCCGTGGTCGCCGTGGCGCAGGAGCTGGAACAACGACAGCCCGTAGGCCGCCGACGTGCCCAGCGCGACCAGCAGGTCCATGTTGCCGGTGCCGGCACGCAGCGCCTTCCAGCCGGCGCGGTAGAAGCGAGCGCCGAGCCCGAACTGCACCGGCGTCGCCAGCAGCAGCTGCAGCCAGCCGCCAGGCATCCACGACAGGCCGACCGCCTGCAGCGCCATCGGGGCGACCAGCGGCAGGGTCAGCAGCGCGCTCAGCGCGACAGCCCACCATTCGGGCAGGCGACGAATCGCCTTCGGCTCGATGGCGGTCGGCTCGACCGCGGAATAGCCGGCCTTGGCGACAGCCGCCTGCAGGGCGGCGACGGGCACGTTGGCCACGGCCTGCACACTGGCCTGTTCGGTGGCCAGGTTGACCGACACCCGCAAGACGCCGGGCACCTTGGCCAGCGCCTTTTCGACACGGCCGACGCAAGAGGCGCAGGTCATGCCCTCGATCTTCAGGTTCAGCGTCTGCTGCCGTACCTCGTAGCCGGCGCGCTGCACGGCTGCGGTCAGCATGGCCGGGTCGGTGCCGGCTGCCGCGTCGACTGAGGCCTCTTCGGTGGCCAGGTTCACGCTGACCTTGTCGACGCCCGGCACTGCTTTGAGTGCCTTCTCGACACGGCCGACGCAGGACGCGCAGGTCATGCCGGCGATGGGCAGGTGCCAGGCTGATGCAGGGGAGAGGGTGCTCATGGGGTGTGGATGCGTTGAGTCAGACGATGAGGTCATCATCAAGCTTCCCATGATGGCAGGGTCAATCGGCAAGTCTCAAAGTCCATCCTGCCTTTGAGGTGAATCAAGCCAGGGGATTGAGCTTCCCACGGTGGCAAGGCGGACACTGGTGATGTGACAACCTTCGATATCCGGCAAAAGGAGCCAGGTGATGATTGCCTTTGATGTGAATGACATGAGCTGCGGCCATTGCGTGGGTGCGATCACCCAGGCCGTGACAGCGGCCGACCCGGGGGCGCAGGTGGAGGTCGACTTGGCCAACCACCGGGTGACGATCCAGCCCGCGCTAGCCGGCGAGCAGGCGCTGGCGCAGGCCATCCGCGAGGCGGGGTACACGCCGCAGCCAGTATCCTGAGGCGAGCCCCACAACACCGGCCGTTGCCCGCAGCGTGCCGTGGCGGCCAGGGGCGGCTGTCAAGTGCACATCCACAGCCGCCGAATGCATAACCTTAACGGCCGCATAAGCGCTACGATCTTCGGCTCGCCAGACCTTCCCTTGGCCCTTTTGACTCGGAGGCATCACCTATGTCCCTGCGCATCAACGACGTCGCGCCGAACTTCACGGCGCAAACCACCCACGGCCAGATCGATTTCCATGAATGGATCGGTGACCAGTGGGCGGTGCTGTTCTCGCACCCGAAGGATTTCACTCCGGTCTGCACCACCGAACTCGGCTACATGGCCAAGATCGAGCCGGAGTTCAAGAAGCGCAACGTCAAGCTGATCGGCTTGTCGATCGACCCGGTCGACGATCACGAGCGCTGGGCCCACGACATCGAGGAGACTCAAGGGGCGGCGGTCAAGTACCCGATGATCGGCGACACCGACCTGAAAGTGGCCAAGCTGTACAACATGCTGCCGGCCGAAGAGGCGGGCACCTCGGCGGGCCGCACCGCGGCCACCAACGCCACCGTGCGCTCGGTCTTCATCATCGGCCCGGACAAGAAGATCAAGCTGATGCTGACCTACCCGATGACCACCGGCCGCAACTTCGACGAAGTGTTGCGCGTCATCGACTCGATGCAGCTGACCGCCCAGCACAAGGTCGCCACGCCGGCCAACTGGAAAAACGGCGACGACGTCATCATTGCCGCCTCGGTGTCCGACGAAGACGCGAAGACGCTGTTCCCGCAGGGCTGGACGACCGTCAAGCCCTACCTGCGCGTCGTCAAGCAGCCGAAGTAAGCACGGTGCCGGGCGCGCCTCTGCCGCGCCCGCGTCAGCAAGGGGCCCGGCGCAATGCCGGGCCTTTGCGTTGGGCGCAACGATCTGCGCCCCGTCGGATCGTCAGTCAGCTTGGCTTGCGATTCGCCCCCCACCACGGCGTCGGCTTCCACACCCCGGTGACCAGCGAAGTGCCGACCAGCACCACCACGCAGGCGCCGATCATCGTGGCGTTGACCGTTTCGCCAAGGAACAGCCCGCCCCAGGCGATCGCGAAGCCCGGGATCAGGAAAGTCACGCTCAGCGCATTGCCGGCGCCGATGTTCGCGATGAGGCGGAAGAACAGCACGTAGGCCACGCCGGTGCACACCAGCGCCAGGGCCGCCACGGCGCCCCAGGACCTGGCACCGGGCATCGTCGCCGGCCAGTGCCACAGCATCAAGGGCATCAGCACGACCGCGGCCGAAAGCTGGCTGCCGGTGGCCAGCGCCATCGCCGGCACGCCGGTCAACCAGCGCTTGGTCATGCTGGCGGCCAGGCCGTACATCATCGTTGCGACCAGGCAGGCCAACACCGCCAGGCCGCTGCTGGCGCCGCTCGCATCGGGTTTGAAGCTGGCCTTGTCCCAGGCCAGCCACAGCACGCCGGCAAAGCCGATCGCCAGGCCGGCGAGTTTGTTGACGTCCGGCCGGTCGCGCAGCCACCACCAGGCAAACACGACGCCCCACAACGGCGTGGTGGCGTTGAAGATCGACGACAGGCCGCCGGTGATGGCCAGCGCGGCGTAACTGAAGCACAGGAACGGGATCGCTGAGTTGACGATGCCCACGACGGCGATGGCACGCCAGTGTTGGCGTAGTGCAGCCCATTCACCACGCCGCCACAGCAGCGGCAGCAGGAACAGCGACGCCCCAAGCACGCGCAGGCCGGCCAGCGCGAACGGGCCGAACTCGGCGGCCCCCATGCGAAGAAACAGGAACGAAGCGCCCCAGATGGCGGCGAGCAGCAGCAGTTCGATCGTGTCGCGGGGTTTCATGCGGCGATCGCTTCCTGTGGATGGGGTTTGGTGGATCGGGTCGGCGCCGCGGTACGCGGCTGTATTGGCCAGCGGCCCTCACGCTGCAGCAGGTCGACCTTGCGTTCGAGCCCGCCGGCATACCCGGTCAAGGAGCCGTCGCTGCCGAGCACGCGGTGGCACGGGATGATGACGCTCAGCGGGTTGCGGCCCACCGCGGCGCCGACGGCGCGCACGGCCAGCGGCTTGTGGATCTGCGTGGCGAGCGTCGCGTAGGTGCTGGAGCGGCCGGCCGGGATCTCCAGCAGTGCCTGCCAGACGGCGCGCTGGAAGTCGGTGCCCTGTGGATCCATCTTCACGCCGAAGCGGCTGCCGGTGGCGTCTCGCCAGTAGGCGCACAACTCCTCGGCGGCCTGCTGGATGAAGGCGTTGTCCGGATCCTCGGGGGCATCGAGCGCGCCCGGGTGATGGGCCTGGTCGGTGAACCAGGCGCCGGCCAGGCCCTGCGCGGTGGCGGCCAGCAGCAGCGGGCCGAGCGGACTGTCGATTGTGGTTTGGGCGAGCAGGGGGGAGCGGATGGCGTTCATGCGGGGACTTCTTCCTTGCGCGCCTTGCGCGAGGGGCGCTTCGGTGCGGGCGGCGGGGTGTTGTCGGCCAGCGATTGCCATAGTTGCATCACGGCATATGAGCGCCAGGGGCGCCAGGCCTCGGCCGCGGCCGACGCTGCTGCAGGGGTGGCGGCGCCCAACGCGCGCATCACACCGATGTCGCTGGCCGGGAAGGCATCGGGCCAGGCCAGCACACGCAGCGCGACCAGCTCGGTGGTCCACGCGCCGACACCGGGCAGTTCGCCCAGCGCCGCCAACGTTTCGGCCATCGGTGCGGCGGGTGACAGGTCGATGCGGCCCTCGACCACGGCGCGCGCCAGGGCCTGGATCGCGCCGACGCGGCTGCGCACGATGCCCAGCGTGCCGATCGAGTCGGGCGTCGCATGGGCCAGCGATTCGGCGCTGGGAAAGAGCTGCGTCAGACCGTCGAACGGGGTGGCGATCGGCTCGCCGAAGCGGGCGACGAGCCGGGCGGCCAGCGTGCAGGCCGCGGCGACGGTGACCTGCTGGCCCAGGATCACGCGCACCGTGGTCTCGAAGCCGTCGATGCAGCCGGGCAGGCGCAGGCCGGGCCGCAGCGCGACCGGCAGTTCGCCGAGTGCGGCGTCGATGGCGGTGGCTTCGGCGTCCAGGTCCAGCAGGTGGCGCAGGCGCTCGATCACCGCGCCCAGGACCGGGGCGAGACTGGGGCTGACGGTGGCCTGCACTTGATGGGCGTCCGGCTCGAAGCGCAATGCGAGCCAGCCGCTGTGGCGCTCGCCACGTGCGTCGATCAATGCCAGCGTGCGGCGCCAGATGCCGTTGGCGACGGCTTCGACGCCGGTCAATGGCCGCGCCGCCAGAAAGCCGAGCATCGCCGGTGCGTCGTAGGGCGGGCGCCAGGCGAGCCGCACGGCCACCGGCTCGCTGCCGGCCGCACCGGACGAGCGGCGCAGCGCACTGGGCGACAGCCGGTAGCGTTCGGCAAAGGCGGCGTTGAAACGGCGCAGGCTGGCGAAGCCGCTGGCGAGTGCGACGCGGGTCACCGGCAGGTCGGTGTCGGTCAACAGGCGCTTGGCCAGCAGCAGGCGCTGCGTGGCCAGCCAGTCCATCGGGCTCACGCCATGCGACGCCTGGAAGACTCGGCGGAAATGCCGATCGGTCACGCCCAGGCGCTCAGCGACCCGCGGCAGCGCGATGTCGTGGCCTTGCGCCACCGCGTGTTCGATCAGACGGGCACCGGCGCGGGCCAGCGTCTGCGAAGAATCGGTGGTGGCCAGCCCCGGCGCCAGCTCGGGCCGGCAGCGCAGGCAGGGCCGGAAGCCGGCGCATTCGGCGCTCGCGGCGTTGCCGAAGAAGCGGCAGTTTTCGCGCCGCGGCAGCCGCACGCGGCACACCGGTCGGCAATAGACGCCGGTGGAGGTGACGCCGACAAACAGGCGTCCATCGAAGCGTGCGTCGTGCGTCTGCAGCACCTGGTAGGCCGCGGCGTCGTTCAATGGGCCCCCAGGGCCTGACATCGTCAGGCTCGCCCCCCGAGGGGGTTCAAGCCTCTCGGGAGCGGCCCTTCGTGGCTTGAGGGTCGAAATGCTGTCCATGGCGGCCATCATAGGCCGCGAGGGGATCTCGGCTCGCCGTTTTCGGACCTGTGGCTGTACGAGTTCTCGGACCGCTTTTTACCCAGCCAGGCGGCGCGCTACATCGCCTTGAACAGGTGCACGTACGCCCGGCTGACGGGCAGCTCGTGCGCGTACCCGCGCAGCCGCAGCCACAGCCGGCTGCCCTCGTCGCGGCGGGTGCTTTCGAGGAAGTCGAGGTTGATCAGCGTCGAGCGGTGCACCTGCCAGAACTGGTTCGGATCGAGCTGCGCCGCCAGCTCGGTGATCGGCGTGCGGATCAGGTGCTCACGCGCCGCGGTGTGGACGCAGGTGTACTTGTCGTCGGCGCGAAAGAAGACGACCTCGCCGATCGGCACCTGGTGCGTCACCTCGCCGGCGCTGGCGCGTATCCAGCGCAGTGCCGGCGACGTGGCCTGCGCCGGCAGCAATTGCTTCAAAGTCGTGGCCATTCGCGCGTCGGGCTCGGCTGCGGGCGAAGCCTCGAGCGCCTCGCGCAGCCGCTGCACCGAGCGGGACAGCCGCTCGGCGGTGACCGGCTTGAGCAGGTAGTCGAGCGCAGCCTGGTCGAATGCCTGCACCGCAAATTCGTCGTAGGCCGTGACGAAGACCACGCGGGTGCGGCCCTCGATGCCCTGGGCCACCTCGAGCCCGGTCAGCCCGGGCATGCGGATGTCGAGGAAGGCGATATCGGGCTCATGCTGCTCGATGCCGGCCGCGGCTTCGAGCCCATTGCGTGCAGTGGCGACGATCTTCAGCTCCGGCCACAAGGTGGCGAGCTGTTCTTGCAGGTAGCGGGCCAGGTGCGGCTCGTCGTCAGCGATCAGGGCAGTCGTCATCGTCAATCAGTGAGGGGGCCAGGGCAGCAGCAGCGTGGCGCGCACGCCGCCTTCGGGTCGGTTGTCGAGTGTCAGCTGAGCTTCGTCGCCGAAGGCAGCGCGCAGCCGTTCGCGGATGTTGGCCAGCGCAGCGCCTGCGCCGCCGCGGCGGCCGGGCTGCGACGAGGCGTCCAGGCCCAGGCCGTCATCGATCACGTCGATGCGCAGTCTGTCGCCGTGCAATTCGGCGCGGACCTGTACCTCGCCGCCTTCGACCTTCGGCTCGATCCCGTGGTGAATCGCGTTCTCGACCAGCGGCTGCACCAGCAACGCCGGCAGGTGCACCGCGAACAGCTCCGGGGGCACTTCCAGCCGCACTCGCAGCCGGTCTTCCATGCGCAGCGCCAGCACGCGCAGGTAGGCGTCGATCAGCGCGATCTCCTGGCCCAGCGTGTGCGCCTGGTTGCGCAGGCCGCCGAGCGAGGCGCGCAGGTAGTCGATGAACGATTCCAGCATCTGCCGGGCACGTGCGGGGTCTGCGTCGATCAGCCCGACCACGTTGGCGAGCGTGTTGAACAGGAAGTGCGGCTCGATCTGGCCCTGCAGCAGGCGCAACTGGGCCTCCGCGGCGCGGCGCTCGGCCGCTTGCGTGCGGGCATTGGCGTTGTAGTAGATGTTCAACAGCATCGAGAACATCAGCACGAACAGCAGCATGCCGGCCGACCAACTGGTGGACGACGTGTAGTTGCCGACACTGAAGGTGTGGCCGGCCAGGCGCACGGCCAGCGGCCATGCGATCAGCACGCCGACCAGAGGCACGGCGCTGAAGAACACGCCTCGCCCCCAGGGGCCCCAGCTGCGGATTCGCTTTCGGCTGATCGCGAACAGCAGCAGCTCGAACATGCCGTGGACCGCGTAGGCACTGAAGAACGAGATGAACAGGTTCAGCCCCAGCCAGTGGCGCCAGCTGGCCCAGTTCATCCAGTCGGCCAGCGAACGCGAGTACATCGCGAAGCCGGCGAAGGTGAACAAAAAGCCGACGGCGATGGCGAACAGGCCCGTCCAGCACAGCGTCAGCCAGTACGGGCCGACGCGCTGCATGTCGTTGGAGATCCACGAGCGCCATGACTGCTTCAGCAGTTCGCGGGTGAGCTTCATGGCGGCGCAGTGTAGACAGGCGGTTGGCCGATGCAGCCCGGGCAACGACGGATCGACAGCGCGCGCGATGGATCGACAGGGCCATATCGGTTCGTTCATCGCGGACGTGTAACAACGAAGAAACCCCGCCTGCCTACAATCCGCCGCCAAGGAGAAAAGACGTCATGAAGGTTGCAGCATCCGCATTCAAGGCTTACGACATTCGAGGCATCGTCGGCCAAGCGCTCGACGAGCAGTTTGCCGAGCATCTGGGCCGAGCTTTCGGCACCGAGGCGCTCAAGGCCGGTGAGAAGGCCGTGGCCGTTGGCCGCGATGGCCGCATGTCCGGCCCGGGCCTGGCAGCAGCGCTGATGCGCGGTCTGGCCTCCACCGGGCTGGACGTGGTCGATCTGGGCGCGGTGACGACACCGATCGTTTACTACGTGGCGGCCACGCGCAAGAAGAACGGCTGCTCCAGCGGCATCCAGGTGACCGGCAGCCACAACCCCAAGAACTACAACGGTTTCAAGATGGTGCTGGCCGGCCGCGCCATCTACGGCGAAGAGATCCAGGGCCTGCGCCGCAGGATGGAAGCCGAGGACTACACCAGTGGCAAGGGCCGCATCGCGTCGATGGACGTGGTCCCCGAGTACGCGCACCGCATCGTCAGCGACTGCAAGCTGTCGCGGCCGATGAAGATTGTTGTGGATTCGGGCAACGGCATTCCGGGCGCTACCGCACCGGCGATCCTGAAGGCCCTGGGCTGCGAGGTGATCGACCTGTACTCCAAGGTCGACGGCGACTTCCCGAACCACCACCCCGATCCGTCGAAGCCCGAGAACCTGGCCGACCTGATCAAGGTCGTGCACGCGACCGACGCCGAACTCGGCCTGGCCTTCGACGGCGACGGCGACCGCCTGGGCGTGGTCACCAAGGACGGTCAGATCATCTACCCGGACCGCCAGCTGATCCTGTTCGCGCGCGACATCCTGAGCCGCGTCAAGGGCGGCACGATCATCTTCGACGTCAAGTGCAGCCAGCGCCTGGCGCCGGACGTGCGAGCCCATGGCGGCGTGCCGATGATGTACAAGACGGGCCACTCGCTGGTGAAGGCCAAGCTAAAGGAAACTGGCGCCCCCATCGCTGGCGAAATGAGCGGCCACATCTTCTTCAGCGAGCGCTGGTACGGTTTCGACGACGCGATGTACACGGCCGGCCGCCTGCTCGAGATCCTCTCGCGTTCAGACGACCCGAGTGCAGTGCTGAACGGCCTGCCGACCAGCTTCAGCACGCCCGAGCTGAACGTGCCCTGCGCCGAAGGTGAACCGCACGAGGTGATCGAGAAGCTGCGCGAAACCGCGAAGTTCCCCGGCGCCGAGATCGGCACCATCGATGGCCTGCGCGCCGACTACCCGGACGGCTTCGGTCTCGTCCGTGCGTCCAACACCACGCCGGTGCTGGTGATGCGCTTCGAGGGCCACACGCAGGACGCAATGCACCGCATCGAGAAGGACTTCATGACCGCGCTGCGCGAAGTGAAGCCCGATGCCCAGTTCGCCGCGGCGGCACATTGATCGAGACCAAGGGCCGCGGGACGCGGCCCTGATCGGCCTGACATGAAAAAGGCGCTGGCCCGCGCCGCCTATTCCAGCCTGCTGCGCCTGGCCACGCCGCTGTACCTGGCGCGGCTGTGGTGGCGCGGCCGGCGCGAACCCGGCTACCGCGTGGCCATCGGCGAGCGCCTGGGCAGCGGCAAAGGCCGGGCACATCCGGCCGGGCTGTGGATCCACGCGGTGTCGCTGGGCGAGACGCGTGCCGCGGCTGCTTTGGTCGACGCGCTGCGTGTGGCCGAGCCTGGGCTGCGGCTGCTGCTGACGCATGGCACGGCCACCGGCCGTGCCGCTGGCGCATCGATGCTGCGACCCGGTGATCACCAAGCCTGGTTGCCCTACGACACCCCCGGCGCGGTCCGGCGCTTCCTGAAGCGCCACAAGCCGGGCTTGGGCGTGCTGATGGAAACCGAGGTCTGGCCCAACCTGTTGCATGAAGCGTCGCGCGCCGGTGTGACGATGGTGCTGGCCAATGCGCGGCTGTCCGAGCGCAGTGCTGTCAAGGGCAAGCGCCTCGCGGCCCTGCTGCACCCCGCCGGGCAGAAGCTGGCGCTGGCGTTGGCCCAGAGCGAGGCCGATGCACACCGGCTGCACAACGCCGGTGTGCCGTCGGTCGAGGTCTGCGGCAACCTGAAATACGACCTGCGCCCGGATGCCGAGCAACTGGCCCAAGGCCAGGCCTGGCGCGCACGGCTCGGGCGACCGATCGTGGTGGCGGCCAACACGCGTGAGGGCGAAGAGGCCGAGCTGCTGGACGCCTGGCTCACGTTGCCTGCAACGCGCCCGCTGCTGCTGCTGGTGCCGCGCCACCCGCAGCGGTTCGACGAGGTGGCGGCGCTGGTCGCGGCCAAGGGCCTGGTCCTCGGGCGCCGCAGCACCTGGAGTGCTGAAGGGCCTGCGGCCGACGACGCCCGTGCCGATGTGTGGCTGGGCGATTCGCTCGGCGAGATGGCGCTGTACTACGGCTTGGCCGACCTGGGCCTGCAAGGCGGCAGCTTCCGTCCCTTCGGAGCCCACAACTTCATCGAGGCCGCTGCCTGTGGTTGCCCGATGCTGCTCGGGCCTTCGGTGTTCAATTTCGCCGAGGCCGCGCAGCAGGCGCTGGCCGCCGGTGCGGCCTGGCAGGTCGGCCACTGGGCCGAGGCATTGCAGCGTGTGCGGGCGCTGCTTGCCGATGAGGCGGCGCGCGCGCAGGCCGTGCAGGCCGCCCGGGCCTTTGCCGCGCTGCACCGCGGCGCCGCTGCACGCATGGCGGCGCGCATCCTCGCGCTGCTGCCGCGCGAGGGTTAGCGCAGGTTCAAGCGGCGTCGAGCAGCGCGCGCAACGGCAGCCGCGCGTGCCCGACACGTTCGTCGCACAGGGCACGTCGTGCACGTCGCAGGCGCGCACCAGTGCGTTGGTGTCGGGATCGTGCGGCTGCGACGTCATCGGGTCGCGCGGGCGCGGATCTTCGTCAGCTCGGCCTGCGTCTCGTTCCACAAGTCCATGCCGACGTTGGCCGCGATGCTGGCGTTAACACGGGTGAGCCTGTCGCGCATGCGGGCCGATTCAGCCGGCGTCAGCTCGTTGATCTGCATGCCCTTGGCCTTCAGCTCGGCCAGCGCCTTGCCGGCTTCTTCACGCGTGTCCTTGCGCTCGTAGTCGCGGCTCGCGATCGCCGCATCCATCAGCACCTTCTGCTCGGCCTTCGACAGGCCGTCCCACCACTTCTTGCTGACCAGCACGATCCACGGGCTGTAGACGTGGTTGGTCACGCTGAGGTACTTCTGCACCTCGAAGAACTTGCTCGACAAGATGGTGTTGAACGGGTTTTCCTGGCCATCCACCGTCTTCGTCTCGAGCGCGCTGAACAATTCGGAGAACGGCAGCGGCACGGCGTTGGCGCCCAGCGTCTTGAAGCTTTCGAGGAACACGTTGTTCTGCATCACCCGCAGCTTGATGCCTTCGAGGTCTTCGAGCTTGGTGACCGGGCGCTTCGAGTTGGTCAGGTTGCGAAAGCCGTTTTCCCAATAGACCAAGCCGACCAGGCCTTTCTCGGGCAGCTTGGCGATCACCTTCTGGCCCACCGGGCCGTCCAGCAATGCGTCCGCCTCCTTGCCGCTGTTGATCAGGAACGGCGTGTCCCACAGCGCCATTTCCTTGGTGATGCCGACGAGGGTGGCGGTCGAGCCGACCATCATTTCCTGCGCACCACCGATCAGCGCCTGCTGCATCTGCGTGTCGGGGCCGAGCGCAGCGGCACCGATGGCGCGCACCTTCATCTTGCCGCCCGAGGCCTTCTCGACCGCCTCGGCGAACACCTTGACCGCACGGCCCTGGTTGCTTTGCTCGTTGAGGCCGTAGCCGAAGCGAATCAGGCGCGGTTTGATCTCCTGCGCCAGGGCAGAGGTCAATGGCGCGGCGGCGAGCAGGGCTGCGGTTGCCGACATGGCAAAGTTCGCGAGGGTACGGCGGGTGAAGCTCACGGTGGTCTCCTTGGGGCGAGCGGGGAAATCAGCGCATCCAGGCCACCGGTGCGGTGACGAGTTGCGGAACCAGGACGAACAAGATCAGGATCACGACGTACGTGACCAGGAACGGGTTGACACCCTTGATCACCGTGTGCATCGACAGGCGGCCGACGCCGGCAACGACGTTCAGCACCGTGCCCACTGGTGGCGTGATCAGGCCGATCGAGCCGTTGAGCACGAACATCAGGCCGAAGTAGACCGGGTCGATGCCGGCCTTCACGGCGATCGGCAGCATCACCGGCGCGAAGATCAGGATGGTTGGCGTCAGGTCGAGCGCAGTGCCGATGACGACCAGTGCCACCATCATGACCGCCATCAGCAAGCGCGGGCTCTCGACCAGGGGCCCCAGCCAGCCGGTCAGTACCCCGGGCAGGTCGGCCAGCGTGATCATGTAGCTCGCCACTTGCGCACCAGCACAGAGGAACATGACGATCGCGGTGGTCTTGGCGGCGCGGCCGAGCACGCCGTAGACCTCGATCAATTTCATCTCGCGGTGGATGAACAGCGACACCGCGAGCGCATAGAAGGCGGCGACGACGGCCGCTTCGGTCGGCGTGAAATAGCCGCTCTTCATGCCGCCGATGATGATGACGGGCATCAGCAGCGCCCAGAAGGCGCGGCCGGTCGCACGCAGCCGGTCGGCAATGGACACCGGTGGGTCGCCCGCGACGTCCATCTTGCGCAGCGCGAGCTTCCAGGTGACGACCAGTGCGGCGCCCATCATCAAGCCGGGCGCGATGCCCGAGACGAACAGCGCCGAGATCGAGGTGTTGGTCGTGACGCCGTAGATCACGAAGGCCATCGACGGCGGGATGATTGGCCCGATCACGCTGCCGGCGGCGATGAGGCCTGCGGAAGGCCCGACCGGATAGCCGTGGTTGCGCATCATCGGCAGCAGGATCGACGACATCGCGGCCGCATCGGCCAGCGCCGAGCCCGACATCGCCGACAGCAGGATCGCCGCCCCGATCGCAACGAAGCCGAGCCCGCCGCGGATGTGGCCGACCCAGGCCTGCGCCATGTCGATGATGCGCCGGCTGATGCCGCCGGTGTTCATCAGCTCGCCCGCGAGGATGAAGAAGGGCACGGCCAGCAGCGGGAAGCTGTCGACGCCGGCGACCAGGTTCTGCGCCAGCAGTTGCGTGTCCCAGAAACCCAGCACCCAGGCCATGCCGGCGCCGGTGAGCACGAGCGCCAGGCCCATGTTCATGCCGATGCCCATCAGCACCAGCATGCCGAGCGAGAAGACGATGAAGGCTTGGGCTTCCGGCGTCATGGGCGCCCCTCGTCCGACGGATGCATCGGCCGGCCTTGCACGCCGCGCTGGGCCAGGTCCAGGCCCAGGCCCAGGCCTTCGCCAGGCACAAACAGTCCCACGGACTGTTCATGTCCGAGCTCAGCCCCCAAGGGAATGAGGGTCGGCTTGGGAGCGGCCCGGCGCTCGGCCCGCGGATGGTTCGTGCTCATTCCAGCTCCACGCCATGGCCCAGGTCCAGCGGCGTGCGCCGGACCAGCTCGATCAGCGCCATCAGCCCAATGGCCACGGCGCACAGGAAGGCGGGCAAGGGCAGCAGTGCCGTCGGGTAGCCGAGCACGACCGAGTGGCTGCCCATGCCGACGACGACCTGCTGCCAGGCGCCCCAGGCGACCAGGCCGCAACCGAGCATCACCAGCAAGCGGATGGCTGCGGCGATCAGCGCCATCACCGCCGGCCTGCCGCGCAGCATGGCGACCAGGCTCGTGAAAGCCATGTGTTCACCGGCCGGGTAGGCGGCGGTGGCGCCGATGAAGACCATCCACACGAACAGCAGCCGCGACAGTTCTTCGCTCGCGGCGATGCCGCTACCAAAGCCATAGCGCAGCACGACGTTGACGAACACGGCGACCGCCATCACGCCCAGGCAGGCGGCCATCGCGCCATGGGCAATGCGCTGCGGCAGCGGCGTCTCGTCGGCAGTGGGGGTGTGGTTCATGCGTGTTCCTGTCCGGCCAGCCAGGCGCTGACCTCGTCCTGCAGCTGGTTCAACGGTGCCTCGGCGTCGACCCGCAGCACGTCTGCTTCGCCGTCCGGGCGCTCGAGCGTGGCGAACTGGTTGTCGACCAGGCTGGTGGAAAAGAAGTGGGCGGCGCCGCGGCTGGCGACGCGGCTCAGCGCGGCTTCGCGGCCGATGTCCATGAACACGAAGCGCAAGCCGGGTGCGGCGGCCCGCAGCCGGTTGCGATAGGCGCGCTTCAGCGACGAGCAGGTCAGCACGATGGGCAGCGGCGGCTGGCGCAGTTCGTCCGCCAGTGTGCTCAGCCACCCGTCGCGGTCGGCATCGGTCAGCGCGACACCCTGGCTCATCTTGGCGCGGTTGGCGGGGCTGTGGTGGGCATCGCCTTCGACGAAGCGGGCGCCCAGCGCCTGCGCCAGCACCTCACCCAAGCTCGACTTGCCGCAACCCGATACACCCATGACGACCAGCGAATGCTTCATGCGTTGGATAGCGCTATCCGATGAGAGCCAAAAAATTGGCACGCTGATCAAGATGCAAAATCCCTGGGGTGGTCGCTTGATGAAACCTGGGATTTGCCAGCTTGCAGTCATGTGCCGGACAGCGCTATCCTAATCACCGAACCTTCGCCGCCCATTCGTGCAAACCCGTAGATGACCCCACCCATCCCCCGCCGCCGCGCCAGTGGCCGTGTCACGTTGACCGATGTGGCGCGCGCCGCCGACGTCAGCCCGATCACCGTTTCCCGCGCGCTGCGGGGGGAGCGCGCGGTCGACCCGGCGCTCGTGGCGCGCGTGCGCGAAGCCGCCGACCGATTGGGCTACGTGCCCGATCCGGCAGCGCGTGCGCTGGCCTCGCGGCGCAGTACGCACGTCGCGGTGCTGATCCCGATGCTGTCGAACGCGCTGTTCGTCGACCTGATCGAGGCGGTGCAGCGCACGTTGCGGCCGGCGGGCTTCCAGACGCTGATCGGCGTCACGCACTACGACGAGGTCGAAGAAGCAGCGCTGCTGCGCGAGCAGCTGCTGCATCGGCCCGCCGGGCTGCTGGTCACCGGCATCGACCGCTCTGCCGCCACGCGCGCGCTGATCACCCAGGCCGGCGTGCCCTGCGTGCACATGATGGACCTGGCGCCAGCCAAGGCGGGCCTGCATTGCGTGGGCCTGTCGCAGGCCGATGCCGGCGCAGCGTTGACACGGCACCTGCTGCGCCACGGCCGGCGCCGCGTGGCCTTTGCGGCCGCGCAGCTGGACCCGCGCACGCTGCAGCGCCTGCAAGGCTGGCGGCGTGAGCTGACCGCGGCCGGCTTGTACGACCCGACGCTCGAGTGGCTGAACCCGGCGCCGTCCTCGATCGCGCTGGGTGGTCGAATGTTCGAGCAGATCATCGGCCAGCGGCCCGCCGTCGACGCGATCTTCTTCTGCAACGACGACCTGGCGCAGGGCGCACTGCTGGCAGCGCTGCGACGCGGCATCAAGGTGCCCGACGAGGTTGCCGTCGCCGGCTTCAACGACCTGACCGGCAGCGACCAGATGGTGCCGCCGCTGACGACGGTGCGCACCCCGCGCGCCGAAGTCGGCGCAGCCGCGTCGACGATGTTGCTGGCGCTGATGCGCGGCGAGCCGGTCAAGCAGCCGGTGCTCGACCTGGGCTTCGAGCTGATCGCCCGCGGCAGCGCCTGAGGCCTGAAAGGCCCTCGCCCGACGGCATGGTCACCGGGCAATGGCCTTTTCTTTTGCAGGCCAATGAGGCGAACGCCGGGTCCGCCCGGCAATAGGCGTATAAGCAGATGGCCCCCTTACACCGAGCGGGCTGTTTGCAAGGATCTGAGTGAGAAAGCCATCCGTCATCGTGTCACCGCCGCCTCCCGACACCGCCGTCGACACGCTGCCCCCCTTGGCCGACGCGGAACGTGCCGAGCTGCAACGCCAGGGCGCCAAGTCCGCGGCCCGCGGCGAGGCTGCCGATGCCAACCCGCTGCGGCGCCGACCCAACGCGCCCGCCCACACCGGCGAGTCGCAGGGCAGCTGGCTCGAACGGCACGACGCCTGGCAACAAGGCCACGATGCGCAGAGCGATCGCAACGAGGGCGCGCAACGTGATGCTGCCGACACCCATCCGCGCGAGTGAGGCGGTCGCAGCCCATCCTGCCGCTGGTGGATTTCGCTTGTGTTACCGGGCCGCGCGCGGCGGCCCTTCGTTGTCTTTCCCCTGTGACGTCGCCGGCCGTGTGCACATCGATGCCCTCGATGCTCGTGAGACGGCCAACTACCTGCTCGCGCGCGCACTCGTCGGGCGCGACTACGAGGTGGCCGTCGTGCTGCCGGACGAAGCGGCCCCAACACCCGTTCCTCCTGACGCGACGCGCCAGCCGGATGCTGAACCCGTTGCCATGGAGCGCGGCCTGGAGCCGCGAAGCAAGATGCCTCCGACCCCATTCTTTGATCTGGCCACCGGCGTTCTGCGCTTCTGGGTTCTGCATGACGACGGCCGCTACATCGGCGCCTCCATTGGCCGGCAGACGCTGCACTACCGCTTCAGCGGCGAGAGCGGCGGTGAAGACGCGGTGGCGACCTACGAGGCGAATCGCCAATGCATCGACGACGCAGTGCGCCGCCGCACCGCCGCCGGCTCGCGCGAGCCGGTGATGTTGCGAGATCCGGACGTCGCGGTGGTGCGCCAGTAGGCCCGAGCAACGAACTGCGCTCGGCCGCGCAGCAGCGGGCCCCCAAGCGTTCGACGGCGCCGGCCTCAGGCCTTCATGAGTTCCGGCAGCTTCATGCCTTCGGTGCCGGGGAACACCACCTTGTCGAGCGGGCCGCGCGCGATGCGCAGGTGGTCTGACAACGTGCTCTTGAACACGGCCCGCAGGTCGGTCGTGATCTTCAGGTCGCGGCCCTCGTAGCGGTCTTTCTTTGCCAGGCCCGGCCAGTCGGCCAGCACCTGCCCGCCGCGCACCGCACCACCGAGCACGAACGCGGCGCCACCAGTGCCGTGGTCGGTGCCGCGGGTACCGTTGATCGCCACCTCGCGGCCGAACTCGGTGGCCACGACGATGACCGTGCGGTTCCACAGCCCGTTCGCGTTCGGAGCATCGAGCATCTCGCGAAGCATCCCCAGGCTGTCGTCCAACTGCTGAAGGTTGTTCAGGAAGACGCTCTTCTCGTTGGTGAGGTTGGCGTGGCTGTCCCAGCCGCCCTGCTCGAGCATGACGATCTGCGGCCCCTTGGGCTGCAGCAGGAACTCGGCCGCCTTGCGGGCCATGTTGGGCAGCGCGCCGGTCGCGCCCTTGCCGCCATCCATGGCCTGCATCATCTCGCCACCGGCAGGCATGTCGCTGCGCAGGCTCTGCGCGCGCATCAGCGCGTTGGCCAATGCCGGGTCATTGGCGTAGACGCGGCCCAGCCGGGCGATCAGATCGGCAGACGGATCGGGCAGCGTCGATGGTGCCCAGGTGTCGACCCCCTTCGGCCCGCGCATCAGCAACGGCACCGCGGTCGACAGCGCGAGGCCCGGCCGTTCCCCGACGGCCAGGCTGCGGCCCAGCCAGCCACTGGCCAGTTGGTACGGGCGCTCGCCGCCGCCTTCGAGCACGTTCTGGGCATCGAAGTGCGAACGGTCTCGGTAGGGCAGGCCGGCGGCGTGCACGACCACCAGCTCCTTGCGACCCCACATCGCGTGCAGCTTGGCAAAGCCAGGGTGCAGTGCGAACGGGCCGCTCAAGGCCAGCGGCGCAGAGGAATAGTCGGCCAGCGCACCACGCGCGGCGGCGAAGTCGGGATCGCCGATGGCGGGCACGGCCCACAAGCCGTCCATGCCGCCGCGCAGGATCACGGCGATCAGGCGCGGGTCGTTCGGCGAGGCCGTGCCACCCATGGCCAGGGTGGCCCAGGACCCGGTGGCAGTAGTCGCGCTGGCGGCCAGGGCACCGCGCAGCCAGGCGCGGCGGGAGAGGGAAGAATTGTTCATCGTGGCCACCCTTGATCAGCGGCGTTGGAATTCAGGCGACATCAGCAGCAGCACCAGGGCCTGCCGGGCGTCGGCTGCGCGTTCGATCTGCTGGTACGTGGTGTCGGTCAACAGCGGGCCCAGGCTGGCGCGTGCGAGCGCCCGGGCGTCGATCTGGTCACCAAAGCGCTCGGCCTGCCGCTGTGCCCATTCGACGCGCTTCCAGATGGCTTCGGGCCCCAGCCACTCGTCCGCCTGGTCGGGCCAGCCGGCCGGCGAGGGCGCGGTGTGCGGGCGTTGACCCAGGTTGCCCATCGACTCGCGGACCTTGGCCATGTGGCGATCACCGGTGCCCAGCACGCGCAACGAAGAGATGGCGAACTCTTCCGGCGTCTTCAGCTTGCGCGGTCCAGCCTCCCAGGCCTCGGGGGCGTCGATCAACGTGCGGTAGACGGCCGCAAGGTCGCCTCCGGTTTGGTTGAAGGTCTTGGCGAGCTTCTCGACCAGCGGCAGCGGCGGCTCGTCGGCGACGAAATGGCGCGCCAGCTTGGTGGCGATGAAGCGCGCCGTGCTCGGGTGGGTGGCCAGGTCGTGGATCACCAGATCAAGCGCTTGCGGCCCTTCAGGGTACTGCTTGCCCATGATGGTCTTGGGGCCGGGCTCGTGCCAGTGGGGATCGAAGGTGGTGGCTTGGTTGCTGCGCGGCGGGTCGTAGGCGCGCCAGCCGGTCAGCACCGCGGCGAACGCGGTCACGTCGGCCTGCGTGTAGCCGCCCCAGGGGCCGTAGGCACCGCCGCCGCCGGCCACGCCGAGGCTGTGCAGCTCCATGATCTCGCGCGCCAGGTTCTCGTTCAACCCGGTCGATACCTTGCGGCGCTTGTCTTTGTCGCCCGCGGTCCGGCGGGCCAGGCGCTCGGCGGCCTTCGAGTGCGGCCCGAGCGAGCCGTTGTTGTCCAGGTAGCGCAGCATCGCCGCGTGCATCGACGCCTGCCGAAGCAGCGTCTCGAACTTGCCGGCGATGTTGGGGCGGATCGCCTCACGCTCCAACGCGCCGGCCAGGCCACGCACGGGACCCTTGTTGATCGAGACCGAGAAGTGATTGGCCCAGAACAGCGTCAGCCGCTCGGCGAACGGCCGCCTGGTCGCGAGCGCCGTGGCCATGCGTGACTGCAGGTCTTCGTTGACGATCTCACGCAGAGTGAACGCGGGGGCGCTCGACGGCGTGCTGGCAGGGGCCGACGCCGGGCGCATCTCGAGCAAAGCAGAGACTGGCACCTTCTGCTCGGAGTAGGCGGCCAAGGCCTGCACGGCGGTGGGGAAGGGGCCGCCGACGGCCGCATCGGCCGGGCCGATCTGCTTGCGCAGCCAGCCGGCGGGATCGTCGCCGACGTTGTCGAGCTTCGGCTCGCCCAGGCCGAAGCGGTGTGCGGCAATGGCCGCGTAGAGAGGGGGTGTGGTCATGGGCGGGCTCCGGTCGCGCGCTTTCAAGCGTGTACCGTTTTATAACGCCCGCCCATGAAGGGCGTGTACGACTGCACTGCCCAGGAGGGTAAAGAAACTTGTCCTAGGGGTGGCCGCTGGTGACCATCTGCAAGCGACCGGCGTCGATGCTTGCCGAATGCCTAACGCGTGAAAAGGGCTCAACGAGCCATCGCTGAGCCCGGCTGCGCGTTCAGGGCGCCAGCAGCGCGTCGGTGGCCTGCAGGTCTTCGGGCTGCAATTGGCCCGACACCTGACGCAGCTTGAGGCTGTTGACGATCACGTCGTAGCGGGCCTTGGCGAGATCGCGCTGGGTCGTGTAGAGCTGGGTCTGCGCGTTCAGCACGTCCAGGTTCACGCGCACGCCGACCTTGTAGCCCAGCTGCGTGGCTTCGAGCGCCAGCTTGCTCGACGATTCGGCGGCTTCGAGCGCCTTCACCTGTGCCTGGCCCGACTGCACGCCGTAGAAGGCCGTGCGCGTGCCTTGGGACACCCCGCGGCGGGCGGCGTCCAGGTCGTTGCGGGCCTTCTCTTCGAGCGACAGGGTTTCCTTGATGCGGTTCTGGACCGAGAAGCCGGCGAACAGCGGGACGTTCAGTGTCAGTGCCAACGCGGCGCTATTGCTGTTGCCGGCGCGGCTGGAGCTGACGAACGCGCCGTTGCTCGTCGTTTCGCTGGTACCCGACGGGTAGGTCCGGGTGTAGCTCGCGCCCAGGCCCAGGGTCGGTAGATGGCCGGCACGGGCTTTCTCAGTCTCAAGCTTGGCGACTTCGAGGCCCAGCTGGGCCTGCTGAATCGTCGGGCTGCGGGTCTCGGCGCCGGTCACCCAGTCATCTACATTGGCTGGCGCAACCGGCGGCAGTACCACGGGCAAGGCCAGCGGGCGTGGCGTAGCGTTGCTGCGGCCGACCAACTGGTCCAGTGCCAAGCGTTTGACGCGCAGGTCGTTGTCGGCGGCCAGCTCCTGTGCCAGCGACAGGTCGTAGCGCGCCTGCGCTTCGCGGGTGTCGGTGATGGTCGCGGTGCCGACCTCGAAGTTGCGCTTGGCCGATGCCAACTGTTCCGAGATCGCCTTCTTGCTGGCTTGCACCGTGTTCAGCGTGTCTTGTGCCCCGAGCACATCGAAGTAAGCCTGCGACAGGCGCACGATCAGGTCCTGTTCAGCACTGCGCAGCTGTGCCTGGGCGATGGTGACGGCCCGCTCTGATTGTTCGATCGTGACGCTGTTGGCGCGGTTGAACAGGCTTTGCTGTGCCGACAGGACGACCTGGTTGTTGGTCGTGCGGGTCTCGGTGGTGGAGGGGGCCGTGACCTTGACGAAAGTGTTCGGCGGCGCGGGGGGCGAATCCAATTCCCTGAGCGATGTTTGTTCGGCATCCTGCTCGGCCCGCAGTAGCGTTGACGAGGCCTGCAACCCCACCGTCGGCAGCCGCAGCGCCCCAGCCTGGTCCGCCCGGTACTGCGCCGAATCGGCCAGCGCACGCGCCGACAGGTAGGTCGCGTCATAGCCGCGAGCTGCTTCGTACAGCTCCTTCAGGCTTTGCGCCTGCGCCGCGCTGGCGGCGAAGCCGAGGGCCAATGCCAGGGCCAGGGGCGTGAGCCCGGCGGCGCGGGGCAGGGTCGGGCGGCGCGTCAGCGTCATGGTGAGGTCCTCTTGGGTCGATGGAGTTGTGGTGTCAGCGGGGGCGGTTCAACGGCACGTCATGAGGCGGCCGACCCTCGTCGGCGTGGCTTCGCCGCCGCCGGCGAGTTTGTACGCGAGGGCGGGGCCCTGGCGCAGCAGGAATGCGACGACTTGCGTGCTGCGCAGGCCGTGATGACAAAAACCGGCGACGGGCTGCGAGCGATGGGTCCGGCGGCGCGTCGGGGTCATGCGCGGCTCAGAAGTGGAAGCGGGTCGGCTCGGCAAAGCCGTCCAGCCGCGGCGCGACGGTGTCGAACAGCACCGTCTTGGCCACTGACCCGCTGGCCTGGCGGGTGTACAGCGTGGCCTGCATGATGGGCTCGGCGCCTTCGATCGCGATCAACCGGCCACCCGGCTTCAGCTGCGCCAGCAAGGTTTGCGGCACGCTGGCGACCGAGCCCGAGAGCATGATCGCGTCGAACGGGCCGGACTCGGCCAAGCCGTCGCGGCCATCGGCTTCGCGCACCTCGACGTTGCCGATGCCGGCACGGCGCAGGTTGTCGATCGCCATCTTGGCCAGCACCGGGCGGTTTTCCAGCGTGATCACTTCGCGCGCCCGGTGGCTGAGCAGCGCGGCCATGAAGCCGGAGCCGGTGCCGACTTCGAGCACCGACTCATGGCGCTGCACCTTCAGCTCTTGCAGCATGCGGGCTTCGACCTTGGGCGACAGCATCACCTGGCCTTCGGGCAGCGGCACCTCGGTGTCGATGAAGGCCAGCGCGCGGTGCGCCGGCGGCACGAAGTCTTCGCGTTTGACGATCGCCAGCAGCTGCAGCACGGCCTGATCCAGCACCTCCCAGGGGCGGATCTGCTGTTCGATCATGTTGAAGCGGGCTTGTTCGATGTTCATGACGGCCTCGAAAGATGGAATCGCGAGCGGCTCGGCTCGGGGCAACTCTTCATTCTAGAGAACGGGTGGGGCCGTTGGGCCTGGGCGCAGGCCGTTGAGGATCAGGTCCAGGTGCTGGCGGATGAACTCCGCCGGCTTGGTCAAGTGCGAGTCTGCAAAACCGCAGGCACCCATCGAATGCTTGTGCAGGCACAGCATGACCATCGGCAGCACGATCGAGTGCACGACGCCGTCGACGTCGACCGGGCGGAACTCGCCGCGGTCGATGCCGCGCTGGATCAGGCCGCCGATCAGCACGTGGCCGGGCTCGATCACCTCGTGCAGGTAGAACTCGCCGATGTCGGGAAAGTTGCGCACCTCGGTCATCACCAGTTTGAAGATGGCCGAGCTGGGGCTTTCATAGACGTTGACCCACCAGTCGGTCATCAGCTCGACCAGCAGCTCCCCGGTCGGGCCGTTTTCCTGCGCCAGCCGCTCGGCGCCGCGGGCGATGTCAGCCAGCAACGTGTGGCGGATGACTGCCTTCAGCAACTCTTCCTTGCTCGGGAAGTACAGGTACAGCGTGCCTTTGGAAACCCCGGCGCGTGCAGCCACCTCTTCCGACTTCGTGGCCGCAAAGCCCTTTTCGACGAACAGCGCCAGCGCGGCATCCAGCAATTCGCTGGGGCGGGCGTCTTTTCGGCGCTGGCGGATGGAGGACGACAGGGACATGATTGTTAATGACTGACTGGTCAGTAATATTAGCAGCCCGGGGACGCGCGTCAAGCCACCGGGTTACGCTGGAGTGATGAATATCAACCTTTCGCGACGCCGATCGCTGGTTCGAGCCCTGGCCGCCGGGGCTGGCGCCGCCCTGGCCGGTTGCACCGGCTTGATGGGAGCACCACGGGTGGCCTACGGCGAAGCCGAGCTGAACCAGATGTTGGGGCGTCGCTTCCCGCTTGAAAGGCGTGTGCTGGAGGCGCTGGACCTGAGCCTGGCCAACCCGCGGTTGACCTTGAGGCCGGAGGCCGCTCGCCTGGCGACCGAGTTCGACCTTCTGGCCCGTGACCGGGTGTTCGGCCACAGTTGGCGCGGCCAACTGGCTCTGGACTACGGCCTGCGTTTCGAGCGCAGCGACAACAGCCTGCGGCTTGTCGGCGCCCGCGTCACGAGGTTGACGCTTGACAAGGGGGGCGGCGCGCAGGCCGAGCGCATCGGTGCGCTGGTGATCGAGCAAATGCTGGCCGACACGGTGATCCACCGGCTGAAGCCGGAGCAAATCGACCGGCTGACCCAGGCCGGGTACGAGCTGGGCGAGGTCAAGGTCACCGTCAGGGGTGTCGAGATCGACGCCCGGCCACGCCGCTGAGCGGACGCCGCGCGGCGTCCGAGGGGCCCGCTATCATCCGACGCTTTGCTTGCTGCCGCCGGAGCCTTCGCACTTGGACCCGTTGTTGTTGATCAAAGCCGCCGTGATGGGCGTGGTCGAAGGCCTGACCGAATTCCTGCCGATCTCGTCGACCGGCCACTTGATCCTCGCCGGTGCCTTGCTGGACTTTGCCGATGCGAAGGCCAAGGTGTTCGAGATCGCGATCCAGAGCGGGGCCATTCTTGCCGTGGTGCTGGTGTACTGGCAGCGGCTGGCCGGTGCGGTGATCCACCTGCCAACCAGCGAGGGCGCGCGCCGTTTCGTGTTGAACGTGGTGATCGGCTTCCTGCCGGCGGCCATCATCGGCTTGCTGGCCTACAAGACGATCAAGGTGTATCTGTTCAATGCACCGGTGGTGGCCACCTCGTTCATCGTCGGCGGCTTGTTGATCCTGTGGGCGGAAAAGCGCCAACAAGGGCATGAACCGCGCGTGGCCCATGCCGACACGATGACCGCGATGGACGCATTGAAGGTCGGCCTGGTGCAATGCCTGGGCATGATCCCCGGCACCAGCCGATCGGGCGCCACCATCATCGGCGGCATGCTGCTGGGCCTGTCGCGCCGCGCCGCCACCGACTTCAGCTTCTTCCTCGCGATCCCGACACTGGTCGGCGCCGGCGTCTACAGCATGTGGAAGGAGCGCGCGCTGCTGTCAGCCACCGACTGGCCGATGTTCACCGTCGGCTTCGTGGTCTCGTTCGCCTCCGCCTGGATTTGCGTGCACTGGCTGCTGCGCTACATCGCCACCCACCGCTTCACCGCCTTTGCCTGGTACCGCATCGCCTTCGGAGGCGTGGTGCTTCTGACCCACTTCATGGGCTGGGTCAAGTGGACGGACTGAGCCCTCCGAGGGGGCTCGCGCAGCGAACCGGCGACGGTCAGCGTCGAATAAAGACGAGGTCCCACACCCCATGGCCGAGCTTCAGGCCGCGGTTTTCGAACTTCGTCAGCGGTCGGTAGTCGGGCTTGGGCGCATAACCTTCGGCCGTGTTGACCAGTGCTGGTTCGGCGGTCAGCACTTCCAGCATCTGCTCCGCATAGGGCTGCCAATCGGTCGCACAGTGCAGGTAGCCGCCGGGCGCCAGGCGCGTCACCAGCTTGTTGACGAAGCCCGGCTGGATCAGCCGGCGCTTGTTGTGCTTCTTCTTGTGCCAGGGGTCGGGGAAGAAGATGTGCACGCCGGCCAGCGAGCCGGGGGCGATCATGTGCTCGAGCACCTCAACCGCGTCGTGCTGGACGATGCGCAGGTTGCTGAGCCCGGTGTCGCCGATGAGCTTGAGCAGCGCGCCGACACCTGGCGTGTGCACCTCGACGCCGAGGAAGTCGGTGTCGGGCCGCGCTGCCGCGATTTCGGCGGTGGCCGCCCCCATGCCGAAGCCGATCTCCAGCACCAGCGGAGCCTTTCGTCCGAAAACTGCGGCGGGATCGATCGGCGCCCGTGCAAACGGCAGCACGAAGCGCGGCCCCAATGTCTCGAGCGCGCGCTGCTGGCCGGTGCCCATGCGGCCGGCGCGCAGCACGAAGCTGCGGATCGTGCGACGCGGCGTGTCGGAAGGCGATTCGTCGGTCTCGGGGCCGGCGTGCGGGGGCTTGGTCATCTGGAATGTTGGGGAGCGGCGATCGGCCACGAACCCCTAGAACTGACCCGCTGGCATCGCGTTTTTCCGGACGCTGCAACAACGCGGTCCGGGCGATGCTCGTGGGATGTGGTGGTATGAGCGGAATTGTGCCCGAGCGGTCGCGTTGACGCGGCGCGACAGCCTGCGCCTGGGCGCAGGGCTGGTGGCCTCGGCATGCCTGCCTGGCGCCTGGCAAGGCGCCCATGCCGCCGCGCGGTCGCTGCCCCTCGGCGCCGCCGCTGCACGCAAGCCTGGCATTGGCGAGGCGTTGCTGCGCAGTTGCGGCTTGCCCGGTGCCAGCCTCGGGGCCTATGCACGGGCACTCGACAGCAGCACGCCGCTGGTCGCGTTGAATCCCGAGAAGCCCTTCCAGCTGGCCTCGACGACCAAGCTCGTCACCTCGATGGCCGCGCTCGACCTGCTGGGCCCGCAGTTCCGCTGGCGCACGATGGCCTTCGTGCGCGGCACGATGATGCAAGGTCGGCTGCTGGGCGATCTGTGGATCGTCGGCGGCGGCAACGCCTGCCTCAGCGTGCAAGATCTGCAGAGCTGGATGGCCGAATGGCGCAAGCTGGGCCTGCGCGAAATCATCGGCGACATCGTGCTCGACCGCTTCGCTTTCCAGTTGACCGAGCGCGACCACGAGCACACGCCGACGCCGGCCGCCGACCGGCCGCACCACGCCTGGCCCGACGCGCTGACGCTGAACGAAGGCCGGCTCAAGGTCACGCTGAGCCCGAGTCGCAACGGCAGGCCCGGTGTGCTACTGGAGCCACCACTGGCCGGCGTGCGCATCGAGCAAGGCCGCTCCGGCGGCGGTGGCTGCAACGCCTGGGCGCATTGGAGCGACCCGGCCGATGCCGAGCCGCGCATCAGCGTGCAAGGCAGCCTGGGGCCCGGCTGCAGCCGGCGTGAGTGGGTGTTGGCGCCGTTGCCACACGCCGAATTCACCGCCCGCGCAATCGCCGGGTTGTGGCGGGAAACCGGCGGCCAACTGCACGGCCGTGTGCTCGACAAGTCACGCCCCGATCGCCACGCACTGATGCCAGAGGGACCGGACGGCGAGCCGCAGCTGCCGTTCTCGACCCACATCTCGGCGGCGCTGCCCGAGTTGCTGCGTGAGATCAACAAGACCAGTGACAACCTGGCCGCGCGCAACCTGATGCTCGCCCTGTCGCGCGGCTTTCCGCACAAGCCGGCTACGTTGCCGGCCGCACAGGCCCGCATGCGCGAATGGCTGGCGCGCCAGGGCATCGCGCCAGGTGACGTCGAGATCGAGAACGGCTCCGGCCTGTCGCGTGGTGAGCGTGCGAAACCCCGTGCCTTCGTCGACTTGTTGAGCAAGGCGTGGACGGCACGCCAGGCATCGAGCCTGATCGACTCTTTGCCGGTGGCAGGCGTCGATGGCACGCTGGAGCACCGCATGACCCGCGGTGCCGCCGCTGGCCAGGCCCACCTGAAGACCGGCACGTTGCTCGATACCCGCGCGCTGGCCGGCTACGTGAATGCGCGCAGCGGCAAGGTGTACGCCGTCGCTGCCTTGGTGAACCATCCGGAGGCGGCACGCGCCACGCCCGCGCTGGATGCCTTCATCGAGTGGCTGGTGCGCGCGAACTGACGCCAGTGCACCTTGACTCAGCTCAAGTCCGCGACTCGGCAAACGCCGTGTCGACGGTTTTCGGGCGCGGCGCGCGAAATGCATTTTTGAGCCGCAGCAACGGGCTCTCGAAATAGCGGTAGCTGATCGCCGCGACGCCAACGCTGAGCAGCAGGCCCAGGCCGAACAAGCCGAGCGGCGAATCGATAGCCAGCATGTGCAGCAGCCGGCGCGCCACGTCGAGCGCCGGCTTGTGCAGCAGGTAGATGCCATAGCTGACGGTGCCCACATAGGCCAGCGGGCGCCATTGCAGGCTGCGCACCAGCACGTGCCCCGGGTTCATCACCAGCGCACCCAGCAGCAAGGTGATGACCAGATGCAACCCGAGGCGTGGCCAGCCGCGCAGGCTCCCCGGCCAATTCAGCAAGACCACGCCGGCCAGCACCAGCACCCACAGCGAACGTGGGGTCAGCAGGCGCCGCAACCATGCGTGTGCACGGTCGTTCTGCAGGGCGAACGCCAGCAGCACGCCCAGCACGATCGGCGTGAACGTGGCCTGCAGGATGTCCAGCGATTCGTAAGGCATGCCCATGGAGCGCAGCCAACCGTCGAGCCAGCCGAAGTTGACGGCCTGGTTCAACAGCAGAAAGGCCAGCAGCCATGGCAGCGCCCAGGTGCCCAGCAACACCAGCAGTGGCGGCCAGACCAGGTAGAACTGCTCCTCGGTCGACAGCGACCAGCTGATCGCCATCAGCGAATCGGGCTGGATCCAGTTGCTCAGGTAGCTCGCATGAAAAGGCAGGGCCGCGAGAAAGGCACCACGCTGCGGCGACTCAGGCGCCCACACGAAGTACAGCGTCAACAGTGCGAGCAATGCGTAATACAGCGGAAAGATCCGCAGCGCGCGACGGGCGTAGAAGTTCGTCAGCGAGATCTGGCCGTGCATGGCCTGCTCGCGCAGCAGCAAGGTGGTGATGAGCAGGCCGCTCAGTGCAAAGAACAGGTCGACCCCGAGAAAGCCGTTGGCCGAAGCCGGCAGCCAAGCCACACCCGGATGCGAGTGATGCCAGACGACGGCCATCACGGCAAGGGCCCGCACGCCGTCCAGTCCGGGGATGTGGCTGACGGCGAGTTGTTGTGGGCGCATCGAGAGAAAAGTCCGGCGTGGCAGGTGAGGTGCCGATTTTGGCCCGGCCCTGTCCCACCCAACCGGTTAGAATTCGCGCCGCTGCGGGTGTAGTTCAATGGTAGAACGGCAGCTTCCCAAGCTTCATACGAGGGTTCGATTCCCTTCACCCGCTCCATGATCATCAAAGCCGGCCTTGTGCCGGCTTTGTTCATTTCAGCGGGTGCGGGTAGAAGCCTGCGCGGCGGACGGTGAGGACACGCCCGGGCTCACGTTAGATGCTCACCCGGTCATGTCCCCACCGTCCGCCGCCATTCGAGGTGGCGAGGCCAGGCGTGCCGGTGGCTGGGTGGAGAGGCGGGGTGGAAGCCCTTGCCTTGTCACGCAAGCCACAGCAGGCGACGTGCACGTCAGCATGAAAAAAGGCCGGCGCATGGCCGGCCTTGGGTCTCGCGAATCCCGGCTACTTCTGCTCCGTCGCCGACACCGTGCCGCCCGCCGGCGGCAACGTCCGGTTCGCCGCGTGGTGGCGGCGATGGAAGAAGCCCTGGATCTTGTGCACCGCGTCGTCGACGAAGGTGAAGACCACCGGGATCACCAGCAGGCTCAAGAAGGTCGAGGTGATCAGGCCGCCGATCACGACGATGGCCATCGGTGAACGGAAGCTCGGGTCGACGCCCAGGCCGATCGCGATCGGCATCATGCCGGCGCCCATCGCGATCGTCGTCATCACGATCGGGCGGGCCCGCTTGTGGCACGCATCCAGCAGCGCCTCCATCCGTGTCATGCCGTGCTCGCGGCGCGCCATGATCGCGTACTCGACCAGCAGGATCGAGTTCTTCGTCGCGATGCCCATGAGCATGATCAGGCCGATCATCGACGGCATCGACAGCGCGGTGTGCGTGATGAACAGCGCCATGAACGCACCCGGCAGCGACAGCACCAGCGCCACCAGGATCGTGATCGGCTGGACGAAGTCCTTGAACAGCAGCACCAGCACGATGTAGATGCACAGCACGCCGGTCAGCATCGCCAGGCCGAAGCTGGCGAACAGCTCGGCCATCGCCTCGGCATCACCGACGCTGCGCTGGATCACCCCCGGCGGCAGCTTGGCCAGGCTGGGCTTGGCGAGCGCCTGCTGCTCGACCTCGCCGAGCGGCTGGCCGTTCAGCTCGATCTCGAAGTTGATGTTGCGCAGCCGGTCATAGCGGTCGATCTGCGCCGCGCCGCTGTCCACCGCGATCGTGGCGACGTTGCCCAGCATCACTGGGCCGCGCGCGCCGGGCACCGACAGGCGCGACAGCAGGTCGAGGTCGGTGCGCGCGTCGTCGGCCAGCTTGACGACCACCGGCACCTGGCGCTGCGACAGGTTCAGCTTGGGCAGCGCCTGGTCGTAGTCACCCGACAGCGCGATACGCAGCGTGTCGGCAATGGCCGACGAGGTGACGCCCAGGTCGGCCGCCCGCGCGAAGTCCGGCCGCACGACCACCTCGGGCCGTACCAGACTCAGCGTCGATGTCACCGCGCCGATGCCCGGGATCGTGCGCAGGTCGCGCTCGACCAGGCGTGCATGCTCGGCCAGCACGCGGCCGTCTTCACCCGCCAGCACCAGCAGGAACTTCTCGGCCGAGCCGCCGAAACCCACCTTGACCCGCGCGCCGGGCAGCGGCTGCAGCGCCTCGCGCAGCTGGGCCTCGATGTCCTGCTTGCTGATACCGCTGCGATCGCCGCGTGGCGTCATGTTGATCGTCAGCGTGGCTTTGCGCACTTCGGCCGCGCCCGCGGGCATGAACGGGTCGGCACCGGTCGAGCCGCCGCCGATCGCCGTGTAGACGAGCTTGATGTGTTCGTTCTTGGTGATCAGCTCGCGCGCCTGCTCGGCCGCCGCGTAGGTCTGCTGGAAGGTACTGCCCGGCGGCAGCGTCACCGTGACCTGCGTTTGCGACAGGTCGTCCGGTGGCACGAAGCCGGTCGGCAGGTAACCCAGGAGCATGACCGATGCGGCCGTGAAGCCGATCGCCGACAGCGTCACCTTGATGCGATGCTTCAGTGCCCACGCCGCCCAGCGCATGTACATCGACATCCACTTCGGGTCCGGCTTCTCGGGCTGCGGCTTCAGCATGTAGGCCGCCATCATCGGTGTCAGCATCCGCGCGACCACCAGCGAGAAAAACACCGCGATCGCCGCCGTCCAGCCGAACTGCACGAAAAACTTGCCCGGCACGCCGGCCATGAAGGCCGTCGGCAGGAACACCGCGATCAGCGTGAAGCTGGTGGCGATGACTGCCAGGCCGATCTCGTCGGCCGCTTCGCGAGCGGCCTCCAGTGGTGTCTTGCCCATGCGCAGGTGGCGCATGATGTTCTCGATCTCGACGATCGCATCGTCGACCAGGATGCCGACCACCAGCGACAGCGACAGCAGCGTCACGATATTCACCGTGAAGCCCATGAAGTACATCACCGCGAAGGCCGGGATCACCGACAAGGGCAGGGCCGTGGCCGAGACCAGTGTCGCGCGCCAGTCCCGCAGGAAGAACCAGACGACGATGACGGCCAACAGCGCGCCTTCGTACAGCAGCATCATCGAGCCGTCGTAGTTCTCGATCACCGGGTCGACGAAGTTGAAGGCTTCGGTGATCGTGATGTCCGGATGCAGTGCCTTGAGCTTCTCCAGCTCGGTGCGCACGCCGTCGGCCACCTCGACCTCGCCGGCGCCGCGGCTGCGCACGATCTCGAAGCCGACGACCGGTTTGCCGTTCAACAATGCGGCCGAGCGCTGCTCGGCCACCGTGTCCTGCACCGTCGCGACTTGGTCGAGGCGGACGTGGCGGCCATCGCTCAACGTGACGTCCATCGCCGCGAGTTCATCGGCGGACTGCACCGTCGCGATCGTGCGCACCGATTGCTCGGCGCCGCCCACGTCGGTGCGGCCACCGGCCGCCTCCTGCTGGGTCTGGCGCAACTGGCGCGAGATGTCGGCTGCGCTGGCGTTCAGCGCCTGCAGCTTCAGCGGGTCGAGGGCAACGCGCACCTCGCGCGAGACGCCGCCCACACGCGTCACGGCACCGACGCCGCGCACGCTGAGCATCGATTTCGCGACCTGGTTGTCGACGAACCACGACAGGGCCTCGTCGTCCATGCGGTCCGACGCGACGGTGTAGGTCAGGATCGGCGTGCCGGCCAGCTCCATCTTGCTGATCACCGGGTCGCGCAGGTCGCCCGGCAGGTCCGAGCGCACGCGCGAGACGGCATCGCGCACGTCGTCCACCGCCTGCTGCGTCGGCTTCTCGAGGCGGAACTCGACGGTGATCGTCGCCACACCATCCTGCACCGTGGTGTAGATGTGCTTGACACCTTGCACCGTGGCGACCGAGTTCTCGATCTTGCGGGCGACCTCGGTCTCCAGCTGCGACGGCGAAGCGCCGGGCAGCGACGCGGTGACGATCACCGTTGGCAGGTCGATGTCCGGGAAGTTCTGGATCTTCATCCAGCGAAAGCCCATCAGGCCCACCAGCGTGAGCATGATGAACAGCAACACCGACGGGATCGGGTTGCGGATCGACCAGGTTGAAACGTTCATCATCGTGAATCCCTCACTTGCCCGGTGTCGCCGCCGGCACAACGCCGATCGGCGACGCGGCCTTGGCGACCGGCTTCGCGGCGGCCGCGTCGACCACGCGCACCAAGTCGCCATCGGCCAGGAAGGCCCCGCCCGAGGCGACGACCTTCGCATTGGCATCGACGCCGCTGGTCACCTCGACCCGGTCGCCGACGCGCCGGCCGACCGCGACCTTGGTCTGCGCGACCTTGCTGTCGGCACCCACGCGCAGCACATAGCTGAAACCGTCGCGCAGCACGACCGCGCTTTGCGGCAGCGTCAGCGCCTGGCCGCTGCCGATGTCGAAATCGCCGCGCGCGAACATGCCGGCGCGCGCTTCGGCCGACGCGGGCAGGTCAACATAGACCAGCGCATTGCGGGTCTTGTCGTCCACCGTCGGCGCGACCATGCGCAGCTTGCCGGTGACGCTGCTGCCCGTCGGCAGAGCCACGTTGACAGCCATGCCGGCTTTCAGGCGCGGCAGGTCGCTCGACGGCACTTCGGCGCGCCATTCGAGCCGGCCCTGGCGGATCAGGCGGAACATTTCCATGCCGGCCGGCAGCACCGCGCCGACGGTGGCGCTGCGTGACGAAATCACGCCGTTGTCGGGCGCCAGCACCTGGGTCTGGCGCAAGCGCAGCTCCTGCACGCGGGCCATCGCCTTCTGGGCGTCGAGCCGGGCCTTGGCGGTGCGCTCGGCGGTGAGGTACTGGTTGATCTGCTGCGCGCTCAGCGCGCCGGTGGTCGACAGCTCGCGCGCGCGCTGCGCGTTGGCCTCGGCTTCGGCCAATGTGGCTTCGGCTTCGCCTACCGCGGCGCGGGTCTGATTCAGCTCCGCCTGCACGGTGTCGGCGGCGAAGGTGGCCAGCACCTGGCCTTTTTTGACCACATCACCGACATTGGCGCGCACCTCGGCCAGACGCAGGCCGTTGGCTTCGGTGCCGACGACGGCCTCCTGCCAGGCGGCGATGCTGCCGTTGGCGCTGAGCTTGGTGACCAGCGTGGTGGTCTGCGGGCTGGTGGTCGTGACGGTCAGTGCAGCTTGCGCGGCAGAGGCGCCGGCGGCGGGCGCGGCCGGCTTGTCGGCAGCGTGGACCCAGGTGCCGAGCGCGGCGAGGCCGGCGGCGGCCAGGGTGGCGGAAACAATCCAAGTGGGGCGCTGTGGCGTCTTCATCTCGTGTCCTCAGGGGTCTCGGTGTCGGGCGCGCTCAGCGAGCGGCCATCGGGGCGGTGTCGGCCGGTTGCCAGCCACCGCCGAGGGCGCGGTAAAGCGTGATCCAGGCGGTCACGCGTTCGCGCTGCAGATCGATCAGCTGACTGCGCGCCAGCGCGGCGCTGCGGCGTGCGTCTTCCAGCTCGAACAGGCTGGCCAGGCCACCGCGGTAGCGTGCCTCGGCGGCGCGGAACGAGGCCTCGAAGCCGTCGACCGCGACCCGCGCGTCTTCGCTGCGCGCGGCGCTGCTGTCGAGCTGCACCAGCGCACTTTCGACCTCGCGCACGGCGGTGCGCAGCTTGCCACGGTAGTTGGCCACCGTTTCGTCGTAGCGTGCCCGGGCCGCGTCGACGTTGGCTGCTCGCACGCCAGCATCGAAGATCGGCAGCGACACGCTCAGCGGCCCGAGGCTCCACAGGTTGCCTTCGGTGCTGCCACCGGCGAAGTCGATGCGGGCGCGGCTGACCGAGCCAGCCAGGCTGACGCGCGGCAGGCGTTGGGCCTGGGCCTGGTCGACATCGGCGCTGGCGGCCTCCACGGCATGGGACGCGGCCGCCACATCGGGCCGCTGCGCCAGCAGCTCGGCCGGCACGGTGCCGACGTTGAGCTGCGCCGGCTGCGGCAGCTTGGCCTTGGCGGCCTCGAGCCGGCTGCGCAACGTGGGTTCGTCCTGGGCGGTCAGCGCGACCAGGGTCTTCAGCTCCAGGTCGCACTGCGCGGCCTGGGCCGCCAACTGCGAGCGGGCCTGGGCGGCGCTGGCCCGTGCCAGGGCATCGCTGGCCGGTGGCTGGAAGCCCGCTTTCGCGCTGAGGCTGGTCAGGCGTGCGGTTTCGATGCGCGAAGCGGCGTCGGTCTGCGTCTGCACCCATTGCGCTTCGCAGGCCCGCAGCGCCACGTAGCTCAGCGCGGCTTCGGCCGCCACCAACACGCGCGCATCGTGCCAGTCGGCCTCGGCGCCTGACAGGCGGGCGGCAGCCGCCTGGCGGCCGGCACGGCCGGCGCCGAAGAGGTCGATCTCCCAGGCGGCCTGTGCGCCGACCAGCGCCGTATTGGCCAGCGGCGTGCCGATCTCGGCGCGACCACGGGTCAGGCTGGCGCTGGCGTCCAGCGTGGGCCACAGCGCGGCGCCGGCAGCGGCGCGCGCGGCGCGGGCCTGCGCCAGGCGCGACTGCGCTGCCGCCAAGGTCGGGCTGGCGGTTTCTGCCGCGGTCACCAGTTCGGCCACCAGCGGGTCATCGAACTGCTGCCACCAGCGGGTCAGGTCGGCACTTTGCCCCTGGTGCGGCAGCGGGGCGTGCCACTGCGCCGGCGCGGCGGTCTTCAGCGATTCCGGTGCCGGCGGCGTGCCGGCGCAGCCCGCCAGCAGCGCGGCCTGCGAGGCCGCCGCCACAGGGGCGATCCACTTCATGCGCTTCAACAGAGATCTCCTCCAGCGCCGCAGCCGGCCAGCGCCAGCGGGCGACTTCTCGGTTCGATGTGGGTGCCGGTGCGCGGTGAAAGGCACTGGCAGTGACCCGGTGCCTGGTTGGGCCTGGCGCGCAGCTGGGCCCTGTCACATCGGCAGCGGGGTCGTGAAGGATTCAATGGTATTTCTGACGACTGGATCAAATGCGGATTGACATCTTTTGTTACGTGGGGGCGGCCCCGAGTCCTCGTAGCGATGCTGGATGACTGGTATCTCACTGGTAGCTAACTGGTGCTATTCTGCCGATCGGCGGCCACCAGGGCGAGCCATTCGACGCGGGGGTTTCGGTGCGGATCAAGCGGGTTGCTCTTCAGGCGGTGTGGGTTGCAGGCGCGATGTGGGGCGTGGGCATGGGGACCGCCGCGGCGGCCGGAGATCCGCCAGCGTCGGCGTTGTTCAGCGGCCGCTTCATGGACTTCGAGCGCAGCAGCGCCAAGGTGGTTGGCGTCTACGTGCCGAATTGGGAGCCGGTGGCGCTGGTCGACGGCCTGAGCGGCCAGAACGTGACTCACCTGCTGTATGCCTTCTTGCATGTCTGCGGCGCCGGCCAATTGGAGAAAGACGCGCCGCGTTGCGAAGGCAAGGGCGAGCATCAACTGGCCGAAAGCGCCATCGACCAGAGCTTCGACGACGCCTTCCAGCGTCTGAAGAAGCGCGCCTCGCATGTCAAGGTGCTGGCCTCGGTTGGCGGCTGGGGCGGCTCGGACCCGTTCTTCCACTTCGCCAACGATCCGGCCAAGCGGGCGCGCTTCACCGCCTCGGTGGCGGACTTCCTGCGCCGCCACCCGGGCTTCGACGGCGTCGACATCGACTGGGAACACCCGACGAGCAACGGCAGCGCCAACGGCGTGGCGCTCGGCGCCCCTGCTGACGGGCAAGGGTATGCCGATCTGATGCAGGCCCTGCGCAAGGCGGTCGACACGCTGTCGGCAGAGACCGGCCGTCCCTACCTGGTGACCAGCGCGATCAACACCACCAAGTCGCTGGTCGACAAGATCAACTACCGCGATGCGGCGAAGGCGATGGACCTCGTCTTCATGATGAGCTACGACTACTACGGGCCGTGGACGCCGAAGGCCGGCCACCACACCGCGCTGCGCGCCGCCGGTGACGGCCTGGAAGACAGCCTGTCCGGCGGCTTGAAGACGATGCTGGCCGCTGGCGTGCCGGCAGCCAAGCTGGTGGCCGGTGTCGCGATGTACGGCCGCGGCTTCACCGGGGTGGTGCCACCGTCAGCGAAGGCCACGAGCTTCAACGGCAGCAAGCGCGACGGCGTCTTCGCCGGTGCCGACGGCTCGGTGATCTATCGCGACATCGCTTCGCGTTACCTCGACAAACAGGGTCAGGGCCGCAGCGGCTACCGGGTCGTCTATGACCCGCAGGGCGAGGCCTACGCATTGTGGAACCCCGCGACCCGCTTCTACCTCGGCTATGACGACCCGCGCGCGGTGCTGCGCAAGGGCCGCTTTGCCGTCGGCCAAGGCCTGGCCGGCGTGTTCGCGTGGGAGCTGTCGCAAGACAACGGCGACCTGCTCAACGCGATGAACCTGGGCGTCGGCCACGTGCCACGCCTGCCCTGAAGTCACGCGCCGACGTGAGCGGCAGCCAGCATGAGCACCCGAGCGGCAATGGCCCAGCACACCGCCATGCCTGACAGGTAGACCAGCGCGCGCCACGGCTGCAACCCGAGCAGGAACACCGCGGTGTGGGCGTACCTGATCAGGACATACGCGCCGAACAGCCACTGCGCGGATGCAACCGGCGCGCCCAGCAGGACATAGGCCAGCGCCAGCGCCAGGAACAACGGCAGGTTCTCCGTGTCGTTGCGCCAGACGTTCGCGCAGCGCCGCACGAACGGGGCTTCGTCGTCTGCGTGGCGGCCCCGCATCAGACGCGCGTCCTCCGGGATCGGAAAGACACCGGCGCGGGCTCGACTGACCACCTGAAGCAGGCTGGTCAAGCTGGTCTTGGCAAACAGCGCGACGAGTGCCCAGGCGAACGCGGGCAGGGCGGGCAGCGTGGTGGTCAGCGAGGTGGTGGTCAGGCTCATGGTGCCGGAGGGTCTGTTGACGATGCGGTCATTGGGCCGCGCAGGGCGCCGCTCATCCAGTGGCTGTTTCGACACTCTGGTGTTCAAATCCGCCAATGGCTTCCGATCACCCCAGCACCGTCCGGGTGGGCATTCTTGTGTTCCCGGGCTGCGTTCGAAGCGCAGCGGTCGTACCCCACGACGTCTTCGAACTGGCCAACCGGGTGCAGTCGGCGCGGCCCGTGCGCGGACGCGTGGCCTTCGACGCGGTCTGGGTCAGCGCCCGCCCGGGGCGATCGATCGAGATTGACGGGCTCCGATTTGCGGTCTCGCCAGCCAACGTTGCCCAGCTCGACGCGCTGATCGTCCCCGGGGTCGAGCACGCGGACGCCCAGAGTCTGTCGACGGTGTTGGCCGCCTTGGCCCCGGAGCAATCGCTGCTGCGCAAGGCCGCACGCAACGGGTTGCACATCCTCGCCGGTTGTTCGGCAACCTGCCTCGTCGCCCAGTCGGGCCTGCTCGATGGCCGCAGAGCCACGACCAGCTGGTGGCTGGCGGGTTTCTGCCGCAGCCATTTCCCCTTGGTCGCGCTGCAGCCCGAAGAGATCCTGCTGCAGGACGGGCCGTTCGTCTCTGCCGCCGGGCTGACCTCCTACTTCGATCTCGCGCTCTGGCTGGTCGGCCGGCGTGCAGGGGCCGACCTGCGCCAGCTGATCGCTCGCATGCTGCTGCTGGAGCAGCGTTCGATCGGCCAGACGCCTTATGCGACAACGGCCGCGCTGCCGGGGCATGGGCCGGTGGTGATGGAGCGCGCGCAGCGTTGGCTCGTCGCGCACGTGGACAAGCCCTGGACGGTCGCGGCCCTGGCCCAGCACTGCCATACCAGCGAGCGGACCCTGCTTCGGCGGTTCAACGAGGTGCTGGGTTGCTCGCCCGTGAAGTACATGCAGCAGCTGCGCGTCGATCGCGCCAAGCGCCTGCTGGAGTCGACGTTGATCTCGCTCGAGGACGTGGCCACCCGGTGCGGCTACCAGGATGTCGCCACCCTGCAGCGGGTGTTCAGGAAGCTGGCCGGCGTGCCGTTGGGAGAGTACCGGGTTCGCTTCGGGATCCGCCGTTGAGGCGGAACCGCCTGCCAGGTCACCAATCCTGCGGCAGCTCGTATGCCCACTCGTTGAGGTTCGACTGGCGCAGCCGTTCGCGCAGCTGTGGCGGCGGCTGGCTGGTGAACAGCCTCAACTCCTTCGTCATGTGCGACACGTCGGCAAAGCCGGCGTCGCGGGCCAGTTGAGCCAGCGCTCGATGGCCGCGCTGGCCCGACAGCTCGCGCGCGAGGCGCACCGATTCCTGCACGCGGGCCAGGCGCAGCAGCATCTTCGGGCCGATGCCGAGCGCGTCCATCACCCGCCGGTTCAGCTGACGCTCGCTGAGGCCGGCGTGCCGCGCCAGCTCGGCCACCTTCAGGCGCCCCAGGCCGAACGAGCCCCGCTCCAGCACCGCCGCCAGTGGGTCGGCGCCGGTCCCCAGGGCATGGCGCTCGATGCGCTGGCGCAGCATCTGCTCGAGCACCATGATCTGGCGCGCCACGGTGGGTTGCTCGGCCAGGTGCTCGCTGATCTCCAGGTACTCGTCGGGCGTCAGGATGTCCTGCGCGTCAACCCACGCGTTGGTCAGCTCGTGGCTGGGCACGCGGCTGATGCGCGCCGCGGCGCCCGGCTTGAGCAGCGCCGTGGTGATCTCGGGCTCGTCGACCAGTTCACGCCGCACCGGCAGGGTCATCGCGCCGGAAAAGGTGGCCGACGTGACCAGGCTGCCGCTCACCGGGTCGCGCAGGGCGCCGCGGTGAACGATCGACAAGGCCGAATAGACGTTGGCCGGGAAGCTCACTGTCTGGGCAGGCCCGACGGGGGCCGGGCCCGAGCCGGCTCGGCGTCGCACGACATAGCCGACCACGTGCTTCGCCAAGGCCGGCGACGGGTGCAGGAACAGGACTCGGTAACGTGGCTCAGACATCGGGACGACAAGCAGATGGCGGGTGTGTGCATGTCATGCAATCGACGGACCATGGGTTGAACATGACTGGGGCGAAGAAATCGGACATTTCGGGCCGTGGTTGCAGGCCCGAGCGCCACGATGTGTCGACATTTCACGGCCGGCTGACACGATTTGTCGGTGGCTGCAATGCCGAGCTCGGGGCTGGCCGAGGGGCGCCGGAGCCGGCAGCCCGGTGGCACGCGGTTTGCGAGATGAGGGGCTCCGTTCCACAACCCAGCAGTCATGAACAACAACACACGAACGAGCGGCAGTGCCTGGCGCGCGTGGGCCGCGCCCCTGGCGCTTGCCTTGGTGATGAGTGTCGCGCCGCACGCGGCCACCGCGGTGGAAGACGCCTCCGTCGCGGTGACGACCAACACGCTGGTGGCACGCGTACCAGTGACCCAACACCCACGGCTGTGGATCCGCGCACAGGACCTGCCCGCGCTTCAGGCCTGGGCGACCGCGTCCAACCCGATGTTCGACGACCGCGCCAACGGCGGGGGGCTGCTGCAGCTGGCGTTGACTGCCGCGCAGCGGGTGGAAGACGGCACCGTGCCCGGCCAGGACAACGGTGGGTCGACCTACACGCCGTACCCGACCGAGTCTTACGCCGCGCTGCTGGCGTTCATGTCGCTGGTCGACAGCGATGCGAGCCGCCGCGCGCGCTGGATCCGCACCGCGCGCACTGCGCTGTTCGCGGTGATCGACGAAGCCGACAAGGGCATCGGGCCCGGCAAGTTCCGCAGCGCCTCGTTCGCAAGCTCGGACCGCGGCCGTTGGCACGGCGAGTCGTTTCCGCTGGCGGTGGACTGGCTGTACCCGCAACTGAGCGTTACCGAGCGCCAGCGCATCCGCCGCGTCTTCCTGCGCTGGTGCGCCGAAGACCGCGACGGCTATCCCTCGGTCACCTACTACAACACCCACGCCAACGAGGTGCCGAAGGATGCCTCGCGCCGCAACAACCCGGCGCTGCTGGACCTGAAGGACCCGAAGCGAAGTGCCGTGCGCTACGCGATGAACAACTACTTCATGGCCCATGCGCGCAACATCTTCATGATGGCCAACTCGATCGATGCGGTGGATGACGTGACCGACCCGCGCGTGCCGAACGACCGCGACGGCGCACTGGGCGACTTCATGGACGAAGCGATCGGCACCTACCTCTACATGACCGACTACGCCTTCCGCAACGACGGCAAGGGGGGCATCAGCCCCGAGGGCGCCGAGTACGGCGAGTCGATCGGCTTCTACTATGGCCTGCTGCTGGCGCTGAACACCTCGGGCCGCGACGACACGGTGCGCGACGGCAAGAAGGTCAGCCTGGTCGGCAACCCCGTCTACAAGACCTTGCTGCCCGGCTACTACCACAGCCTGACGACCAAGAAGGTGGCCACCGACTACGGCAGCGTCTATCAACCGTCGTGGTTCGGCGACGGCGAACAGCTGTACATGCAGGACCCGATGCGGGTGATGGGCCCGAAGGCGCTGGGTGCACGCTATGCCGCCGATGCGGCGACGCTGAACGGCGCGCGCTGGATGGAGTATGTCTCGCCGCCGGACAACCCGGGCCGTCTGTCACGCCGGGCGAACAACGACGACGCGATCGTCGACTCGATCTACTACTTCCTGCTGTTCGATCCGGCCTCGCCCCCGCCGACCGACCCGCGCGCCGGGCTCAAGCACTACAACTACGCGCCAGGCATCGGGCGCATCCAGGCGCGCACAGGCTGGGCCGACAGCAACGCGACCCGCATCTTCGACTACAAGCTCGGCTACAACACCATCGACCACCAGCACGGCGACGGTAACACCTTCGACTTCTGGCGCAAGGGCGAGTGGCTGACCAAAGAGTTCACCGCCTATGGCGCCGGGGCGGCGATGAGCGAGTTCAAGAACACGCTGACCGTGCAGAACAATCCGGGGGCGCCGGTAGGTGACTACCAGGCCCCGCACCTGGCGCGCGGCAGCCAGTTCCTGCTCGGCAACCACGATGGTGACCCGAAGGTGCTGCTGCAAGGGCAGGGCAAGGATTTCGTCAGCGTGACCGGCGACGCGACCAACCTCTACAACTTCAACAACGGCTGGGTCTCGGCGCGCGATGTGTCGCACGTGAGCCGCAGCCTGCTGTGGTTGAAGCCCGATGCGCTGGTGCTGATGGACCGCACCAAAACAACCGTGAGCGGCCGCTTCAAGCGCTTCAACCTGATGCTGCCGAGCAGTGGCAGGGCACCGACGATCAACGGTGACGGGGTGGTGGCCAGCACGCCTGGCGGCCAGCGGATGGAGGTGCGCACCTTGTTGCCGGCCGCCGGCAGCCGCACGATCGATGTCGAAGGCCCGACACTGAACCTGCCCGACAGCATGTGGAAGGCCACGCTGGACCCGATGTCGGCCAACAAGTCGAACTGGACCGGCGGCTACCGCCTGCGGGTCGAGAACCCGAGCCAACCCGCGTCGGTCAACTTCCTGCATGTGCTGCAGGGCTACGATGCCAAGGCCAACCCGGCCGCCACGCAGCTGTTGCGCAGCAGCTCGGGCACGCCGATGACCGGTGCGCTGGTGGGCAGCACCGCGACCTTGTTCGTCGACGACCTGTCGCGTGCGATCACCAGCTTCACCGTGCCGTTGCCGGCCGCTGCCCACCGGCTGCTTCTGGCGGGCACCGTGGCCAACGCGGCTTACACGGTCAGCGTCAGCGTCGACGGGCAGGGCGCCCGCACGCTGCATGTCAGTGACGGCGGCACGCAACTGGCCGGCGCGCACGGCGTGCTCGACATCACCTTGCCATGAGCCACCACCCGGGCCGATGGCATCTCCCACGGCACGGTGATGCGCTCGAAGTCGAGCACTCGCGGTCAGTTGTTGCTGGTCGCGCGCACTTCCTCGATCGTCGTCACGCCGGCCAGCACCTTTTCCAGCCCGTCCTGGCGCAAGGTGCGCAGGCCCTCGCCCATCGCCAGGCGCTGGATCTGTTCGGCGCGGGCGCCGGTCTGGATCAGGTGGCGCACGCCGCGCGAGACGGTCAGCAGCTCATGGAGGCCGGCTCGGCCGCGCAGGCCGCTGTGGTCGCACTTGTCGCAGCCGGTCGCGCGCCAGACCAGCAGCCGGCCGTCAGCGCCACCGAACCGCTGGGTCCAGTCGGCGATCACCGCGTCGCGGCTCGGCGCGGCCTCGTGGCCGTTCCAGGCATGCAAGTGGTCGTGCACCCACTCGTCCACTTCTTCGGCATGGGCCGGGCGGCTCTGACGGCAGTGCGGGCACATGCGGCGCACCAGGCGCTGCGCCAGTACACCCAGCAGCGAGTCGGCGAAGTTGAACGGGTCCATCCCCATGTCGAGCAGACGCGTGATCGTCTCGGCGGCGCTGTTGGTGTGCAGCGTCGACAGCACCAGGTGGCCGGTCAATGACGACTCGACGGCGATCTGCGCCGTCTCCTGGTCGCGGATTTCGCCGACCATGATCACGTCCGGATCGGCACGCAGGAAGGCGCGCAGGGCCTTGGCAAAGGTCCAGTCGATCTTCGGGTTCACCTGCACCTGGCGCAGCCCGGCCTGGGTGATTTCGACAGGGTCTTCGGCCGTCCAGATCTTGCGGTCGGGCGTGTTGATGTGGTTGAGCGCCGAGTGCAGCGTCGTGGTCTTGCCCGAGCCGGTCGGGCCGACGCACAGCACCATGCCGTAGGGCCGCTCGATCGCGTGCTTCAACGCCGCCAGGTTGGCCGGCGACATGCCCAGCTTGTCCAGCGGGATCGGCCTGGCCGACGACAGGATGCGCAGCACCGCGTCTTCGAGACCGTTGGCGGTGGGGATGGTGGCCACGCGCAACTCGATCTGGCAGCTGGCGACGAAGCGGCTGAAGGTGATCTTGCCGTCCTGCGGGCGGCGGCGCTCGGAGATGTCCAGGTCGCACATGATCTTCAGCCGCGCGATCAGTGCGCTGCGGTAGGTGTGCGGCAGTTCGAGGTAGGGCTTGAGCGCGCCGTCGCGGCGAAAGCGGATGCGTACCTTCTCGCGGCCTGGATGGGTCTCGATGTGGATATCCGAGACGTTCTGACTGTGCGCCTCGACGATCATCGTGTTGATCAGTCGCACCAGCGAGTTGTCGCTCTGCTCGATCGGCTTCTCGTCTTCGTTGTGCGTTGGTGCGCTGTCGTACGACTGTTCCAGCGCGGCCAGCAGTTGGTCGGTGCCGCCTTCGTCGAAGTTGATCGCGCCATTGGGATCGAGCGGGCTCGGGCCGCCGATGCCTTCGTCCAGCCCGTGCTTCTGGTAGATCTGGCTGATGCTGCGGCTCAGGTGGTCGGCGACCGGCAGCACCGGCACGATCTTGCATTGGGCGATGAACTCGATCTCGTCCAGCACGTCGCGTCGCGACGGATCTTCGATCGCGATCACCAGCCGGCCCGGCAGCAGCTGCAGCGGCAGCACCTGCAGCCGCTTGGCGGCGCTGATCGGCAGCTTGCGCACGGCCTCGGCCTCGATCGGGTAGGCGTCGGTGTCGACCACCGGGTAGCCCATCTTGCGGGCCAGCGCCGTGCGCAGGTCTTGCCGTTGCACCGCGCCGCTGCGCACCAGCAGCTCGCCCAGCGGCACCGAGCGGTCGCCGCGCTGCTGGGCCAGCGCGTCGCCGAGCTGGGTCGCGGTGATGAAACCGAGCGCGATCAGCGCTTCGCCGACACGCACCATTGGCATGCGCGACTGGGCTTCCAACGCCTGCAGCAGTTGCTCAGGGCTGACCACGCGGCCGCCCAGCAGCACGTCGCCGATGCGCTGCTCGCGCAGGCGGGCCTGCTCGGCCAGCGCCGCGGCAATCTGCGTCGGCGTGGCAGTGTGGTCGGCCACCAGCTGCTCGCCCAGGCGCGGGCCGAATTCGAACGAGTCGTAGGCGCTGCGCGGGCAGAACAGGCGCAGCACCGCGCCTTTGTCGCCCCGCTCGTCCACCGGTGGGAAGAAATAAACGCCTTGCGGGGTTTCCACATGGCCCACGGTCTTGCCCTGCAGCTCGCCGCCGCCGGTCAGGTGCACCGTGTAGGTGGTGCTGGGGTGAAAGTCCATCAGCGCACCGGGCGCGCCGGTGGCAGCGCTCAAGCCCGGGCGCAGCGGCGCGGTCAGCGTCAGGCTGCGGAACTGCGACAGCCGCAGTGGCATGTTGGTGCGCGAGGGCGGCACCTGGACCTGCGCCACGCCCTGCACCGGGTCGAACGAGACCAGCCGCGCGTTCATCGCCTTGCCGTTCAGGCCCTGCACCTCGCAGGGGGCGTGCTCGGGCATCGGCTCGGGGTTCGGGTAGACGGCGTAGGGCGGCGTAGGCCAGGCGAAGGCAGTGTCCGCAGCGGCGCGCTCGCGCTGCGCGCGGGGTGCGAGCGCGTCGAGGTCGTTCGGGACCAGGGACAGCTGGGCTGAGAGGTCGGACATGGCCTTGCTATCGAGCAATCGATGGGCCATGCGCACGCAACAGGCGTGGCTTCGGCCTGGCCCCGATGCTAGGGTGGTAGCGCTGTCGCGGTGGCTGGAAAAGTGCCGCTGGCGCCGGCCAGTTCGGGGCTTATGGCCGGGCGGCGGCGGCGGTCACAATCACCCGCAACGGCAATCGGGCACACACCGCATGAACCTTCGTTTCGTCGAGGCTTTCTACTGGGTGGCCACGCTGAAGAGCGTGTCCCGCGCGGCCGAGAAACTCTTCATCACCCAGTCGGCGATGTCCAGCCGCATCGCGGCGCTGGAAGACGAGCTGGGCGTGCTGCTGCTGGACCGGCGCGACAAGCAGGTGCGGCTGACCGCTGCCGGCGGCCGCTTCCTGGTGATGGCCGAGCGCCTGTTGTCGCTGCAGCGCGAGATCCGCGACGAGATGGGGCGCAGCGCCGAATCGGGCCTGAACCTGCGTATCGGCGCGATCGAGTCGGTGCTGCACTCGTGGCTGATCGATTGGGTGCGCGAGATGCGCGCCGCGCAGCCCGGGCTGGAGCTGGAGCTGACGGTTGAAACCACGCCGGTGCTGGTCGACCAGATGCGCCGCGGCCGGCTGGACCTGGCGATGGCGGCCCTGCCGTCGTCGGGGGACGGCTTGCGCCAGCAGGCGTTGCCGCCGATGCCGATGTGCTTTGTCGGCCATGCACAACTGCACAAGAAGCGGCGCTATTCGCTGGCCGACCTGGCCACGCTGGAGCTGCTGACGTTTCAGCGTGGCTCACAGCCGCATGTGGCGCTGGTGGATCTGATGCGTCAGGCCGGGCACACGAGGCTGAAGGTGCACGCGATCTCGTCGGTCTCGGCGATGGTCGAGCTGATCGAAGGCGGCCTCGGGGTGGCCACCTTGCCGCTGGCCGTGGTGCGCCGCCTGGCCGAACGGCAGCCGTTGCGGGTGCTGCCCTGCGAGGCAGAGATGCCGCCGTTGCCGATCTTTTTGAGCTACCGCGACGACCCGGGATCCGCATTAACCCGCACTGTGGTGGACGCGCTTTTGGGCTTCAAGGCGCTCCAGGCCGGGTCATCTAAAAAATCGATGAGGTCATAGAGAAATTTTCCGTTTGAAGGCGCCGCAGGTGGCTCACACAATGCGCCTCATTGTTGAAACCACAGCGATGGCGGGGTGATTCGATGAGCACAGCGACGGTGTTTTCAAGCAGCGCGGCGGTGGCCCGGGCGGCCATCCGCGCGGGCCAGGTCAGCGGCCATACCAGCGGGTTGGCGGGCCGCCATGTGCAGGGCAATCTGGTGATCCTGCCCAAGGCCTGGGCGGCCGAATTCCTGCAGTATTGCCAGGCCAACCCCAAGCCCTGCCCGCTGCTGGCGGTGACAGAAGCCGGCGACCCTGCGATGCCGACGCTGGGCGAGGACATCGACATCCGCACCGACGTGCCGCGCTACCGCGTCTGGCGCCATGGCGAACTGGTCGACGAGCCGACAGACATCCGCACGCATTGGCGCGACGATTTGGTGAGCTTCGTGCTTGGGTGCTCGTTCTCGTTCGAGCAGGCGCTGGCCGACGAGGGCATTCCGCTGCGCCACGTGGAGCAGGGCCTGAACGTGGCGATGTTCCGCACGTCGATCGCCACCGTGCCGGCTGGCCGCTTCGCCGGGCCAATGGTCGTGACGATGCGGCCGCTGCGGCCCGACGACGCGAACCGCGCGGCGGAGATCACCGCCCGCTACCCCCGTGTGCACGGCGCGCCGGTGCACATCGGCGACCCGGCCGAGATTGGCATTGCCGACATCCACCACCCAGACTACGGTGACGCCGTCGAGATCCGCGATGGCGAGGTGCCGGTGTTCTGGGCCTGCGGCGTGACGCCGCAGGCCGCGCTGGCCGCCGCGCGCCCTGAGTTCTGCATCACCCATGCACCGGGCGCGATGCTGATCACCGATTGGCTCAACCACCAGATGGCCGGGCACTGAGCCGGGCACTGAACTCTTTTTCTGCCGTTCAACGAGGAGACATTCATGAAGACCTGGATCGCCGCCACCCTGGCTGTCGCCATCACCCCGTTCGCCCAGGCCCAGACCAAGTGGGACCTGCCGTCGGGCTACGCCGTCAACACCTTCCAGGTGCAGAACCTGCAGTGGTTCGCCGACGAGGTCGACAAGGCCAGCGCGGGCAAGCTGAAGATCACGCTGCACCCTGGAGCGTCGCTGTACAAGGCCAACGAGATCAAACGGGCGGTGCAAACCGGGCAGACGCAGGCGGGCGAGTTCATCCTGTCCGGCGCCGCCAATGAGAACCCCTTGTTCGGCATAGATTCGATCCCGTTTCTGGCCACCACGTATGCCGAGGCCAGGAAGCTCAACGACATCGCGAACCCATACCTGGAGAAGCTGCTTGCGGGCCAGAACCTGAAGCTGCTCTATACCGTGCCCTGGCCGGGGCAGTCGCTGTACTCGAAGAAGCCCTTGGCGTCCATGCAGGACCTGAAGGGCAGCAAGATGAGGGCCTACAACCCGGCGACGACCCGAGTCGCCGAATACGTGGGCGCGCAGCCGGTGACCATCCAGCTCGCCGAGCTGCCGCAGGCCCTGGCCACCGGCAGCGTCGACAACTTCCTCACCTCCAGCGCGAGCGGTGTGGACAGCAAGCTCTACGAGCACGTCAAGTACTTTTACGACGTGAATGCCTGGCTCCCGCGCAACGCGGTGGTGGTCAACCTGAAGACGTTCGACGCGCTGGACAAGGCGACGCAGGCGGCGGTGCTCAAGGTGGCGCAGGCGGCCGGCGAGCGCGGATGGAAGATGAGTGACCAGAAGGACGACGAGTACCTGAAGGAGCTGAGCGCGAAAGGCATGCAGGTGGATCGCGGCAGCGACACGCTCAAGCGCGAGCTCAAGGTCATCGGCGGACGCATGACCATCGAGTGGCTCAAGACCGCCGGCGACGATGGGCGAGCCATCATCGACGCGTACCGCGCGGCCGTCCCGCGTTGAGACTGGCGGAGCCGACATGAGCGCGCTGCTTGAACGGTTCTACAGAGGGCTTGGCTTCCTGGCTGCGTTGGCCATGGTTGGCTCGCTGGTCTCGGTGCTGCTGGGGATTGCCGACCGGCAGTTCAACCTGAACCTCCGGGGGCTCGACGCCTATGCCGGCTACTGCATCGCCGCGGCGTTGTTTCTGGCGTTGCCGGAAACGCTGCGCCGGGGCGACCACATCCGGGTGACGCTGTTGCTGCAGAAGGTGCCGTCGAGGCTGAAATCTGCACTGGAGTGGTGGTCGCTGTCGGCGGCGTTGGGCTTGTCGCTCTACATGGCCTGGTTCGCCGTGCGGCTGGTCTGGGTGTCGTGGGAGACGCACGACGTGTCCCAGGGGGCCGACGCCACGCCGTTGTGGCTGCCCCAGATCGCGATGGCGGTCGGCTGTGTCGGCTTGGCCGTCGCGTTTGCCGATGGCCTGGTGGCGCGCTGGCAGGGGCGGTCGTTCTTCGCCGCAGCGGCGGCTGAAGCGGCCCACATCGAATGAGTACGAGGCGAGTGAATTCATGGACATCCTGACTGCTGCGCTGCTGATTGCGCTGCTCATCGCCATCCTGGCCTCTGGCCTATGGATCGGTCTCGCCTTGCTGGGTGTGGCCCTGTTTGCGATGCAGGCCTTTTCGGCCCGCCCGGCCGGTGACAGCATGGTGCTGACGATCTGGGGGTCGACTTCCAACTGGACGCTGACCGCACTGCCCCTGTTTCTATGGATGGGCGAGATCCTGTTCCGCTCGCGCTTGACCGAGGACATGTTCAGGGGGCTGGCGCCCTGGCTGAACCGCGTGCCGGGCCGGCTGTTGCACACCAATGTGCTGGGGTGCGGCATCTTTGCGGCGGTGTCGGGCTCCAGCGCCGCCACCTGCGCCACGATCGGCAAGATCACCTTGCCCGAGCTCAAGCGCCGCGGCTATCCGGACGCGATCTCGATGGGCTCGCTGGCAGGCGCAGGCACCTTTGGCCTGCTGATCCCGCCTTCGATCATCATGATCGTCTATGCGGTCGCCGCCGACGTGTCGATCGCCAAGCTGTTCGTCGCCGGCGTGATCCCGGGCCTGATGCTGATGGCCATCTTTTCGGCGTACCTGATGCTCTGGGCATGGCGCCACCCGGAGCAGGTGCCGAGTGCCGACCCCGGCATGAGCCTGGGCGACAAGCTGCGCGCCGGACGGCACCTGTTCCCGATCACTTCACTGATCGTCCTCGTGATCGGCGCCATCTACAGCGGGCTGGCCACGGCGACAGAGTCGGCGGCGCTCGGAGTCGCCGGGGCGCTGGTGCTCAGCCAGATCGATGGCTCGCTTACCTGGGCTCGCTTCGTCGATGGCCTGTACGCCGCCTGCCGTGTCTATTGCATGATCGGCCTGATCCTTGCTGGCGCCTCCTTTCTGACACTGGCGATGGGCTTCATCGGCCTGCCGCGAGAAGTCGCGCAGTTCATCGGCGGGCTGCATCTGTCGCCCGGCTGGCTGCTGTTGATGTTGATGTTGTTCTTCATCTTGCTCGGCTGCTTTCTCGACGGCATTTCGATGGTCGTGCTGACGATGGCCGTGCTGCTGCCGACGGTCCAGGCGGCCGGCATCGATCTGATCTGGTTCGGTGTCTTCGTGGTACTGGTGGTCGAGATGGCGCAGATCACGCCGCCCGTGGGCTTCAACCTGTTCGTGCTGCAAGGCCTGACCAAGCGTGAACTGCCGGAGCTGGCGCGCATGGCGATGCCGTTCTTCCTGCTGCTGGTCCTGGCCGTCTGGTTGATCTACCGGTTTCCGGCGATCGTGCTGTACGGCCCGAGCGTGATGTAGTTCGGCGCCACCCCTCCCACCCTGGGCACAGAAAGGAGCATGCGATGAACAATCGCAGGGATGTACTCGGCCTGTTCGGATTGGCTGGGTTGCTGGCCAGCGTGCCCGCGGTCGCCGAGGCTGCACCTTGGCGCTGCGCCACCGGCTACCGCGCCGACTCGTTTCACGGCCGCAACCTGAACCAGTGGTTGGGCGAGTGGGCCGCGGCGGCGCCCGGTGCGCCGCGGGTGGAACTGCATGCCAACAACAGCCTGGTCCCACTTGCCGCGATCGCCGGGCAGGTTCGGGCCGGCAGCGTGGAGCTGGGCGAGACCATCATGAGCAGCCTGATCGGCGAGATGCCGGTGGCCGGCGCCGACAGCGTGCCCTTCGTCGTGCGCGGTTATGCCGACGCCAAGCGCCTGTGGCGTTACCAGCGTCCGATGATCGAGCGGGCGTTTGCCGATGCTGGCCTGGTCGCGTTGTACGCGGTGCCTTGGCCGCCGCAAGGGCTGTACACGATGCGCCCATTGGGCAGCCTGTCCGAGCTGCGTGGCGGCCGCATGCGCAGCTACAACCGCAGCACTGCGCGGATTGCCGAGCTGCTGGGTTGCACACCCGTCGACGTGCCGATGGCTGAAGTTGGCCAGGCGCTCGCCGAGGGCCGCATCGACTGCATGATCACCTCGGCCGTCACCGGGGTCGAGAACCAGGTCTGGCGCCAGCTGAAGCACTACCACGAGATCAACGCGTGGTTCCCGAAGAACATCGTGTTCGCCAATGCCCAGGCCTATGGCCAGCTCGACGCGTCGACACGCCGCGCCTTGCAGAACGCGACCGGCGCTGCCGAGGCCCGCGGCTGGGCGGCGAGCGAGACGGCAGCCACCGAATCCGTGGCCGAGCTGAAGCGCCAGGGCATGAAGGTGGACCCGCTGCCGCCGGCCGCGCTGGCCGAGCTGCGGCGTCTGGGCGAACGCTGCTCGCTCGAATGGCTGCGCGAGGTCGGGCCGCAGGCCAACCAGATCTTCATTCCCTATTACACCCAGGCCTGATTCGCGGTTCGCGCGCCGCCGCCGACCTGCCTACACTGACTTCACTTCACAGATGACCATGCAAGACAACACCCCGTCCCGTTGGCAGTTCTGGATCGACCGTGGCGGCACCTTCACCGACATCGTCGCCCGCCGGCCCGATGGCACGCTGGCGACCGCCAAGCTGCTGAGCGAGAACCCCGAGCAATACCGCGACGCCGCGATCGAAGGCATCCGCCGCTTGCTGGGCCTGAAGGCCGGCGAGGCGATCACGCCCGAGCGGGTCGAATGCGTGAAGATGGGCACCACGGTGGCCACCAACGCGCTGCTCGAGCGCAAGGGCGACCGCACGCTGCTGGTCACCACGCGCGGCTTCCGCGATGCGCTGTGCATCGCCTACCAGGCAAGGCCGCGGCTGTTCGACCGAAACATCGTGCTGCCCGAATTGCTGTACGAGCGCGTGATCGAGGCCGACGAACGCGTCGGTGCCGACGGCGAGCTGGTGCAGGCCCTGGACGAAGCGGCGCTGCGGCGCGAGTTGGCGGAGGCACACGCCAGCGGCGTCCGCGCCTGCGCGATCGTCTTCATGCATGGCTACCGGCATACCGCGCACGAGCAGGTCGCGGCGCGGCTGGCACGCGAGGCCGGCTTCACGCAGGTCAGTGCCTCGCACGAGGTCAGCCCGCTGATGAAGCTGGTGGCGCGGGGCGACACTGCGGTGGTCGATGCTTATCTGTCACCCATCCTGCGTCGCTATGTCGAGCAGGTGGCGAGCCAGATGCCGGGTGTGCCGCTGTACTTCATGCAAAGCTCGGGTGGCCTGACCGAGGCGAACCGCTTCCAGGGCAAGGACGCGATCCTCTCCGGCCCGGCAGGCGGCATCGTCGGCATGGTGCGCACCGCCGTGGCGGCGGGGCACGACAAGGTCATTGGCTTCGACATGGGCGGCACGTCGACCGACGTCTCGCACTTCGCCGGCGAATTCGAGCGCGCGTTCGACACCCAGGTGGCCGGCGTGCGGGTGAGGGCGCCGATGATGAGCATCCACACCGTGGCGGCCGGTGGCGGCTCGGTGATCCGCTTCGACGGGGCCCGGCTGCGTGTCGGCCCCGAGTCGGCCGGCGCCAATCCCGGCCCGGCCAGCTACCGGCGCGGCGGCCCGCTGGCGACCACGGACGCGAACGTGATGCTGGGCAAGGTGCAGCCGGACTGGTTCCCCAAGGTCTTCGGCCCCGCCGCGAACGAGCCGCTGGACCGTGCGGTGGTCGTGCGCCGCTTCACCGAGCTGGCCGGGCAGATGAGTCAGGCTTCGGGCCGCCCGGTCAGCGCCGAGCAGGCCGCCAATGGTGCGCTGCGCATCGCGGTGCAGAGCATGGCCAACGCGATCAAGCGCATCTCGGTGGCGCGTGGCTACGACGTGACGCGTTACACACTGCAATGCTTCGGCGGTGCCGGTGGCCAGCACGCCTGCCTGGTGGCCGATGCGCTGGGCATGACGCGTGTGCTGGTGCACCCGTTGGCAGGTGTGCTGTCGGCCTACGGCATGGGTCTGGCCGACCAGATCGCGATGCGCGAAGCCTCGGTCGAGCATCCGCTCGATGCGCAGGGGCTGGAAGCGGCGCGGGCCAAGGGCGCCATGCTCGCCGAGTCGGCCACCACCGAACTGCTGGGTCAGGGGCTGCCGGCCACGCGCATCGCGGCCAGGATTGGCCTGCTGTTGCGCTACGAAGGCACCGACACGGCGCTGCGCGTGGACTTGCCGGACACTGGCGGCCCGGCGCGCGACGTTGCCACGCTGCAGGCTGGCTTCGAATCAGCGTATCGCCAGCGCTTTGCGTTCTTGATGGAAGGGCGGCCGCTGGTGATCGAGGCGGTCTCGGTCGAAGCGACGGGGGCCAGCGACGAGCAGCTTGAGGTCGTTGCCGCGGCGAGGGCGGAAGCCTATTCGCCGCAGCCCGTCGACACAGTTCGGATGTACGCCGAGGGGGCCGATGGTGCCGAGGCATGGCACGACGCGGGGCTGTTCCTGCGCGACAGCCTGCAATCCGGCGCGACCATCACCGGCCCGGCGGTGATCGCCGAGGCAAATGCGACGACAGTCGTCGAGCCCGGCTGGCAATCCGTGCTGGCGGCCAGCGGCTCGTTGGAGCTCCAGCGTGTGCAGGCGCGGGCCACGCGCCACGCGCTGGGCACACGGGTCGACCCAGTGATGCTGGAGGTGTTCAACAACCTGTTCATGAACATCGCCGAGCAGATGGGCCTGCGGCTGCAGAACACCGCGGTGTCGGTCAACATCAAGGAGCGGCTGGACTTCTCTTGCGCGTTGTTCGATGCGGCCGGCCAGTTGATCGCCAACGCGCCGCACATGCCGGTGCACCTGGGCTCGATGAGCGAATCGATCCAGACCGTGATTGCCGGCAACCCACAGATGCTGCCGGGCGATGTGTACGTGCTGAACGACCCGTACCACGGTGGCACCCACTTGCCGGACGTGACGGTGGTGACGCCGGTATACCTCGAGCCCGGTGACACGAAACCTTCGTTCTACGTCGCGGCGCGCGGCCACCACGCGGACATCGGCGGCCTGACGCCGGGCTCGATGCCGCCGTTGTCGAAGACCATCGACGAAGAGGGCGTGCTGATCGACAACTTCCTGCTGGTGCGCGACGGGCGCCTGCGCGAGGCCGAGTTCATGGCGCTGTTGCGCTCGGGGCGCTACCCGGCACGCAACCCCGAGCAGACGCTGGCTGACCTGCGTGCGCAGATTGCCGCCAACGAGAAGGGCGTGCAGGAGCTGCGCGCGATGGTCACCCAGTTCGGCCGCGAGACGGTGGCCGCCTACATGGGGCACGTGCAGGCGAATGCCGAAGAGTCGGTGCGGCGCGTCATCACGGCGCTGAAGGACGGCGCGTTCACGCTCCCGCTGGACAACGGCGCGCAAATCCAGGTCAAGGTCACTGTCGACACAGTGGCGCGCAGTGCGACGATCGACTTCACCGGTACCAGCCCGCAGACCGACAACAACTTCAACGCGCCGAAGTCGGTCACGATGGCGGCCGTGCTGTATGTTTTCCGCACGCTGGTCGACGACGACATCCCGCTGAACGCCGGTTGCCTGAAGCCGCTGAAGGTGATCGTGCCGGAGGGCTCGTTGCTGAACCCGCGCTCGCCGGCGGCCGTGGTGGCCGGCAATGTCGAGACCTCGCAGTGCGTGACCAATGCGCTTTATGGCGCGCTCGGTGTCATGGCGTCGGGGCCGTGCACGATGAACAACTTCACCTTCGGCGACGCGAAGCACCAGTACTACGAAACGATCTCGGGTGGCTCCGGCGCCGGTGACGGATTTCCGGGGACGGCGGTCGTGCAGACGCACATGACCAATTCGTACCTCACCGATCCCGAGGTGCTGGAGTTCCGCTTCCCGGTGCGCTTGGACAGCTACGCCATTCGCACGGGCTCGGGCGGCGCCGGCCGCTGGAACGGCGGTGACGGTGGAACGCGCCGCGTGCGCTTCCTGGCGCCGATGACGGCGTCCATCTTGAGCAATGGCCGTGTGCACCCTGCCTTCGGCATGGCTGGCGGGCAGCCCGGAGCGTTGGGCGCCAACCGCGTCGAGCGAGCCAACGGGCAGGTCGAGCAGTTGCCCCACATCGCATCGGTCGAGATGGGCGTCGACGATGTGTTCGTGATCGATACGCCGGGTGGCGGCGGCTATGGTGTGGCGTGATGGCTGGCGAGCGCGTGATCCTGCTGACCGGCTTCGAGCCCTTTGGCGGCGAGTCGATCAACCCGAGCTGGGACGTGGCGCGCGCGCTGGACGGCGCGCCGATCGCCGGCGCGCGGGTGGTGGCGCATCTGCTGCCTTGCCGTTTCGGCGCAGCCGGCGAGGCGGTCCATCGGCTCGTGACCGAGCTGCGGCCCGTCTGCGTGTTGGCACTGGGCCAGGCCAGCGGCCGCGCCGACTTCTCGATCGAGCGGATCGCGATCAACATCGACGATGCCCGCATCCCCGACAACGAAGGGGCGCAACCGATCGACGAGCCCGTGGTGGCCGAAGGCCCGGCGGGCTACTTCTCGACGCTGCCGATCAAGGCGATGGTGGCCGGCCTGCGCGCCGCGGGGCTGCCCGCGTCGGTCTCCCAAAGCGCCGGCACCTTTGTCTGCAACCACGTCTTCTATTCACTGATGCACAGCCTGCGCCAGCACCCCAACGTGCGCGCCGGCTTCATGCACCTGCCGCTGCTGCCGGCGCAGGCTGCGCGCCACCCCGGCTCGCCCTGCCTGCCCTTGCCGTTGATGGTTGAAGGCGTGCGCCAGGCACTGCGCATCGCCGCCACGCACCGTGGCGGCGACACCGTGCAGGCCGAAGGCCAGATTGCGTGAGGGCTGCACAATTAGGGGGCTGACGCGTCGGCGTCGACAGGGCACTCAATAATCTCGCCGCAGATCGGCGCCCGGCAGCCCGCTGGGCGGGATTCGCACTGGGAGGAGTGTCCATGGTTCTGGTTCGCCGCCATTGGCGAGGCGCGGGGATGGCCGCGCTGATGATTTCCGCTTGCTTCACGTTGCCGGCCTCAGCCGCCGGCACCAAATCGATCGCCTACTACGCGCTCAGCGAAGGCAGTCAATCCGCCTACCTCATCGACTGGAACAGTACGCAGAAGAAGGCGAGGGTGGCAGGCAACGGTGGCGCATCGAGCGGTACCTACGTCGACGACGGCACGCAAAAGGTCATCACCCTGGCGCAGCCGCTGAGCGAGACCTGGCTCTATTCCTACGACGATTGCGGGACGGTGTACGCCAGGTCGGCCACGCATCAAGTCGTGGTGCGCGATCTGCCCGACGGCGTCACCCAGACTGTCGAGATCGGTGAGCGCACCCAGATTGGCGGTTGCCAAGACGGTGAGGTCACGCCCTATGGTGCGCTGACCGACGAGGGCACGAGCATGAAGCGGCTGTCCATGAGCGCACGCCCGTCCATGTCGGATGTGCAGCCTGGGCTGGAGATCGCCGGCTTCAGCGAAGATCACTTGGCTTTCGCAGACTTGTACTACGCGCAGGATGTGGTCTGGCTGGATTTCAACGGGCGTGCGCGGTTCCGCAAAACCGGCGATGCGGTGCCTGCGGCCATCAATGCGAAGCAGTGGTTGGTGATGACACTGCCCCCTGGCGACCAGCGGGCGTTCACCCGCCTGGCTGTCAACAACACGACCCAGGGCGAGACCTGGCTGATGGCCGGTTGGGTCAACGACCAGGCCTCCTGGGTCGTCAAGCAGCAGGTCGTCAAGACGCAGGAAGGCGCCGGCTTCGGCACGGTGGCCCAGGCTTCGCGCAAGTGGGAGTCCGGCCTGTTCCGTGGCACGCAGCAGCCGTTCTTCATCTACCTCTACCAGGATGCCACTGGCGAACGGGTGCTGAAGGACCTGGACGCCGGCACCGAGACGCGCACGCCGATCGACTCGTGGGGCTTCCAGGGCCTGACGCTGTGGCAAGAGCGTCGGATCAGCGGTGGCGCCTACGTCGCGACGCGGCGCTGGCAACCGCTTCGCAACGAGGGCACGAAGACCCGGTGGGTGCTGGAGAGCGAGGTGCGCGTGCAGGATGGCGTGGATGTCGTCTCGATCAAGCCGCGGGTGAACTACTACTTCGACACAGGCAAAGCAGTGCCTCCAACGGCTGCGCGGCCTGCCGCGCAGGCCTGGCCGGAAGGTTGGTCCCGCCCGGTCCATGGCGTGACTCCCTGACTTGACGCTGTCTTCCCCCGAGCGGCGGCGTTCAACGGCCCAGAAAGGGCCTTGGCGCCCAGGCTGGCACGGTGCAGTTCCAGACCAGCGGCCATGTCGTCAGCGCCGCGTTCGACGCCAACCAGTGGCTGGTGATCAACCTGCCCACCGGGCAGCGTGCCTACACCCGCCTGGCAGTGGACAACAAGACCGGCGGTGAAACCTGGCTGATGGCCGATTGGGTCGGCGGCAAGGCCCAGCGCGTGGAAGAAACGCTGGTCGTCAAGCCGGCGACTGGGGCAGGCTTCGGTACGGTGACGCAAGCGTCCCGCATGTGGGAGTCGGGCCTGTTCATCGAAAGCCGTACGCCGTTCTTCTTCTACCTCTACAAGAACGGTACCGGCGAGCGAGTGCTGAAGGACCTCGACCTGGGCACCGAAAGCCGCACGCCCATCCCCTCTTGGCATCTCGACGGCCTGAACCTGGTGCAACAGCGCCCCTTCGGCCCCGGTACGCGCGACCGCACCTGGGTGCCGCTGAGCAACGTCGGCAAGAACCACTGGGTGATGGAAAGCGAAACGGCTGACGACGGCAGTGGCGCCATCGTCCTGATCAAGCCGCGCGTCAACTACTACCTGGACACCGGCAAGGCCGTTCCGCCGGCGAGCGGCCTGAAGGCCAGCCAAGGCTTCGTTTCGATGAGCGACAAGCCGAAGGTTGCGCGCTGAACGCAAGCCTGGGAAGCAAGACACAAAAGGGCCCTCGAGGCCCTTTTTTCATGCCGGCGGCGGCTCCCCCGGCCCATCGCCACCGTCTTTGTAGGCTCGCCAGCCGTCGATGGCATGGCGCATCAGGCTGACCTGGCGCACGAAGCGGGGGCAGGCGGCACAAATGGCCAGGTGCATGCGCAGGCGCAGGCGGTCGGCCCAGCCCAGGGGCTGGTCTTCGCCCTGCAGCACCAGGTGCGTCGCTTCCCTGCAGTCGATCTTCCACGTCATGCCCGGCCTCCCGCACTGCCCACGGCGTTGAACCAACTGGCTTGCAGACAGTCTCGCAAGCGCAGCCGGGCTCGGTGCAGCAGCACCCACAAGTTGGTCGACGTGATCGCCAGTTCCTTACAAATCTCGTCGGTGTCGAGCTCCAGCCATTCGCGCATCATGAAGACTCGGCCCTGGGTGGGCGGCAGTTTTTCAACGCAGGCGTCCAGCACCGCGAGGAACTGGCGCTGGCCGCACAGGGCCTCGGGCTGGTCGGCCCAATCCACCGGTGTTTCTCGCCAGTGGCCGGTTTCGTCGAACATCAGGGCGTCGAGGTCCTCGCTGTCTTCCCGGTCCAGCACCGTGGCCTCGCGGGCGTGGCGGCGCAGCTGATCGATCAGCTTGTGTTTCAGGATTCCGACCAACCAGGTCTTCAAGGCCGAGGCGCCGCCGAAGCCTTGCGGTTTCTCCAGTGCCGCGAGCAAGGTGTCGGACACGGCGTCCTCGGCCCAGGCGTCATTGCGCAGCTGACTGCGCGCGTATCGCAACAACTGGGGTCGCAAAGACTCGACCTGCTGCGCAAAATCCGTCATGCGGGCGCTTTCTGAAATGCGTTGGCCGGCAGTGTAAGGAACTTGGGCTGCCGTCGACCCATGCCTGTCCCGTTCATCAACCTCTCAAGGAGTTCCGAACCATGAACCAGCAACGCCAGATCGTCGCTTCCGCCCTCGCCACTGCACTTGCCCTGGGCCTGGGCAGCGGGAGCGCACACGCCGAAGACAAGGCCAAGGAGAAGTGCTACGGCATCGCCAAGGCTGGCCAGAACGATTGCTCGAATCTGAACGGCAGCCACTCGTGCGCCGGTCAGTCCAAGACCGACATGGACGCCAATGAATGGAAGTACGTCGCCAAGGGCACCTGCAAGGACCTGAAGGGCCTGACGGCCGACGAGGCCAAGGCGAAGGCCAAGAAGTAAGCCCCGCACGCCGCCCCTGCCTGTGTCCCGACCGCCAATGACCACCGATCCTCATTCCGTGCCGACCCCGGTGGGCATCGGTTGGCGCCAGCCGCACTACGGGGAGCTGCTGGAGCGTCGACCCGAGCTGGACTTCATCGAAGTCCACTCGGAGAACTTTTTCGCCGCAGGTGGCGCTGCGCTCGCCCTGCTCGGTGCAGCGCGAGCGCAGTACCCCGTGAGCCTGCACGGCGTTGGCCTGGCGCTGGGCTCGGCCGCGGGGCTGGACCCATGGCACCTGGACCAGCTCTCGGCCCTGGTCGAGCGCATGCAGCCGGCGCGTGTATCAGACCACGCCAGCTTCGCGCGGGTGGCCCTGCCCGGCAATGGCCCGGTGCTGCATGGCAGCGACTTGTTGCCGATCGCCTTCACAGACGCGTCACTCGACCTGATGGTCACCCACGTGCAGCAGGTGCAAGAGCGTCTGAGGCGCCCCTTGCTGGTGGAGAACATCTCGGCCTACTTGCGCTGGGAAGACGATCACCTGGCCGAGCCCGAGTTCTTCAATGCACTGGCAAGACGCAGCGGTTGCGGCTTGCTGCTGGACGTGAACAACCTCGTCGTCAACAGCCTGAACCGCGGTGTGGCCGATCCGGTGGCCGATGCTTGCGCCTGGGTCGACGCGCTGGACCCGGGTATCGTCGGCGAGGTGCACCTGGCTGGCTACAACGACGACGGCCCGCTGGTGATCGACGACCATGGCTCGACGGTGCATCCGCCGGTCTGGCAGGTGTACCGCCACGCGATGCAACGGCTGGGCCCGAGGCCGACGCTGATCGAGTGGGACACGAAGCTGCCATCGCTCGATGTTTTGCTGGGCGAGGCTCGGCGGGCGCAGGGGTGGGGCGCATGAGTGCTGCCGCCGAGTGGGCGCGCCAGCAGGCGTTGCTGACGGCCATCCGTTCGGCTGGGTCGTCGCCCGGCCTGCCGGTGGCTGCGGTGGCTCTGCGCGGGCACGGTGCCGGGCAGCCAGCAGACCGGGCAGCCGGCCTGCGGGCCTACCGTGCCAATGCCCAGGCCATCGCCGAGCGGGCCTTGTGCGCGGCGTACCCGGTGTTGACGCAATTGGTTGGCGAAGAAGCGATGGCCGCATTGGCGCGCGACCTCTGGCGCGAACATCCGCCGACCCGCGGTGACCTGGCCTGGTTCGGCGCGGAACTGCCTGCTCAGTTGACGGCAACGCCCGAACTGACCGATGTGCCTTACCTGGCCGACGTGGCGCGGCTGGAGTGGGCCGTGCACCGTGCCCACACCGCGGCCGATCCGCCAGACGGCGCCCCCGATCTTCAAGCGCTGGCCAGCGGCGACGCGGAGGCGCTGGGCGTGCGCTTCGTCGACGGCTGCGCCTACATCACGTCTGCCTGGCCGGTGCTCACCATCTGGCGGGTGCACCAGGCGCCCGCAGGCAACGAGCCAGACCTTGGCCCCGCCCGTGAGGCGCTGGCCGCGGGGCAGGGCGAAGTTGCCTGGATCGGGCGGCGTGGCCACCGCGTCGACGTGGTCGCGCTGACGCCGGCTGAATGTGCATTCAATCATGAGCTGCTGGCCGGCCGGGCGCTCGGGCCGGCGTTGGCGAGTGTGTCGACCCGACACCCTGAATTCAGCTTCGAACACTGGTTGCTGCGCGCATTGCGCGAAGGCTGGCTGGCCGGGCTGCAACCCCTGAATCCAAAAACCTGAAGGAAAGAACTCCATGTTGACTGCGCCCCCTGTGCTGGCGCGCGCCTGGCTGCGCGCGATCGGTGGACTCGACGCCCTGCAACCGCTCGCTTTGCTGGCAGCACGCCTCTATGTGGCCAAGGTCTTCTTCTGGTCCGGCCTGACCAAGATCCGCGACTGGGACACGACGCTGGCACTGTTTGCCGACGAATACCATGTGCCCGTGCTGTCACCCGAACTGGCCGCGGTGGCGGGGACCACCGGTGAACTCGTCCTGCCGGTGCTGGTGGCCGTCGGCCTGGCCGGGCGCTTCGGCGCGATGGGCCTGTTCGTGCTGAACATCGTCGCCGTGCTGAGTCTGCAGGAGGTGGCCGACGCCGCGCTGCAGCAGCACATCTTCTGGGGCAGCCTGCTGGCCGGGCTGATCCTGTGGGGGCCGGGCAGGTGGTCGGTCGACCACTACATCGCGCCTAGGTTCTTGGGCGCGGTGAGAAGGTGATCACCATCGGGGACGGCACGCGGCCGTTCTCGTCGCGTGGCAGCACACCTGTTTTTTCGACCGCGCGCAGGACGGCGTCGTCCCATTCCTTGACACCGCTGGACTTGGTGATCTCCCAACGGGTGATCGTGCCGTCGGGCATCACGGTGATCTTGACCTCGGCCTGCGGGTTGCCAGGCACTTCGAACAAAAGCTGGATGTTCGGCTGGATGCGGGCCTTGATGCGGCCGGCGTAGTTGGCGCTGGGCCCGGCGTCACGCGCTGCGGTGCCGGTGCTGGTGGGTGCACCGCTGCCGCCCAGCTGCTCGTTCATGCGACGCAACTGGTCCTGGCGCGCCTTCTCGCGCGCGGCTGCGGAGGCCTGATCCTTGCGCTGCTGCTCCAGCTTGTCCCTCTCGCGCTCCTTGGCGTCGGCCTTCTCACGCTCCAGTTTCTCTTTCTCTGCATCCTTCTGCGCCTGTTCCTTGCGCTCCTTCTCGTCGCGCAGGCGCTTCTCGCGGGCTTTCTGGTCGAGCGCTTCCTTGCGTTCCTTTTCGAGCTTGTCCTGCTTGGCCTTTTCGATGGCGATCTCGGCGTCCCGCTCTGCCGCTGTCGGCTCCGGCGGCGTCGCGGCTTTGGGTGGGGGCGGTGGTGCGACCTCGGGCTCGGGCTCAGGTTGGGCGCGCGGTGCGGCGATCTCCGGCACCGCAGCCCACAGCTCGGCCGCGACGCCGGCCGGGTCTTCGGTGTGCCAGCTCACGCCGAGAGCCAGCGCGATGATCAAGCCTGCGTGCGCGATCATCGACAGCCCGATGCCCAGGCGCGGGTTGTCGGCACTGGGCGGGCGCAGCGCGTCGCGCGGAATCGTCAGCGACTTCAGCGGGTGGCGAGGGTCGAACGACGAGGTCGCGCTCATGGGGTCTTCAGCCGATCCAGGGCCGCCTTGGTGGGCGCAAGCACAGCGACGCGACGGCCGTCATCATTCTTCAGGCCCCCTGCTTGACCGACAGGCCCACGCGCTGCACGCCGGCGCGCTGCAGCATGTCCATCACCTTGACCACGCTTTCGTACTTCACCTGGCGATCGGCCGAGATGACGACAGGCACATCGGCCTGGCCCTTTTGCGCCTCACGCACCCGTGCCACCAGCTGCGGCAGCGTCACCGCGGCGGGCTCGCCCTTGTCGACCTTGAGCTTCAGCTTCTCGTCCAGCCCAACGACGATCTCGATCACGCTCTGTGGGCGCTGCTTCGCGCGGCCAACACTGGGCAGGTCCACCACGCCGGTGGTGATCAATGGCGCACTGACCATGAAGATGATCAGCAGCACCAGCATCACGTCGATGAACGGCACCATGTTGATCTCGTTCATCGAGCGACGCCGCCGAACCACCGGGCCACCGCGGGCCATCACTCCAGCCATTTGTCCTGCTCCAGGCGTCTCAGCGCGTCGACGGTGCCGCTGCGGGCGTGCCGACGTTGCGCTGCAGGATGTTCGAGAACTCTTCGGTGAAGCTCTCGAGCTGGATCGCGATGCGGTCGATGTCGCGGGCGAAGCGGTTGTAGCCGATCACAGCGGGGATCGCCGCGAACAGGCCGATCGCGGTGGCCACCAGCGATTCAGCGATGCCCGGCGCCACGGTGGCCAGTGTCACCTGCTGCAGGTTCGACAGGCCGACGAAGGCATGCATGATCCCCCACACGGTGCCGAACAGACCCACATACGGGCTGACCGAGCCGACGGTGCCGAGAAAGCCCAGGTTGCCCTCGATGGTGTCGAGCTCGCGGTGCAGGCTGGCGCGCATGGCGCGGCGGGCGCCATCGAGTTGCGCACCGGTGTCCAGACGGCGTTCGCGCAGCTTCAGGAACTCGCGCATGCCGCTGGCGAACAGGCGTTCCATCGGCGCCGTGTCGGCACTGTTGCTGGCGCTCTGATACAGGTCGTTCAGATTCTTGCCCGACCAGAACTCCTGCTCGAACTGATCGTTGCGGCTGCGCACACGGGCCAGGCCGGCGAGCTTGGCAAAGATCACCGACCAGCTGGCCAGCGACACCAGCAGCAAGCCGGCGATCACCAGTTGCACCACCCAGCTGGCGCCCATGACGAGGGAAATGATGGAAAGATCCTGGTTCATGCGGTGAGGGTGTCGAGAATGTCGTTCGGAATGCGGCAGGGGCGGAAGGTTCCTCGGTCGACGCAGGCGATGTTGATCTCGCCTTCGCACAACAGCTTGTCGCCGCACAGCGCTTGCTGAGCGACGACCATGCGGGCACGGCCGATCTGGGCCGGGTCCACCGTGATGGTCAACAGGTCATCCAGCCGTGCCGGGCGCACATAACGCAGGCGCGCGTCGGTGACGACGAACATTGCGCCGCTGGTCTCCACCATCGCCTGCTGGCCATGGCCGGCGCCGCGCAGCCATTCGGTGCGCGCGCGCTCGAAAAACTTCAGATAGTTGGCGTAGAAGACGACGCCGCCAGCGTCGGTGTCTTCCCAGTAGACGCGCAGCGGGAGAGAAAAGCGCACGGCGCGAGGCAGGCTCATGACAACAGCCGGCGATGATACGCGACGGCTGGCGAGCGCTTTCTGACCGCCTGATCTGGTCAGGCGCCGGGGCTAGAACTTGGAGTGTTCGTAGATCGGGCCCCAGACGGGGTGCCCGGCCTCCGCCTTGCTCAGCGTGAAGCTTGGGTCGGCCGAGCGGGCAGACTTGAAGGCCGCACCACATTCGCCGGTGCGGCCGCTGGTGCAGTAGATGAAGGCCAGCGTCTTGTACGCGGTGGCGCGGTCCTTGGGCGTGTTCAGCTTCAGGCGCAACGCCTCGTTCAGCGCCCGCTCGGCCTCGGGGTACTGGCCTTCGTCATAGGCGCGCAGGCCGAGCAGCAGGTTGCGCTCGGCCGGGCGGTCGAAGGCGTCGCTGACGCTCTTTTGGTCGCCGGGCGCAGCGCATCCTGTCAGCAGCGCCAACAGGCCTGCTGACATCCATGCAGCGTATCGGATGGGAACGGTCATTGTTCGAAACGATGCTTGATGACCACCGGTTGATCGGCCGAGACAGTGACCTGACGAACCAGCGGCGGAAAGTCGCCGTTTCGAATTGTGATCGTGTGTGTGCCCCCGGGCAAACTGAGGCGATTCATCGGTGGCGCGAGGCCCACAAAGTTGCCGTCCACCTCGATCTGACCCCACGGGCTGATCGCCAGCTGAACGGTGCCGGGCGGCAGCGGAACGACCGGCTCGGGCTCGGCCACCACCGGCGTGGTGACAGTCGGCCGCGGCTTGCGGTCCTTCGCGGTGGCGGTCGGCTTGGGTTTCGGCGCTTCTTCGACAGCGGGTGCCACAGCGGCCGGTGTTTCGATTGCCGCCGAGGCGGCATCGGCTGCCGTTGCCGTTTCGGCTGCGGCCGAAGCGGCCATGTCGGGCGGCGTTGTTTCGGCGGGGATCGTCACCGGGACGGCCGCGGCCGGCGCCTCGTCGACCGGCGCCGGGTCGTCCGCCCAAGGTTGCCAGCTTTGAAGTGCCGCGGCGATGGCCGCAGCCCCTGCACCCAGGGCGATCAGTGACAGCCGGCGGCGACGAACGGTGTCCGGACTTTCGATCAACGCCCGGGCGTCCGGCTGGTCCAGCCAATGGCGCAGTTCCATCGACAGGTGACGCGCCGACGGGTATCGATCGCCCGGGTTGCGGGCCATGGCGCGGGCGACGATCGTCGACAGCGATGCCGGCACCTTCGGGTTGACCTGGCGCGCAAGGGGGGTTGGTGCGTTCAACACCGCGCGGTTGATGTCGTCGATGGTCGGGCCGGTGTAAGGACGCTGGCCTGTCAGCAACTCGAACAGCACGACGCCGAGGGAATAGACATCGCAGCGGCGGTCGACAGCTTCGGCGCGCAATTGCTCCGGTGCCAGGTAGTAGGGCGAGCCGGCGACCGGTCCTTCGACAGAGGGCGTCTCGCGATGGGCGACGCGGGCGATGCCGAAGTCGAGCACCTTGGGCTGGCGACGCCCGACCATGAAGATGTTGGCGGGTTTGATGTCGCAGTGCACCACGCCCTTGCCGTGCGCGTAGGCCAGGGCATCGGCGACCCGGCGCACGATCTGCACCGCCTCGACCGGCGTCGGCCGCCAGCCCTCGTGCAGCATGTGGCGCAGGTCGCGGCCACGCAGCGGTTCCATGGCGATGTAGATGCCCTGGTCCGACGGACCGGCATCGAACACCGTCACGATGTGCGGGTGCGACAGGCGCGCCGCTGCGCGGGCCTCATTGAGGATCAGGTCGTCCAGCGCGCCGAGCGCCTGGGTTTCGAGGTGCAGGCGCAGGGTCTTGACCGCCACCGCGCGGGACAGCAGCGGGTCCCACGCCGCATAGACCGTCCCCAGGCCGCCTTCGCCCAGCACGGCCTTCAAGGCATAACGCCCGACATGGCCGATCACCGGCCGCTTGACGGGCAGGGTGGAGGCGCCGACTTCCGGGTTTTCGACCGTCTCGGGGCTGGCGCCATTGGATGGAGCCTCCGCCAAGAGCCCTGCGGTGGCCAACAGATCGTCAGCCACGGTGGCTTCGAAGGCGGCGGCGCTCGACTCCGAAGACGAGGCTCGCCGGAACGGGTTCCAACGCATGGGCGCAAGCATAGCCAAGGCGGTCAGCCGGCAACGGGGGAAATGATCGGGTTCAAGCGGGGCGGTTAACGGCTTGTCACTGAATCAGTGCTTGTTCGATGCGAGTGACGGCTTCTTGCAACAGCGGCAAGCTGGTCGCAAAGGACAGGCGCAAATAACGTTCAGCAGCGGCGGGGCCGAAATCCCGCCCAGGGGTCAATGCGACGTGAGCTCGTCGCATCAGCTGCTCGCACAAGGCCCAACTGCTATCGGCGTGGGCGCTGCAATCGGCCCAGGCGTAAAACGCCCCGTCCGGCAGCACGGGCACTTTAAGCCCGAGGGCGTTCAGCGCAGGCACGACAAAGTCACGCCGGGCGCGGAAAGATTCGCGCCGGCGTTCGTACTCGGCGAGCGATTCGGGCTCGAAACAGGCCAATGCCGCATGCTGCGCGATGGTCGAAGGGCAGATGTACAGGTTCTGCGCGAGCTTTTCGATCGGTGCCACCAGCTGTTGTGGCACGACCAGCCAGCCGAGCCGCCAGCCCGTCATCGAGAAGTACTTCGAGAAGCTGTTGACCGAAATGATGTCATCGCCCAATGCCAGCGCGCTGTGACTGAAGGCGCTGTCATAGCTCAAACCGAGGTAGATCTCGTCGACGATGCTGACCCCGCCGCGCTGGCGCACGGCGTTGACGATACGGGCCAGCTCCACCGGAGCGATCGACGTGCCCGTGGGGTTGGACGGCGAGGCCAGCAGCACGCCGCGCGTCGCCTCGGTCCAGTTTGAGGTGACACCATCGGCGCTGAGCTGGAAGCGCGCCTCGGGACCTGAAGCGACCAGCCTCGCCCGGGCACCGGTGGCCGCCACGAAATGGCGGTTGCACGGGTAGCAAGGGTCCGGCATCAGCACCTCGTCACCAGGCTCGAAGAGGGCGAGGCTGGCCAGTTGCAGTGCAGCCGAGGCGCCCGCGGTGACGATGATGCGGCCGGGGTCGATCGCCAGGCCATGGTGTTCGGCGTACCAGCGGGCAATGCGCTCACGCAACTCCCGCAGGCCGGTGGCCTCGGTATATTGGCTGCGGCCCGCGGCCACGGCCGCCTTGGCGGCGGCTTGCACCAGCGGTGGCGCGGTGAAATCGGGCTCGCCGATGTTCAGAAAGATCATCGACCGCCCGCCCTGCGCTGGGTCGCAAGCAGGCGACGATGCCAGCTCGCGCGCTGCCTTGGCGAACTCCATCACGTAGAACGGCTCGATGTGGTCGAGCCGGGCGCTGAGCTTCATGCCGCTCTCAGCGTCGCGCCGAGCGCGCGGCGCCCACCTCGGCGGGGCGCAACTCGGCGGCCGCCTTGTCCAGCACGCCGTTCACGTACTTGTGGCCGTCGGTGCCGCCGAAGCTCTTGGCCAGTTCGACTGCTTCGTTGATCGCGACCTTGTAGGGCACATCCACACAGTTCTTCAACTCGTAGGCACCGATGAGCAGCACACCGTGCTCGATCGGCGACAGCTCGGTGGTCGGCCGGTCGACATGACGCGACAGCACGGCGTCCAGCGTGGCCGCATCGCGGATGCAGCCGTGCAGCAGCGCATCGAAATGCACGGCGTCGCACTTGTCGAAACCGTCCTGCTCACGCATGTGGGCGTCGATGACGCCTGCATCGCTGCCGGCGATCAGCCACTCGTACAGGCCCTGCAAGGCAATCTCGCGCGACCGACGACGGGCGGACTTGGGGGCGGCGCGCTTCTTCGGCGCGCTGGTGGCAGGCGTATTCACAACAACTCGTCCAGCAGATTGGCCATTTCGACGGCAACGCGGGCGGCGTCGCGGCCCTTGTCGGCAGCGCGGGCCCAGGCCTGCTCTTCGTTCTCGACCGTCAGGATGGCGTTGGCCACCGGAATCTGATGGTCCAGCGCGACGCGGGTGACGCCGGCGCCGCTTTCGTTGGCCACCAACTCGAAATGGTAGGTTTCGCCGCGGATGATGCAGCCGAGCGCGATCAGCGCATCGAAGTCTTCGCTGTCGGCCATCGCTTTCAGCGCGACCGGCACCTCGAGCGCGCCAGGCACGGTGACCTGCACGATGTGCTTGTCGGCGACGCCGAGCGCCGCGAGTTCCGCCAGGCAAGCATCGGCCAGCGCGCGGGTGATCGCGTCGTTGAAGCGGGCGCGCACGATGCCGATCGACAGCCCGTCGCCGTCGATCGGCGCGCTCTGACCCTGGTCAGCACCTTGCATGGGAGTTTCCTTGGTGGATGGAAGAGGTGGGGGTGCTCATTCGGCGGCCATGAAACCGGTGACCTCGAGACCGTAGCCGGTCATGCTGGGCATGCGGCGCGGGCTACCCAACAGGCGCATGCGGGCGATGCCGAGTTCGCGCAGGATCTGCGCACCGACGCCGTAGGTGCGAAGGTCCATCATCGAAGAAGCGGAGACGGCGGATTCGGCATCCGGCAGCAGGCCGGCCACCAGGCGGTCGGCCTCGGCCGCGCCGCAGTTCAGCAGCACGGCCACACCGCGCTCACTGGCTTGCAGTGTGGCCAGGGCCTTGGGCAGTGGCCAGGAATGGCCGCAGGTGCCGGCATCCAACAGATCCAGCACCGACAGCGGCTCGTGCACGCGCACCAGCACCTCTTCGTCGGCCGTCCATTGGCCTTTGACCAGTGCCAGGTGCACGCCGCCGGAGCGGTCGCGAAACACATGGGCGTTGAAGCTGCCTTGAGCGGTCTGCAAGGGCCTTTCCCCGGCACGCGTGACCAGCGACTCATTGCGACTGCGGTAGTGGATCAGGTCGGCGATGGTGCCGATCTTCAGGCCATGCTCGCGAGCGAAGACCTCCAGGTCCGGCAGGCGGGCCATCGTGCCGTCGTCGTTCATGATTTCGCAGATCACCGCGGCGGGTGACAGACCGGCCATTGCCGCCATGTCACAACCGGCTTCGGTGTGCCCGGCGCGCATCAGCACGCCGCCGTCCTGGGCCTGCAGCGGAAAGATGTGACCAGGCTGGACAAGGTCCGAAGCCTTGGCGTCGCGCGCCACTGCAGCTTGCACGGTGCGTGCGCGGTCGGCGGCCGAGATGCCGGTGGTCACGCCGGTGGCGGCTTCGATCGAAACGGTGAAGGCGGTCCCGTGTACCGTGCCGTTGCGAGCGGCCATCGGCGTCAGGTGCAGCCGCTCGCAGCGCTCGCGCGTCAGCGTCAGGCAGATCAGCCCCCGGCCATGCTTGGCCATGAAGTTGATGGCCTCAGGGCTGACGTGGTCGGCGGCCAGGACCAGGTCGCCTTCGTTCTCGCGGTCCTCCTCGTCGACGAGGATCACCATGCGGCCGGCGGCCAGCTCGGCCACCAGCTCGGGAATGGGGGAAATGGGCATCCGGGCATTGTAGGCGGCGGGGTCCTCGCCGCACCGCCGCGCCAGGCTCAAACAGCGGGCGTGGTCGCCGGGCGGCGCAGCAGCAGGCGCAGGTCGTCGCCGATGCGGTCGACGCGGTGAAAGGCGAAGCGCTGCGCTTGCGCCAAGGCGGTCGATGGCCCTAGTGCTGCCATGCCCCGGCCGGCACCCACCAGCATGGGCGCCTGGTAGATCAGCAGCTCGTCGACCCAACCGGCCTGCAGCAACGCCGCGTTCAGCCGGGCGCCCGCCTCGACGTGTATTTCGTTCATCTCGCGCCGTGTCAACTCGACCATCAACGCGTCCAGGTTGACCTGCTTGTCGGCATTGGGGCAGGTCAGGATCTCAGCGCCGCGGTCCTGTAGCGCTTGCCTGCGCTCGGCGTCCGGTTCGGCCGTGACAAACAGGAGTGGCGCTGTGGCCTCAAACAGGCGGGCTCGGGCGGGCGTCGCGAGGTGCGAATCGAGCACGATCCGCCATGGTTGGCGGGCAATAGTGTGCCCGCGTACGTCCAGCCGCGGATCGTCGGCCAGCACGGTGCCGGAGCCGGTCAACAGGGCCGAAGCGCGTTTGCGCCAGGCGTGGCCATCATGGCGCGCCGCTTCGCCGGTGATCCATTGGCTGGCGCCGTTGTCCAGCGCGGTGCGGCCATCCAGCGAGGCGGCGATCTTCATCCGCACCCAAGGCCGGCCGCGCTGCATGCGCGAGAGAAAGCCAATGTTCAGCTCGCGGGAGGCTTCGGCCGCAGCGACGTCGGCAAAGTCCACCTGAATTCCCGCTGCGCGCAGCCGCGCGATGCCGCGGCCGCTCACCGCGGGGTTGGGATCGACCAGCGCCACGACGACACGAGCCACTCCTGCAGCCACCAGCGCGTCGCAGCAGGGGGGCGTGCGGCCATGGTGGGAGCACGGTTCCAAGGTGACGTAGGCCGTTGCGCCGCTGACTGGATGACCCTGGGCTTGCGCGTCCCGCATCGCCATCACCTCGGCATGGGCCGAGCCGGCGGCCTGGGTGTGGCCCTCACCGATCCACCGACCGTCCGGTGCGACCAGGACACAGCCCACCCGCGGGTTGGGTTCGGTCAGGCCAACAGCGGCGCCTGCCAGCGCGAGGGCGCGCTGCATCGGTGCGGAATTCTCTGGTGCAGTGATCTCGGCAGGCATGGCCGGGGAAGTTTACGGGCGCGTCGCCGAACTCCCCCGAAAGAGGGTGCCCTCATCACGTTGTGGAGCCCTTCGGGGGGAGAGACGTCGACCGCTGCAACTCGAAGAATTCATGTCGGGAGTTCACAAGAAGTTTGCCGAAACAGGAGGAGAAAACATGTTCCGTCGTTCCACCCGTGCCTCGCAGCGAGGCTTCACGTTGTTCGAATTGTTGACTGCGCTCTCTGTCGCCGGTGTCCTGGCTGCCGTCGGGGTGCCGGCCATGGGCTCGTTCCACGGCAAGGCGGTGGTGGATGCTCAGGTGCAGAGCCTGTCGTCGGCGATGCGTCGGGCGCGACAAGAGGCAATCACCCGGGGTGAGCTGGTCACCGTCTGCGCGATGGACCCTGCCACGGCGGAGTCGACCGAGCCGGATTGCCTGGCGAGCGGCAAGAACTGGAGCGCCGGCTGGATCGTCTTCGTCGATCGTGGTCGCCGGGGCGAAATCGGGTCGAGCGACCGCGTGATCACAGTGCACCAGTCCGGCGACAACAAGGGTGGTGCCCTGAGCACCCAGCGCTACGTCACCTACCGTGCCGGCGGCGAGATGCTGAGCCTGGCCTCGCACTTTCGCTTTCTCCCGCCGGGTCAGCCGCTGGAGGATGCGGCCTTGCCGGGCTCCGTCCTGGTGTGCATCAACAAGCCAGGCCGGCCGCGGGTGGCGCGTTCCCAGGATTGCGAGGGCTAACCCGGCTCGGCGTCAGCTGCCGCTTGTCGTCGACCGCCGGCCGCTCGTCGGGCTGCAACCGGTGCCGGTGACTGCCGAGAGCATCATGTCTGCATGGATCCTTCCCACCAGACCGTCAGAGGGGCGCAGGCCGGCTTCACGCTGGTCGAGTTGCTCATCACCATCGCCATTGCGGCGATTCTGCTGGCCATCGCGGCGCCGTCCCTGACTTCCTTTCTTGCGGATCAGGCCGCTGCCGGGAATGCTGACGAATTTGCGGCGGCCGTGCGGTATTCGCGGACCGAGGCGATCAAGCGCGGGCGGGTGGTGACGATGTGCGCCTCCGCCGACCCAGGCGCAGATGCACCTGAATGTGACGAAGATGGCAGCTGGGTGACCGGTTGGGTCATCACCGTACCGCCGAACAGCACAGTGCTTCGGGTACAGAACGCGCTGCGCGCGATGGACGGCACCAGCACTGCAGACGCCACTTCGCTCACGTTCGCAGCGAACGGACTGGCTACCGTCGGCGCGGGCAAATACACCTTCGTACCTGTTGGTGGAGATGTCACCAAGCAACGCGTGGTGCGTGTGTTGTCCACAGGACGGGTTCGCGTGTGCAAGGGTGAAGGGGATTGCGAGTGATGACGAAACGATCAACCCTGGGAGGCGCGGGCCGGCGGCATACCTCGCGGCAGCATGGGGTGTCGCTGATCGAGGTTCTGGTGGCGATGCTGGTGGTCTCGATGGGCGTGCTGGCGGTCGCGGGCCTGATGGCGACGGCCTCGCGCTACGGCAAGACCAGCGAATTCCGGGCCGTCGCAACACTGCTTGCTTCTGACATCGTCGACCGTATTCGCGCCAACAAACCGGCGATCGATCCTGCACTCGCGGGGGATGTGGCGGCCTACAACATGACCGGAGGCTACGACAGCTGGGCCACCGAGCCTGGAGACGCCGCCGATTGTGCGAACTCTGAGATTTGTCTCGCCTCGGAGATCGTGGCGCAGGATCGGGCGGAATGGGGGCAGGCCGTGTTCAATTCATTGCCCGGCGGTGCTGCGTACGTGCAGCTCCCCGCCGATCCGAAGGCCAACCCGACCGCCGATGTATGGATCGCCTGGCTTGACCCGGATGCCTCCTCCGATGAGGCCACGGCGGACGTCGATGGTCGAAGCGAATGCCCGCAAGGGTTTCGAGAGCTCACCCCGCAGCCCCGCTGCGCCTACTTTCGCGTGGGGCTGTGATGATGCGCCGTCAGCATGGCTTCTCGCTCATCGAACTGCTGATTTCGATGGTCATCGGCCTGGTCGTCATCGGAGCGATGATGGCCGCCTACCTTGGCACCGGCGCGAGCAGCCGCAACACCCGGGCGCTGGCGCAGATCACCGAAGATGCCAGCGTGGCGCTGAATGTGCTGCGCACCACCATTGGCATGACCGGTTACGGCACCCCGACCGGCATTAATCCGGGCGATGGCATGTTCACCTTTAGCTACCCCGGCGCCACGCTGCGGGGTTGCGACTCGGATTTTTCGGATCACGACCTGGACATCGGCGCGTTGACCTGCGGCGGCGATGCCACCTCCGACGCCATTGCCGTGGCTTACGAGGCGGATGCCGCCAACAGCGTGGTGAACGCCGACAACGAGCCGCTCGATTGCCTGGGCAATAAGTTCGACAAGGATGCGTCAGGTATTTGGCTCGCCTATCAGCAGTTCTATGTCTCGGGTGGTTCGCTGACCTGCCGCGGCCCAGGCAATGCTGCCGGCCAAGCCTTGGTCGACAACATCGAGACGCTGCAGATTCGATACGGCGTGGGTGACCGCTCCGTCTCCCGTGCGAACCAGGTGGTGCGCTACGAAGAGGCCGCGACGATGTCGGCGGACGATTTCAAGGATGCGGTGTCGGTGCGGGTGTGCGTGTTGGTCCGCAGTGAAGACCAGGTGATGGACAGCGCCACGGCTTACCGCGATTGCGATGGAGAGGAACAAGAGCCCGAGGCCGACGACCGGCGGATGTACCGGGCGTTCACCTCCACCATCGTTCTGCAAAATCGTCTGAAGGGCATGCGATGAGTTCGACTCGAAGATTTCACGCGCGAAGACACCATCGCCGTGACGAGCGTGGCGTTGCGCTGATGGTGGCGCTGGTGATGCTGGTGATCATCGGTATCGCCTCGGTTTCCATCATGCGGGGAGCGCTGAGTTCCGATCTGATTGCCAACAACACCCGTGTGCAGTCGTTGGCAATGCAGGCCGCGCAGATCGCGATGCGCTACTGCGAAGACGAAGTCGTCAAGGTGCGTGGCGGTGGCCCCCCGACGATCATCATCCAGCCCGCTGGCGCGCACAAGTGGGATGAGTTTGCCAATTGGAAAGACAGCGCCATTGTCAACACCGTGCCGGATACGTACATGAAGTCAGACGACAGCACCTTCGTCCCGTCCACGATGCCGCAGTGCATCGTTGACTCCCAGACTTTCGGTAGCACGGAAGTCTTCCAGATCACTGCACGTGGCTTCAGCCCTGACTACAGCGCCGACGGCGACGGGAATACCGAGAGCGGTTCTGTCGTCTGGTTGCAGTCCATGCTGCGCCTCTAAACATTTTTCACGCCGAGAAAGCCATCATGTCGCATCTTCTGGCGCGTTCCACGCACCCCCTGTTTCGCTCTCTGCTTCTGGCGGCTATCGCCAGCGCCGCACTGGGTTCGGTTCCATTGCAGGCCGCAGAACCAGCGCAAGTCCCGTTGACCAGTCGGGTCGCCGAACCGCCTACGCCGAACGCGATGGTGACTCTCGACGATTCCGGTTCGATGTTGGCGGACTTCATGCCCGAGGGGACGATCACACTCAACGGTTGGACGGGGCGGCTCTCCGATCCGTGGGTGGCGGCCTTCCCTGGTGACTGGCGCAAGATTTGCAGTAGCGGTGCAAGCAATTGCACGTCGCCACCATCGGGTTGGGCGTGGCCGATTGGCACCTATGCAGCCGGCACTGCGACCGCGTTGAAGGGCACTGAGAACAACTATCAGCGTCGCTTCCGTTCGCCTGACGTCAACAAGATCTACTACAACCCCGACGTGCTGTATCTCCCTTGGCAGAAGCCCGATGGCACCGGGCGCATGCCCAATGCCACGCCATCCGCCGCGCGGTTGGATCCGACGATCAACACGTCCACCTTCAACCTGACAATCAAGCACACCGGCAGGACACGCTGGTACACCGGGCCTGGTAGCAGTGAACGCACTGACTCGACGTATGACTTCTATCCCGGTCTCGTCTACCGGCTCAAGTCAGGCGGAAATCCCGACACGGCCGGGGACTTCACCCGTTATGACGTGAACGTTGACGGCCAGCACGCAGCGCCTGAGAAGCACGCCAACCGCACGGATTGTGTCAATAAGCAGTGTTCAAGGGACGAAGAACGGCAGAACTTCGCTAACTGGTTCACTTACTACCGTATGCGTGAGTCGCTGACGAAGGGGGCCGTGTCTGAGTCGCTGGCGACCTTCAAGGACAAATTGCGGGTCGGCTGGGGACGCATCAATAAGACAAATGCCGAGCCCATCGACGGCGTGAACTTCAGGGTCATCGAAGCGGCGAGCAATGGTGGCCCGATCCGGAAGTTCGATTCTGCACGCATGGCGACGGTTCTCGATGGCGTTCAGAAGATGAAGTCCTGGCAAACCACGCCGTTGCGGACGGCGTTGGACGAGGTGGGCCGCTACTTCGACGGCCGTGGAACTGGCAGCCCCTGGTTGGAGGATCCTGCCAATGCCAATTCGGCCAAATTGGCCTGCCGGCGTTCGGTGAACTTGCTGATGACCGACGGCTACTACAACGACAGCTATTCCGGCTCGGGCGACGTGGACGGTGTCAACGGCCCGATCTACAGCGGGGCTCAGAATCCGAACAACTACAGCCCGACACAGTACGTCGCCACGCGGCCATATGTTGACGGCCCGCCATCGGTGTCCAATACGCTGGCGGACGTGGCATCGAAGTATTACGTCAAAGACTTGGACAACTCGATCGCCAACAAGGTCTGGCCGATCGCGGGTGACATCGCGTATTGGCAGCATTTGACGCAGTTCATGGTGGGCCTGGGTGTTTATGGCACGCTCGACTCCACCAAGGAAAAGAAGGCCGACACATTGGCCAAGCTGACGGCGGGCACGCTGAAGTGGCCCAATCCGACTTCCGGCAGCCCGCAGAAAATCGATGACATGTGGCATGCCGCGGTCAACACCGGCGGCGATTTCTACTCCGTGTCTAACGTGACCGAGCTGACGACGGCGCTGAGCGAGGCCTTTGGCAAGGCTGCCGGCAACGAGGCCAAGGAGGCGGGCGTGGCCACGGCTTCGGCTTCGGTGGTGACCGACAACGTCAAGTACGTGCCGAAATACAAGTCGGTGTCGTGGTATGGCGACCTCGAAGCGCTCAAGCTTGGCACCGACGGCCGCGAAGGCACGCTGATCTGGAGCGCCAGCGCGCACCTCCCGGCGCATGCGGATCGCAGCTTGTTCACTTGGGACCCGAGCATGGGCGAGCATGGCGAACCCGTGGCGTTTACCTGGGACGGCATGGGCCTGGCGAATCAGGGCCGTGTCGGTACCAAGGAGTTGGCCAACTACATTCGCGGCGAATCGAGCAACGAAGGGTTGGACAAGACCTTCCGGTCGCGTGACGGCAAGTACCTCGGCGACTTCGTCAATTCGCCGCCGGTCGTCGTGCGTGGCAAGCTGGACCTTGGTTACTCGGCGTTCGATGCGACTTACGCCGATTTCGTTGCCCGGAAAAAAACTCGCAGTGACTCTGTGATCGTGGTAGGTGGCAACGCCGGTGCGGTGCATGCGTTCCGAGGTGTCGATGGCACGGAGGTCTACGGTTATCTGCCTCGTGAGGGGCTGCCGAACCTTCAGCACATCGCGGCCAAGGACTACGGCACGAAGGAAAATTTCCACCGATTCTTCGTCGATGGTCCGATGAACGAGACCGATGCCAAGATCGCGACCCGTCGCAACGCGAGCCCCGAGTGGGCAAACCTGGTGATCGGCTCGATGGGGGCGGGCGGCAAGGCCTTCTTCGCCATGCACATTCCGACCGACTTCGGCAGCACGCTGGAGGCCGCCGACTTCGGTGCGAACACCCTACTGTGGGAAAAGTCGGGGTCGTCCGATCCTGACATCGGCTACATATTCGCCGACTTCGCCGTGGGCAAGATCAAGAATGGCGGCTGGAAGGCGTTTGTAGGTAACGGCGCCTACAGCACCAATGGCAATGCGGTGCTGCTGGTGGTCGACATGGCCACCGGCGTAATCGACAAGCACATGACGGTTGCTGCCACGGGCGATACGGGTTTGATGGGCGTCACCCTGATCAAGGATGCGAACCAGGAGGTTGTCGGTGCCTACGCTGGCGACATGAAAGGCAACGTGTGGCGGTTTGACTTTGAAGGCATGGAGGCTGAGAAGTGGAGCGTCGGTTTCAAGGGCAACCCGCTGTTCAGCGCGACCGACCCTGGAGGCGTCGCCCAGCCGATCACCGTGCCGCCGGTCTTTGTCGATCACCCGAAACAAGGCCGTGTCGTGCTCTTCGGCAGCGGCAAGCTGATTGATGAAGCAGACTCTGAGTCGGCACAACGTCAGACCTACTATGGCGTTTGGGACAATGTCAAGATCGGTGACCCGTCAGCCGACGCTGAGAGTCTGTTTGAGACAGTGACGGAGGATCGCAGCCGATTGCTAGCCCACAGCATCAACCAGGAACCCAAGACGGACGACGGTGGTACCTTCTACGAAGTGATCACCAGCGACCTCAACTGGGACACTCACCTGGGCTGGCTGATCGATCTGCCATGGGCTCGTCAACGCGTGATCTACCCGTCCGTCATCCTGTCCAACGCGTACGTGTTCTTCAGCACCATGGTGCCTGCGGCACCGGCAGGTCGCTGCGACCCCACGACAGGTGTCGGCTACAACTTCCTGCTGGAAGCCGCGAGTGGAGAAGCGCCAACCGTTCCGGTGTTGGACACGAATGGGGATGGGATAGTCAACGACGAAGACAAGATTGCGAGCGGGTTCCTTACCCGCAGCGACGGGCGGGACGCGATCATCGTCGGTGGGGGCAAATGCCCGGATGGTGAGACTTGTGACACGATTGAAAAGGACTGCAAGGGCAACATCATTGGCTATTGGGTTTGCAACACAGGGCCGCAATGCATGAAGGTCAATCTTCCGCCTGCGTCGTGCACCAGCAGTACGGTGGTGGATCGCGTGTGGAAGCAGATCCTGACGCCGCCCACACCTGAATGACCTGCCATCGCATGATGACCATGAATACACCTCCCTTCATTCGGCGGCGCCAGAAGCGCACAGCAGGTTTCACGCTCATCGAATTGATGATCGTGGTGGCGATCATCGGCATCCTTGCCGCAATCGCTTACCCAGCCTATACCGAGCAGGTGCGCCGCAGCCGACGCTCTGATGCGCAGACGGTGCTGCTGGAGGCGGCACAGGCCATGCAGCGTCTGTACGTGGCGCGCAGTTCATTTGTCGACACAGAGACGGCGACCGAGCTGCTTCGGGGGGCAGGCCTGCTCCAGGCGCCGAAGGGGGCGGCAACAAAGACCTATTCAATCAGCGTCGAGGTCGACGAGGACACCGCACGGACATTCACGCTGACGGCCAGTCCGGAAATTGCTGACGGTGGTTGCGGCGACTTGACGCTGACCCATACAGGTGCCAAGGACTCCTCAGTCGGCGACACCGCCGACTGCTGGAAGTAGCCGCGGGCCGCCCATTCCGCTGACGAACAAACGGCTGCCAAGGGCAGCCGTTTTCCGTTCATATCTCCTTGATCAGGCGGCTGAACTCATCCACATCTTCAAAGCTTCGATAGACCGAAGCAAAGCGGACGTAAGCGACCTTGTCCAGGCGCTTGAGTTCGCGCATCACCAGCTCGCCGATGCGGGTGGATGCGATTTCGCGTTGGCCGCTGGCGAGGAGTTTGTCCTGGATGCGTTCGATGGCCGCATCGACTTGCTCGATGCTGACTTGGCGCTTGCGCAGCGCCAAGGTCATCGAAGCGCGCAGCTTGGCCGGGTCGAACTCGACCCGTGCGCCACTGCGCTTGACGATCGCCGGCAGGGCGATCTCGGCGCGCTCGTAGGTCGTGAAGCGTTTGTCGCACTTGGTGCACTTGCGCCGACGCCGCACCACGTCGCCCTCGTCGGACTCCCGGGTCTCGACGACCTGGGTTTCGACGTGGGCGCAGTAGGGGCAGCGCATGGTGGCAGTGCGTGATCAGTGCGACAAGACTCGGCCGCGAATGATTGCGGTCAACGGTAGACCGGGAAATCGCGTGTCAGTGCGGCGACCTTGTCGCGCACGCGGGCGATGTTGGCTTCGTCGTGCGGGTTGTCCAGCACGTCGGCGATCAAGTTGGCAGTGTCGCGCGCCTGCTCTTCCTTGAAGCCGCGCGTGGTCATCGCCGGGCTGCCCAGGCGGATGCCGCTGGTCACCATCGGCTTCTGTGGGTCGTTCGGGATGCCATTCTTGTTGCAGGTCATGTGCGCGGCACCCAGGATCGCCTCGGCTTCCTTGCCTGTCAGGTTCTTGGGACGCAGGTCGACCAGCATCACGTGGCTTTCGGTGCGGCCGCTGACGATGCGCAGGCCACGCTCGGTCAGCGTGTCGGCCAGCACCTTGGCGTTGGCCAGCACCTGCTGCTGATAGACCTTGAAATCGGGGTTGAGGGCTTCCTTGAATGCCACCGCCTTGCCGGCGATCACGTGCATCAGTGGACCCCCCTGGATCCCCGGGAAGATGGCGCTGTTGATCTTCTTGGCAATCGCCTCATCGTTCATCAGCACGATGCCACCACGCGGGCCACGCAGGCTCTTGTGGGTGGTGGAGGTCACCACGTCGGCATGCGGGACCGGGTTCGGGTAGACGCCGGCGGCAATCAGGCCGGCGTAGTGGGCCATGTCGACCATGAAGTAGGCGCCGATCGCTTTGGCCACCTTGGCAAAGCGTTCGAAGTCGATGCGCAAACTGTAGGCCGAGGCGCCGGCGATGATCAGCTTCGGCTTGTGCTCGTGCGCCAGGCGCTCCATCGCGTCGTAGTCGATGGCTTCGTTGGCATCCAGCCCGTAGCTGACGACCTTGAACCACTTGCCGCTCATGTTGAGCGCCATGCCGTGGGTCAGGTGGCCGCCTTCCGCGAGGCTCATGCCCATGATGGTGTCGCCGGGCTGCAGCAGGCCGAAAAAGACGGCCTGGTTGGCTTGTGAACCGGAGTTCGCCTGCACGTTGGCGAACTGGGCGCCGTAAAGCTGCTTCAGGCGTTCGATCGCCAGCTGCTCGACGACATCGACATATTCACAGCCGCCGTAGTACCGCTTGCCGGGGTAGCCCTCGGCGTACTTGTTGGTCAGCTGGGAGCCTTGGGCGGCCATCACGGCCGGCGAGGTGTAGTTTTCCGAGGCGATGAGCTCGATGTGCTCTTCTTGCCGGCGGTTTTCGGCCTGGATGGCGGCCCAAATATCGGGGTCGACGTTGGCGATCGTCGATTGCGAGCGGTCGAACATGGGAGGCTTCCTTCAAGTCGGGGCGGTTGCACCTGCGCAGGCTGTTTCGGCATCGCGAAACAAACCAGAGGTTGCCCAGGCGAACGGCTGTTCAAGGCAGCAGGGTTGCCGCCCCGCGCTTCCCGGTGGTGATCCACCTCGCGGCGACCACCAGAGCCGAGGATTCGGTCGGCGGCGCCCCTATCGCCAGTTGCGCGTCGAGCCTAGTGTATCCCGCGACGGGCCGTGACTTGCGGCACTGGCGGGCCGCTGTGCATCATCAGCGGGCCAGGGCGACCTGCTCATGGTCAGGCTTGGGTTTGGGGCTCGGTGCTTCTTCGGTGCCATTCGTCGCAGCAGCGGCGGAAGCTGCACCCGCATTGGGTGCCGTGGCCGCCACGGCGGGCGTCACGACGGTGGGTATCGTCACGGGCACTTGCTGCCCGGCGGCCACGCGCATCATGTGACGCTGCTCAGCCAGCACCTTCGCGGCATAGCCGCCATCGTCGTCCATGTTGCCGCTGCCGACATAGAACTTCAGCCCGGCTTCCAGGCTGCCGGCGCGCGAAATGCATTCCTTCAGCACCTGGACGCCCACGCGCAAGTTGGTTACTGGATCAAAGGCGGTCAACGCGCCACCAAAAGCCTCGTACTTCTGGTTGTGAACGCGCGTCATCACCTGCATCAGCCCTTGTGCGCCCACCGGGCTTTGGGCAAACGGGTTGAAGCTGGATTCGATGGCGACAATGGCCAGGATCAGCGTCGGCTCCAGGCTCGCACGCTGGCCCACTTGCCAGGCTTCTTGCACCAGGCGCGCCACCGGCTCTGGCGCCACCCGGTAGCGGCGAGACAGCCACGTGGCCACCGCCGCCTGCTGGCGGTTCAATCCCGCAGGGTCCGCGGCCAGGGCTTTGGCCAAGGCCGCACTGTCGGCGTCATCCGGTTCCGCGATGTAGTCGCCGTCTTCGGCGCGGGCGCTGTGGCGCTGCTGCAGCCAATCCAGGGCTTGCTGTTCGACGCTGGCGCGCAGATCGGCGCGGCCGGCGGCGAAGATGCTCAGTGCGACGACCAGCAGGCCGACCAAAGCGAGCATGTTGTGGCTGACCTCCAGCAGGCCGTTGCCGACGTCGCGCAGAAAGATGCTGCTCGATCGACAGGCGGCCTGGGCCATGCGCAGCCACCACTGGGGCTCGTTCATGTCCATCCTTCCTCTCTCCCACCAAGCTGGCGGCGCGGCGGGCTGGGCCCGGCCCCGCGCCGAAGGCGCTGGTGATAATCGGCTGCCACCTCGCAAAGGTGCGCTGTGTTGAGCGCGCCGGCGGCAGAGCGGGGCGTTTACCTTGACTCGGCGCCCCAACGGGTGGCGCGGGTAAACCCTGGTTACGGTTGTTGCGGCGGATTTTAGGAAGTCGACTAATAACCAGTCAAGTATATGAATGCTTTGTCTAATTACTAATTGATATGAAATACAGGGATTTGCGGGGCTTCATGGACGGGCTGGAGCGCCTGGGCGAGCTGCGCCGGGTGTCCGCAGCCGTGTCACCGCACCTCGAGATGACAGCCCTGGCGGACCAGGTGCTGCGAGCTGCTGGCCCGGCATTGCTGCTGGAAAACGTCCCTGGATACGAGATGCCGGCGTTGGTCAACCTCTTCGGGACACCCCGGCGGGTGGCGTTGGGAATGGGAGCCGACGCTGTCACCGAATTGCGTGACGTGGGACGGCTGCTGGCGGCGCTCAAAGAACCGGAACCCCCTAATTCGTTGAGGGAGGCCGGCAAGCTTTGGGACATGGCCAAGGCGGTTTGGGACATGAAACCGGCCCGAGTCAGTTCCCCGCCATGTCAAGAAGTGGTGGTCGCCGGGCCAGACATCGATCTCGGACGCTGGCCGATCCAGTTCTGTTGGCCGGGGGACGCCGGCCCGCTGATCACCTGGGGGCTGGTCATCACCCGCGGGCCGCGGCAGGTGCCGCGGCCGCGATTGCGGCAGAACCTGGGCATCTATCGCCAACAGGTGATAGGCAAGCGCCAGGTCATCATGCGCTGGCTCGCCCACCGCGGCGGAGCGCTCGACTTTCGAGACTTCGCGCGCGTGAACCCGGGCCAGCCATTCCCCATCGCCGTGGCGCTCGGTGCTGACCCGGCGACGACATTGGGCGCCGTCACGCCGGTGCCCGACAGCCTGTCCGAATACCAGTTCGCCGGTCTGTTGCGGGGTGGCCGCACCGAGTTGGCCGACAGCGCGGTGGGTGAGGGCGACTTGAAGTTGCAGGTGCCCGCGCGCGCCGAGTTGGTTCTCGAAGGGCACATCCCGCCGGCCGAAGCCGGTTACCAGGGGCACAGCGAACAAGGCGTGCCGTTGCGAGAGATCGGCGGCTACCTGCACGCCCTCGAAGGCCCGTTTGGTGACCACACCGGTTATTACAACGAGAAGGACTGGTTCCCGGTGTTCGAGCTGAGCCGGCTCACTCACCGGCGTGATCCGATCTTCCACTCCACCTACACCGGCAAGCCGCCTGACGAACCGGCGGTGCTGGGCGTGGCCTTGAACGAGGTCTTCGTCCCGATCCTGCAAAAGCAGTTTCCGGAGATCACCGACTTCTATCTGCCGCCCGAGGGCTGCAGCTACCGCTTGGCCGTGATCGCCATCAAGAAGAGCTATCCCGGCCACGCCAAGCGCCTGATGTTCGGCCTGTGGAGCTTTCTGCGCCAGTTCATGTACACCAAGTTCATCGTCGTGACGGATGACGACGTGGACATCCGCGACTGGAAGGAAGTGATCTGGGCGATCACGACCCGGATGGACCCTTTGCGCGACACGACCCTGGTTGGCGAAACGCCGATCGATTACCTCGACTTCGCATCGCCCGTCAGCGGGCTTGGCGGCAAGATGGGTCTGGATGCGACGAACAAGTGGCCGGGTGAAACCAACCGCGAATGGGGGCGCACCATCACGATGGATGCGGCGGTTCAAGCCCGCATGGCCGGCATCGTCGAAGGGCTGCTGAAGCAGTGATCAGTCTCTGATCCACCGGGCGTGGACGCCGTACAGCCCCACTGGATGAGCGTGTAAAGATGCTTGCCCATGCCGTGGGGCTGTCGCACACTGACCCCGCCTCCATGAGGCAACACCCTGTAAGCGCAATTCCCGCGCCTACGGAGCCCCGGCTTACTTCCCTGCCGGAGCCCCACTGAGTGGCATTGCCACTCACAGGCCCCTCCGCCCGAAAGGGTCAGGAGGGGCTTCGTCTTTGGGGCCTCTGTTTCATGTGCTCACGCAGTGCTCGGCCACAATCAGGGCCCCCTGAATTTCGCGCTGTGTTTGCCGATGCCCTTGCTGTCGATGCCTGCTCTGATGCGAATGGCTCTGCTGACACGCGGTCGGCGTTGGCTGGTGGGTTGGGGCGCGGCGGTGGCACTGACCCTGTTGTTGGCGTGGCTGATCTTGCCGCTGTGGCTGCGCGGTTTCGCGCAGGAACGAGCCTCGCTGTTATTGGGGCGCAGCGTGATCATCGAAGCGCTGCACATCAACCCGCTGACGTTGACGGTGAGTGTCGACGGGCTGGTGATCGGCGGGCCACCTAAGGCTTCAACTGCACCCGCCAGTCCGCTGTTTCGCCTCGCGCACGGTGAGCTGAATGTCGAGTTGCGCAGCCTGTGGCGACGCGCGCCGGTGGTCGGGGCCATTGAGCTGCAATCGCCCGAGCTGAATGTCGCCCGCCTGGCCGACGGCCGCTATGACATCGACGATCTGTTGACTCGCTTCAACCCGCCAACCGGGCCCGACAAGGAGCCGCAACGCTTTGCGCTTTACAACCTGCGCATCAGCGACGGCCACATCCGCTTCGATGACCGACCCAAGGCGCGAGTGCATGAGGTCACGCAGATCGAGCTGGGGGTGCCCTTCCTGTCGAACCTCGAAGACGCCGTCGACGTCAAGGTCGAGCCGCACTTGTCGTTCCGCGCCGACGACACGAACTTCGACACCGGTGCGCAGGCAACACTCTTTGCGCCCGAGCGTGCAGGCGTGTTCATGCTGAAGACGGGTGACATCGACCTGGGCGATTGGTTGCCGTACCTGCCCGCCGGTCTCCCGCTGCGCCCCGTTGCAGGGGCGGTGGCGCTGGACCTGACGTTGCAGTTCAAGGCACCGGCCGGTGGCAGCCTCGATGTGTCCCTTCGCGGTGGCGTTCGCGCGAAGTCGATCCGGCTGGAGGATGCTGCCCACGCACCATTGGCGGAACTGGGCGAGTTGGCGCTGCAGATCGCCGACGTTCAACCGCTTCGTCGCCAGGCGTCGCTCAGCGCCGTGGACGTCGACGGGCTGGTGCTGCATGCGGGGCGTGATGGGCGTGGCCGCCTCAGCCTGCCTTCCTCCGGCGCGCCTGCTGCCGGCGTCGAAGCGGCGGCAGCGCCCCCCTGGCAAGTGGCACTGGCCAAGTTGGTCGTGCGCAACTCCGAGGTCCGATGGCATGACGTGTCGGTCCAGCCGAAAGCGCAGTGGGCCGCCGAATCGTTGCAGCTGCAGCTTGACAACCTGCGCTGGCCGCCAACGGAAGGTGCACCACCCGCTCGGCTGAGCGCAAGTGCCACGCTGTCGAACGCTGCCGCAGCGCCATCTGCCGCGGCGTCGGCGCCGCAATGGCAGCTGGACGGCGAATGGACGGCTACGGGTGGCCAGTTGCGGGCGCGGGGCCACGCGTGGCCATTGGCCTGGGCGGCGCCATACATCAACCAGCGCTTGAAGCCGCGGTTGGATGGCCGTCTCGGCTTCGAAGCGACTGCCAAGTGGCAAGGTGAACCGGGCGCCCAGCCGCCGGTGCTTCAGGTGTCAGGCCTGCAGGTCGACGACTTTGCGGCCACCGAGCCGGGTGAGCGGGAAGCCTCGGCGGCTTGGAAGCAATTGCGCCTGACCGACATGGTGATCGACCCTGCGCAACACCGCGTTGCGCTTGGTCGACTGGCCTGGGACCAGCCCGTCTTGCGCGCCCGCCGCGACGCTGCCGGCGAGATCGACCTGGCGCAATGGTGGGCGGCCACATCGTCAGAGGCACCCGCCGACGCTCCTGCGTCAGTGCCCTGGCAAGTGCGTTTGCAGGAGGCCGCTGTCGACGGTGGCAAGCTCAGCTGGCAAGACGCGGCCATGCCCAACACTGAGCCGGTGGCTTTGGACCTGCAGCGCTTGAAGCTGAATGCCCAGGCCTTGCAATGGCCCGCCACGGCCGGCTCGACCTCGCGCTGGCAACTCAGCGTCCAGGTGCCCGTCGCGGGCAGCGGGGCGCCCGCGGGCACCCTCAGCTTTCAGGGGGACATCGGCTTCGCGCCTGTGACATGGCGGGGCACTGCCAGCCTGGTGCGCTTCCCATTGCAAGCGGTGGCCCCCTTCGCGGGGGCCTCGCTGCCTGTCGCCGTGGGGCGGGCCGATGCAGGCTGGGCTGGCCAGGTGTCCGGTGGTTGGGCGCCCGATGGCTTGAGCCTGGCGCTCAAGGGGGAAGGGCGGTTGACGGATCTGCGGCTGTACCCGCGCGGCGCTGCCGGCGTGGGGGCCGACGAGCTTCTCAGCTGGCAATCGCTGGAGCTGCCGGGGATGCAGGTGGCCTTGAGCCCTGGCAAGCGGCCTCGTGTCGAGTTGGGCGAAGCACGGTTGACCGATTTCTATGCGCAACTGATGGTCAACGAGGCCGGGCGGTTCAACCTGACTGACCTGAACGCAGCGCCCGCTCGCGCGCAGGCGCTGCCGACCGCGGCCCCGGCCGCTCCTGCCAGCGCCGCCGAGCAGCCCGAATTCCCCATCGACCTGATCGTCGCAGGCGTGCAGCTGAAGAACGGCCGCGTCGATTTCTCGGATCACTTCGTGCGGCCCAACTACAGCGCAGCCTTGTCCGATCTGCAGGGCAAGCTGGGCGGGTTTCGCAGCGGCAGCCGCGAGATGGCGACGCTCGATCTGAGCGGCCGCGTCGCCGGCACGGCTCCGCTGGAAGTGCACGGTGCCCTGAACCCGACAGCCCGTCCGCCGGCGATGGATGTGCAGGCTCGCGCCAGCGACCTCGAGCTCGTGCCGCTATCGCCCTATGCCGGCAAATATGCGGGCTACGCGATCGAGCGCGGCAAGTTGACGATGGATGTGAGCTACCAGATCGGTGCCGATGGCCGGCTCGATGCGGCGAACCAGATCGTGCTGAACCAGCTCACTTTCGGTGAACGCATCGACAGCCCCGATGCGACGAAGCTGCCGGTGCAACTGGCGGTGGCGCTGCTGAAAGACCGCGATGGCGTGATCAACCTGAACCTGCCGATCGGCGGCTCGCTCAACGACCCGGAGTTCAGCATCGGCGGCGTGGTGCTGAAGCTGGTCGGCAATCTGCTGGCCAAGGCGGTCACGGCGCCATTCGCGCTGCTGTCAGGCGGCGGCGGCGAGGATCTCAGCGTTGTCGAGTTCCAGCCCGGCGGCACACGCCTGGCCGATACGGCTGCGCCAGTGCTCGACAAGGTGGCGAAGGCACTGACCGAGCGGCCGGGCTTGCGGCTGACCGTGACGGCATCGGCCGATCTGCAGGGGGAGCGCGAGGCGATGCAGGCAGCGTGGCTGGACGAACGACTGACTGCCGAACTGCACAAGGACAAGCCACGTGCCGGCGAGCCGCACACGGCGGACGCTGCGTTGCCCGCCGTGCTGCCACCCGGCGAACGTGAGCGTCTGGTTCGTCGCCTTTACAGCGACGCCAAGCTGCCGAACAAGCCGCGCAATCTGGTCGGGCTGGCGAAAGACATCCCGGTGCCGGAGATGGAGGCCCTGCTGCGCGCATCGCATGTCGTCAGCGCCGACAATGCCCGCCAGCTGGCCATGCAGCGGGGCTTGGCAGTGCGCGACGCGTTGATCGCCAAGGGCTTGCCCGATGAGCGCTTGTTCCTCGCGGCGCCGAAGCTGCAGCCGGCCGGCGAAGACGATCGGCACGGGACCCCGCATGTGCAGCTGGGCCTGGGAACGCACTGAAGACTTCGCGCTCTGATCACCATGGCGACTGGCCACCACGGCAAAGGATGCATCACGATGAGCACTGAAACAATCACCCTGGCCGGCGGCTGCTTCTGGTGCCTCGAGGCGGTGTACGAGCAAGTGCGCGGCGTCATTGGCGTCGAATCGGGCTACAGCAACGGGCAGGTGCTGAACCCGAGCTACGAGCAGGTCTGCCAGGGCGACACCGGCCATGCCGAGGTGGTGAGGATCGAATTCGACCCGGCGTTGGTGAGCCTGCGCGAGCTGCTGGAAGTGTTCTTCAGCATCCATGACCCGACGACCCGCGATCGGCAGGGCAACGACGTGGGGCCGCAGTACCGCTCGGGCATCTACACCCACGACGATGCTCAGGCCGAAGTGGCGCGCGAGGTGCTGGCCGAGGTCAACGCCGCCACCGGCAACCGTGCAGTCACCGAACTCGAGCCGGTGGCCAATTACTGGCGCGCCGAGGCGTACCACCAGCACTATTTCGAGCAGCATCCGGGGCAAGGCTACTGCGCGGTTGTCGTGGCGCCCAAGGTCGAGAAGTTTCGCCACAGCTTCACCCGGCTGATGAAGGCGGCTTAGCGCCGGGCGTGTCGGTAGCGGCATCGCCGCTACACTGCCTGCGGGGTGCTGCGCCCGCCACGAACCGGCTGCCCCGTTGTTCATGATCGAAGTCCCTTCGGCCACCGAACCTGACGCGCAGGCGCTGCTGTGTGCCGCCGGGCGCCTGGGCCGGATTTGGCAGGAGCCGGCCACCGGCGCAGAGGGTTGGGACGACGCCACGTTCCGCATGCTCGGGCTCGACCCGGCGCATGGCGTGCCCGTCGGCGGCCTGTTCAGTCGTCTGCACCCCCAGGATGCCAAGCGGGTGCAGGGGGCTTGGCCCGGCCCGATACCTTCGCTGTCGCACATCGCTTCACCCGCCACCGTGCGCTGCCGCATTCTGCGGCCCGACGGCGTGGTCCGCCACCTGCAGCTGCTGGATGCAACCCCGGCCACTGAAGAGGCGCCTTCGACGTTGTTGCGCTGGACGCTGGTCATCGACGACACCGATGCGGTCGATGCGTATCGCGAGCAATGGGACATCGAAAGCGTGACCGGCCGAGCCTTGACGATGGCGGGCATCTCGCTGTGGGACATCGACCTGGCGGCCCAGCGAGTCTTCTACAGCCAGCAGGGGTTTCGCATCCTCGGCGTCGACAGGCAGCCGCAGGGCGTGCGCCTGGCCGAGGTACGCGCCGCCATCCACCCCGAAGATCGTGTGCTGATCGAGCAGGCCGCTGAAGAGGCGATCCGAACCGACCGCCCGGTCGACGCGGTGGCGCGCTACCGCGACGCGGCCGGTGAGTACAAGCACCTGCTGACCCGACGCTATCGCGTATGCGACGACCATGGCCGCACGGTGGCGTTGCGCGGCATGTCTCTGGACGTGAGCGAGCTGGTGCGCGAGCGCGAGCGGTCGCTGTCGCTGCTCGAACGCATGCAGATGGTGGCAGAGACCATCGGCGTCGGTTTCTGGTGGCGTGATCTCGACGCCGGCATCTTCGAGTGGGACGAACAGATGTACCGCATGCACCACCGCCAGCCGGCCGAAGGCCCACCCAGCCTGGACGAGTGGATCAGTCGCCACGTGCACCCGGCCGACCGCGGCTGGATGGCGGCGCGCCAGGAGGTGCACCACCACCAGTGGACGCCGGCGTCGGACGTCACTTTCCGGACCCTGGCGCCCGACGGCAGTGAACGCTGGATCCAGTCGTGGACGCGCCGGCTGATGCGCCATGGCCACCGCGTGTCGCTCGGCATCCATGTCGACATCACTGAGCGCCGGCGCGCCGAGCAGCGTGCCGAGCTGGAGCGCCAGCGCGACCAGTTTGCGATCGAAGCTGCCGGCATCGGGGTGTGGGAGCGCCGTGCGTCGGACGGCATGCCGGTCTACTGGAGCCCGACGATGTACCGCCTGCGCGGCCTGGATGTCGACGACCCGCGCCCGCTGCAGGACATCGTCGACTCGACGATGAAGCCGGAGGTCGATGCCGAGGCCGTGCGGCGGCTCCAGCACTGCGTCGCCACCGGCGAGCGTTTCGCGTTCGAGTTCGAGGTGACCTGGCCGGACGGTACGGTGCGTTGGCTCTCGTCCAATGGACGGGCGGTGCGTGACGCACAGGGCCATGCGGTGGTGGTGGCCGGCGTCAACGTCGACATCACCGAGCGCCGCCGCATGGAGCAACTCGCCCGCGAGCGGGACCGGGCGCAGCAGGCGAGCGCGGCCAAGTCCGAGCTGATGGCGCGCGTCAGCCACGAACTGCGCACGCCGATGAATGCCGTGCTGGGCTTTGCCGACCTGATGGCGCACGACGTGGCACTGCCGGCTGCGCAGGCCGAGCGCCTGGCGCGCATCCGTTCGGCCGGCACTCATCTGCTGGGGTTGATCGACGACCTGTTGGAGCTGTCGCGCGCCGACCAGGGGGGCCGTGCGATGGATGTGCAGGCGGTGTCGCTGGCCGAGGTGCTGCAGGACGCCCTGCCCTGGGTCGCAACATTGGCCGCCCAATCGGGCGTCCAGGTGGTGGCGGACGGCGTGGCTTCCGATGCGGCCGTCCTGGCCGATCGGCGCCGGCTCGGCCAAGTGTTGATCAACCTGTTGACCAACGGCATCAAGTACAACCAGCCGGGCGGCCGCGTCTGGCTCGATCTGCGACCAACGCAGCTGTCCGGACAGCCGGCGTGGGAGCTGACGGTGCATGACGATGGCCGTGGCCTGTCGCCCGAGCAGCTGCAGCGTCTGTTCGAGCCTTTCAACCGCCTGGGCGCCGAGCGTGAGGGCATTCCCGGCACCGGCATCGGGCTGAGCATCGTGCAGCAACTGGTCGCCGGCATGGGCGGTGAGCTGTTGGTCGACAGCCGCTTGGGCGAGGGCAGCCGTTTCGCGGTGCGGCTTGCGGCTGCTGTCACGCAGGCATTGCCCGTGGCCGCCATCGCGGCAGCACCGGACGAGGCACCTTCCGCGGCCCGCGCGGCCACGACGAGCGCGCCTTCGGATGCCGCGCCGACCTTGCGCGTGCTCTACATCGAAGACAACCCGGTCAACGAGATGCTGGTGCGCGAAATGCTCGGCTTGCGGCCCGGCATCGTGCTGGACAGCGCCCCCGATGGCGGCAGCGGTATACGCCAGGCCTTGGCCGGCGCACCGGACCTGATCCTGCTCGACCTGCAGTTGCCGGACATGAACGGCATCGAGGTGATGAAACGCCTGCGGCACGAACCGTCACTGTCGAGCTGCCGTTTCGTCGCCTTGTCGGCCAACGCCATGCCTGAAGATGTGTCGCAGGCCCTGGCCGCAGGGTTCAACGAGTACTGGACCAAGCCGCTGAACCTGCAGCAGTTCCTGGCCGACATGGATGCACTGACCAAGCGGCTGGGGCGCGCCTGACCGGTGGGCTATGGGGCCAGCCGCTCGCGCAGCCACGCCCCGTCGACCAGCCGATAGCTCAGCCGGTCGTGCAGGCGTGATTTGCGGCCCTGCCAGAACTCCCAGCGGTCCGGCTGCAGGCGATAGCCGCCCCAATGCGGTGGCCGCGGTGGGCTCAGGCCGTGTTGTGCCGCGGCCTTGGCGGCGTTGGCCACCAGCACCGCGCGTGAGCCGATCACCTGGCTCTGCGGCGAGGCCCAGGCCCCCAGGCGGGAATCCAGCGGGCGAGAGCGGTAATAGGCGTCTGATTCCTGTTCGCTGACCTTGTCGACCCTGCCTTCGATACGCACGACGCGCTCCAGTTCCACCCAATGGAACTGCACGGCGGCGAACGGGTTGGCGGCCAGTTCGCGGCCTTTGCGGCTGTTGTAGTTGGTGTACCAGACGACGCCCTGCGCATCGAAACCCTTGATCAGCACGATCCGGGTCGACGGCCTGCCCTCGGCGTTCACCGTTGCCAATGTCATCGCGTTCGGTTCGGGGACTTCGGCGGCGATGGCTTCATTCAGCCAGTTCGAAAACTGCTGCCAGGGCTCGGCGGCCGAAGCCGATTCGTCGAGCTCGGCGCGCTCGTAGCTTTTTCTCAGGGCGGCCAGGTCATCCATGCCTGCAGTGTAGGGGCTAGGCCTTAGGTGATCGTCCCACTGGAACCGCCGACCCATCGCTCCCATCCTAGGGTCACCACAACAACTTGCGTTTGGGCGGAGCCGAGACGGACTCCGAAGGGACGGTCCAAAGAATGAAGACGCCACCCACCATCATCGTGCTGGGCGCCGGGCGGGGCAGCCGCTACACCGGCGCGCGCCACAAGCTGGCCGAGCCGCTGGGCAACGGTGACAGCAGCGGCGACAGCGTGCTCGGTCGCACCGTGCGCAATGCCTTGGGCAGCGGCCTGCCGGTGCTCGTCGTGACGACTGCCCGCTTTGCCGACGACGTGGCCGGTCTGGTGGCCAAGCGCGACATCGTTGTGCTGGGCGAGAGCGGAGTGCCGCTGGGCGGCATGGGTGATTCGATCGCTGCCGGCGTCGCGGCCCGCCCCGGCGCTGGCGGTTGGTTGGTGATGCCGGCCGACATGCCGCTCGTGCGCCCGGCGACCATGTTCGCGGTGGCGGCCGGCCTGGGGCCGCACCCGGTGGCCTATGCGCAGTACCAGGGGCGGCGGGGCCATCCGGTGGCGTTTGGCAGCGAGCTGTTCTCCGAGCTGGTTCGGCTCAGCGGCGAAGAAGGTGCGCGACGCATCCTGGCGCGCTTCCCGGGGCAGGCGGTGGAGGTCGACGACCCCGGCGTGCTGCTGGACATGGACACCGAAGCTGATCTCGCCAGCCTGCGGGCCCGTCTGGCGAGCGAAAACGCGTCACCGGCCGGGCCATAGCGCCTTTCCATCAATCGCCGGCCAGGCGCATCAGGCGCTCGACCTCGCGATCTCGTATGCCGCGGCGGCGAAGTTCCAACGCGGTTTCACGCAAATACTCCAGCGTCGTGCCATACCGGCCACGCGCATGGGCCAGGATTTGCTGCATCTGGCTGTCACCGAGTCGGCCGGTATGGCCGGGGCTGCTGCGGTGCAGGGTGAAGGCCAATGCATGGACGGTGCCGTGGGGTGTGCGGCAGGCCAGCCAACGCGGGTCGTAGACGCCGGTGGGCATTTCGCGCAACCACAGTTGCCGCAGCTCGGCTTCAGCCCGCTCGGCCGGCACGCGAAACACCGCGCCGTGGCACGAGCCGCCGGCCATCAGCGCGAACACCAGGCCTGGCTGCGCCGGCGTGCCGCGGTTGACCCGCGAGCGCATGCGGAACGCGCGGTGCCAGCCATGCACTTGGGCCGGCACCTCGGCGTCGGTTTCGAACTCTCGCCGCCACAGCAGCGAGCCATAGCCAAAGATCCACAGCGCCTCGCCGCCGCCCCACTCGTGCAGGGTGCGTTCAAGCAACGGGGCTGGGTCACGCAGCGTCAGCGCTTCATGCTCCATGCCTGCAATCTACCGCGCCATCGACTCAGGTTTCCATGTTGGTTTGACCATGTAACCAAGTTACCTGATAATCTGCCCATGGGTTACATCGAACGTTTCCACCTCCGTCGTCTGCCATGAACACTCTGAATCCCGTTCTGGCCCAGGTCACCAAACGCATCCGCGAGCGCAGCGCCACGTCGCGCAGCGCCTACCTCAAACGCGTCGACGCGCTGCGCCAAAGACCACGTGGCGCCGACCGCATGGGCTGTGCCAACGTGGCACACGCGTTCGCCGCGATGCCCGGCGAAGACAAGCTTCGCATCGTTGCCGAGAAGGCACCGCACATCGGCATCGTCACCGCGTACAACGACATGCTTTCGGCGCACCAGCCGTACGAAGGCTACCCGGCGCAGATTCGCGCAACGGCGCATCGCCTGGGCGCCACCGCGCAAGTGGCCGGTGGCGTGCCGGCGATGTGCGACGGCGTGACGCAAGGGTACGCCGGCATGGAACTGAGCCTGTTCTCGCGCGACACCATCGCGATGGGCACCGCGATCGCGCTGTCGCATGACGTGTTCGACGCGGCGCTGCTGCTGGGCATCTGCGACAAGATCGTGCCGGGCCTGCTGATCGGCGCGCTGCACTTCGGCCACCTGCCTTGCGTGTTCGTGCCGGCCGGGCCGATGGGGTCGGGCTTGTCGAACAACGACAAGGCCAAGGTGCGCGAGCAGGCCGCACAAGGCCTGGTGGGCCGTGGCGAACTGCTGCAGGCCGAGCAGGCGGCGTACCACTCGGCGGGTACCTGCACCTTTTACGGCACTGCCAACTCCAACCAGATGCTGCTGGAGGCGATGGGCCTGCACGTGCCAGGCGCCGCCTTCGTCCACCCGCACGCGCCGTTGCGCCACGCGTTGACCGACGAGGCCGTCGCCACGGTGCTGAGCTTGCGCGCCGGCCGACGCGATCTGCCGATCGGTCACCTGGTCGACGAGCGCAGCATCGTCAACGCCATGGTGGCCCTGCTGGCCACGGGTGGCTCCACCAACCACCTGATCCACTGGGTGGCGGTGGCTCGCGCAGCCGGCATCCTGATCGACTGGAACGATTTTTCCGAGCTGTCGTCGGTGGTGCCGCTGCTGGCACGCGTCTACCCGAATGGCAGTGCCGATGTGAACCAGTTCCAGGCGGCCGGCGGGCCGGCCTTCGTGCTGCGCGAGCTGATGCGCGCGGGCCTGATGCACGCCGACGCCGGCGCCGTGGCCGAGGGTGGCCTGGCGCGCTATGCCGAAGAGCCCCGGCTGGAAGGCGAGCGGGTGCGGTGGTCTGCGCTGCCGGCCGAAAGCGGCGACGCGAGCGTGTTGCGCACGGCGGACGACCCTTTCTCGCCCACCGGCGGCCTGGCGCTGCTGCAGGGCAACCTTGGTCGCGCCGTCATCAAGGTGTCTGCAGTGCCGGCCGATCGCCATGTCATCGAGGCACCGGCGCGCGTCTTCGACAGCCAGGAAGACCTGCACGCCGCCTTCAAGGCCGGCGAACTGGAGCGTGACGTGGTGGTTGTCGTGCGCTTCCAGGGCCCGCATGCGAACGGCATGCCCGAGCTGCACAAGCTGACGCCGCCCCTGGCCGTGTTGCAAGGCAGGGGCCACCGCGTGGCGCTCGTGACCGATGGCCGCATGAGCGGCGCCTCGGGCAAGGTGCCGGCAGCGATTCACGTCAGCCCCGAGGCGCTGGCTGGTGGGCCACTGGGCAAGGTGCGTGATGGCGACATGATCCGCCTGGATGCGACGACGGGCAGCCTGTCGGCGTTGGTGTCGGCTGAAGAGTGGGCCGCCCGCACGCCGGCCCAGCGAAGTGATGCCATGGCCGGCGAACATGCCCATGGCCTGGGCCGCGAGCTTTTCGCCGGCATGCGCCGCAACGTCAACACAGCCGAAGAAGGCGCCTGCACGTGGTTATGAAGCCCCCACGCTGCCTCTGGTCGCTGCCCCCCAAGGGGGCTCGCGCAGCGGACCGGCAAAGCCGGCTCCGCGCACGCCGCTTGAAGGCGGCGGCTCCTGCGGAGCGCCGGGGTCAACGGCGGCTCTTAGCTCGAACTTTTGATCACTGAATATGCTGAACACACTTGAGTTGGCCGGCCACGGTCCTGTCATCCCCGTCATCGTCATTGACCGGCTCGAAGATGCCGTGCCGTTGGCGCGTGCCCTGGTCGAGGGTGGCGTGAAGGTGCTCGAGGTGACCTTGCGTACGCCGGTGGCGCTGGGGGCGATCGAGGCGATGGTGCGCGAGGTGCCGGGTGCGATCGTCGGTGCTGGCACGATCCGTTCGGCGGCCGATGCCCGCGCGGCGCGACAGGCGGGTGCGGTCTTCGGTGTCAGCCCGGGCTACACGGCTGACGTGGGCGCCGCATGTCGCGACATCGGCTTGCCGCTGCTGCCGGGCGTGGCCACCGCGAGCGAGGTGATGGCGGCGCAGGCCGACGGCCTGTCGTTCCTGAAGTTCTTCCCGGCGACTGCGGCGGGCGGCATCCCGATGCTGAAGGCGCTGGCCGGCCCGTTCCCCGACGTGGCCTTCTGCCCGACCGGCGGTATCACGCTGCAGAGCGCGCCTGAATTCCTATCGCTGCCGAACGTCAAGGTCTGCGGCGGTTCGTGGCTGACACCGGCCGATGCGGTGAAGGGCGGCGACTGGGGCCGGATCACCCGGCTGGCGGCAGAAGCCGCGGCACTGCGGCGTTAGTTTTCGGCGCGGCCGGCCGCGCCGGCTCAAACCGGCACGGTGTAGTTCAGCGCCATGCGGCCGCCGTCGATGTGCACGATCTCGCCCGTCATGTAGCGCGCTGCATCGCTGAGCAGGAAGCCGACCACGTCGGCTACTTCTCCGGGTTCGCCGAGCCGCTTCATCGGCGTGCGGCCGAGGATGCGTTGCTTCGCTTCTTCGCTGGTCAGCACCGCTTCGCGTGCCAGTTCCGTGGCGATGGTGCCGGGGGCAGCGGCGTTGACGCGAATCTGGTGGTCGGCCAGAGCCAGTGCCATCGCGCGGGTCAGCTGGTTGATGCCGCCTTTGCTGGCGTTGTAGCTGGCGATGCTGGCAATGGCCATCGAGCCGTTGACCGACGACATGTTGACGATCGCGCCGCCCTGGCCTTGGCGCACCATCTGCTGTGCGACCGCCTGGCCGACCAGGAAGGCACCCTTGAGGTTGACGTTGAGCACGGCGTCCCAGTCTTCCTCGGTGATTTCGAGGAAGTCGGCGGCGCGAAAGATGCCGGCGTTGTTGACTAGGCCATCGACACGGCCGAAGGCCAGCACGGTGGCCGCCAACGCCGCGTCGACCTCGCTCTTGCGGGCGACGTTGCAGGGCATCGCTTCGACGCTGGCGCCAGCGCCACGCAGGCGCTGCGCAAGCGCCTCGGCGGCGGTGGTGTTCACGTCCCACAAGGCAACTCTGGCGCCTTCGGCCACGAAGCGTTCCGCGCAGGCGGCGCCGATGCCTTGACCGCCTCCCGTGATCACGATCACGCGGTCGGCCAGGCCGAAGCTGGGGCGGGTCGGAGCGAGGCTGGTCTGCATGGCAGGAACACCGCCGGTGGCGGTGCATTGGCAAAACGAGGCCGGTCAGTGTAGCGGCCGGGTTTGGCCGGCGGGATGGCTTGTCCCTGGGGCGAAAAGGTCAGCGTTTTTCGCGGTCCAGCCAGACCGCCATGCCCTGCGCGTTGAGCTCGATGTCGACCGCCAGCACCTCGGCGATCGCCGCGTCGGTCAGCGCGGAGCCATGCTGGCGAACGCTGCGCAGGTACAGCGCGCGCAGGCCCTGGCGCAATGCCTGGTAGCGCTGCGGATCGTCCCGCAGCGCGCGGCCAAGCGTGACCACTTCGTCCAGTACCTGCAGGAGCTGGCTGCCGAGTGCCTGCACCTGGCCCAGGCAGCCGTAATGCGTCAGGTAGACCGCTGCGGGCGCGGGGGCCAGCAGGCGGCCGATGGAGACACGCAGCGCGTCGGGCTGGAACTGCACCGGCGTCGAGGCAGGAAAGATCCAGGGTTGACCGGCCGCGTTGTCCAGCTCGCGGTACGAAATGCCGAAGGTGTCGCCGGTGAACCAGCCGCGCGAAACCGGATCCCAGATGCAGTGGTGGTGCAGCGCATGGCCGGGGGTGTCGATCAACTGCAGCGTGCGGCCACCGAGCACCAGTGACATGCCATCGGTGCTGGTCTGCACGCGGTCGGCGTCGACGCCGACCAGCTCGCCGTAAGAGCGGTCCATCTCGGCCTGGCCGTAGACGGCGAGGGCGCCTTGGTACAGCGCGCTCGGGTCGATCATGTGGCGCGCACCACGCGGATGGACCAGCAGGCGCGCTTGCGGCAGCGCCTGCATCAGCGGCCCGACGCCGCCGGCATGGTCGAGGTGGACGTGGGTCGGGATGACCCAGTCGACGGCATCGAGCGGCAGGCCCAGCGAGGACAGCGCGCCCAGCAGGCGTGGCAGCGCGTGCCGCGTACCGGTGTCGATGAACGCGGCGCGACCTTCATCGACGAGCAAATAGGCCGCGTCGAAGCGCGGCCTGTGGAAGCCGGTGTCGATGGCATGGACGCCATGACCCAGCGCTTGAAGGAAATCGGCGGCGGGAGAGCTCATCGCTGATTCTCGCCGCCGACGGTGCGGCGTTACTGTGCCAACAACACCGCGTACAGGCGGCCGAGGTCGGCGGCGCCGTCGGTGCCCTGCACGCTGCGCAGCATTTGCTGGCCCTTCGCACGGGTCTTCGGGTTCTGCGCCAGCGCCTGACCCAGGCGCAGCTTGGCGTCTTCGGGGCGTTTCAGGGCATCCTTCGCGATGCCTTGCTGGATCAGCGATGCGCCTTGCTCGGCCTGTCCCATGCTGGTCAGCACGGTGCCCACCTGGACCAGGTCGTTGCCGTCCTTGGCGGCGGTGGCGGCTGCGATGCTCTTTTCGAGGTTCGCGCGGATCTCGGCGTCTTGCTTGATCGCGAGGTCGCGCAGGCGCTTGTGGCGCTCGGCTTCGGCGCCGGTGCCGAGCGCGCCCGACGCGAAGCCCTTGTCGACAACGACCTTGGCTTCGGCGGCATAGCCGCTTTGCAGCGACAACTGGGCCATCTCCATGAACTCTTCGGTCTTGGTCAGGTTGCCGGTGGCCAGCTTCAGGCGCAGCACGTCGAGCGCGAAGCGGTCGGCGAAGCCGGGCTTGCGGGGCAAGCGGCCGAGCAGCGCGTTCCAGTAGTCCTTCTTCGGGTAGTAGGCGACCAGCTTCTCCAGCGTGGCACTTTGCGCGGCGTTGGCGTTGGTGCGCTGGTAGGCGTCGGCCAGGCGCAGCAGATCGTCTTCGGCCGGGCGGCGGCCCGCCTGTTCAGCGGCAGAGACCGCTGCGGCGGAGTCCTTGGCGATCGCGTTGTAGTCGCCGCTTTGCGACTGCAGGTAGCTTTGCAGCTGCTTCAGCTGGGCGCTGTTGGCCCCCAGCTGCTGGGCCCGGTTGGCCCACTGGGTGGCCTTGGCGTTGTCGCGCTGCTGCGAGTAGGCGAAGGCCAGTGTCTCGGCGACCTGGGCCTGTTCACCGCCGCTGAGCTTGCCGGAGTTGAAGACCGATTCGAACGCCTGGATGGCGGTGCCGTTGTCGCCGGCACGCTGCGCGGCAGCGCCGCGCATGCGATCGATCATCAGCTGTTCCTGGGCATTCTTGCCGCCGACGGCGTCGGCTTCTCGAACTTTGGCCAAGGCCTCGCGAGCCTTGCCGGCTTTCAACAATTCGCCGGCCGCTTGAAGCGGCTTGCCCACTTCAGGACGAACGGCCTGGGCTTGGGCCACGCTCACGCAGCCGGCGGCAATCAGGGCCAGGGTCAGGGCACGCAGGGATTTCATAGACATGGGTCCGGATGTGAAAAGGTGTCGCCTTCAAACGCAAACGGGGACCGAACCGCTGACGGCCGATCCCCGGCTGGATGATCGAGCGACGTTCAGTTCGCGAACTGTTCGTTGCCGACGATACCGATCTTGGTGACGCCCAGGCGCTGGGCTTCGGCCATCACCATGGCCACGTACTTGTAGGTGACCAGCTTGTTGGGCTTCAGGTGCACCTCGGGCTGATCGGGAATCTGAGCCGTGCGGTACAGACGGGCCTGCAAGTCGGCGCGGTTCGGAACCTGTTCACCGTTCCAGTTGATCGTGCCGTCGAAGTCGACATCGATGCGGACGACCTCGGGCGGCTTGGTGGGCGTGCTGGGCTGGTTGACCGGCATGTTCATCTTCACCGCGTGCGTCTGCACGGGGATGGTGATGATGAACATGATCAGCAGAACCAACATCACGTCGATCAACGGCGTGGTGTTCATCTCCACCATCATGTCGTCTTCACCGGCGGAGCCAACGCTCATTGCCATGGTGGGATTCCTTTCAGTTCTTGGCCGGTGGTTCAGTGATGAACCCGACCTTCGCGATACCCGCGCGCTGAGCGGCGACGATCAGGCGGCCCACCGATTCATAGCGCACGTTCTCATCACCTCGGATGTGCACTTCGGGCTGGGGTTCCTTGATCGACTCTTTTTTCAGCGCTTCGACAAGGACCTCCATGTCGGGCATCTTCTTGGTGTTCCAGTAGACGTCACCGTCCTTCGACACGGCCAGCAGGATGTTCTCCGGCTTGGTTTGGGTCGGGACGTTGATTTCCTTGGGCAGCGTCAGTTGCACCGACTGCGTCACCACGGGAATCGTGATGATGAAGATGATCAGCAGCACCAACATCACGTCCACAAGGGGCGTGGTGTTGATGGTGGAGTTCATCTGCTCCTCTTCGCTGCCGTCAGCAGCGCCTACGGTCATGGCCATCTCGAGATCCTTCGCTCTATCGCAAGTCTGGGGTGGCAGTTGATCTGCCCGCCGCCAGGGGGAAGGTGCTTCCCCCTGGACGGCGTGGCCCCCATCAGCGCTTGCCGGCCAGCAGCACGTTGTGCAGGTCGCCCGAGAAGGCGCGGACACGCTCCATCGCACCCTTGTTGCGGCGGATCAGCCAGTTGTAGCCCATCACCGCGGGCACCGCGACGGCCAGGCCGAAGGCGGTCATGATCAGCGCTTCACCCACCGGGCCGGCGACCTTGTCGATCGAAGCCTGGCCGGAGATGCCGATCTGCGTCAGGGCGTGGTAGATGCCCCAGACGGTACCGAACAGGCCGACGAACGGCGAGGTGGAACCGACGGTGGCCAGGAACGCCAGGCCGTCTTGCAGGCGGCTGTTGATGTTGTCGACCGAGCGCTGAACGCTCATGCCGATCCAGGTGTGGCGGTCGATCTGCTCGACCAGGCTGCCCTCATGGTGGTCGGCGGCCTTCAAGCCTTGCTCGGCCATGTAGCGGAAGGCGCTGGCTTCGTCCAGCGTCTCGGCACCCTTCTTGACCGAACCGGCGGTCCAGAAGGTTTCTGCTGCGGCCTTGGCGCTCTTCATCAGCTTGGACTGTTCCCACAGCTTCGTGAAGATGATGTACCAGCTGCCCATCGACATGATGATCATGATGATCAGCGTGCCGCGGGCCACGAAGTCACCCTGCGTCCACAGCGCTTCCAGGCCGTAGGGGTTGTCGATCGTTTCCTTCTTCAGTTCGGGCGTGGCCACGCCGGTGGGGGCGGGGGCAGCGGTGTCGGCCGGGGCGGCGACAGGGGCTGAAGCGGCTTCTTGAGCCAGTGCGTCAACCGGGGTGATCGCGACGGCGCCCAACAGGGCGATGCAGGCGGCCAGGAAGGGGGCGCGCACGATTTTCATCAAGGACATGTTTCCTCCAGGGGGCAAGGGGTCAGTGGCGCAACGTCGTGCCGTTGGTGCAACGATCTGCGCCTTAGTGAAAAGAAAAGTTCGGGAGAAGAGGCTTGACTGGATCAGTCAAGCTTCCAGACGTACTCGACGTTCGAGAAGGCGCCCACGGGCTTGCCGTTCTCGTCGGTGCCGGGCTTGAAGCGGCATTGGCTCAGCGCTTCGACGGCGACCTTGTCGAGTTGTCGGTGTTCGCGGGACGAGCCCGACGAGCCAGTGACTTCTGCCTTCACCACGTGGCCCGTTTCGTCGATGCTGAAACGAACGCGGGTGACACCGGTGGCCTCTGAGCGGCGAGCAGCAGCCGGGTATTCGGGCTTCTCGCAGTTGGAGAAGTCGATCTGCGCAGCCCTGGCGACACGAGGCGGCGCGGGCGGTGCAGCCGGCGCAATCGGCACCGGGGGCGCGGGCGCGGTCGGCGGCGGAGCGACGGTGGTGGTGGGGGTGATCGCGGGCGTCTGGATCTGCGGCTGCTGGACCTGGACCTCCGGCGGCGGCATCCACACCGGCGGAGGCGGCATGGTCTTGGGCGGCGGAGGCAGATTTTCCGGCGGCGGCGGCGGCGGCGGCTTGATCTCCTCGATGATCTTGGTCTCGACGGGCTTCATCGCCACCTCGACCACTCGGCGTGCCAAGCCACTGACGAGCGCGTAGCCCAGTAGCACGTGCAGCACGATGACAACGCCGAGCCCGACAGAATGTTTGCCGGGGTTGCGCTGCGCTTCTGCGTAGTCCACTCGTTTCCTCCAGTCGCCGAAGTGAGGCGCTGTTTTCGTCATCAACAGGCAGCCGCTAGGGCCACAGGATCAACGACTATAGCGCGGAGTTAATCACGATCGATATAGGCTTCACCCTAATGATTCACGCCTGAAACTGGATGTTCGCCGCATGGAATGTTCCGGTTGGCGGCCGTGACCGAGTGTTGCAAAGCCATGGCGAAGCCACGCCGACGCTTCGGGCTCCAAAGGCTGGCAGACCGGTCGGCGGCTTCGAAATCTGGGGGAGGCGGGAAGGTACAGCGCGGTTACGGCGGGCCAGAAACGAAAAAGGCCGAAACCGCGGTTTCGACCTCTGGAAGAACAACGCGGGCGTCGGCGGGCCTGATGGCCGCGTCGCGCACGTCGTGTCAGTGGCCGGACTATATATCAGTGTGCGGTTGCCGTCGGGCAGACGGGCGTGCAGTGTCGGGCCATCTGCTGGACAGTTCCTACACGCCGTCGCGACGGCAGCCGACAGCCACGGCATCGACCAGTTCCTACGCTGCGTCTGACATCCAACAGCCTGGAGCGATGCCATGCGCGGACCCCGACATCTTTGGCCGATCCTGCCGCGCCAGTGCGCCGCACAGGGCCTTGCCGAGACGGCATGAGCACCCCTCATCACCGCTTCGCACGTCTGGCCGCAAGCCGAACGCAACCGGCTGCCGGCCGAAGGGGGCCACCATGACGCCGGCCGAACTGTGGTCTGCCGCGGCGGACGTCGATTTCCTCGGCAACTCGCTCGACCGTTGGCTGATGGCCGCTGGCGCAGGTATCGTGGCCTACCTGCTGTTGCGCGTCACGCTGCGCATCGTGCTGCAGCGCTTCAAGCGCCTGGCCGAGCGCAGCGCGACCCGTGTCGACGACGTTGTCGTCGAAGTGCTGGCCGCGACGCGCATGTGGGTGCTGTTCGCGGTGGCCGTGCTGGTCTTCTGCGAGATGCTCGAGCTGTCGCCACGCTGGCAAGGCCGGGTGAGCCAACTCTGGTTCGTGGTCATGGTGGTGCAGCTCGCGTTGTGGGTCAGCCGGGGCGTGGGGCTGCTGCTGAACCGGCACCTGTTGCGTCACGGCCAGCTGTCGCAGGAGGGCGCCAGTGCGACCTTGCTCAGTTGGGGCCTGCAAACGGCGCTGTGGACGACTGTCGTGCTCGCGGTGCTGGCCAACCTGGGCGTGAACATCACCGCGCTGGTGGCCAGCCTGGGCGTCGGCGGCATTGCCGTCGCGCTGGCGGTGCAGAACATCCTGGGCGACCTGTTCGCCTCGCTGGCGATCGCACTCGACAAGCCTTTCGAAGTGGGTGATGCGATCGCCGTCGGCGGTGTGTCCGGGACCGTCGAGCGGGTGGGCCTGAAGACAACGCGCATCCGGGCCCACGGCGGCGAGCAGATCGTGATGTCGAACGCGGACTTGCTCAAGAGCGCGGTCAGCAACTACAAGCGGCAAGAGCGGCGTCGCGTCGTCTTCAAGTTCTCCGTCTCGCTGGAGACCAGCGCCGAGCAGGCGAGGGCAATACCGGACATCGTGCGTGAGGTCATCGAAACGCGCGAGGATGTGACGTTCGATCGCGCTCACCTGCAACGCATTGGCGATGGGGCGCTGGAGTACGAAGTCGTCTACATCGTCCAGCGCGCCGACTACAAGTACTACATGGACCTGCAACAAGAGATCTGTCTGTCGCTGATCGAAAGACTGCAGGCCCTGTCCATCGAGTTCGCTGCGCCCAAGACGGTGCTGGCCATACCTGAAGCGGCGAAAGCCCTGGTCGAACCCCGACCGTTTGCTGTCGCCGGAATGGTCCGCTGAGGGACCTGACCCCGTGTTCCTGCATCCTGTCCACCACGAAGGAGACACCATGATCACCGCCCTCGCCGCTCCGCGCACGCCGTCCGCCACCCGCAGCAGGCCTCGAAACCGCCCGCGCCCCGTCAAGTCCGCGGCGCCGGCGGTCGCGTTCTTCCGCAGCAACGGCCAGACCGGTCCGCTGGACCACGACGCCAGCTCTAAATGCCGGGTCGCCGAGTCGCTGGCCCTGCTGCTGGGCCACGAATTCGTTGGCGAGCTTGACTTGGCCCATCCGCCGACCGGCAGCCTCTACCTGGTGCCGACCGACACGCTGCCGTCACTGGTCGAAGCGCAGCGCCTGGGCATCAGCCGCCCGGACCAACTCTTCGGCGGCGTGGTGCCCCAACCCTTCGTCGCCACCAAGGTCATCTCGCACCCGCTGGTGGCGCCGGGCGCCTGCTCGGTCCCCGGCTGGTCGGCTGCCTACGGCGAGCAGGTGCGCGACGCCGTCTTGCCCGGCTACTCGGTCTTCAGCGCCGACGATGCGCGCCTGGCGGCGCGGTGCTTGTTCGAGGACGGCAGCGTGCGCCTGAAGGACCCCGCCGGCGTGGGGGGCGTGGGCCAATGGGTGATCGACAACCTCGACGAGCTCGACGCGAGGCTGGCCGCGTTCGGCCTGGACAACCTGAGCCGCCATGGGCTGGTGCTCGAACGCAACCTCAGCCAGGTGATCACGCACAGTGTCGGCCTGGTCTCGGTGGGCTCGCACGTGGCCAGCTACTTTGGCACGCAGTCGTTGACGCGCAATCACCGTGACCACGAGGTCTACGGCGGCTCGCAACTCACCGTCTGCCGTGGTGGCTTCGAGGTGCTGCTGAAGCAGACGCTCGCGCCAGACGTGCGCACGGCGGTCGAACAGGCGCTGACCTTCCACCGCGCTGCATCCGCCTGCTTCCCGGGCTTTTTCGCTTCGCGCTGCAACTACGACGTCGCGCAAGGCGTCGACGGGCAGGGCCGTGCGTTGTCCGGCGTGCTCGAGCAGTCGTGGCGCATCGGCGGTGCAAGCGGTGCCGAAGCGGCCGCGCTGCATGCCTTCGCGGCCGATCCCTCGTTGCGCCGTATTCGAGCGTCGACCTGCGAGGTCTATGCCGACGAGTTCAACCTGCCGCGCGGCGCCTGGCTGCTCTACGATGGGCCGGACAACCATGGGGGCCGATTGATCAAGTACGCACAGGTGACGCCGGATGTCGACGCTTGAGGAAACCACACAGATCGCTGTCGACGGGGTCGACATCGCCGGCACTTTCGTCACGCCGGGCACGCTGATTCCCGGCGTGTTGTTCGTGCACGGCTGGGGTGGCAGCCAGGCACAGTACCTGTCGCGTGCGCGAGACGTGGCGGCATTGGGCTGTGTCTGCCTCACCTTCGACCTGCGCGGGCACGCGCAGACCAAACGCCACTTCGAAACCGTCTCACGTGCCAACAACCTGCAGGACGTGCTGACCGCCTACGACACCCTGGTCAAGCGCCGCCATGTCGATCCCGCTGCCATCGCGGTGGTGGGCAGCAGCTATGGTGGCTATCTCGCGACCATCCTGAGCTCGATGCGGCCGGTCAAGTGGCTGGCCTTGCGCGCACCGGCGCTCTACATCGATTCGGGCTGGGAGAGCCCGAAGCTGCAGCTGCACAAGGACCAGGACTTGCGGACATATCGCCAGCGCCTGGTGCTGGCGAGCGAGAACCGCGCGTTGCAGGCCGTTCAGGCCTTCGAGGGCGATGTGATGCTGATCGAGTCCGAGCAGGACAACATCATCCCGAAGACCGTGCTGACCAGCTACCGTGAGGCGGCCACCCATGCCCGCTCGCTGACCTACCGCTGTCTCGATGGCGCCGACCATGGCCTGACCAACGAGGTCGACCAGCGGGCCTACACCAAGGTGCTGGTGGCCTGGCTGAAGGAAATGATCCACGGTGCGCGCCGGGGCGCCGTGGTGCCGCCGGCTGCCGACCGGGGCGTTCATCCGGAGACGCCGCCGCGCTCGCACTGAAGGCTGGTGCACGCAGGCGCCGGCCTTCGCGGCCGGCGCCTGCATGTCATGAGGGCGCTTTCCTACAAGCGCAGCCAGGGTCTGCGGCTAAAAAAGTCGCATGTCCTCGGCGACGCTCCCACAGCCCTTTTTGCTTCGTGTGTTGACGGTCAACACGCACAAGGGCTTCACATTGCTCAACCGCCGCTTCGTGCTGCCCGAGTTGCGGGACGCGGTGCGCGCGGTCAATGCCGACGTGGTGTTCCTGCAGGAGGTGCAGGGCGAGTACAACCATGCGGCCGTGGGCGCCAGCTGGCCGCAGGCGCCGCACTACGAATTCCTGGCCGACGAGATCTGGCCCCAGTTTGCCTACGGTCGCAACGCCGTGTATCAAGGCGGCGACCACGGCAACGCCGTGCTGTCCAAGTACCCGATCCTGCGCCAGATCAACCATGACGTGTCGTTGCCCAAGCACGAGGCGCGCGGCTTGCTGCACTGCGTGCTCGAGCTGCCAGATCGCGGCGAAGTGCATGCGATCAGCGTGCACCTCGGGCTGGCCGAGTCGCACCGGCGCCACCAGCTGGAGTTGCTGTGCGGCATCGTCACCGAGCAGATCCGGGACGAGGCCCCGTTGTTGGTGGCCGGCGACTTCAATGACTGGCGCAACAAGGCGCACCACGTACTCGACCGTTGCGCCGGTCTGCAGGAAGTGTTCGTGCAGGCCCACGGGCGCGCAGCGAGGACCTTTCCGGCGCGCTTTCCGCTGCTGCCACTGGACCGCATCTACGTGCGCAGCGCCCGTGCCCACCGGCCGATTGCGTTGCCACGCTTTCCGTGGTCGCACCTGTCCGACCACGCCCCCTTGGCTGCGGAGATCATGTTGTGAAAACTCGTTGGTTCAGCGGCAACCGAGTCGACCTGCTGGAAAACGGCGAAGCCTTCTTTCCGGCCGTGTTCGACGCCATTCGTCATGCGCGCCGCGAAGTCATCCTCGAGACCTTCATCGTCTTCGAAGACAAGGTCGGCCAGGAGCTCCATGAGGTCCTGCTGGCGGCCGCGCGCCGTGGTGTGCAGGTCGATGTGCTGGTCGACGGTTTCGGCTCGGCCGACCTGTCGCCGGCCTACGTCCAGAGCCTCACCGCCGTCGGCGTGCGTGTGCGCACCTTCGATCCCGCCGTGCGCGTGCTGGGCTTTCGCTTCAACGTGCTGCGCCGCATGCACCGCAAGATCGTGGTGATCGACGGCGAGCGCGCGTTCGTCGGAGGTATCAACTATTCGGCCGATCACCTGGCCGACTTCGGCCCGCAGGCCAAGCAAGACTACTCGGTCGAGCTGGTCGGGCCGATCGTCGGCGAGATCCATCGTTTCGTGCGCACGGCGATCCACGACCCGGTGGGCGATGTCATCAACGCGGGTCATGGCCTGCGCGCCGCCTGGGGTCGTTGGCATCCGCATGGCCCACAGCAAAGCGCCGAGCGAGCCGCGGTAAATGCCGGCAGCGCCGACGCACTTTTCGTCAGACGCGACAACCTGCACCACCGCAACGACATCGAGCGCTACTACTGCATTGCCGTGCGCCGCGCGCGCAAGCAGGTGCTGATCGCCAACGCTTACTTCTTCCCGGGCTACCGCTTGCTGCGCGAGTTGCGCCGCGCGGCCGGGCGTGGGGTCGAGGTCAAGCTGGTCCTGCAGGGCGAGCCGGACGTGCCGATCGCCCGCACTGCGGCGTCGACGTTGTACGACTACCTGCACGGAGGTGGCGTGAAGATCTACGAATACTGCGAGCGGCCGCTGCACGGCAAGGTGGCGGTGATCGACGACGAATGGTCGACGGTCGGCTCCAGCAACCTCGACCCGCTGAGCCTGTCGCTCAACCTCGAGGCCAACGTCGTGCTGCGCGACAAGCCGTTTGCACAACACCTGCGCACGCGGCTCGAGCATCTGATCGAGCGCAGTTGCAAGCAGATCGAGGTGCCTGCCCACAAGGGCTGGGTCTGGTGGGCGCAGGTGCGGGGCTTCGTCGTTTTCCACTTCCTGCGCCGCTTCCCGGTCTGGGCTTCGCATCTGCCGGCCCATGCGCCCAAGCTGGAATTGCTGGCGCAGCCTCATGCGCACTCGCCTGCACGCCCTCATGCACATGCGACCGGGAGCTCGCATGCGCGCTGACGCGGTCGTGAGCCCTCCGCCCGTGCCGCCGCCGGAGGCGCCCACGGGCCTGACAGCCAAGCCCTGGTGGCCGGCGGCGCAGCGCGCGTTCTGGACGCTGTGCCTGCTGGTCACGGCCGTGCTGCTGGTCGAGATCGGCCGCCACTGGGACTGGACCAACGCCATGGGGGCGTTGCGCAGCCTGCCGTTGACGGCGCTGCTGGCGGGCGTGGTCTTCGCCGTGCTCGGGCACCTGCTCTATGCCAGCTACGACGTGCTCGGGCGGGAGCCTGATCCCAAGGTGGCCGGCGCCGGCGCCGCCGTGCCTTCGCGCTGGGTGCTGGCGGTCGGTTTTGTCTCATTCGCCTTCAAGCTCAACCTCGGTACCCTGCTCGGCGGGGTCGCCTTGCGCTACCGCCTCTACACCCGCCTGGGCATGACGGTGGACGAGGTCACCCGCATCCTGGCCGCCAGCGTGCTGACCAACTGGCTGGGCTACGCGGGCCTGGCCGGGCTGCTGCTGCTGTGGCGCCCCCCCGAGCTACCGCCCGGCTGGGCCTTGGGCGACGTCGCGCTGCAGGTGCTCGGCGTGTGCCTGCTGCTGTTGGCCGTGGGGTATGCCGCGGCCTGTCACTGGGCCGAAGGCCACCAGTGGCGCTGGCGCCGGCATGTGGTGACCTTGCCGTCGTCGCGGATGGCCCTGGCGCAGTTGGGCTTGTCGGTGCTGCACTGGACCCTGACCGCGGCCGTCTGCTGGGCGCTGCTCGAACAGCGTGTGGATTACGCCAGCGTGCTCAACGCGTTGCTGGTGTCGGCGGTGGCCGGCCTCATCACCCACGTGCCCGGCGGCTTGGGCGTGCTCGAAGCCATCTTTCTGGCCTTGCTGAAAGACCGTGCCGACCAGGCCGACCTGCTGGCTGCGATGCTGGGCTACCGGGTCATCTTCTACCTGCTGCCGCTGGTCGCGGCAACGCTGCTTTTCTTCGTCATCGACCGGCATCGGGTCACGCCCACCCGTACCGCGACGCCGCGCCCGGCGGCCAAGAGCAGGAGGTCCGAATGAGCCATCACCATCAAGCCGTCGCTTCACCCGACGCGCACCCAGCCAGCGTGCGCGTTGGCAGCCAGCGCGTGTCGCACCCGGACCGGGTGATCGACCCCAGCACCGGCCTGACCAAGCTGGACTTGGTGCGCTATTACGAAAGCGTTGCCGAACTCATGCTGCCGCACCTGCAAGGCCGCCCGGTGGCCCAGGTGCGGGGGCCGCAGGGTGTGCGCGGGCCCTTGTTCTTCCAGCGTCACGATGCCCATGCGGACGACGAAGAGGCGCCGCTCAAGATCAGCTCCGCCGATGCGTTGCTCGCCGCCGCGCAGCTCAACGTGATCGAGTTCCATACCGGCAATGCCCGCTTCAGGACTGCCGACAAGCCCGATCGCATCGTCTTCGATCTGGATCCTGGCGAAGGCGCGGCCTGGTCGCAGATGCAGGAGGGCGCGCGGCTCGTACGCTCGATGCTGCAGGAGTTGGGCCTGCAGGCCTGGCTCAAGACCAGCGGCGGCAAGGGGCTGCACGTGGTGGTGCCGATCGCCAGCCGTTGGCCGGCCGACTCGTTGCGGGCGTTCTCCAAAGCCGTCGTCGACCACCTCGCGAAGACCCTGCCGCAGCGCTTTGTTGCCAAGAGCGGCCCGCGCAATCGTGTCGGCAAGATCTTCATCGACTACCTCCGCAATGGCAGCGCAGCGACCACCGTCGCTGCCTTTTCGGCGCGCGCGCGGCCAGGGCTGGGCGTCTCGATTCCGGTGGCCTGGGAGCAACTTCCCGAGCTGACCAGTGGCGCGCACTGGACGGTGCAGACGGCGGGTGATCACTTGGCGGTCGAGAAAGTCGATCCCTGGGCCGACTACGCCGGCAGTCGGCAGTCGCTCGGTGTCGCTGCCAAGACCCTGGGCCTGAAATTTGCCCCGCGATCGCGAAGCCGGGCGTAGCCGGGGGGCTGCGCGACATCACGAGAGGGACTCGGCATGTGCGACGACAACGATCTTGAAGGCGTGCGACTGTGGTTCTACGGCGGCACGCCCCCCTTGGGCGACATGGGCCAGGAGGACCCGGAAACGCATGCGACTGCCGGTTGCCCGTGGGCCCGCGGCTGGGCCGCGGCGCGGCGCGGTGATCCGGCCGCCGATGCGGCACCCGAACTGGCCGCTGCCTGACGTCGCCTGAACCCGCGCCCGGCAGCGGGCGCACCGCGCCTTCTTCGTCATCCGGGCGCGCGAGCAAGGGCTGAGCCTGCGGCGGGCCCCGTGCCTGCGATACGCTTGCAGGCTTCTCGCCACCGCGGGGCCCCGCCTTCCATGCCTGCTCGCCGTTCTTCGCTGTCCTTGCTGCGTGGTTATCTGCTGGCCGTGCTGATCACGTTGCTGGCGTTCGGCCTGCAATGGGTGCTGCGGCCCTGGCTTGGCCACCGGGAACCGTTCATCGTGTTCCTGCCGGCAATCGCGCTGGCCGCGGCGATCGGCGGGCGCGGCCCTGGCCTGTTGCCGCTGGGTACAGGCATTGCCAGCGCCGCGTTGTGGTTGCCGCTGGTGGGGCCGAACGGGGCCAGCGACGACCCCGCGGATTGGCTGTCGCTGCTGCTGTTCTGCGCACTTGGGGCCTTGTTGGCCGAGTTGGGCTCCATCATGCGCCGCACCGGAGAGCGCGCGTTGGCGGCCGAAGAGCGGCTCGTCATGGCGATCCAGGGCACCGGCATCGGCGTCTTCGACATCGACCTTGTCGCGGAGACTGCCTACGTGTCGCCTGCGCTGGCGCGGCTGGTCAACCTGCCGGTGTCGTCCAGCGCCGTGCCGTTGCCTGAATGGCTGGCCCGCACGCCCCCCGAGCTGCTGGCCGAGAGCCGACGCTACCTGACCGAGAAGTTCCGCGCACGCTCGCGCGGCTACGAGCGCGAGATTCGCGTGCTCCAGTCCGACGGCTCGCCGCTGTGGTTGTTGCTGCGCGTGCACCTGACCTGGGTCGAAGACCGTGCCGTGCGCTTGCGCGGGGCTTGTGTCGACATCACGGAGCGCAAGGCGGTCGATTCACAACTCAGCCGCGCGAAGGCCGAGCTGAGCCAGCAGGTCGACGACCTGGACCAGCTGCACGAGCTGAGCAGCAACCTGCCGGATGCCGGCACGCTGCGCGAGCAACTGCAGATGGTGCTGGTGACGCTGGCGCGCTTCCACGGCTGCGGCCGTGGCTTGGTGTTCCTGCTCGAGCCGCAGGGCCGGCGCCTGTGCCTGGAGGCGAGCATCGGCTTCAGCGCCGAGACCCGGGCCCGCCTGGCCAGCGTGGCGCTGGGCGAGGGCGTGAGCGGTGTGGTCGGCGCGCAGCGCGAGCGTGTGGTGGTGCCCGATACCGAGGTCGACCAACGGTTCGCGGGCCTGCGCGACATGGCGCGGCAAGAAGGTTTCCGCGCGGTCCACAGCACGCCGCTGCTGAGTCTGCAGGGCAACGTGCTGGGCGTGCTGTCGGTCTACCTGGACCAGCCGCGCGAGCCGACCGAGCGCGAGTGCGCGCTGGCCGACATCTGCGCCCGCAAGGCGGCGGTGTTCAGCGAACGGGCCCGCGCGCAAGCCGCGCTGGAGGAGTCGCAAGGGCGCTTTCGCGCGGTGCTCGAGACCTCGGCGGTGCCCTTCATCGTGCTGACGCCGCTGCGCAATGAAGCCGGCGAGATCGTCGACTTCAGCTGGAACTACATGAACGGTGCCGCCGCGCAGTCGCTGCAACGCACGCCGACCGAGTTGTTGGGCCGGCCGCTGGCGGAGGTGTTGCCGAAGAGCTGGGCCGACAGCGATGCCTTTCAGCAGTACGTGGCCGTCGCGCGCGACCGGCAGACACGCGAGTTCGAAGCCCGCACCCGGTTGCGAGGCGGGGAAGGCTGGGTGCACTGCATTGCTTCGCCGATGCGTGAGTCGGTGGCCGTCTGGTTCAACGACATCACCGACCGCAAGAAGAACGAGCAACTGCTGCGTGAGGCCGACCGGCGCAAGGACGAGTTTCTCGCCACGCTGGCCCATGAGCTGCGCAACCCGCTGGCGCCGATCCGCCAGGCGGCGCAGCTGTCCACAGCGTCGAACGCAACCGATGCCCAGAAGCGCTGGAGCCAGGAGGTCATCGAACGCCAGGTGCAGCACATGGCGCTGCTGCTGGACGATCTGCTGGACGTCTCGCGTATCACCCGCGGCGTGTTGCCGCTGCGCAAGACAGGCACCGAGCTGTCGGCGGTGGTGGCGAGTGCCGTCGAGACCGCGCGGCCGGCCATCGACGGCATGGCCCACCAACTGGTGATCGAGCTGCCGCCGGATCCGGTGCATTTCGAGGCTGACCCGCTGCGCCTGGCGCAGGTGGTGGCCAACCTGTTGACGAACGCCGCCAAGTACACCGACCGCGGCGGCCATATCCGGCTGTCCGCACAGCGGCAGGGTGGCGACATTCAGATCGAAGTCAGCGACGATGGCATCGGGATCGCGCCCGGTTCGATGCCCGAGGTGTTCCGCATGTTCTCGCAGCTGCAGTCGACCGGCGAGCGATCGAGCGCCGGGCTGGGCATCGGCCTCGCGCTGTCCAAGGGCCTGGTCGAGCTGCATGGCGGCAGCATCGCGGTGCACAGCGCCGGGCCAGGTGCCGGCAGCACCTTCACCGTGCGGTTGCCGGCGGGCGATGCGGCGGCCGATGCTCGACAGCCGGCCGGTTCATCGGCGTCGACAGCAGCCGCGCCGCGCAAGGTGTTGATCGCCGACGACAACCGCGATGCCGCCGACAGCCTGGCCGCGCTGTTGCAGCTCGAAGGCCACGAGACCCGCCTGTCGTTCGACGGCAACGAGGCCTTGTCGACCTGGCAGCGCTTCGACCCCGATGTGTGCCTGTTCGACATCGGCATGCCCGGGCGCAACGGCTACGAACTGGCGCGCGCCATCCGCGGCCTGCCGGGGGGCCACCGGCCGGTGCTGATCGCGATCACCGGCTGGGGCCAGGAGAGCGATCGCCACCTGGCTTTGCAGGCCGGCTTCAACCACCACCTGACGAAGCCGGTGGACCCTCAGCGACTCACGGCGCTGTTTGGATGACCCGCCACGCGACGGGGCAGGCACGCGGTTTGCCATCCCGTGATGCTGTGCCGCGTAATGGCACCTCACGGAGCATGGTGATGATCAAGCACTCCCCTCCGCAGCCCGCCAGCGCGTGGCTGGCGCTGCTGGCCTGCCTGCTCGCCGTCGTGCCCTTGGCCGGCTGTGACCCCCGGCCCAAGGACGTGCCGCGGCCGTCCGACCCCGACCGCAACCTGCCCAAACCCATAACGATGCCCGACACCAAGGCGCCAGACGGCGTGCCGGCCTCTGCGGCGCGGCCCTGACAAAAACGCCGCGTCGCCCCCCGGTTCGTTCCATTAGGGATAGTTCCTCCCCAGTGGCTGACACAGGGCGATACAAACATGACGACGCCGATCGAATGATCTGGCGACGCGCGCCGGTTTCATAATCGGCCAGAACTGCAGCTTCGCGGGAGGACCGCTCTGAACCACGTGCTCATTGTTGACGACGACGTCGATTCCGCAACCTCGTTGCGCGACCTCGTTGCCACCGAGAACTTCTCCGTCGCACTGGCCCACACGCTGCGCGATGCGCGGCGGCAAATCGCCTTGCAGCCGCCCGATCTGGTGTTGCTGGACCTGCAGCTGCCCGATGGCAGCGGCCTGGACCTGTTTTCCGACCCCGACCTCGTCGCCAGCTCCGAGCTGGTGCTGATCACCGGCCACGCGAGCCTCGAAACCTCGATCGAGGCGCTGCGCCTCGGTGCGGCCGACTACCTGGTCAAGCCGATCGTGATGCGCCAGCTGCAAGGCGTGCTGTCGCGCTTCATGAAGCCGGCCGCGTTGAAGGCCGATGTCGCGCGCATGAATGCCGGCCTGGTCAGCAAGGGCCACTTCGGCCACTTGTGGGGGCAGGCGCCGCCGATGCTGCGCGTGTACGAGCAGATCTCGCGCGTGGCCGGCACCGCGGTGACGGTATTCATCACCGGCGAGAGCGGCAGCGGCAAGGAGGTGGTCGCGCAAACCGTGCATGACCTCAGCCGGCGGCGCAAGCAGCCGTTCCTGGCGGTGAACTGCGGCGCGATCTCGCCCAACCTGATCGAGAGCGAGATCTTCGGCCACGAGAAGGGCAGCTTCACCGGCGCCGACCGACAGCATCTGGGCTTCTTCGAGCGCGCGAATGGCGGCACGCTGTTCCTGGACGAGATCACCGAGATGCCGCAGGAACTGCAGGTCAAGCTGCTGCGG
>NZ_DASUNH010000124.1:0-34053 GCF_036277275.1 Ideonella sp. | reverse complement strand
ACCCAGGCGACCACATCCATCGGTTTTCTGAGGTTCCGCCTCGCATCAAACACTGCAGTAGAACCGCTCCGAGGCCAGCAGCAGGCTGGTCTCGGACTGCAGGATGCCGTCGATCAGCCGGATGCTGCCGAGCGCCGTGTTGAAGGCATCGAGCGACTCGGCCTGCAACTCGGCGACGATCCCCCAACGGCCGTTGGTCTTGTGTAGCGCGCGCACGCTGGGCTGGCCGCGCAGGGCCCGCAAGACCTCGGGGGCGCGGTTGCCGTCCACGGCGATCGTCATCAGCGCGCGCACCGGCGGGGCGGCGTCGGCTGCGGCACCGCCCAGCACCAGCGTGTAGCCGGCGATCACGCCTTCGCGCTCCAGCCGCGCGAGGCGGTTCTGCACCGTGCCGCGCGAAACGCCGGTCTTGCTGGCCAACGTGGCGATGGAATGCCGCGCGTTGTCGCGCAGCAGGCTGATCAGCGTGCGGTCGGTGTCGTCGAGCGGAACTGGCATTTCGCAAACAGCGGTTGGCGATTTGCTCAGCATAGCCAGCAAAACGATCGCTTCGCCGGCTTTTCATTGGTGGGACCGCTGGCGAGACTGCGACCGCCGAGCAACTCCATTCGCCTTTCCCGATGACCAGCCCCACCAGCCTGCAAGCCCCACGCGCCGTCGTCATGATCCGCCCGCACGCCTTTCGCGTGAACCCGCAAACGGCGGCTGACAACGCCTTCCAGAGCCTGGTCGCCGCCACCGATGCGGACCTGGCGGCGTCCGCATTCGAAGAAGTCAGCGCCGCGGCCGACCGGTTGCAGGCCGAAGGCGTGCGGGTGCACCTGTTCGACGACGACGGCCGCCACGACACGCCCGACTCGGTGTTCCCGAACAACTGGTTCTCGACCCACGTCGGCGGCCAGATTGCGGTGTATCCGATGGCGATGCCCAGCCGCCGGCGCGAGCGCCGCAGCGACGTGATCGAGCTGCTGAAGACCGAGTACCGGGTGCAGGACGTGATCGACTACTCGGGCCTGGCGCACGACGGCGTGTTCCTCGAAGGCACCGGCGCGATGGTGCTCGACCACATCGGCCGCATCGCCTACACCGCGCGCTCGAACCGGGCCGACCCGGTGGCGCTGGAGCGCTTCTGTACCCATTTCAATTTCGAGCCGATGGTGTTCGACAGCGCCGACCGCCATGGCCGGCCGGTCTACCACACCAACGTGCTGATGTGCATCGCCACCCGCTTCGCGCTGGTCGGGCTGGACCTGATGACGGACGCCCGGCGACGGGCCGAGATCTGCCAGCGCCTGGAAGACGGCGGACGCGAAGTGATCGCCCTGAGCCCGGCGCAGATCGCCGAGTTCGCGGGCAATGCGATCGAGCTGGGCACACCCCACGGGCGCCTGCTCGCGCTCTCGACCCGCGCCGCGGCCGCGCTGACCGCCAAGCAGTGCGCCGTCATCGAGCGCACGGCCCGCCTCGTCGCGCTGCCGGTGCCGACGATCGAGCAGGCCGGCGGCTCGGTGCGTTGCATGATCGCCGGCATCCATCTCACCCGCCGCTGAGCCTTTGCGCCTTGGCGGCGCGGCATCACGATGGCGCGTTGGCGCAAAGCCTTGGCGCGGCCGGGCAAGCTGGCGGCGGTGCGCCTGCCTATGCTCGCCGATTGACTGTCGAAGGGGCTGCAATTGCGACGCTGGAACGGCTGGGGCGACACGACCGTCGGCCTGGAACTGAACGAGGCCGCGCTGGGTTTTCTGGCCGAACGCGTCGGCGCCGGCCAGCCAACGGCCGACGTGGCGCTGAGCGCGGCGCTCGCGCAGGTCGACGCTCAAGCGTCGCGGTTGCCGCCGCACCCGCGTGTCAGCACCGACGCCGAGCAGCGGCTGCGCGCCAGCTTCGGCCAGAGCCTGGGTGACTGGCTGCGGCTGCGCTTCGGCCGGCTGGGCCGCATCACCGACGGCGTCGCCTGGCCCGAGAGCAACGACGAGCTGCGCGAACTGCTGGCCTGGGCCGGCACGGTCGGCGCCATCGTGATCCCCTGCGGCGGCGCCACGAGCGTGGTCGGCCACTTGACGCCGCCCGAAGGCGAGCGGCCCGTGCTGACGCTGATGCTCGGCCGCCTGCGCCGCCTGCTCGCGCTCGATCCGCAGGCCCAGCTCGCCACCTTCCAGGCCGGTGTCGCCGGGCCTGACCTCGAAGCCCAATTGCGCGCCCAAGGCTGGACACTCGGCCACTACCCACAGAGTTTCGAATACGCGACGCTCGGCGGCTGGATCGTGACCCGCTCGTCCGGCCAGCAGTCAGCGCGTTATGGCCGCATCGAGACGATGTTCGCCGGCGGCACGCTGGAGACGCCGACCGGGCCGCTGGTGATCCCGCCGTTCCCGGCCTCGGCGGCCGGGCCGGACTTGCGCGAATGGGTGCTCGGCTCCGAAGGCCGGCTCGGCGTGCTGACCGAAGCCACCGTGCGCGTGCAACGCCTGCCCGAGCGCGAGGCTTTCATCGGCGTCTTCCTGCCGAGCTGGGCCGCTGGCGAGGCGGCGGCGCGCGAGCTGGCGCAGGCGCGGCTGGGCCTGTCGATGCTGCGGCTGGCCAACCCGACCGAGACCGTCACGACGCTGGCGCTGGCCGGCCACGCCAACGCGATCGCCTGGCTCGAACGCGCGCTGCGCTGGCGCGGCTGCGGCGAGGGCAAGGTGCTGCTGATGCTGGGGCTGACCGGTGGCACCGCGCAGGTCAGCGCGATGCGCTCGCAGGCCAAGGCCATCCTGCGCCGCCACGGTGGCGTCTCGACCGGCACGCTGCTGGGCCGCAAGTGGCAAGCCAACCGTTTTCGCGGCGTCTACCTGCGCAATGCGCTGTGGGAGCGCGGCTATGCCGTCGATACGATGGAAACTGCGGTCGACTGGCCGCGCGTCGGCGCGACGATGGCGGCGATGGAGCAGGCCGGCCGCGCCGCGCTCGCGGCCTTCGGCGAACGCTGTCATGCCTACACCCATTTGTCGCATGTCTACGCGCAGGGCTCGAGCGTCTACAGCACCTTCGTCTTTCGCATCGGCGACGACTTCGACAGCGCCTGGGCGCGCTGGACGGCCCTCAAGCGCGCCGTCAGCGAGGCGGTCGTTCGCCACGGCGGCACGATCAGCCACCAGCACGGCGTCGGCAGGGACCACGCACCGTATCTGGCGGCAGAGAAAGGCGCACGCGGCCTGCGGGCCATGCAGGCGCTGGTCGACCACTTCGATCCCCACGGGCTGATGGCCAGCGGCAATCTGTTGCCGGACGTGGGTCCGGTGGCCGCGCCTGCCGCCCCGGCCGCCCCGCGTGTGCCGGCAACCTCCGATGAACCGCACTGAGGACCTCGCTGCGCTGCGCAGCGGTGACCCGTGGGACCTGCTGGTCGTTGGTGGCGGCATCGCCGGCGCCGGCGTCGCGCTCGAAGCGGCGCGCGCCGGCGCGAAGGTCGCACTGGTCGAGGCACGTGACTTCGCCGGCGGCACCTCGTCGCGCTCGTCGAAGCTGGTGCACGGCGGGCTGCGCTACCTGGGCCAGGGCCGCATCGGCCTGACGCGCGAGTCGCTGCACGAGCGCGACGCGCTGCTGGCCCAGGCCGGTGGCCTGGTACGGCCGTTGCGTTTCGTGTTGCCCGTGCGCCAGGGCGCCAAGCCGGGTCGGCGCAAGCTGGCGCTGGGCCTCGGCCTGTACGACGCGCTGGCCGGCCAGCGCACCCGGCGCTGGCACGACGCTGCCGGCGTGCTGGGCCAGGCGCCGGGCCTGGACGCACATGAGCTGCTCGGGGGCTGGTCCTACCTCGACGCGCAGGCCGACGACGCGCGGCTGGTGCTGCGGGTGTTGGCCGAGGCCCGTCGCTTGGGCGCCCGAATGCTGAACCACCTGCGGGTCGATGCGCTGCTGTGCGCCGACCGACCGACTGGGAGCGGCTCGCTCGTGCAGGGCGCTCGACTGGTCGACACGGTCAGCGGCGAAGGTTTCGACCTGCACGCCCGCTGCGTCGTCAACGCCACCGGCGTCTGGGCCGACGTGTTGCGCGGCCAGCTCGGCCACGCCCCGATGCTGCGGCCCTTGCGCGGCAGCCACCTGCTGCTGCCCGACTGGCGCCTGCCCTTGTCGCAAGCGGTGGGGCTGTTCCACCCGCTCGACCAGCGGCCGGTGTTCGCGCTGCCGTGGGAAGGCGCGACGCTGGTCGGCACCACCGACCTCGACCACCACGACGACCTGGCCCACGAGCCCGGCATCACCCGCGCCGAACTCGACTACCTGATGCAGGCGCTGCGCCACGCTTTTCCGGCACTGGCGCTCGCTGAAGCCGACGTGCGCTCGACCTGGTCCGGTGTGCGGCCGGTGGTCGGCTCCGGGCGCGATGTGGCCCCGTCGAGCGAGCCGCGCGAGCATCTGGTGCTCGACGAGCAGGGCCTGGTCACCGTCACCGGCGGCAAGCTGACGACCTTTCGCTCGACCGCGCGGCAGGTGCTGCGCTGCGCCGCGCGGCATGTGCCGGTCTTGGCAACGGCGCCCCCGGACGACACGGTCCTGGCTCCGACCTCGGCCGCCACGCCGGTTGCACTCGCTCCGCTGCCGCCCGCGCTGCGTGAGCGCTGGATCGCCCGCTTTGGTGACTTGGCGCCGGCGCTGCTGCAGACCGCCCGGCCCGGCGAACTGCGGACCATCGCCAACACCGGCATCGCCTGGGCCGAGCTGCGCTGGGCCTGCCGCCACGAAGCGGTCGTGCATCTGGACGACCTGCTGCTGCGCCGCACCCGGCTTGGCCTGCTGCTGCGCGACGGCGCGGCGGAACTGGCGGCGCAGTTGCAGCCGCTGGTGCAACAGGAGCTGGGTTGGCCTGACGAGCAGTGGCAACGCGAATGGACCCGCTACCAGGCCCTGATCGCGCGCTGCTACGCGCTGCCGCCGCGGGCCGCCGACGCCGCCGCCCTCGGGAAGCCCGCATGAACGACCCGTTGCTGCTCGCGCTGGACTGCGGCACGCAAAGCGTGCGGGCGCTGCTGATCGACCTGCACGGCCACATCCGCGGCAAGGCGCAACAGGCCTTCGACGACTACGTCAGCCGCCACGACGGCTGGCACGAGCACGACGCCGACACCTTCTGGCGGGCCGCCGCCGGCGTTTGCCGCCGCGTGCTGCGGGACCATGCGCACGAACATGCGGCCGAGCGCGTGCAGGGCATCACCGTCACGACGCAGCGCGGCACGCTGTTGCCGGTCGATGTGGCCGGCCGACCGCTGCGCCCGTTCATCACGTGGCTGGACCAGCGCCGCGCAACCCGGCTGCCGCGCATCGGCCCGTTGTGGCGCGCGGCCTTCAAGGCCGCCGGCGTTGCGCCGACGATCGACTACTTCCAGCGCGAAGCCGAGCTGAACTGGATCGCCGAGCACGAGCCGGGCGTGCTCGCCAGGACGCACAAGGTGCTGCTGGTATCGGGCTGGCTGAACTTCCGCCTGAGCGGCCGCTACGCCGATTCGGTGGCGTCGCAGGTCGGCTACCTGCCCTTCGATTTCAAGCGCCAGCAGTGGGCCGGCGAGCGTGACTGGAAATGGCAGGCGCTGACGGTCCGGCGCGACTGGATGCCCGAGCTGCTGCCGGCCGGCGAGACGATCGGCGGCCTGACGCGCGAAGCGGCCGAAGCCACCGGCTTGCGCGCCGGCCTGCCGGTCATCGCCGCCGCGGCCGACAAGGCCTGCGAGATCGTCGGCGCCGGTGCGATCGCGCCGCACATCGGCGCGTTGTCGTACGGCACCACCGCGACCATCGACGTGACCACACCGCGCTATGTCGAGGCGATGTCGTTCATCCCGCCGTACCCTGCGTTGTTGCCGGGTCAGTACAACACCGAGGTGCAGATCTTTCGCGGCTACTGGCTGGTGCGCTGGTTCAAGGACCAGTTCGGCCACCCCGAGATCGCCGAAGGCCAGGCCGCCGGCGTCAGCCCCGAGCTGCTGTTCGATCGCCTGGTGGCGCAAGTGCCGCCCGGCTCGCAAGGGTTGATGCTGCAGCCGTACTGGACGCCCGGCATCCGGCACCCCGGACCCGATGCGCGCGGCGCGGTGATCGGCTTCTCGGACGTGCACACCCGCGCGCACCTGTACCGCGCGATCCTCGAAGGGCTGGCCTACGCCCTGCGCGACGGCAAGGAGCGGATCGAAAAGCGCAGCGGCACGCGGATCACCGAGCTGCGCGTGTCCGGCGGCGGGGCGCAGTCGGACGCCGCGATGCAGCTGACCGCCGACATCTTCGGCCTGCCGGCGACGAGGCCGCACACCTTCGAGACCTCGGGCCTGGGCGCGGCGATCGCCGGCGCCGTGGGGCTCGGGCTGTACCCGGACTTCCCGAGCGCGGTCGCCGCGATGACGCGGCTGGGCCGCCGCTTCGACCCCCACCCGCAGCACCACGCGCTGTACGACGCGCTGTACCACGGCACCTACCAGCGCATGTACGGCCGGCTGGCACCGCTGTACGCGCAGCTGCGCAAGGTGCTGAAGGCGAGCGCCTGACCCACCGGCCGGTCGGGATGCCCCCGACCGGCCGGTGCGCCGCGATACGTCACACTGCGGGCCATGCCGTCCGCTGCCGCCTCGCCGCCGATCCACCTGCCGAAGCTCGAACATGCGCGGGTCGTTGGCGCCTACGCGAACACCGCCATCGAGACCGCCGCGGCGCGGGGCGCCGGCCTGGCCCGCCTGGCCGAAGCCTGCGGCGTCGCGACGCTGGCACCGTCGCCCGATCTGACGGTGCGCCAGTACATGCAGCTGCTCGACGCAGCGGCGGCGGAACTGGGCGACCCGACCTTCGGCCTGCAGGTCGGCCAGCGCATGCGCCTGGCCACCTTTGCCGGCTACGGCCTGGTGCTGTGCACCTGCCGCGACTTCCGCGCCGCCGCCGCGCAGACCTGCCGCTTCGAAGGGCTGGCCCACGACCTCGGCCGCTCCGAGATCGTCGAGCGCGACGGCGTGGCGCACTACTACTGGCATTCGCCGTGGCTGGACCAGCCCGGCGCGCGCCAGCTCAGCGAGAGCGTCGTCGCCGGCATCCGGGCCTTTGCGCACTGGCTGGCCGGCGGCGCGCTGCCGGCCAGCGAGGTGCGCTTCACCCACGACCGACCGGCCGAGGTGCCGGCCGCGGTCTACGAGCAGGCCCTCGGCGTGCCGGTGCGCTTCGGTGCGCCGGTCACCGAGCTGCGGTTTCCGTCGGCGGTGCTCGACGCGCAGATCCCGCATGCCGACACCAGCCTGTTTCCCGAGCTCGAGCGCCTGGCCGGCGAACGGCTGTTGGCGCGCGACCGCGCGTCGCAGGAGTCGCCGCTGCTGCGCCAGGTGCGCGAGCAGGTGCAGGCGCGGCTGATGCACGACCGGGCGACGCTCGGCGAAGTGGCGGCAGCGCTGGCGCTGTCCGCGCGCTCGCTGCAGCGCCGGCTCACCGAGGCCGGCGTGCCGTTCACCGCGCTGGTCGACGAGACCCGGCGCGAGCTGGCCCAGCGCTACCTGCGCGACGCCAGCCTGAGCCTGACCGAGGTCGCGTTCCTGCTCGGCTACCGCCAGCAAAGCAGCTTCAACCACGCGTTCCGGGCCTGGTTCGACTGCACGCCCGCCGCCTGGCGGGCGCAGGCCCTGCAAGCCGACACGTCGCCGGCCGCCTGAGCCGCCACGGTCGGCGCAAAGCCGGCCACAATCGCCCGACCGGCCGACCGGCCACCGCGACATCTCCTCGAGCAGCCATGCCCCAACGCGTTCTTACCGGCATCACCACCACCGGCACCCTGCACCTCGGCAACTATGTCGGCGCGATCCGTCCCTGCATCATCGCCAGCCGCGAAACCGGCGTGGAGAGCTTCTTCTTCATGGCCGACTACCACGCGCTGATCAAGTGCGACGACCCCGAGCGCATCGAACGCTCGCGACTGCAGATCGCCGCGACCTGGCTCGCGGCTGGACTCGACACCGAGCGCTCGACCTTCTACCGCCAGAGCGACATCCCCGAGATCCCCGAGCTGACCTGGCTGCTGACCTGCGTCACCTCGAAGGGCCAGATGAACCGCGCCCATGCCTACAAGGCCTCGGTCGACGCGAACCTGGCCGCCGGCGAGGACGCCGACGCCAACATCTCGATGGGGCTGTACAGCTACCCGATCCTGATGGCCGCCGACATCCTGATGTTCAACGCCCACCGCGTGCCGGTCGGCAAGGACCAGGTGCAGCACATCGAGATGGCGCGTGATGTTGCGCAGCGCTTCAACCACCTCTTCGGCCAAGGCAAGGAGTTCTTCGTGCTGCCCGAAGCCCAGGTCGACGCCGAGATGGAGCTGCTGCCGGGGCTGGACGGCCGCAAGATGAGCAAGAGCTATGACAACGTCATCCCCTTGTTCGAAGGTGGCGCGAAGGCGCTGCGCGAGGCCATTGCCCGCATCGTGACCGACTCGCGCCTGCCGGGCGAACCGAAGGACGCCGAGGGCAGTGCGCTGGTGACGATCTACGACGCCTTCGCGACATCGGCGCAACGCGCCGCCTTCCGCGCCGAGTTGCGCGGCGGCCTCGCCTGGGGCGATGCAAAGCAACGCCTGTTCGACCTGATCGACGGCGAGATCGGCCCGATGCGCGACCGCTACGACACGCTGATGGCCCACCCGGAGCGGATCGAAGAGACGCTGCAAGCCGGTGCCGCGAAAGCACGTGCCATCGCCGCGCCGCTGCTGGCCACGCTGCGCGAGGCGGTCGGCCTGCGCCGCTTCCAGCCGCTGAAAGCCGCGGCGGCCGAGGCGCCGAAGGCCAAGGCCGCGCTGCCGGTGTTCAAGCAGTACCGCGAGGCCGATGGCCGCTTTTACTTCAAATTGAGCACCCACGACGGCCGCACGCTGCTGCAAAGCGAGGGCTTTGCCGGTGGCCGCGATGCGGGCGAGTGGGTCAAGAAGCTGAAGACCGACGGCTCCGCGGTCTTGGCCGGCGCGCCGGTGGCACGGGGCGATGGTGTCGACGAACGAGAGGTGGCCGAGGCACTGGCGGCGCTGATCGCCGCCGCGGCCGAGTAAGAACAACACCGGCGCGCAGCGCTGAGCGGGAGCAAGAACACGATGTTCGAGGGACTCGTCGGGGGCTTCAAGACACTCAGCCCCTTCATCGCGCTGGTGCTGCTGTTCAGCTTCGTCTGGTGGTGGCGGCGCGACCAGGCGCTGCGCCGCGAGGTTTTCATCCGCGAGACGCCGTTGCCGCATGGGCTGTTCGAAGCGCTGCGCAAGCGCCGGCCCGACCTGGGCCTGAAGGATTGCCAGCTGGTCGCCAGCGCGCTGCGCCAGTTCTTCCTCGCCCACCTGAAGAGTGGGCGCCGCTACGTCTCGATGCCTTCGCAGGTGGCCGACGAGCTCTGGCACGAGTTCATCCTCCACACCCGCAACTACGACGAGTTCTGCCGCCGCGCGTTTGGTCGTTTCCTGCACCACACGCCGGCCGCCGCGCTGGGCGGCGCCGGCAGCGGCACCCAATCCAACGCCGGGCTGCGGCGCTGCTGGTGGTACGTCTGCAAGCTCGAGAACATCAACCCGCGCCAACCGACGCGACTGCCGCTGCTGTTCGCGCTCGACCACAAGCTCGGCATCGCCGGCGGCTTCGTCTACGCCCTCGACTGCACCAACACCCTGCGCCGCAGCGACGACGGCAGCGCCGTCGTCCATTGTGGCGCCGAGCTCGGCAGCAGCGGCGAGGGCAGCTTCGGCGACGGCGGGGGCAGCTGCGGGGGCGGCAGCGACGGTGGTTCGAGCGACGGCGGTGGATCCGGCTGCGGCGGCGGCGGCTGCGGGGGCGGCGGTGACTAGGGCCTGTGGCGTTGAAATGAGCGTGGCAACTTCCGATCTCAGCGTTACCGGCCGCTGGGTGGCCACCGGTATCCACAATTCGTGCAGGGCTGGGCCCCGGGCCCGCCGCGGCGTGATTTCGTTGACAACCGGTGCGCACCGGCGTCGAGATAATCCCGCCCCATAACAAACGTGGCGGAGCGGACACGACATCGGGCAGGGAGCGGCACGCTTTCGGCCGGGCGGGCAGTGGGCGATGGCCACCCTTGCTGTGGTGCAACCGCCGATGACCATCGACTCCTCCCCCGTTCAACTGATCTTCGCCGGCGAGGTGCTCGACGGCTTCTCGCCGGCGGACGTGAAGCAGCGCCTGGCGCAGCGCCTGAAGCTGGACGAAGCGCGGCTGCGCAGCCTGTTCTGCGGCCAGCGCGTGGTGCTCAAGCGCGGCTTGAGCGCCGAGACCGCCGCCCACTGGGTGGCGCAGTTTCGCGAGATGGGCGCGCGCCTGCACATCGTCCACACGCCCGCCGAGGCCGCGCCCGCAGCCACCCCAGCGACCGCGCCCGTCCCGATCGCGCCGGCGCCGCTGGCGCTGACCCCTTCGACCCCGGCCCCGGCGCCGATCGCGGTCAACACGCCGCCGGTCACGGAAGAGATCACCTGCCCCTCCTGCGGCGAGCGGCAACCCAAGCGCATCCTGTGCCGCGCTTGCGCCTGTGACATGCCACGCGGCATCGCCGCCCGCGAAGAAGAAGCTGCCGCCGAACGCGCGCGCCGCAACGAAGAGCGGCTGGCCCGCCGCGGCGGGCACCGCGCTGCGGTTGCCGGTGCACCGTCACGCCGCCCGTCGGGCTTCGCCGCCTCGCGTGTCGAGCGAATCGGGGCCGACGATGAGGACGCGCCGCTGTTCAGCCTGTCGTTCGACGGCCGCATCGGTCGCATGCGCAACTTCCTTGGCGGTCTGCTGATCCTGACGACCATCGTCTGGCTGGCGATCCTGGCGGCGCTGGCGCCAAGCTCCCTCACGCTGGTGCTGCTGTTGATCGGCCTGGCGTTCACGATGGTCTGGGGCATCCGGCTGACGGTGCTGCGCCTGCACGACGTAAACCGCAGCGGCTGGTGGGTGCTGTTGATGCTGGTGCCGACGCTGGGCAACCTGGCGAGCCTGGCCTTGCTGTTGTGGCCGGGCGATGGTGACGACAACGAATTCGGCCCGCCGCCGTCGCAGGACGGTTCGCTGCCGGCCATCGCCGTGCTGCTGGTGCTGTGCCTGAGCCTGGCCACGGGCTGGGAGATGGCCTGGTCGGCCGTGCAGCGGCAGGTCGCGCAGATCGAAGAAGAGGTCGACGAAGACAGCGACGCCGTCGACGACGAGGCCACGCTGCCGCCGGCCCGCGAGCTGGTACGCGCGCTGCGCAGCGACGCGGCAGTCGGCGAGTTTCATCGCTACATGGCAACGCCGGGCCACCGGGCCTTTGCCGTCTCCAATGCAGGCGCCTGGGGCTGGCACGCTGGTGCCGCGCGGCCCGACCAGGCGATCGACAGCGCGCTTGCCGACTGCGAGCGCCGCCGCAGTCCCTACACCGCCAACTGTCGCCTGGTGCATGTGAACAACCAATGGGCGATGAACTGAGGCGCTCGGTGCGCGAGTCCCCCCGTTCCTGAAGGCGACGGGGGCCGGCTCGTCGTCGGCTTGGCTTCGGCCTGCGGCGCCGAGCGGCCGAGGCCCGCGAGGCCAGGGCCTCAGAACGGATACTGCACGCGCAGTGTGAACGTTCCGCCGCGCTTGCTGTAGACGGTGCCCAGCAGATAGGCCGCCTGGTACAGCAAGGCCTTGTTCGGGCCGCCGCCCTGGCCCAGGTCGACCCGGCCGAAGAAGGCCGGGCCGGCGCGGTGCGACAGGCGGCTGTTTTCGTTCCAGTGGCGCCAGTGGCCGAGTTCGCCGAAGCCCTGCAGACCGAAGTTCATCAGCGGATGCCAGCGGTGGCGCAGCTGCCACTGGTACTTCATCTGGATCGGCTTGCCTTCCTCGGGCTCGAAGCTGCGCTCGAACAGGATGTTCGCGTTCAGCTGCATGGGGCCCCAATCGGCCTGCAGCCCCGTGGCCCATCGGCTGGTGACGCCGTCGCCGAAGCTGGGTTCGGGCCAGATGATTTCGGGCTCGGCACGGAACTTGACCGTCCAGTCGCGGAAATCGTACGCATTGACGATGTCGCGGCCCAGGTCGGCGCGGGCCGGAGCAGCGGGCAGCAGCCAGGCCAGGGTGACGGCGAGCAGGAACAGGAATCGGTGCACGGGCAGGGCTCCGGTGGCCGCATGCGGCCCCCTGCTTCGCAGTCTGCGACCCCGGCGCTGCAGACGAAGGCCGAAAAAGACACGCCATCGCCCGGCGTCTTGCCGCTACTCGAAGGGGTAACGCACACCCAGCTGTGCTCGGATGCGGTCCATCCAGCCCAGCGTCGCCAGCGTGTCGGCGTGCGGCATCACCGCGCTCTCGATGCGACCGGCGCTGGCGCAGCGCACCACCTCGTCGATCTCGCCTTCGAAACCATTGATCGCCAATGGCGCCTGCACGACCACCGGCGCTTCGCCGTCGATATGCAGCTGAGCCTCGGTCGCCTCCCAGAACACGCGCGGCACGACGATGTGGCCGCGCTGGCCGAAGATGCGCAGGCCGTTGTCGGCCGAGCCATCGAAGCCGCAGGTGAATTGCGACACCCGGCCGGCGCCGAAATCGAGCGTGGCCCAGACACGTTGGTCGACACCGCTGGGCGCCAGGCGGCCGCTGGTCTGCAGCGCCACCGGTTCCGGGCATTCGCCCAGCGCCTGCTGCAGCACCCAGCGCGTCATCGTCAGGTTGTAGACGCCCAGGTCCAGCAGCGCGCCACCGGCCAAGGCCGGGTCGTACAACCGGCTCGCTGGTTCGTAGGGCGAGTCGAAGCAGAAGCTCGATTGCAGGCCCTGCAACGGGCCGATGGCCCCTTCGACCAGCCAGGCCTTGACCGTCGCGTAGATCGGCAGGAAGCGCGTCCACACCGCCTCCATCAGGAACACGCCGCGCTCGCGCGCCAGGCCGACCAGCGGCAGCGCTTCGGCGCGGCAGGGCACCAGCGGCTTCTCGCACAGCACCGCCTTGCCGGCCAGCAGCGCATCGCGGGTCGCGCCACCGTGAAAGGCGTGCGGCGTGGCGATGTAGACGCCGTCGACGTCGGGCCGCGCCAACGCGGCGGCCAGGTCCGTGGTCGCCGGGACCGGTGGCCGGCCATCCCTCGTCCAGTGGTCGGCAAAGGCCTGGACCCGGCCGGGGTCACGCCCTTGCACCACCGCCAGGTGCATGCCCGGCAGCCCGTGCACGGCTTCGGCGAAGCGGTGAGCAATGCGGCCCGGGCCGACGATGGCCCAGCCGAACGACGAAGTGGGCGGGGTCACGTGCGAGGTGTTCATCGGCCGATTATCCAAAGCGCGGCGCGCCGGCTGCACGCGAGACACGGTCGTGCCGTGAGTGCTGCCACCGCGGCGAAAGGTTGAACCCGCGCGCCCCCTAGAAACCGGCTATCGCCCGGCGAGGGCGGGTGCTAGTTTTCGCCCGCGCCAACCGGGGCCCGGTTGGCGCCGATTTCCCCAAAGCACAGGAGATGACAGCATGCGAACGATGGCTTTGATTTTGACGGCCTCGCTGTTCAGCGCGAGCGCGCTGGCCGCGGGCTACTCGGAGAAGAGGTCGGGCGATTTGTCGGACAGCGGCGCAACGCCCGATCCCGTCAAGCTCAAGCTCGGCAACAACGTGATATCGGGCAAGTACGGCACCAAGAATGGCGTGACCGACCGCGACTACTTCACGGTCAAGATCCCTCTCGGGCAGCAGCTGAGCGCGATCATCCTGGAGCCCGAGACACTGGTCGGTATCAACGTGTCGTTCATCGGCATCCAGAAGGGCAAACAGGTCACCGTGCCGCCGGTGGGCGGCACCCCGGATGACCTGCTGGGCTACACGCTGTACGGCACCGACGACGAAGGCACCGACATCCTGCCGGCCATCGGCCAGGGTGACGGCGCCAAGGGCTTCGTGCCGCCGCTCGGCCCCGGGACCTACAGCTTCTGGGTCCAGGAAACGGCGAGTTGCGCCTGCCGGTACCGCTTCACGTTCCAGGTCACAACACCGACCGAGTGATGTCGCACGGCGCCCGGGCGACGGGCGCCTTGTGACATGACGGTCAGACCGTCTCCGGCACCGGGTTGCGGAAACCGACGTTCAGCAGGTTCCACGCGTTGATCGTCGCGATCGTGAAGCCCAACTCGGCGATCTCGGTGTCCGAGAAATGCTGGCGCAGCCGCGCGAATTCCTCGTCGCTGGCGTCGCTGTGCGGCGTCGCGGTGATCAGCTCGGCCCAGCGCAGCGCGGCGCGCTCGCGGTCGCTGAAAAACGGCGCCTCGCGCCAGCCGGCCAGCGCGTTCAGGTGGCGCGCGTCGACGTCCTGCTTGATCAGGTCGCGCCAGTGCATGTCGATGCAGAACGCACAGCCGTTGATCTGCGAGACGCGCAGCAGCACCAGGTCGACCAGGCGCACGCCGAGCGAGCTGGCGTGCACGGTGGCCGACAGCGCCAGCAGCGCCTGGAACGACTTCGGGGCCAGTTGGTAGTAGGGGATGCGCGGAGCGTGGCTCATGGGTGGGTCCTTGCAGTGGGTTGGGGTTTCGGGTCGGCGGCCGCTGTCTAGCGGCTCCTGCTTGTGAGACGAGCGCCGCGTGGCGCTTGTGACAGCCCCTCGAACTACATGTGCAAGGCAATGCCGGCCAGTTTGTCCGGGTTGCGCACGGCATAGATCGCGACGATGCGCTCGCCATCGGTGACGACCGACTGGGCGGACTCGAGCTTGCCGTCGATGTAGCGCAGCAGCCCCGGCTCGCCGTTGATCTGCGCGATGCGATAGACGACCTTCTCTTTCAGCCGCAGGGCCATCGCCCAATACAGGTTCGTGATGCGGTCGGCGCCCCGCAGGATGTGCAGGAAGGCCGGCACCTTGCCACCGCCATCGCCGACCACTTGCACGTCGTCGGCCAGCAGTGCCTTCATCGCCGCGCGATCGCTGCTGCGGGCCGCGTGGACGAACCTCTGCAGCAGCCGGTGCTGCGCCCCGGGGCTGACATCGAAGCGCGGCCGCTCCTGCTGCACGCGCTCCGCCGCGCGGTGCACCAGTTGCCGGCAGGCAGCCTCGCTCTTGCCCAGCACCGTGGCGATGTCCGCGTAGTCCTGGTCGAAAGCCTGGCGCATCAGGAAGGCGGCGCGCTCCTCGGGCGACAAGCGCTCCAGCACCCACAGCAGCGCGACCGACAACTCACCCGCCAGCTCGGCCACTGCCTCGGGCGTGCGCTCGTCGATCTCTTCGACCAGCGGCTCGGGCAGCCACCAGCCGACATAGTTTTCGCGCTCGGCCTTGGCCAGCCGCAGGCGGTCGATCGCCAGCCGCGTGACCACGGTGACCAGCCAGGCCTCGGCCGATTGCAGGGTGCTGCGGTCGACCTTGTGCCAACGCAACCAGGCGTCCTGCAACACGTCTTCCGCATCGGCCCGGGTGCCGAGCATGCGGTAGGCGATCGAGAACAGCTTCGGACGCGCGGCGGCGAAGGCGTCGATCGCGGCGTCGGGAGTGTCGGAGGGAGTCGAGGCCATGGCAAAAGCGCGAGAGGAGATAACCACCAGACGTGGCAGCCCTCCGACCTGTGACAGGTCGCGCGTGTTTTTACCTCGCCCGGGCTCGACTTGTCGCTACGGAAATGCGGCCACGGGGCGGACCGCTCAGACGGCCACCGCCTGCCGCACCGCGCGCTCCCAGCGCCCCATCAGCTCTTCGGCGCGTTCACGCGGCAGCGTCGGCTCGAAGCGGCGCTCGACCTGCCACTGCGCCGACAGCTCACCCAGGTTCTTCCAGACACCCACCGCCAGGCCGGCCAGGTAGGCCGCGCCCAGGGCCGTCGTCTCGATCACCTGCGGCCGCACGACCGGGATGCCGAGCAGGTCGGCCTGGAACTGCATCAGCAGGTTGTTGACGCAGGCGCCACCATCGACACGCAGTTCGGTCACCGCATGTCCACCGGCGGCCACCGCATCGCGCGACATCGCCTGCAACAGGGCCGCGCTCTGGAACGCGATGCTCTCCAGTGCAGCACGCGCGATGTGCGCCGCATTGCTGCCACGCGTCAGCCCGACGATGGTGCCGCGCGCATCCGGCTGCCAGTACGGTGCGCCCAGCCCTGTGAAGGCCGGCACGAACATCACGCCGCCCGAATCGGGCACGCTTTCGGCCAGCGCCTGCACTTCGGAGCTGGACTTGATCGCATGCATCCCGTCGCGCAGCCACTGCACCACCGCGCCGGCGATGAAGACACTGCCTTCGAGCGCGAACTCGGGCTTGTTGGTGGGCTGCGCCGCACTGGTCGTGATCAGGCCATTGGCGCTGGTCTGGAAGCTTTCACCGGTGTGCATCAGCATGAAGCAGCCGGTGCCGTAGGTGTTTTTCGCCAGACCGGCGCGGAAGCAGGCCTGGCCGAACAGCGCACTCTGCTGGTCCCCGGCGATGCCGGCGATCGGGATCGCCGCGCCAAGCAGTTCGGCATCGCTCTCGCCGTAGACGTGGCTGCTGGGGTGCACCTGGGGCAGCAGGCTGGCCGGCACGTGCAGCGCCGCCAGCAGGCCCGAATCCCAACGGTTGTGGCGCACGTCGAACAGCATCGTGCGCGACGCGTTGCTGACGTCGGTGGCGTGGACGCGGCCGCCGGTCAGCCTCCACAGCAGCCAGCTGTCGACCGTGCCAAAGGCCAGGTCACCCTGTGCGGCCGCGATGTGCGCGCCCGGCGCATGGTCGAGGATCCAGCGGATCTTGGTGCCGGAGAAATACGCGTCGATCACCAGCCCTGTCGTCTCACGCACCTTCGGCTCCAGCCCCTGCTCGCGCAGCTGCGCACACAGCGGCTCGGCGCGGCGGTCTTGCCACACGATCGCGTTGTGCACCGGGTGGCCGGTGCGGCGGTTCCACACCACCGTGGTTTCGCGCTGGTTCGTGATGCCGATGGCCTTGATGTCGCCCGCGGTCAGGCCGGCCTTCTGCAGCGCCTCCCGTGCGGTCGCGAGCTGGCTGTCCCAGATCTCGTTCGGGTCGTGCTCGACCCAGCCCGGCTGCGGGTAGATCTGGCGGAACTCGCGCTGCGCCATCGCGACGATGCGGCCACGCTCGTCGAAGACGATCGAGCGCGAGCTGGAGGTGCCTTGGTCGAGGGCGAGGATGTAGGTCATGGCTGGACACACTCCAGTTGCACGCCAGCCTCGGCCAGCAATGCAGGAAACGGCGGCGGTGGCGTCTGATCGGTGAACAGCAGATCGAGCTGGTCGACACGCGCCAGCTCGACCATCGCCGGCCGGTTGAATTTGCTGTGGTCGGCGGCCAGCCAGATCTCGCGCGACTGCTCGATGATCGCGCGCGAGACCTTGACTTCGCGGTAATCGAAATCGCGCAGCGAGCCATCGGCCTCGATGCCCGAGATGCCGATCAGCCCGATGTCGACGCGGAACTGGCGGATGAAGTCGACCGCTGCTTCGCCGACGATGCCGCGGTCGCGGTTGCGCACGACGCCGCCGGCAACGATGACCTCGCAGTCGACGTTGTCGGCCAGGATCGCCGCGACGTTCAGGTTGTTGGTGATCACCCGCAGCCCCTTGTGGTGCAGCAGCGCGCGCGCGACGGCCTCGGTCGTCGTGCCCAGGTTGATCAGGATCGAGCAGCCGTTCGGCACGCGCGCCGCGACCGCCTTGGCGATGCGCTTTTTCGCATCGGCGTTGAGCGACTCGCGCTGGCGATGGGCGATGTTCTCAGTGGTCGAACTGGGCAGCCGCACGCCACCGTGAAAGCGCGCCAGCAGCCCAGCTTCGGCAAGCAGCTTCACGTCGCGCCGCACGGTCTGCAGCGTCACGCCGAAACGATCGGCCAGCGCTTCGACAGTGGCGACGCCATGCGTGCGCACGGCGTCCAGCAACTCGGACTGGCGCGGATTGGGGGTCATGGGCCGCATTGTCATGACCGGCGCCCATTTGGGCGAATAAGAACAAACCCGAAAGCAAAACGACTAAAACGAACTTGCAAACGAACATGGTCTGCGGTAAAACGAAAAAAGAAGAACGCGGCGTTCCCGGCTTGCCCCGCCGCCGTTCACCCCCGAAGACTCCAGGAGACAACCCTGTTCAACGACGCGCCCCAAGGCGTGCCTGCGCACGCTGCCGATGCCTGCGGCCCCGCACCGCTGGCGTGCGACGTGCTGGTCGTCGGCGGCGGCATCAACGGCGCCGGCATCGCGCGTGACCTGGCGGGCCGTGGCTGGCGCGTGCTGCTGGCCGAGGCGGATGACTTCGCCTCGCACACCTCGTCGTCGTCGACCAAGCTGATTCATGGCGGCCTGCGCTACCTCGAGTACTACGAGTTCTCGCTCGTGCGCAAGGCGCTGCAGGAGCGTGAGGTGCTGCTGAGAAGCGCGCCGCACATCATGTGGCCGCTGCGCTTCGTGATGCCGCACGATCCGTCGATGCGGCCGGCCTGGTTGATCCGCCTGGGCATCTTCTTGTACGACCACCTGGCCCGGCGCGAGGTGCTGCCCGGCTCGCGCGGCATCGACCTGACCAAGCACGCCACCGGCGCGCCGCTGAAGCCCGAGTTCACCCGCGGCTTCGTCTACTCCGACGGCTGGGTCGACGACGCACGGCTGGTGGTGCTGAACGCGATCGACGCCCGCGCCAAGGGTGCGACGCTGTTGACCCGCACCCGGGTAACGCGTGCCGAGCGGCGCGAGCGCACCTGGCATGCGACGCTGCAGACAGAAGACGGCGGCGAACAACAGGTCACTGCACGCGCGCTGGTCAATGCCGCCGGCCCGTGGGCCGAGGCGTTCCTGCGCGGCGTCGCACTGCCGGCCCGCGGCGAAGCGTTGGCGACCAAGAGCCTGCGCCTGGTCAAGGGCTCGCACATCATCGTGCCGCGCTGCTTCGCGCACGACCACGCCTACATCTTCCAGAACCCCGACAAGCGCATCATCTTCGCGATCCCCTACGAGCGCGACTTCACGCTGATCGGCACCACCGATGTCGAGCTGCAGGGCGACCCGCGCGGCGCGCGCATCAGCGAGAGCGAAACGGCCTACCTGTGCGAGCAGGCGAGCCGCTACTTCCGCCGCCCGGTGCGCCCTGCTGACGTGGTGTGGAGCTACGCCGGCGTGCGACCGCTGCTCGAAGACGATGCCGGCGACCCGTCGGCCGTGACGCGCGACTACCTCCTCGAGACCAACACCGCCGGCGGCCAGGGCGCGCCGCTGCTGAGCGTGTGGGGCGGCAAGATCACGACCTTCCGCAAGCTGGCCGAAGACGCCGCCGACGACATCGGCCGCATGCTCGGCGAGCACCGCCCGGCCTGGACCCATGGTGCCTTCCTGCCCGGCGGCGAGCTGTCGGCCTGGATCGGCAAGGCACAAAAGCCCGACACCGACTTCGAACGCCTGGTGCACGCCGTCGGTGCGCGCCACCCGTGGCTGCCGACAGTGCTGGTGCGCCGGCTGTCGCGGGCCTATGGCTCACGCATCGGCGAGCTGATCGGCACCGCGCAGAGCCTGGCCGACCTCGGCGCCGAAGTCGCGCCGGGCCTGTACGAGGCCGAGCTGAACTTCCTGCGCCAGACCGAATGGGCCCATACCGGCACCGACGTGCTGTGGCGGCGCAGCAAGCTGGGCCTGCACTACACCCCGGCCGAACGTGCCCGTGTCGGCGCGTGGATGGACCGCGCCGCGACCGAACACCCCGTGACACCAACGTTTGTGGATCAGACGACTGAAGTGAAGGACATCCCATGCAGCTGACGCTGGAGGGCATCAGCAAGAAAGTCGGGGCCGAAACCTGGCTGCACGACATGAGCCTCGCGCCGCACCCGGGCGCAGTGACCGTGCTGCTCGGCGCGACGCAAGCCGGCAAGACCAGCCTGATGCGCATCATGGCCGGGCTGGACACACCCAGCGGCGGCCGTGTCAGCGTCGATGGAGCCGACGTGACCGGCGTGCCGGTGCGCGAACGCAACGTCGCGATGGTCTACCAGCAGTTCATCAACTACCCGTCGATGAGCGTGGCCGACAACATCGCCTCGCCGCTGAAGCTGCGCGGCGAGAAGGGCGTGGCCGACCGGGTCCGCGAACTCGCCAGCAAACTGCACATCGAGATGTTCCTCGACCGGCTGCCAGCCGCGCTGTCGGGTGGCCAGCAGCAGCGGGTGGCGCTCGCGCGCGCATTGGCAAAAAACGCACCGTTGATGCTGCTCGACGAACCGCTGGTCAACCTGGACTACAAGCTGCGCGAAGAGTTGCGCGAAGAGCTGACCCAGCTGTTCGCCAGCGGCGACTCGACGGTCGTCTATGCGACCACCGAGCCGGCCGAGGCGCTGCTGCTGGGCGGCTACACCGCGGTGCTGGACGCCGGTGAGCTGTTGCAGTATGGGCCGACGGCCGAGGTATTCCACTCGCCGGCGTCGATCCGCGTCGCACGCGCTTTCAGCGACCCGCCGATGAACCTGATCGCCGGCGAGGCGATGAGCGTCGGTGTGCAGATGTGCCTTTCGCAGGGCCGCCCCAAGGAAGGCGCGCCGCTCCCCCGGGGGGCCGACGCCGAAGGCGTCTTGGGGGCGCCATACGCGGGGCCTGCACTGCAGATTCCACTGCCACCGGCCGCGTCACGCGCCTTGACCCTCGGGGTGCGCGCCAGTGCACTGCGCGTGTTTGCAAGGCCGGGTGACGTGGCATTGCCGGGCAAGGTCGAGCTGGCCGAGATCTCGGGCTCCGACACCTTCGTCCACGTCGCGACGCCCGTCGGCGAACTCGTCGCGCAGCTGACCGGGGTGCACGACTTCGACCTCGGCGCCGCGATCACGCTGCATCTGAATCCGACGCAGGTCTATGTCTTCGACCAAGGCGGCCGCCTGCTGGTGGCCCCGTCGCGAGGGAAAAACTGAAATGGCACAGATCGACCTCGACCTCGCGCACTCGTACAAGCCGAACCCGAAAGAGGACGCCGACTACGCACTGCTGCCGCTGAAGATGAGTTTTGTCGACGGTGGCGCCTACGCGCTGCTGGGCCCGTCGGGCTGCGGCAAGACAACGATGCTCAACATCATGTCGGGCCTGCTGGTGCCGTCGCACGGCACGGTGAAGTTCGACGGCCAGGACGTGACACGCGCGACACCCCAGGCGCGCAACATCGCCCAGGTGTTCCAGTTCCCGGTCATCTACGACACGATGACGGTGGCCGAAAACCTCGCCTTCCCGCTGAAGAACCGCAAGGTGCCCGAAGCGCAGATCAAGCAGCGTGTCGGCCAGATCGCCGAGATGCTGGAGATGAGCCACCAGCTGAACCTGCGTGCGGCCGGCCTGGCAGCCGACCAGAAGCAGAAGATTTCGCTCGGCCGCGGTCTGGTGCGGCCCGATGTGTCGGCGGTGCTGTTCGACGAACCGCTGACGGTGATCGACCCGCACCTGAAGTGGCAGCTGCGGCGCAAGCTCAAGCAGATCCACCACGAGCTGAAGCTGACGCTGATCTACGTCACGCATGACCAGATCGAAGCGCTGACGTTTGCCGAGCAGGTGGTCGTGATGACGCGAGGCAAGGCCGTGCAGGTCGGCCCGGCCGATGCGCTGTTCGAGCGGCCCGCGCACACCTTCGTCGGCCATTTCATCGGCTCGCCGGGCATGAACTTCCTGCCGGTGCAGGCCAGCGGCGGGCGCTTGAGCGTCGGCGGCCAAGCGCTGGGCGACGCGGGCCGCACGCTGCCCGACGGCGCGTTGAAGCTGGGCATTCGGCCGGAGTACCTGGCGATCTCGGCCGCCAACGAACCGCGGGGTCTGCCGGCGACGGTGGTGCAGGTGCAGGACATCGGCACCTATGTGCTGGTGACCTGCCGCGCCGGCGAGCAGACGCTGAAGGCCCGGCTCGCGCCGGACGCCGTGATCCCCGCAGCGGGTGATGCCGTGCGACTGCAGGTGCTGGGCACCCACACCTGTTTCTATGCGAATGAGGAGCTTGTTGTATGAGCCCGCAGAGCCGCCTCAAGGGCGAATTCCCCCACGGGGGGGCGACGCGCAGCGTCAAGGGGGTCCAATGAACAAGCCTGTCAACCAGAAGGCCTGGTTCCTGATCCTGCCGGTGTTCATCTGCGTCGCGTTCTCGGCCATCGTGCCGCTGATGACGGTCGTGAACTACTCGGTGCAAGACATCATCTCGCCCGAGCGGCGCGTGTTCGTCGGCACCGAATGGTTCGCCTCGGTGATGCGCGACGAAGACCTGCACGCCGCACTGTGGAACCAGCTGCGTTTCTCGCTCGCCGTGCTGGCGGTCGAGATTCCGCTCGGCATCGGCCTGGCGCTGGCGATGCCCGCGCAGGGCTGGAAGGCTTCGGCAACCCTGGTGATCGTCGCGCTGTCGCTGCTGATCCCGTGGAACGTGGTCGGCACGATCTGGCAGATCTTCGGCCGCGCCGACATCGGCCTGATGGGTGCTGCGCTGGAGAAGCTCGGCATCGACTACAGCTACACCGGCAACGCCACGCAGGCTTGGTTGACGGTGCTGCTGATGGATGTCTGGCACTGGACGCCGCTGGTCGCGCTGCTTTGTTATGCCGGCTTGCGCTCCATTCCCGATGCGTACTACCAGGCGGCGCGCATCGACGGCGCCAGCAAGTTCGCGGTCTTCCGCTACATCCAGCTGCCGAAGATGCGCGGCGTGCTGATGATCGCGGTGCTGCTGCGCTTCATGGACAGTTTCATGATCTACACCGAGCCTTTCGTGCTGACCGGCGGCGGCCCCGGCAACGCCACCACGTTCCTCAGCCAGTACCTGACGCAAAAGGCGGTCGGCCAGTTCGACCTCGGGCCCGCGGCGGCGTTCTCGCTGATCTATTTCCTGATCATCTTGCTGTTCTGCTTCGTGCTCTACAACTGGATGCAGCGTGTGGGCACCGCCGACAAGGAAGGGGTCGCGGAATGAATGACGGGCGTTTTCAGAAGCGCAGCGTCCTGCTGCTGCTCTACATCCTGTTCGCGCTTTTGCCCATCTACTGGATGGTCAACATGAGCTTCAAGACGAACGAGGAGATCCTCTCCAGCTTCTCGTTGTTCCCGCAGAACTTCACCTGGGCCAACTACAAGACCATCTTCACCGACGAGAGCTGGTACTCGGGCTACATCAACAGCCTGATGTACGTCGCGATCAACACGGTGATCTCGATCACCGTCGCGTTGCCGGCCGCCTACGCGTTCAGCCGCTACTCGTTCCTCGGCGACAAGCATGTCTTCTTCTGGCTGCTGACCAACCGGATGACACCGCCGGCCGTGTTCCTGCTGCCGTTCTTCCAGCTGTACTCGACGATCGGCATGATGGACACGCACATCGCCGTGGCGCTGGCGCACCTGCTGTTCAACGTGCCACTGGCGGTATGGATCCTCGAAGGGTTCATGAGCGGCATCCCGCGCGAGATCGACGAGACCGCCTACATCGACGGCTACTCGTTCCCGCGCTTCTTCCTGACGATCTTCCTGCCGCTGATCAAGGCGGGCGTCGGCGTCGCGGCCTTCTTCTGCTTCATGTTCTCTTGGGTCGAGTTGCTGCTGGCGCGCACGTTGACCAGCGTCAACGCCAAGCCGATCGTCGCGACGATGACACGCACCGTCAGTGCGTCGGGCATGGATTGGGCGGTGCTGGCCGCGGCCGGCACGCTGACCATCGTGCCCGGTGCGATCGTGATCTGGTTCGTTCGGCACTACATCGCGAAGGGTTTCGCGATGGGACGCGTTTGATGTCAGCCCCCGGCTGCGGTGTACCGCATCCGCCCCCCGCGGGGGCGCTCAGCCGCCTTGGGGCGGCCCGGCGCCGGCTGAGTGGCGACAACAAGGAGCATTGGAATGTTTGATTGGATGGTCTGGACCACCCCCGTGGCCGTGTTCTTCACTTGCGTCGTGCTGATGCTCATCGGCATGACGGTGTGGGAGATCAAGTCCCCGACGACGATGCGCAAGGGCTGGCTGCCGATCTCGACGACACGCGGCGACCGGCTGTTCATCGGCCTGTTGAGTGCGGCCTACGTCAACCTGGCCTTCATTGGCTTGGCCGGCAAGTTCGCCGAATGGTTCTCGCTCGAGAGCGAACCCAGCATCTGGGTCAGCTTCGTCATCTCGATGGGCGTGCTGGCGCTGGTGATGCGCAAAGGCTGACGCGACACAGTTCTCGGGATCCGGCCCGGTGCTTCCCCGGGGCCGTGGTAACCCAACCGCACACGGGGAAGCAGCAGTGAATGAGGAGACAGCAAATGAAGGTGCGCTATACCGCACTCGCCCTGGCCGCGACTTGCGCGCTTGGTGGGCAAGCCTGGGCAGACGAAGCCTCAGCCAAGAAGTGGATCGACAGCGAGTTCCAGCCTTCGACGCTGAACAAGGATCAGCAGCTGGCCGAGATGAAATGGTTCATCGACGCTGCGGCCAAGCTGAAGGCCAAGGGGGTCAAGGAGATCTCGGTCGTCTCCGAGACCATCACCACCCATGAGTACGAGGCGAAGACGCTGGCCAAGGCCTTCGCCGAAATCACCGGGATCACCGTCAAGCACGACCTGATCCAGGAAGGCGACGTGGTCGAGAAGCTGCAGACCTCGATGCAGTCGGGCAAGTCGATCTACGACGGCTGGATCAGCGACTCGGATCTGATCGGCACGCACTGGCGCTACGGCAAGATCATGAACCTGACCGACTACATGGCCGGCGCAGGCAAGGACTTCACCAACCCCGGGCTGGACCTGAAGGACTTCATCGGCACCAGCTTCACCACCGCGCCGGACGGCAAGCTCTACCAGCTGCCCGACCAGCAGTTCGCCAACCTGTACTGGTTCCGCGCCGACCTGTTCGCGCGCAAGGACCTGCAGCGCCAGTTCCGCACCAAGTACGGCTACGACCTGGGCGTGCCGTTGAACTGGTCGGCCTACGAGGACATCGCCGAATTCTTCAGCACCGAGGTGAAGACACTCGACGGCAAGCCGATCTATGGCCACATGGACTACGGCAAGAAGGACCCGTCGCTCGGCTGGCGCTTCACCGACGCCTGGCTGTCGATGGCCGGCACCGCCGACAAGGGCATCCCGAACGGCGTGCCCGTGGACGAGTGGGGCATCCGCGTCGACGACAAGAAGTGCGCGCCGGTCGGTGCCTCGGTCGAGCGCGGTGGCGCCACCAACTCGCCGGCCGCCGTCTATGCGCTGACCAAGTACGTCGACTGGATGAAGAAGTACGCGCCCAAGGAAGCCACCGGCATGACCTTCGGCGAAGCCGGCCCGGTGCCGGCGCAGGGCCAGATCGCTCAGCAGATCTTCTGGTACACGGCCTTCACCGCCGACATGACCAAACCGGGCCTGCCGGTGGTCAACGCCGACGGCACGCCGAAGTGGCGCATGGCGCCCGGCCCGAACGGCCCGTACTGGAAGCAGGGCATGCAGAACGGCTACCAGGACGTCGGCTCCTGGACCTTCTTCCAGGGCCACGACGCGAACCGCACCGCCGCCGCCTGGCTGTACGCGCAGTTCATTACCGCCAAGACGACGTCGCTGAAGAAGACGATCGTCGGCCTGACGCCGATCCGCGAATCGGACATCCGCAGCCAGGCGATGACCGACCTGGCGCCCAAGCTCGGCGGCCTGGTCGAGTTCTACCGCAGCCCGGCCCGCGTCGCGTGGACGCCGACCGGCACCAACGTTCCCGACTACCCGAAGCTGGCCCAGCTGTGGTGGAAGAACGTGGCCCAGGCGGTGACCGGCGAGAAGACCCCGCAGGGCGCGATGGACAACCTGGCCAAGGAAATGGACGACGTGCTGGCGCGGCTCGAGCGCGCCGGCATGGCGACCTGCGCGCCGAAGCTGAACAAGAAGGAATCGCCGGAGAAGTGGCTGTCCGACACCGGCGCACCGTGGAAGAAGCTGGCCAACGAGAAGCCGAAGGGTGAAACCATCGACTACGTGCGCCTGCTGCAGGCCTGGAAGGAAGGGCGCGTGCGCTGACCCGCCGGTCTCGCCCAGCGGAGCTCAGCCGGCCGGCAAGGGGGCCACGTCGGCTGACGCCCGCGCAGCGAACTCCTCGGCCCGCCGGCGATGTCGGCGGGTTTTGCACCCGGCCGCGCCGGGGCGGTCGTGCCGCCCGGCGCGGCCTTTTTTCTTCTTCCGGCCCGCCGCGACCACTGGATATCCCCACAGGGTCGGCGTGATGGCCGTCACAACAGGGGCGATCAGGGCGCCCCCCGCCCCTCAGTTCCGACGAATACGGCCGATAAGGCTGGCGACAATCCGTTGACCTGCGCGGGCCTGGCTCGTGCTCGCCCGCTTTTGGCTGTTTCATGCCTGTCCACATCGCCGCCTTGGTCCGCCGCCCCCTCATCCTCGCCCTTGCACTCGCGTGCTGGCTCGGCGCAGCCACGGCCACGCGAGCCGAGGAACTGACCGAACTGCCACTCGAGAGCCTGCTCGAGACCGAAGTCGTCAGCGCGGCGCGCTTCGCCCGCCAGATCACCGATGCCGCCTCGGCCGTCTCGGTGCTGACCTCGGAGGACATCCGCGTGCTGGGCCTGCGCACCTTCGGCGAAGTGCTGGACCAGATGCGCGGCCTGCACGTCAGCAACGGGCTGGACTATGTGTTCCTGGGTGCCCGGGGATTGGGCGGGCCGCGAACCCTGGCCGGCAGCGTGCTGCTGCTGATCGACGGCACGCCGGTGGTCGACAACCTGTACGACCAGCTCTACCTCGGCCACGACGCGATCCTGGATGTCGCGCTGATCGACCGGATCGAATACGCCCCGGGCGGCGGCACGGCGATGTATGGCAACAACGCCTTCCTGGGCGTCATCAACGTGGTCACCAAGCGCGGCCGCGACATCGATGGCCTGCAGGTGACAACGTCGCTCGGCGACTGGAACGAACGCATGGTCCGCGTCAGCGGCGGCCAGCGTCTGGCCAACGGCGCCGAGTGGCTGCTGTCGGCCACCACCCACGCCAACACCGGCATCCCGTCGACCGAGATCGGCGACCTGTTCGACCACCGGATCGACACCGCGCACGACCAGCGCCTGTTCTTCAAGGCCTCGTACAACGGCTTCAGCGTCGAGGCAATGGGCGCGCAGCGCCGCGTTTTCACCGACCGGCGCCCCGCCTGGTACTACAGCTACCTCGATCGCAACGAGGTGGTCTCGCTCGGCCATGACGCACAGCTCGGCGACGGCTGGCGTTCGTCGCTGCGGCTGCAGGGCGGCCGCTACGCCTACCGCACCAGCGACGACGACACGGAACTCGGCTACGCGCGCCTGGCCAACGACGGCGCCTGGTGGGCGGTGGACAGCCAGTTCGGCTACGACGGCCTGGAGGGCCACCGCATCGTGCTCGGCGCGCGCGTGCGGCGCGACCCGCTGCTGCGCTACGACTACCTGGACTACGACAGCAAGCGCTATGTCTACGACGACCGGCGCCGCAGCGTCGGCTTCTCGGGCGAAGACGAAGTCACGCTCAGCCCCGAGTGGCGCCTGACCGGTGGCCTGCGGGTCGACAGGCGCAGCTACTCGCCGGTGACCTGGAGCCCACGCGCCGCGCTGGTCTGGCTGCCGGCGCCCGAGTGGCAGCTGAAGCTGTCGCACGGTCGCGCGACACGCTTCGCATCGACGTCCGAACGCTACTTCGGCGATCGCAACGACGTGCCTGACGAGCGCGTATCGACCAGCGAGTTCGTCACCGAATACCGGCGCGAGAGCCTGCGCCTGCTGGGCAGCGTGTACCGCTACCGCATGACCCACCTGCTCGACCCGCCGGAAGGCGTGACCCGCATCGACGGCCGAGGCGTCGAGCTGGAGGCCGAGTGGCAGTGGCGCGGCATCCGGCTGCGCGGCAGCCAGGCCTGGCAGCACGCCGAAGCCAACGCCGGCCCTGCGCTGGGCTACTCGCCGCGCAGCGTCACCAAGCTGCAAGCATCGGCCCCGCTCGCCGGCGAGGCCCTGCGGATCAGTCTGGCGTTGCGCCGCAACACCGGCTACGACGACGGCTATGGCACACAACTGCCGGCACGCACCTTGCTGGACCTGACCCTGGTGTCGCAAAAAGCCGTCGCCGGGCTGGACCTGCGCATCGGCTGGCGCAACCTGACCGAGCAACGTGACCATGCGGCCGACCTGTACTTCGAAACGCCACCCGACAAGCGCCACCGCTCGGCGTGGATCGAACTGACGGGCACCTTCCAATGAGCCACGGCCCGACCATGATCCGCCGTGCCACCGCGCCGCTGCTCGCGTTGCTGCTCGGCAGCGTCGGCGTTTCCGCCTCGGCCCAAGTCGACGAACGGGCGCTGAAGGCCGCGTACCTGTTCAACTTCATCCAGTTCACGCAGTGGCCGGTGCCGCCGGACGAGCCGTTCCGCCTGTGCGTGCTCGGCACCACCCCGCTGGACGAGCAACTGGCCAAGCTCGAAGGCAAACCCGTGCTCAGCGGCCTGCACATCAGCGTGCGCCACGTCGCGCCGCGCGATTCGTTCGCCGGCTGCCACGCTCTGTATGTCGACGACAGCCAGCGCTCCCAGGTCGACGAGGTGTTGAGTCGCCTGGCCGGCGCGCCGGTGTTGACGATCACCGACAGCGACGGCCTGGCCGACAAGGGCGTGATGATCGAGATCCACAAGCGCGAGGCACGGCTGGGCTTCGAAGTGAACCTGAAGGTGGCGCGGCGCGCGAACCTGAACTTCAGCGCCCGCATGCTGAAGCTGGCCAGCTACGTCGCCGGAGCCTTCTAAGGCCACGCTTGTCAACGCTCCCCATGCGCAAGCCCCGCTTCACCCAGCTGCGGCGACGGTCGATCCAGCGTCAGATCACGACGCTGGGCCTGGCGCTGACCGCGTTGGTGCTGGCCGGTTTTGCGGTCGGCATGGTGCTGCACGAAGCGGCCAACCGGCGTCAGTCGCTCGAGGCCAGCATGACGACAGAGGCCGAGATCATCGGCCGCAACAGCTCGGCGGCGGTGACCTTCGCCAACGACGAAGAGGCGAACGAGATCCTGGCCTCGCTGGCTGCGTCGCGCGATGTGCAGCAGGCCCGCATCTTCTTGCCCGACGGCCGCACGCTCGGCCGCTACACGGCCGACCGGGCCGGCACCGAGTGCCACGCGCTGCGGCCCGCCGGGGGCCAGGCGTGGGACCTGCGCTGGTGCGGCGCCGCGCTGCACCGGCCGATCCTGCTGCACGGCAAGGTCGTCGGCACGGTGGCGATGGAGGTCAGCCTCGCCTCCACCTACCGCGCGCTGGCGAGCACGATCGTCGTCAGCCTGGCGCTGGCAGCCTTGGCCTTCGGCTTGTCGATCCCGCTGTGGCGCCGCGTCGCGGCCCGCGTGGCCGAGCCGCTGAAGCGGCTGGTCGAGCTGACCGAACGCGTCAGCCACGAGCAGGACTTCCGCCTGCGTGCCACCGCCAGCGGCAGCCGCGAGGTCGACCTGCTGGCCAACGGTTTCAACCAGATGATGAGCCAGCTGCAGCAGCGCGACGAGCGGCTCAACCACGAGTTGCACCAGCGCCGCCAGGCCGAGGTGCGGCTGAACGACCTGGCCTATTTCGACCCGGTGACGGGGCTGCACAACCGGCACTACTTCCTCGAGTGCATCGACGCGGCGGTCGATCGCGCGGCCCGCGAGCAGGGCCGCTGCGCGCTGATCTACATCGACCTGGACGGCTTCAAGCAGGTCAACGACACGCTCGGCCACGACCGCGGCGACGAACTGCTGAAAGAGGTCGGCCGCCGCCTGACGGACACGCTGCGCCGCAGCGACGGCGTGTGCCGCCTGGGCGGCGACGAGTTCGCGGTCATCATCGACGACGACATCCACATCGCCCAGGTCGAGGCGGTGGCCGCCAAGCTGGTCGAAGTGCTGGCCGCGCCGTACCGGTTGTCCGACCAGCGCGGCGCGCAGGTCTCGGCCAGCATCGGCGCCTGCCTGTACCCCGACGATGCCGACGACCGCGACAGCATGATGCGGCACGCCGACAGCGCGATGTACCGCGCCAAGGAGCGTGGCAAGAACCGCTACTGGCTCTACCACGCCGGCGGCAGCGAGCCGCCGAGCCGTCGCCAGCAGCTCGAGCAGGCGCTGGACGGCGCCCACGACCGCGGCGAGCTGCATCTGGTCTACCAGCCGCAGGTACTGATGGCGTCGGCCCACGACGTCGACGGCAACGCGCCGGTGGTCTTCGGCTTCGAAGCGCTGCTGCGCTGGCGCCACCCGACGCTGGGGCTGATCAGCCCGGTCGAGTTCATTCCGCTGGCCGAGGCCACCGGCGTGATCGAGCCGATCGGCGAATGGGTACTGCAAGAGGCCAGCGCCCGCCTCGTCCAGTGGCGCAAGATTCACCCGCGGCTGCAGATGAGCGTGAACCTGTCGGCCCGCCAACTGGCCAGCGACGAGGCCATCGACCGCCTGATCGGCATGCTCGCCAGCAGCGGGCTGCCCAGCGGTGCGGTCGAGCTGGAGCTGACCGAATCGCTGCTGGTCGACCGGACCGAGCTGATGCTGGGCCGGCTGGGCCGCTTGCGCAGCGCCGGCTTCGGCCTCGCGATCGACGACTTCGGCACCGGCTACTCGTCGCTGGCCTACCTGGACAGCTTCCCGATCACGACGCTGAAGATCGACCGCGCCTTCGTGCGCAGTCTGACGGGCGCCGCACGGGGCGATGCGATCGCCCGCGCGATCGTGGCGATCGGGGCGGCGATCGGCGCCGATGTCATCGCCGAGGGCATCGAAACCGCCGCGCAGGCACACGCGCTGCACCAGCTCGGCTGCCGCCGCGGCCAGGGCTACCTGTACGCGGCGCCGCTCGGCGAAGGCGGCGCCTTCGAGCTGCTGCGCGCGCTGCCGGTCGACACCGAAGTCCCGGCCTGAAGTTCGAGGCATCCCCCGCCTTGGGGATGCCACACCCCTTGCCCCGGCGTCGGCCCTGCCTTGCGGCGCGGCCGCTTTGCGGCGATGCTGTGACCGGTTCGACAACGTCGTGTCACGATGCCCGACCTGTTCATCAGTTATGCCCGCGAAGACCGCGATACCGCACTGGCCCTCGCCCAGGCGCTGCAGCGGCGGGGCATCGACGTCTGGTGGGACCGTGAGCTGACCGGTGGTGGCGATTTCGCGGCCGAGATCGAACACAACCTGCGCGTCGCGCCGGTGGCGATCGTGCTGTGGTCGGCGGCCTCGGTGCGATCTGACTTCGTGCGCGACGAGTCGGGCCGGGCGCGCGACATGGGCAAGCTGGTACCGGTGCGCATCAGCCCGGTCGAGCTGCCGCTGGGCTTCGGCACGCTGCACACGCTGGACCTGCTCGACTGGGACGGAGATCCCGACGATGAGGCCTGCCTGGCGCTGGTCAACCAGGTGCGCCAGCGGCTGGAGAAGGCCGGCCCACGCGACGTGCACGCCGACGCCAGCGCCCGCCAGGCGACGCTGGCACAGCTGGCTGGCGAAGACACGCTGGGCCGCCGTCGGCGGCGCCGCCGCCTGGTGTGGGGGCTCGGCGCCGCCGGGGCCGCTGCCGCGGTCGGCCTGGGCCTGGTGGGCTGGCAGCGCCTGAACCGTGCCGAAGCATTGGGCCATCTCGGCCAGGCGCTGGAAGACCACTTCGCCAGCCCACCGCGGCTGGAGAGCGCCCAAAGCCAATACCACAGCGCGATCGAGCTGGACGCTGGCCTGGCCACCGCGCACTACTTTCTCGCCCACCTGTATGCGCAGTTGATGCTGCGCGGCAGCCCGCCGCCGAGCGGTGAACTGCTGGAGGCGTTGCGCGCCGATGCGCGCCAGCACTTCCAGCAAGCGCTGGACACCGCGGACCGGTTGGACGGCGCGCAGCGGGTGATCGCCCGCAACCAGTTGGCGTTGCTGAGCCAGACGGACACGGCAGCGGCGGTGACCCGCTCGGTGGAGGTCGCCGAGGCCGGGACCACCGCCGGTACAGGTGGCGCGGGCCCTGGCCCGGCGCCGGTGCGCATCGACGACACCCTGCCGCCGCGGCCACCCGCCAGCGTCGGCGGCACGGCCCCCGGCGGGACAGGCAGCGGCGCCGGCGTGCCCGACCGGGTGGTCGAACCGCTGCGGCCGCCGGCTCCGCCGACCGCGGTGATCGCGCTGCGCCAGCGCGTGCCGGCGCCGGCCGCGGTGGCGCAGGCCGCTCACAGCCGCAGCGAAGCCCTGTTCAGCGCCGACCGTGACGCCCGCCTGGCCGCCAGCACCTCGCTGACGTTGGACCCGGCCAGTGCGGCCGAAGCACTGCCATCGGCCGTTGCGCAGGCGCGCCGCGCGTTGCGCAGTGCGCCGCAGGCCGAGACCACCCGCCAGGGGCTGACGGCAACCCTCGCCTTGCTCGAGCGCGCCAGCCCGTCTTCACTGCGTGAGGTGCAGGCCCCGCTGCAAAGCCTGCTCGGTGAGCTGGCCGCGTCGCCTCTGGCCAGCGCCACGGCCGATGCATCGGCGCGGCTGGCGGACGCGCTCGCGCGCAGCGCGCAACGCCGCCCGGTCGCCTACCTTCAGATCGCGCGCGAAAGCCAGCGCCCGATCGCGCAGGCCCTGGCGAAGCGCCTGATCGCCGCCGGCTACGTGACGCCGGGCATCGAGCTGATCGGCGAGGCGCGCGCCCCCGCCAAGCCCAGCCTGCGCGCGCAAGGCGCCAGCGACCCCGACCTCGCGCGCTGGTGCCAACGCGCGCTCGAAGAGGCCGTCGGCGCGCCGGCCGAACTGGCCGTGCTGCGCCGCGCCCAGCCGGCCACCGACACCTTCGAGATCTGGTTCGACAAGGCGCTGTGCGCCCCTGGCGGGCGCAGCCTGCCGGCTTGTGGCGCATGATCGGCGCCCGGTTCGCCGTCCACGATGCGCCGGCACCGAACAAGACCCAGGAGACCGAGATGAGCACCCTTCTGCTGCAACGCCTGGATGCACCCGGCCCGAAGAAGATCCTCGCCTGCGACGGCGGCGGCATCCTCGGCCTGATCAGCGTCGAGATCCTGGCCCGGATGGAGGCCGAGCTGCGCGAACAGACCGGCCGGCCGCAGCTGGTGCTGGCCGACTGGTTCGACTTCTGCTGCGGCACCTCGACCGGCGCGATCGTCGCGGCCTGCATCTCGGCCGGCATGAGCACGGCGCAGATCCGCCGCTTCTATGTCGACAGCGGCCAGGAGATGTTCCACAAGGCCAGCCTGCTGAACCGGCTGAAGTACAGCTACGAAGACGAGCCGCTGGCGGCGAAGCTGAAAACGGAGCTGAACCGAGCGCTCGGTCACCCCACCGATGCCAGCCCCGCCACGCTCGGCGACCCGGGTTTGCGCACGCTGCTGATGATGGTGCTGCGCAACCACACGACCGATTCACCGTGGCCGGTCAGCAACCACCCGCGCGCCAAGTACAACCAGCTGTCGCGGCCCGACTGCAACCTGCACCTGCCGCTGTGGCAGCTGGTGCGTGCCAGCACCGCCGCACCGACGTTCTTCCCCCCCGAGGTCGTCACGCTCGGCCAGGGCAGCGACAAGGAGCACCAGTTCGTCTTCGTCGACGGCGGGGTCACGACCTACAACAACCCCGCCTTCCTGGCCTTCCAGATGATCACCGCCCGGCCCTTCCAGGTGAATTGGCAGACCGGCCCCGACCAGCTGCTGATCGTCTCCGTCGGCACCGGTGGCGCGGCCCGGGCGCGGCCGGACCTGCAGGCCGACGACCTGTGGCTGCTCGACCACGCCAAGAACATCCCCGGTGCGTTGATGAACGCCGCCAGCGCCGGCTGGGACATGGCCTGCCGCGTGCTCGGCGATTGCCGCCACGGCGGAGAGCTGGACCATGAGGTCGGCGACCTGGTCAGCCTGGCCGGGGCCGCCACCAACTCGACCTGCCCGAAGCAGTTCAGCTACCTGCGCTACGACCCCGACGTCAGCCGCGCCGGGCTCGACGCGCTCGGCCTGGCCGATGTCGACCCGAAGACGGTGCAGGTGATGGACTCGATCGACCACATCCCGCTGATCCAGCACGTCGGCGCCACCTACGCGACGCGGATGGTGCGGCCCGAGCATTGGCGCGGTTTCGTCTGAGGTCTGAGGCCGACATCATCCGGGGCCAGAATCGGCGACCTTTCGCGACCCGACCCATCGCTTGAAGAAC
>NZ_DASUNH010000123.1:0-21397 GCF_036277275.1 Ideonella sp. | reverse complement strand
CGTCACGGTGATCCCGTGGGCGACATTCGTCGTGCTGATGTCGATCTTCGTTCGCGGCACGCCGCTGTACTGGGTCTGCGCACGGTGGCTGGGCACGGCGATCTGGGGCGCGCGCATCATCTGCGGCGTGCGCTGGCGGGTGCAGGGCATGGACAACGTGCCCACGGCGGCCGACAAGCACGCCGCGGTGCTGCTGGCGTCGAAGCACCAGTCGACCTGGGAGACTTTCGCCTACCCGATGCTGATGCCGCACCCGCTGTGCTACGTGTTCAAGCGCGAGTTGCTGTGGATCCCGTTTTTCGGCTGGGCCATCGGCAGCCTGGACATGATCCACATTGACCGCAGCAAGCGCGCCCAGGCCTGGAACAAGGTGGCCGAGCAAGGCAAGCGCTACATGGAGCAGGGCAACTGGGTCATCATGTTCCCCGAAGGCACCCGCATCGCGCGTGGTGAGCAGGGCGTCTACAAGTCCGGCGCGACGCGGCTGGCCGCGGCCACCGGCACGCCGGTGGTGCCGATCGCGGTGACCTCGGCCCGATGCTGGCCGCGCAAGAGTTTTCTGCTGCGCCCCGGGGTGATCGACATCTCGATCGGCAAGCCCATCGCGACCGCAGGCCGCGAGCCCGACGAGCTGATGCGCGAGGTCGAAACCTGGATCGAGGCCGAGATGCGTCGGCTGGACCCCGAGGCCTACAAAGCTTGAACATCGGTGGCGTGAATTCGGAGCACGGCGCGTGCCTGCTGCGCCAACGGGCCCCTAAAATGTGCGCTCATGTCGCGCAGGTCTGCCGCCGAAACGCCCGAACAGCTGTCGCTGTTTGACGCTGAGCCACCACCGCTGGCGGCCACCGCTGGAGCGCCGCACGCCAACGCCCGCGACAACCTCGAGCCGGACGTGCGTCCCGAACCGGCGCCGGTGCGGGACGCCCCCGCCCCGATGACGCACCGCCACCCGCGCGCCGACCGCGAGATTCGCCTCGGCGAATGCCAGGTTGCCTACCTGCTGCGGCGGGCGCGGCGCAAGTCGATCGGTTTCACCGTCGGGCCTGAGGGCCTGGCCGTCAGTGCGCCGCGCTGGGTCGGGCAAGGCGAGATCGAGGCAGCATTGCGTGAGAAGTCGAGCTGGATCTTGCGCAAACTGGCCGAGCAGCGCGATCGCCAGCGCCGCGTCGAAGCGGCGCGGGTCGAATGGCGCGATGGCGCGACGCTGCCTTTCCTCGGCGAGACGGTGATCCTGGTGCTGGACCCGCGGGTGGCGGGTGCCGTGCTGAACGCCTCCGCCGACGCGTTGCCGGGGGTGCCGAAGCTGACGCTGCACATCGGTCTGCCTCAGGCGGCCCAGCCGGCACAGATCTGCGACGTGGTGCAGAGCTGGCTGCAGCGCCAGGCCCGCCGCATCTTCGAAGAGCGCTGCGCGCATTTCGCGCCGCAGCTGGGCGTGCGCGTGGCGCGGTTGCGCCTGAGTTCAGCGCAGACGCGCTGGGGCAGTGCGTCTGCCGATGGCTCGATCCACCTGAACTGGCGGCTGGTCCACTTTGGGCTGCCGGTGATCGACTACGTGGTCGCCCATGAGCTGGCCCATTTGCGTGAGATGAACCACAGCGCTGCGTTCTGGGACGTGGTGCGCTCGGTGATCCCCGACCTCGAAGACCGCAAGGCGCAGCTGCGTGACCCGGTGCTGCCGGTTTTCGCGTAGCCAGGCAGCCAACAAGGCCCTACACCGCACAATCATCGGGAGATGGCACACCAGCGCCGTGCTTTTCCCAAGAAGGCTCCCCCCAATGGGGGATGGCCGGTGCCCGGCATCGCAGGCACAGTTCACCCATTCGCTGTCAGCACGTGTGAGCGATAGGGACGGTCCAGGGAGGATCGAACGGCGATACCGTGAACCCGAAGGCCGGTCGGCCATGCCGACCGGCCTTTTTTTACGTCCGTGTGACAGCGGCGGTGCTCGGCGCACCAAAGCGCCAGATGCCGTCAGCTCCTCGTTGAGCATGCAACTCGCCGCGGCTTTGCAGCGCATGCAGGTGCGCCAGCGATTCGCCCATCGCGAAGGTGGTTTGATGCCAATCAAGCGGCCGGCGAAACAGCACCGGCAGCAGATCTGCGGCGCTCATTGGCCGCTCGCGGCAAGCCGCCAAGGCATCGGCCAGGCGGTCGTCGTGATGGGCTTCGAGCTGGGCAATGCGTGCATGCAGGCCCTTGAATGGCTTGCCGTGCGATGGCAGCACCAGCGTGTCGGCCGGTAGCGCCAGAAAGCGTCGGATCGACTGCAGGTACAGCGGCAACGGGTCAGCCTCGGGCTCGAGGTCGATCACGCTGACGTTGGTCGAGATGCGTGGCAACACCATGTCACCCGAAATCAGCACGCCCAGGCTGCGCGAATACAGCGCGATGTGCTCTGGCGCGTGGCCATAGCCGACGATCGCCTGCCACTCATGCGGCCCGATGCGCAGCGATTGGCCGTCCATCAGGCGCCGGTACGCGGTCGGCACCGAAGGCACCATCGACGCGTAGTAGTCACGCCGGTCGCGCACGGCTGCCAGCGCCCCGGGGTCGGTCAGGCCATGGCTGGCGAAGAAGCGCGCCGCGCTCTCGCCACCGAAGCTGGTGGTCGATTGGCTGGCCAATCGCGCGGCGTTCCAGTCGGTCGCGCTGACCCACAAGCGGCAGACGTGGCGCTGGCACAGCCAGTCGGCCAGGCCGATGTGGTCCGGGTGCATGTGGGTCACGATCACGCGCAGCACAGGCAGGCCGTCCAGCGCCGTAGCAAAGACCTGCTCCCAGGCCGCGCGGGTCGCGTCGTTGGCAATGCCGCAGTCGACGATGGCCCAGCCTTGGCGGCCGTTGGCGTCTTCGTCCCGCAGCAGCCACAGGTTGATGTGGTCCAGCGCAAACGGCAGGCCCATGCGCAGCCAGCGCACGCCGGATGCCAGTTCGATCGCCTCGCCGATGGCGGGCAGTTGCTCGCCCAAGGGGTAGTTCAACGCGCTTTCGCTGGGGTTGCTCATCGATGGGGTGCGACCGAGTCGCGTAGACTGACGTTTACGTTAACGTCAAGTCTAACCATGGCTGCATCCGCGCGCTCGAAGCCGACGCCCGCCACCCCGGCGGATGTCGCGCCCACCTTCACGATCACCGAGCTGGCGCAGGAGTTCGACATCACGCCGCGCGCAATCCGCTTCTACGAAGACGTGGGCCTGCTGGAGCCCGCACGCGCCGGCCGCAACCGCGTCTACACGCATCGCGATCGCACCCGGTTGAAATTGACGCTGCGTGGCAAACGGCTTGGGCTGTCGCTGCAGGAGGTCAAGCAGCTGGTCGACATGTACGAGTCGGGCAGCGACGAGCGGCCCCAGCTCGAAGCCTTCCTGGTCGTGCTGGGAGACCACCGGCGCCAGCTGGAGCAGCAACTCGAAGACATCCAGGTCACTCTGGCCGAGATCGAGCAGCACGAGGCGCGCTGCCGAGCGCTGATCGGGGCGATCAAGGCGCCGGCCAAGGTGTCCGCCAAACCCACGGCCGGGAAGCCTTCGGTGCGGGTCCGCGCCGCGAAGACGCCGGCGCGTTCGGCCAACTGATATGACCGGTCCATCGATTGCACGGCGCCTCGTCGCCATCGGTGGTGGGGGCTTTTCGGTCGAAGACTATGGCCTGTGGCAGGAGCGCTACCTGCTTTCGCTCGTTCGGCCCGGGCGGGTGCGGCCAAAGGTGTTGTTCATCGCCACGGCGAGCGGCGACCGCGAGCTGTACCAGCTGCGCTTCCTGCGCGCCTTCTCGAAGCTCGACTGCGAGCCCGACTGCCTCGCGTTCTTCCCCTTCGACATGGATCGCGACTACGCGGCAGCCGTGAGAGAGGCGGATCTGGTTTTCGTCGGCGGCGGCAACACCGTGGCGATGGTCGCTGTCTGGCGAGAGTTCGGCTTCGACCTGGCGCTGCGTGAGGCCTACGAAGATGGCACGGTGCTGGCGGGCATCAGTGCCGGTGCGAACTGCTGGTTCGAGCGTTATGTCACCGACAGCGTGCCGGGTGGTGGCGTGCGCGAAGGCCTGGGCTGGCTGCCCGGCACCTTCTGCCCGCACCTGGACAGCGAGCCCTGGCGGCCGGCGGTGCTGAGCGCAGAAGCAGGCCCGGCCTGGGGCGCCACCGAAGGCGTGCTGGTGCAGTTCGACAACGAGCGGGCGGTGGCCACCTGGCACGACCGGCCGGCCGATCGCACGCCGGCACCGAACTGTCGCCGCCGCGCGCAGGCCGGCACCGGCTGGGACGATTGGCCGCCCAAGCCGCTGCGGTAATCCGGGGCCGCTATGATTGACGTTTACGTAAACGTCAATTGAGCGCCATCCGGCCGGATCAAGCCGCGGCCAAGGCGGCTGACCGCCTTCGTACACTGGCGCCAACTTCCGCTGCCACTGTCTGCCCATGTCCACCCAGCTGACCGAACTGTTCGACAACAACCGCCGTTGGGCCGAAGAGACCGAGACCCGCGAGCCGGGCTTCTTCACCCGCCTGCTGAGTCAGCAGACGCCGCAATATTTGTGGATCGGCTGCGCCGACAGCCGGGTGCCGGCCAACGAGCTGGTCGACCTGCTGCCGGGCGAGCTGTTCGTGCACCGCAACGTCGCCAACGTCGTGGTGCATTCGGACCTGAACGCGCTGTCGGTGATCCAGTACGCGGTCGACAGCCTGAAGGTGCAGCACATCATCGTCGTCGGCCACTCGAACTGCGGTGGCGTCAAGGCGGCGATGAACAGCTGGCGCGTCGGGCTCGCCGACAACTGGCTGCGCCACGTGCAGGATGTGCGCCACCAGCACCGCGCCTGGCTGAACCAGGTCGATTCGGCGGTGCAGGTCGACGCGCTGGTCGAGTTGAACGTGCTGGAGCAGGCTCGCAACGTCTGCACCACCACGGTGGTGCAAGACGCCTGGGGCCGCGGCCAGACGGTGGTCGTGCACGGCTGGGTCTACGGGCTGCACAACGGGCTGCTGCAGGACCTGTCGATGACAGTCGCCGGAGCCGCCGATGTGGAAGTGGCCTACGAGGCCGCGCTGGCCGGCATCCACGCCCGCTACACGGTGATGGCCTGAACCGCGTGCGCCGACGATGTTCCCGCAGCAGCTCACCGACAGCCGCGCCTTCGACATCGCGCACGCGATGCTCGATGGCTTCAACAAGCACTACCGCCTGTTCCGCGAAGCCAGCCGCACCGCAAAGCAGCGTTTCGAACAGGCCGACTGGCATGGCCAGCAGCGAGCGCAGCGAGAGCGGATCGAGTTCTACGACCGGCGCGTCGAAGAAAACGCCGAGCGGCTGCAGAACGAATTCATGGCCAGCGGCCTGTCGATGGACGTCTGGCAGCAGGTCAAGCTGCACTACATCGGCCTGCTGATCAACCATCACCAGCCCGAGTGCGCCGAGACCTTCTTCAACTCGGTGACGACGAAGATCCTGCACCGCAGCTACTTCCACAACGACTTCATCTTCGTGCGCCCCGCCGTCTCGACCGAGTACATCGAGAACGACGAACCCGCCGCGACGCCGACCTACCGCGCCTACTACCCGACGCGCGAGAACCTGCGCGATGCGGTGCTGCGCATGATCACCAACTTCCAGCTGGCGTGCGAGTTCGAGGACCTGGGCCGGGATGTCGACCAGGTGTTGGCCGCAGTATTCAAGGCGCTGGGCGACTTCCGCCCCCGCGCGAACTTCCAGATCCAGGTGCTGTCGAGCCTGTTCTACCGCAACAAGGGCGCCTACGCGGTCGGCAAGATCGTCAATGGCTTCTCCGAGCTGCCGTTCGCGTTGCCGATCCTGCACACCGAGCCGACGCCGGGCCGCCCCAAGTCGGCGGACAGCCCCCCGGGGGCCGACGCCGAAGGCGTCACGGGGCAGGCGTCATCCGGCCAGCTGATCATCGACACCGCGCTGTTCGGCGAGGACGACCTGCTGCTGCTGTTCAGCTTTGCGCGAGCGTACTTCCTGGTCGACATGGAGGTGCCGTCGGCCTACGTGCAGTTCCTGCGCTCGTTGATGCCGCGCAAGCCGCGCGCCGAGCTGTACAACGCGATCGGGTTGCAGAAGCACGGCAAGAACCTGTTCTACCGTGACTTCCTGAACCACCTGCGCCACAGCTCGGACAAGCTGCGCATTGCCCCCGGCATCAAGGGCATGGTGATGCTGGTGTTCGACCTGCCGAGCTTCCCGTTCGTGTTCAAGGTCATCAAGGACTACTATCCGCCGCAGAAGGACACGACGCGCGAGCAGATCATGCGCAAGTACCTGCTGGTCAAGCAGCACGACCGCGTCGGTCGCATGGCCGACACGCTCGAGTTCAGCAATGTGGCCTTCCCGCGCTCGCGCTTCGAAGACGAGCTGATCGACGAGTTGCAGAAGTTCTGCCCCAGCCTGCTCGAAATCTCCGACCGCGACGGCGACGGCCAGACCGAGGTGATCCTGCAACACGTCTACATCGAGCGGCGCATGATCCCTCTGAACATCTTCCTGCAGGACGCGACGCCACAGCAGACCGAGCACGCGGTCATCGAATACGGCAACGCGATCAAGGACTTGGTGGCCGCCAACATTTTCCCCGGCGACATGCTGTGGAAGAACTTCGGCGTCACCCGCCACGGCAAGGTCGTGTTCTACGACTACGACGAGATCGAGTACATCACCGACTGCAACTTCCGCCGCGTGCCGCAGGCGCGCAACGAAGAAGAAGAGATGTCGGGCGAAGTCTGGTACTCGGTTGGCAAGCACGATGTGTTCCCCGAGACCTTTGGCCCGTTCCTGCTCGGCAACCAGGCGGTGCGCGAGGTGTTCATGAAACACCACGCCGACCTGCTCGATGCGGGCTTCTGGCAGGCTCACAAAGAGCGCATTGCCGCCGGCCATGTGCACGATGTTTTTCCGTACGACCCCGAGCGCCGCTTCTCCGCGCAGCGACGGGGCAGCAGCGGCGGCGCCCGGCACGCCGCACATTTCTGACCATCCTGTAGACCCGAAAAGGAGCCCACCATGGCCGATTCCATCGTCATCGCTTCTGCCGCGCGCACGCCCATCGGCGGCCTGCTCGGCGACTTCGCCTCACTGGCTGCCTGGGAGCTGGGCGCCGTGGCCATCCAGGCCGCTGTCGAGCGCGCCGGCGTGCCGGGCGACGCGATCAACGAGGTGCTGATGGGCAACTGCCTGATGGCCGGCCAGGGTCAGGCGCCCGCGCGCCAGGCCATGCGCCGCGCCGGCCTGCCCGACTCGACCGGCGCCGTCACGATGAGCAAGATGTGCGGCTCGGCGATGCGCACGATGATGTTCGCGCACGACATGCTGCTGGCCGGCACCGCCGACGTGATGGTCGCTGGCGGCATGGAAAGCATGACCAACGCGCCGCACCTGATGTTCGCGCGCAAGGGCGTGAAGTACGGCGCCACGCAGATGTTCGACCACATGGCGATGGATGGCCTGGAAGATGCGTACGAGCGCGGCAAGGCCATGGGCGTGTTCGCTGAAGCCTGCGTCGCCAAGTACAACTTCAGCCGCGAAGCGCAAGACCAGTTCGCGATCGCCTCGACGACCCGCGCCAAGCAGGCCAACGAAGACGGCAGCTTCGACTGGGAAATGGCCCCGGTCACGCTGCCTGGCAAGGCCGGCGACACCGTGATCAAGTTCGACGAGCAGCCCTTCAAGGCCAAGCTCGACAAGATCCCCGGCCTGAAGCCGGCGTTCAAGAAAGACGGCACGATCACCGCTGCCAATGCATCGAGCATTTCCGACGGCGCCGCGGCACTGGTGCTGATGCGCGAGTCGACCGCCGCCAAGCTCGGCGCCAAGCCGATCGCCCGCATCGCGTCGCACGCGGTGCACGCGCAAGCGCCCGAGTGGTTCTCGACCGCGCCGGCCGGTGCGATCGACAAGGCCTTGAAGAAGGCCGGCTGGACGCCAGGCCAGGTCGACCTGTGGGAGGTCAACGAAGCCTTCGCTGCCGTCACGATGGCTGCGATGGCCGAGTTCAAGATCGCGCACGAGATCGTCAACGTGCACGGCGGCGCCTGCGCGCTGGGCCACCCGATCGGCGCTTCGGGCGCGCGCATCGTCGTCACGCTGCTGGGAGCGCTGCGCAAGCGCAACCTGAAGCGCGGCTGCGCGGCGCTGTGCATCGGTGGTGGCGAAGCCACTGCGATGGCTGTGGAATTGCTCTGAACCATGCTGGGCACCCACGACCTTCTCCTTTTTGCGGCCACGGTGTTCGTGCTGAACGCGACACCGGGTGTCGACATGGCGCTGACGGTGGGCACCACATTGCGCGCGGGCTGGCGGCAGGGGGTGGCCGTGGTGCTCGGTATCAACCTCGGGTGCGTGTTCCACACCTTCGCCGCGGCTTTCGGGCTCGCGGCGCTGTTGGCGGCGTCGGCCGAGGCCTTCACGGTCGTCAAGCTCGTCGGCGCGGCCTACCTGCTGTACGTGGCCTGGGGCATGGCGCGGTCGGGCTTGGCGCGCAGTGCGTCGGATGACACCTCCGAGCCGGAGGTGCCGCCCTCGTTCGCACGCGGGGTGTGGCAGGGCTTCCTGACCAATGCCCTCAATCCCAAGGTGGCGCTCTTCTACCTTGCGCTGCTGCCGCAGTTCATCGATGCCGACGCATCGCACAAGACGCTGGCCTTCATGTTCCTGGGCCTATGGTTCGTCGCGCAGGGCGGGCTGTTCTCGCTTGCGCTGGTGCTGCTGACGGCGCTGGCGCGGCACCTGCCGGCGCGGCCCGGCGTGGGCCGGGCGCTCAATCTTGGCGGCGCCGGACTCTTCTCCTTCCTGGCTGTGCGCTTGGCGCTCGCCGAACGCCACTGAAGCCCTCATGAATGTCCTGATCATCGGCGCGTCACGTGGCCTTGGCCTTGAGCTCACGCGCCAGTACCTGGCCGACGGCGCACGCGTGTTCGCCACCGCGCGCAGCGAAGATGGCCTGAAGTTGCTGCGCTCCGAAGGCGCGCGCGTGCTGAAGCTGGATGTGACGGACGCCACCAGTGCCTCAGGCCTGGCCTGGCAGATCGACGGCGAGATCTTCGACACGGTGGTTGTCAACGCCGGCGTCTACGGCCCGCGCACCAACGGGCTCGAAACGCCGACCGAAGCCGACTTCGACCAGGTGATGCGCACCAACGTGCTGGGCCCGATGCGTGTGATCCCGCAGCTGGTCGACGCCTTGGCCGACGGTGCGCGCCTGGGCGTGATCTCGTCGCGCATGGGCTCGATGGGCCTGCGTGCCAATGGCAGCGGCTGGCTTTACCGCGCTTCGAAGGCCGCGGTCAACTCGGTGCTGAAAGACGCCTCGTTCGCGCTAGCGGGCAAAGCGATCTGCGTCGCGCTGCATCCGGGCTGGGTCCGCACCGACATGGGCGGCAGTGACGCCGACCTCGATGTCAACGACAGCGCCCGCGACTTACGCCGCACCTTGGCCGCGCTGACGCCGGCCGACAACGGCGCCTTCCTGAACCACGACGGCCAGCCGCTGGCCTGGTAAGAATTCGAAAGACCGTCCCCATGTTGCTCAACGAAGACCACCGCGCGGTGCAAGACGCCGTGCGCGCCTATGTGCAAGACCAGATCGCGCCACATGCCGCGCGCTGGGACAAGGAACATCACTTCCCGGCCGCCGAGCTGAAGGGCCTGGCCGAGCTGGGTTGCTACGGCGTGGCCGTGCCGACCGAGTACGACGGCGCCGGGCTGGACTACCTGGCGCTGGCGCTGATCCTCGAAGAGGTCGCGGCCGGTGATGGCGGCACTTCGACGGTCGTCAGCGTCAACAACTGCCCGGTCTGCTCGATCCTGATGGCGTTTGCCAACGAGGAGCAGAAACAACGCTTCTTGAAGCCGCTGGCGCGTGGCGAGATGCTGGGTGCGTTCTGCCTGACCGAGCCGCACGTGGGTTCCGAGGCCGGTGGCTTGAGGACCATGGCCGTACGCGATGGCGACGACTACGTGCTCAACGGCGTCAAGCAGTTCATCACCTCGGGCAAGAACGGCGATGTCGCGATCGTGATGGCGGTGACCGACAAGGCGGCCGGCAAGAAGGGCATCAGCGCTTTCGTCGTGCCGACCAACACGCCGGGCTACACGGTGGCGCGCATCGAAGACAAGATGGGCCAGCACAGCTCGGACACGGCGCAGATCCTGTTCGAGAACTGCCGCATCCCGGCCGCCAATCGGCTGGGCGACGAAGGCCAGGGCCTGAAGATCGCGTTGTCGGGGCTCGAAGGTGGCCGCATCGGCATCGCCTCGCAAAGCGTCGGCATGGCCCGTGCGGCGTTCGAGGCGGCGCTGAAATATTCGAAGGAGCGGGTGGCCTTCAACCAGCCGATCTTCGAGCACCAGGCGATCCAGCACAAGCTGGCCGACATGGCCACACAGATCGAGGCCGCACGCCAGCTGATCTGGCATGCCGCGAGCCTGAAGGACGCTGGCCAGCCCTGCCTGAAGGAAGCGGCGATGGCCAAGCTGTTTGCCAGCGAAATGGCCGAGCGGGTCTGCTCGATGGCGATCCAGGTGCATGGCGGCTACGGCTACGTCAGCGACTTCCCGGTCGAGCGCATCTACCGCGACGTGCGCGTGACGCAGATCTACGAAGGCACCTCGGAAGTCCAGAAGATCCTGATTGGCCGCGCGCTCGCGTGAGGCGCGAGCCCGCCAGGGCGCCGGTCGCGGCGTGGGTCGCAGCGACCGGCTCGCTGTCCGCGCGATTGGCGCGTGCGCACCCGCCGTTCAGCGTGCGCGTGCTGCAGCAGGGCAGGGCACCTGCGTGGCCCGGTGAACACGATTCGCTCGGCTTGCCCGCGCACGCGCCGCTGCTCGCGCGCGAGGTGATCCTGTGCGGCGACGGCGCCCCGCTGGTCTTCGCACGCTCGGTGACCTCGATCCAGGCGGCGCACGGCGCTTGGCGCGCGATCCAGGGTTTGGGAACGCGGCCGCTGGCGCAACTGCTGTTCAGCCGCAGCGAGATCCGCAGGACGCCGATGCAATGGCAATGGCTGCCGATCTCAGACCCCTCGGCGCGCGCGATCGCGCGGACCTGGCTGCGGGCCACCGAGCAGCCGCTGCCTGCCCGAGGCCTGTGGATGCGGCATTCGGTGTTTCACCGCGCCGGGCAGGCGCTGCGGGTGGCAGAGTGCTTCCTGCCCAATCTCGTCTCCGCTTGGCCACCAACGCGCTGACGTGTTCACTGAGCGCGCGCAGCGCCCGCTCACTCCAAGTGGCGTGCGCGGATCCGGCTTTGCCGGTCCGCTGCGCGAGCCCCCTCGGGGGGCAGGCCCCGGGAGGGGCCGTGGGGGTCCATCAGAACGGCACGACGTCGGTGGGGTACTTCCAGAAGTCCCGCAACAGGTAGTTCATCGGCAGGTTCAGCGACGTGCCCTTCGGTGGGATCGGCTTCTCGAACCACTTCTCGTACAGCGCGTGCGCTTCGCGGCTGCGGATCAGGCGCTTCATCTCGTCGTCGACGATGCGCTTGAAGGCCGGGTCGTCCTTGGGCAGCATGATGGCCAGCGGCTCGATCGTCAGCGCCTTGCCGACGACCTTCAGCTTGCTCGGGTCCGGCCGGCTCGAGATCAGGCCGTAGAGCAGCACGTCGTCCATCACGAAGCCATCGGCCACGCCCTTCTCGACCATCTCGACCGCTTTGGCGTGGTCCGGCGCTTCGAGCACGTTGATGCGCAGCATCCGCTCGCGATTGGCCTGCTCGAGCGCCTTCATCGGCGTCGTGCCCTTGGTCGAAACCAGCTTCTTGCCTTCGAACTGGTGCAGCTCTTCGACCATGCTGTCGGCGCGCACCATGAAGCGTGATCCGGTGATGTAGTGCGGCACCGTGAAGGCGACCTTCTGGCGCCGCTCGGCGTTGTTGGTGGTCGAGCCGCATTCGAGGTCGGCCTCGTGGGTCTCGATCATCGCGATGCGCGTGGCGGGTGTCGCCATCTTGAAGGTCACGGGCATCGTCTTCAGCCCCAGCTCCTTCTTCACCGCCTCGGCCAGCTTCAGGCAGACGTCGACCGCGTAGCCAACGGGTTTCTTGTCGGCGTCGAGGTACGAGAAGGGGGTCGAGGACTCGCGGTGTGCGATCACGAGCGCGGCGCCCTGTCTCAGTTTGTCCAACACCGGGGCTGCGGCTTGTGCCGGAGTGGCCATGGCGCACATCAGGGTGGTGGCCAGGCCCGCCCAAAGGGGGAAGCGGGGTGTTGCTGTCATTGTGGGTATCCCTCGGCAAAAAGCCCGTCGATTTTCCCAGTTACCACCCTGAAGGCCGCCCACGGATTTCACGCTTGGGCCGTGCCTGTTCGCGATTGACGCAGTTTGGGCGTATCTTCGCGCTGATGAAAGCGCCGATCGACTTCTTTTTCGACTTCTCGTCGCCGTATTCCTACATCGCCAACGAATGGATCGATGCGCTGGCCGCCCGCCACGGCCGCACCGTGCGCCGCCACGCGATCCTGCTGGGCGTGACCTTCAGCGCGGCCGAGTTGAAGAGCCCCGTGGCGTACCCGATCAAACGCGACTACTCCTTCCGCGACTTTCAGCGTTCGGCCGGGTTCGAGCGGGTGCCCTACGTCCAGCCGGAGACCTTTCCGATCCCGACCCAGAACGCTGCACGGGTGTTCTGGTGGCTCAAGGACCACGACGGCGAAGCCGCCGCGGCGGCGTGGGCCCGGGCAGGCTTTCGCGCCTATTTCACGCGCGGGGTGCCGCTGAACGACCCCACCGCGTTGAAGACGCTGGCCGCCGAAGCGGGGCTGGACGCGGAAGCGGCCGAGCAAGCCTGGAACGACCCCGTCTGGAAGGAGCGACTGAGGCGCGCCAACGACGAGGCGATCGCCGCCGGTGTCTTCGGTGCGCCGTTCTTCCTCATCGACGGCGAGCCCTTCTGGGGCAACGACCGCAAGCCGCAGATCGAGCAATGGCTGGTGTCCGGGCCGTTCTGACACGGCACCGATCGATGCCCAGACCCCCGACCGAGCCGGGCTGACGCGATGTCGATCCAGTGGTGGCGCCGGCTGCTGATGGCCTTGCTGGCCATCACGGTGACCACGCTGGCCTGGAACCGCTGGGGCATGGAGCACCGGTTGGTCATCGACGCCAACAGCCGTTGGCCGGTGCATGTCACCGACGACCGCTCGCTCGACGGTGGTGACAGCGTGGCCAGGCTGCGGCGCGACGACCAGCGGTTGCTGCTGGAGTGCGAGCTCGGCAACGGCTACCAGTACCCGTTCTGCGAGCTGCAGTTCGTCCTCGGCTCCCCGCCGCAAGGGCTGGACCTGTCCGACTTCGACACGCTGGACCTGACGATGAGCGCGTACTCGGCGACCGCCGGGGTGCCGGTGCGCGTCTTCATCCGCAACTTCAATCCGCGCTACAGCCGTGAGGGCGATGATGGCTCGCTGAAGGTGCACGAGATTGCCTTCACGCCGTCGCACTACCCCGGCGGGCTGGCGTTTCCGCTGGCGCGCGTCGTGGTGGCCTCGTGGTGGGTCGACGAGCATCCGCTGCCGCTGGAACTGTCGGGCCAGGAGCTGACCCATGCGATCAGCCTCGCGGTGGCCACGGCCGGCAAGGTGGAGCCTGGCCTGCAGACGATCGGCATCGAGCGCATCGAGCTGCGCGGCAAATGGATCAGCGCCGGCACGCTGGGTCTCGGCCTGGTCGGCATGTGGGGCGGCACGATGCTCGTCTGCCTGGTGCTGGACAGCCTGGCCGCGAGGCGCCGGCTGCGCCACAGCACCGCGCTGCAGACCTCGCTGCGCAAGCTCAACGCGACACTGCAATCGCAGGCCGAGAGCCTGGCCCAACAGGCGAGGCACGACGCGTTGTCCGGCGCGCTGAACCGCCACGGCCTCACCGAGGCGCTGCTGGGGCAGACCCGGCAGAGCGACACGAAGCTCTTTCCGGCGACGCTGATCTTCTTCGACATCGACCACTTCAAACAGGTCAACGACACGCAAGGCCATGCGGTCGGCGACCAGGTCATCCGCTGCCTGGCCGAGTTGGTGCGCCACCAAGTGCAGCGCGACGACCTGCTGACGCGCTGGGGCGGGGAAGAGTTCGTGCTCTTGTGCCAGAACACCCCGGTCGCCGAAGCCGCGCGTGTGGCGGAGCGCCTGCGGCAGGCGATGACCACCGCCGCCTGGCCGCAAGGCTTGAAAATCAGCTGCAGCTTCGGCGTGGCCGAATGGCGGCGCGGGCAGGAGCTCGACGCTGCGATCGAGCGCGCCGACGCGGCGATGTACCGGGCCAAGCAGGCAGGGCGCGACCGGGTGGTCTGCGCCGAGCCGCTGGCCTGAGTTCAGTTCGTCGTCAACTCGCTGATCGCGATGACCTTGCGCGTCGCCGCGACGGCGGTCGGCGCGGGCGCCTCACCGGCGGCAAAGCGCTTGAGCAGTTCGAGCTGCTGCGCCTTCGCGGTCGCGACGTTGGCCAGTTTCACGTGGCCGTAGCCACGGATGCGTTCGGGCAGCTTGGCCAATGCGACGGCGCTCGCGTGGTTGCGTGCATCGAGCGCCGGCAGCAGCGTGTCGCGCAACAACGCTTCGTATTCGCTGGCCAATGCGCGCTCCATCTTGCGTTCTTCGGTGTGGCCGAACGGGTCGAACCAGCGGCCGCGAATGCGGCGCGCCTTCGCCAGTGCGCGGAAGGCGCTCATCATCCACGGGCCGAAGGTCATCTTGCGCGCGCGACCATCCGGCCCCGGGCGAGACAGCAGCGGCGGCGCCATGTGGAAGCGCAGCGAACCCGCGTCTTCGAACTGCTCGGCCAGTGCCGCCTGGAAGCTGCCGTCGGTGTACAGGCGCGCGACCTCGTACTCGTCCTTGATCGCCAGCAGGCGCGAGAACTGGCGCGCCACTGCATCGGTCAGCGGCGTGCCGGCGAGGCCGGCTTGGGCGGCGACGGTCGATTCGCGCGCATGCACCGCGTCGACCAGCGCGCGGTAGCGCGCGGCCAGCGTGGCGTCCTGATAGTCGGTCAGGAACTTCACACGCCGCTCGACCAGGCCGGCCGGGCCGAACAGCAAGCCAGCACCGGCATCGACCGCCGTTTGCGCACCGGCCAGGCGTTGCAGCGCGGCCGGGTCGGCTGCGGCCAGGCGGCCGATCGCGAACGCGACCTTGTTGCCTTCGATCGCAACACCGTTCAGCTCGATCGCGCGCAGCAGCGCGGCCTCACTCACCGGCACCAGCCCACGCTGGAAGGCCGCGCCGAGCATGACGATGTTGCTGGGCATCGTGTCGCCCATCAACTGCTGCGCCAGGTCTTGCGCGTCCAGTGTGCTGACTTGGCTCTCGCCGGCAGCGTGGCGCAGCTTCGCGAGCAGCGCACGGGCTTGCAGGCTTGCATCCGGGTTGCGCACGAAGGCCGCGGTGGCGATCTCGTGGGTGTTCGCCAGCACGACGGTGCGGCCGTGCTTGACGGTGCCGAGCGCATCGCCCGAGGCGCCGACCACCAGGTCGCAGGCCAGCAGCACGTCGGCCTGCTGGGTGTCGATGCGGACCTGGTTCAGCAGATCAGCCGTGGGAGCCACGCGCACGAAGCTCAGCACCGCGCCGCCCTTCTGCGCGAAGCCCATGAAGTCGAGCACCGAGCTCTGCTTGCCTTCCAGGTGCGCGGCCATCGTGATCAGCGCACCGACCGTGACGACCCCGGTGCCGCCGACGCCGGTGACCAGCATGTCGAACGGGCCGGTCCACTCCCAGGGCTTGGGCGCGCCGATGCGCTCGATTTCGGCGGCCAGGTCGGCCGGCGTGAACTTCGCGCCGGCCTTCTTCTTCAGCACCGCGCCTTCGATCGTCACGAAGCTCGGACAGAAGCCGTTGACGCAGGAGAAGTCCTTGTTGCACGAGCTCTGCTCGATCTGGCGCTTGCGGCCCCAGTCGGTCTCGACCGGGATCACGCTCAGGCAGTTCGAGGCCTGGCCGCAGTCGCCGCAGCCTTCGCACACCGCCTGGTTGATGAACACGCGGCGCGGCGGATCGGGGAATTCCTTCTTCTTGCGGCGGCGGCGCTTCTCGGCGGCGCAGGTCTGGTCGTAGATCAGCAGCGTCACGCCCTCGACCTCGCGCAGCTCGCGCTGCACCGCGTCCATCTCGCTGCGTGGGAAGAAGGTGGTGCCGGCGGGGAACTGGCCGTGGTGGCCGTCGTGCTTCTCGATCTCGTCGGAGACGATGACGACGCGCTTGGCGCCTTCGGCTTCGACCTGGCGCGCGATCTCGGGCACGCTGATCTTGCCGTCGACCGGCTGGCCACCGGTCATCGCGACCGCGTCGTTGTAGAGCAGCTTGTAGGTGATGTTGGTGTTGGCCGCGATCGCCTGGCGGATCGCCAGCAGGCCCGAGTGGAAGTAGGTGCCGTCGCCCAGGTTCTGGAAGACGTGCTTCTCCTTCGTGAAGCGCGAATGCGCGGCCCAGTCGACACCCTCGGCGCCCATCTGGATCAGGCCCGAGGTGCCGCGCTCCATCCAGCTGGCCATGAAGTGGCAGCCAATGCCAGCCAGTGCGCGCGAGCCTTCGGGCACCTTGGTCGACGAGTTGTGCGGGCAGCCCGAGCAGAAGTAGGGTTGGCGGCGTACGGCGTCGGCCTCGTTGCTCAGCAGCGAGGGCATCAGGAAGTCGACCACGCGGTCGCGGCGGTCCAGTGCCGGGTTCAGGCGCGCGAGCCAGTCAGCCACGGTGGGCATGATGCGCGACGGGCGCAGCTCGCCGAGGGCCGACAGCAGCGGCGCGCCTTCGGGTGTCGTCTTGCCGGCGATGCGCGGGCGTTGCCCGTCAGGCAGGCCGTAGAGCAGCTCTTTGAGCTGGCGCTCGACGATCGGGGCCTTCTCTTCGATGACGAGGATCTCTTCGAGGCCCTGCGCGAACTCGAGCATGCGCGTCGGCTCGAGCGGGAACACCAGGCCGACCTTGTAGACGCGCACACCGGCGGCGGCCAGCGCGTTCGGGTCGAGGTCGAGGCGGCGCAGCACCTCCATGAAGTCGTAGTGCGCCTTGCCAACGGTGACGATGCCCAGCGTGGCGGCCGGGCTGGCGACGATGTGCTTGTCGACCGAATTGACCTTGGCGAACGCGCGCACCGCATCGAGCTTGGCGGCCAGGCGCTCTTCCAGGCCCAGCGATGGCAGGTCGACCGAGCGCACATGCAGGGAGCCGATCGACGCTGGCGGCTGGTACTCGACCGGTAAGACGAAATCCAGCGGCATCGCGTCGAGATCGACGGTCATGCCCGACTCGACCACTTCCGAGATCGCCTTGAAGCCGACCCAGGCGCCCGAGAAACGCGACAGCGCCCAGCCGTACAGGCCGAACTCCAGGTACTCGGCCACGTTGGCCGGGTGCAGCACCGGCATGCTCCAGGCCTGCATCGCGACGTCGCTCTGGTGCGGCATCGACGACGACACGCAGCCGTGGTCGTCACCCGCCACCACCAGCACGCCGCCTTCGGCGCTGGAGCCGTAGACGTGGCCGTGCTTGAGCGCATCGCCCGCACGGTCGACGCCCGGCCCCTTGCCGTACCACATCGCGAACACGCCGTTGACGTTGCGCTGCGGGTCCAGCGCGACGCGCTGGGTGCCGAGGCAGGCGGTGGCCGCCAGGTCTTCGTTGATCGCGGGCAGGAAGTTGACCTTCGCTTCGGCGAGAAACTTCTTCGCCTTCCACATCTGCTGGTCGACCATGCCCAGCGGGCTGCCTCGGTAGCCGGAGACGAAGCCGGCGGTGTCCAGGCCCGCCAGTTCATCGAGGCGCTTTTGCATCAGCGGCAGCCGCACGAGCGCCTGCGTGCCGGTCAGGAACACCGCGCCCTGGGCGGCGGCCAGGTTGTCGGTCAGCGCGTAGTCCCTCAGTGGGGGGCGCAGGGCAGGAACTTGGGACATACGGCACCTGACGGCAGGCAAATGAGTGCGCTGATTTTCGTCCCCTGACGAGAAAGAGTCGTTTCCCATGCTCGCCAGATTGGCTGTTCTTGAGTGAGTTCGTTTCGAAAGTGATCAAATCGGGAAATGATCGAACTCGACCGCGTGACCCGTCGCCTGATCGACACGCTGCAGCGCAAGGGGCGGCAAAGCGCCCAGCAACTGGCCGAGGCGGTGGGCATGTCCGCCACGCCCGTCTGGCGCCGGCTGAAGGAGCTGGAGCAAAGCGGCGTGATCCGCCGCGAGGTGGTGTTGATGGACCGAGAGAAGCTGGGCCTCGCGATCTGCGCCTGGGCCTATGTCTCGCTGGTGCGCCACACCGACGGCGCGGTCGAAGACTTCGAGCGCCTGGTCGCTTCGAGCCCCGAGATCATGGAATGCGCCAGCATCACCGGCGAGGCCGACTACGTGATCAAGGTGGTGGTGCCCGACATGAAGGCCTACGACCGCTTCCTGCAGGAGCGGCTGTTCAAGCTGAAGGGCGTGGCCAGCATCCGTACCAACGTCGTGCTGCGTGAGGTGAAGTACGAGACGGCACTGCCGTTGCCGCCGGGGTGATGAATCGGCGGGAATCGGTGCCAGCAGGCGCAGAATGCGGCGCGCAACCCCGTCCGGAGCGCCGACGATGTCCATTGACCCCTGGCTGCAGCACCTGCGCACCGGCGCCCGCGCGAACCGCTTGGCCAATCACCGGCTGGCGCAGGCGATGGCCGCGCTCAGCGACGAAGACTTCCACGCGCCACGCACCAGTTTCTTTCCCAGCCTGGCGGCCACGCTCAACCACATCCTCGCCGTCGACATCTACTACATCGCCGGCATGCGCGGAGAGGCCGACATGGCAGCGCAGTACGACGCCTTTGTGCCGTGCCGCTCGGTAGGCGAATGGGCACAGCGCCAGGCGGCCAGCGATGACAAACTGATCGCGCTGTGCGACGGGCTGGACGCCGACGCAGCCGCTCGTACCGTGCCGCTGGACCGCGGCGATCACATTGATCGCAACTCCATGGGCAGCACGCTGGCCCATGTGTTCATGCACCAGACGCACCACCGCGGGCAGGTGCATGCGATGTTGTCCGGCACGGCGATCAAGCCGCCGCAGCTGGACGAGTTCCTGCTGCCGGCCGATGCGCCGCTGCGGGTGGCGGAAATGGCCGCGCTCGGGTGGACCGAGGCACAGTTGGTGGGGAAGGCGGCGGCACAGCCGCCCGCGTGAAGTGCGGCGCCCGGCCGCGGCGTTCACTGCGGCGGCTTGCGCAGCATCGTGTCGAGCGTGTCGACCATCGGCACCCACTCGGCGTCGCTCTTCCACGCGTTGCGCAGGAAGGCGGCTTGCGATTCGGACCAGAACGGCGCGTCGCACAACAGCACATCACCGGCCAGCGGTGAATGCTGGTCGATGAAGCGCTCGATCGACTCCATGTCGTCGGCCAGGCCGAGTTGCGCGAACAGCTTCTCCAGCGAATGCTCGGTCGTATCCATGAAGCCTCCGGTTTGATCGGGTGGTGGGGCCGTGCCTGTTGCGTCAGGTCACGACTGGGCAACCCACAAGCCTGGGCGAGAATGTTAAGTTCCGCGCCGCGTTTTGACCCCTTTGCTTGTCCAAAGCCCTGTTGTGAGATTCGTGATTGAGGGTGCCGCCTGCGCTGTCGCAGCGCTGCACCGGGCCAGGGCCGCTTGCGAAATCGCCCGCAAGAGGTGCTGCCGATGACCCAGCAGCAGCAAGCCACGCTCCCGGCCCCCACCCCTGCCTGGCACCCCGGCTGGCGCGCTGCGCCGGCCGGTGCGCCGACGCGCGCCGGTGCGCGCGACGCGATGGCGGGGCTGCCGGTCACCTGGATCAACCTGTTCAAGGCGCTCGCGTCGCAACTCATCCTGTGGCACCACATGGCGCTGTACGGGCCGATGTGTGAGGTGGTGCACGAGCTCGCGCCGGCGTTGCTCGACGCGCTGAACGAGCACGCGAAGCTCGTCGTGCAGGTGTTTCTCGTGACAGGAGGTTTCCTGGCGGCCGGCTCGCTGTGGCCGGCGCCGGGCGTTCAAGCCAGGATCGGCTGGCGCGACGTGCCCGGTTCGGTCTGGCGCCGCTACCAGCGCCTGGCCAAGCCCTACCTGCTGGCCGTGCTGGCGGTCATCGTCGCGGCCTGGCTGGCGCGCGGCCTGATCGAGCACCCGACGATTCCCGCCGCGCCCGAGCCGGGCCAGCTGGCCGCGCACATCGTGCTGGCGCAGGACGTGCTCGGCATCGAATCGTTGTCGGCCGGCTTCTGGTACGTGGCGATCGATTTCCAGCTCTACGTGCTGCTGGTGCTGCTGGCCGTCTCGCTGCGAGGGTTGCCGGGATCGCAGCGGCAGCGGGCGGCTGCCTCAGTGGCGATCGTGGTCGCGCTGGTGCTGATGTCGTTGCTGTGGTGGAACCTGGATTCCTCGCTGGACGTCTACGCGCCGTACTTCGTCGGCGCTTACGGCCTGGGTGTGCTGGCCCGCTGGGTGCGCGGCCTGCGTGCCACGCGCGAGCCGGCGGCCCTGGGGCTGCTGCTGGTCGTCGGCGTGGCCTTGGTGGTCGAGTGGCGCAGCCGCATCGCGCTGGCCGGTGCCACGGCCATGCTGCTGTGCCTGGTGCCCGAACCAGCCGCGGTACGGACGGGGCTGGCGCGCACGGCGCAGTTGGTGCTGGCCTTCTTCGCGCAGATCTCGTACTCGGTGTTCCTGTTCCACTACGCGGTGATCCTGGTCACTGGTGCGGTGGTCTACAACCAGTGGCCCGAATCGCCCGGCGCCAACGCGTTGGGCATGGTGTTCGCCTGGCTGGCCAGTCTGGTCGTCGGCACGCTGGTCCACCGCGCAGTCGAGCGTCGAGGTTGATCCTCGCCCGGTGCTTCAGGTCAGCCGTGAGCGCGCAGCGCCTGCGCCACCTCGGCGCGTAGCGCGCGAAGCGCGGCCAGTTCGGCCTCCGGCGCCTGCAGCGCGCTCCAGAGCAGTTTCGAGACACCGGTCGCCGTCGCTTCGATGTCGATCGCCGGCTTGCTGCCTTCGGCCGTCTGCGCCACCGCTTCCCACAGGATGTGCTCCATCGGCCCCAGCACCAGCGGGCGCAGCAGGCGCAGCGGGAGGTCGGTGCGGAACTCGCCACTGGCCTGACCGCGGGCCAGCAGGTCCATCAGCGGGGCCGTGTAGCGGCGCTGCAGCGGCTGCAGCGTGCCGGAAAAGTCCTGGCCCTTGCTGCGCCCCTCTGACAGCACCAGTGCGCACAGCCCGGTGCCATGGATCAGGAACAGCCGCAAGTGGGTGCGCACGAACCAGTCCAACTGCACGCGGGCCGGCTCGGTGCGCGGCAGGCCGGCTTCGATCGCCGCGATGATTTCGTCGTACCAGTCGGTGATCACCCGCTCGCACAGCTCTCGCTTGCCGTGGAAGTATGTGAACACCGTGGCTTCGGAGACGCCCAGGCGCTGCGCGATCTCGGTCG
>NZ_DASUNH010000122.1:0-5090 GCF_036277275.1 Ideonella sp. | reverse complement strand
AGTTCAGATCTTCATGAACCTGAGCTGGAAGCGACCGCTGCTCTACCTGCTGCTGCCGGTCTTTGTCTTCCTGGTGTTTGTCGGCTTCCCACCGCCGTTCGCGCCGCCGCGGGCGACCAAGCCGGCGCAGGCACAGTCGGTGCGGGCCGAAAACAAGAAGAGCCAGAAAGGCTGATGGCCTGTCACGTTGACATGTGAATTGGGCGCCGGCGTCCGAGGGCCTGGCGCCCGATTGCCTGAGCGGGCGCCTATTCCGCGCCGGCACCAGGGTCGGCGCGATGGTGACAATGCAGCGATGCAAGCACCTGTCTTTTCACTGGCCCACCACCTTCGGCGTGCTGCCGCGATGCTGGTCTTCGTGCTGCTGTCGAGTTGCACTTCGACACCGCTGCCGCCACCCGAAGCGCCGGTCGCTTCACCCGTTAGCACCGGCAGCGCCGCCATCGGCACCACCGCGAACCCCACCGACGAGGCGCTGTGGCAGCGATTCGCGCAGTGGGTGGCATCGCTGCGAGACGCCGCACGCACGGCGGGCATCGGCGAGGCCACGCTGCGCGACGCACTCGACAACGTCCGCTACCTGCCGCGGGTCGTCGAGCTCGACCGCGCACAACCCGAGTTCACCCGCGCCGTCTGGGAGTACATCGACGTTGTCGTGACGCCGCAGCGCATCACCTCGGGCCAGGAGAAGCTGCAGCAGGTCCGCACCGAAGCCGATGCCGCCGCCGCGCGTTACGGCGTGCCTCCCAGCATCATGGTCGCCATCTGGGGCATCGAGAGCAACTTCGGCAGCCACTATGGCGACATCCCGACCATCGATGCATTGGCCACGCTGGGGTTCGAAGGCCGACGAGAAAAGTGGGCACAGACCGAGCTGATGGCCGCGTTGAAGATCCTTCAGAACGGCGACATCGACCGCGCACAGATGATCGGCTCGTGGGCCGGTGCGATGGGGCAGACGCAATTCCTGCCGTCGAACTTCCTGGCCTATGCGGTCGACGCCGACGGCGATGGCCGGCGCGACATCTGGGGCAGCATGGCCGACGTGCTGGCGTCGACCGCAAACTTCCTGGCCCGCTCGGGATGGCAAGCCGGCCTGCCCTGGGGGGTCGAGGTCCAGCTGCCGCCCGACTTCGATCCGGGCCGGGCCGACACCTCGGTGCGGCAACCGAGCGCGCAATGGGCGGCTGAAGGTGTGCGGAGCATCGACGGCACGCCGTTGCCAGCGTTTGCCGACGGCACGATTCTTCAGCCAGCCGGCGCGCGAGGGCCGGCCTTTCTGGTCGGCCCGAACTTCCGCACGATCCTGCGCTACAACAACTCGACCAACTACGCGCTCGCGGTCGGGCTTCTCGCGCAGCGCCTGGACGGCAGCTCAGGCGTCCAGGCCCCTTGGCCACGCGACCTGCAACCGCTCACCCGAAGCCAGTTGCAGGCGCTGCAGGACACACTGAACCAGCGCGGCTTCGACAGCGGCACCGCCGACGGCATGATGGGCCCGGCGACGCGGGCCGCGCTGCGGCGCTACCAGCGCAGCGCCGGCCTGCCGGCCGATGGCTACCCGACGCTGGAGTTGCTGCAGCGCTTGCAGCAGCCTTAGCGACGCTCGCCCTTGGGCCGCACTGCATTTTCATACAGCACCCTGTTCAAGCAGAGAGTGCCGGTGAGCCCGTCAGAGCCGCGCGGCGAGGACCATGGTCCAGTAGCTGCCGTACTGGCTGTTGGCCGATTCGGCGCAGGCCACGCCGAGGTCGCGATAACGTGGGCTCATGATGTTGGCGCAATGGCCGGGGCTGTCGATCCAGCCCTTCATCACCGAGGCCACGCTGTCATAGCCGGCGGCGATGTTCTCGCCCACCGCCGACCAGCGGTAGCCGGTGTCGCTGACCCGGTCACCGACCGAGCTGCCGTCGCTGCCGGTGTGGCTGAAGAAGTCGTTGGTGGCCATGTCACGCGAGTGCCGGTTCGCCGCGCGCTTGAGCTCCCTGCTCCACGCCACCGGCGTCGTGGCCCCGTACCAGGTGCTGCCGCAGTACCGGCCGGTGGCCCGGTAGCTGTTGGTCAGCTTCAGGAACTCCTGCCGGAACACCTTGGTACCGCTGTCGGCGCAAGTGGCCGAAGCCAGTGTCGACGTCGCCGCAACTGCTGCGACCACCGCCTGGTCATTGGCCAGGACGACGCTTTCGACGGCGCCGTCGGCCGCACGCTGCTGGGCCGGCGGCTGGGCCGAAACCACCGGTTCGGCGTGCGCTGTCGCAGCCCATGGGGTCAACCCGCAGGCGGCCAGGGCGCAAGGCACCGCCAGAAACCGAAACGAAGCACGACGCGGTGGATGCAGGCGCATGACAGTCTCCCAAGGCAAGGAATTCCAGAGCACACCAAGTGCCCCGGTGGTGGGGCAAAGGACGCGCCGGATCATCACACCGCCCTGCGTCGGCCCGCCGGGCGGCACGGTAAGCAACTCGTGAAATTGGAAACCGACGCCTACCCGCGCGCGCCCGGTAACACGCGGCATGCGCGCGCGCAAGCGATGCCCGAGGACTCTGACCGGGTCACCCCCTTGACGGCGTCGAGCACTCGCCTCATCGTCACGTGGCGTGAGCGATGCCTTCCATGAACGTCCTTCAACTCATCGACGAAGCCCGCCGCCAGGTGCCGGACGGCGCGCCCCTTGGCACGCGCTGGCATGCCACGTCGGAGGTGAACACGGGACACGGCCGCCACACGGTCGAGGTCTCGGCGCGCATCGACGCCCAGGGCCGGCGGCGCGAGCAGTTCTGGTGTGATGGCACGCGGGTCGAGCAACACGTGCTGTTGCGCCTGACCTGCGCCGAGGTCGAGTGCCCGCACGCCGTCGCGGTGCGTGCGCAGTGGCAGGCGCATCACCAGCAAGGGCCGGCCAAGGCGCCAGCCGCCCGGCCACCGCAACGCTCACTGATCCAGGAGATTCCGGTCAACGTTGGAGGTCATCAGCTCGTCGCGCGGCCGGCCCGCTTTCCGTGCCTGACCCCTTGTCCGCACAAGGCGCACCCGCCGCTGACGATCGACAAGACCGGCTTCGACCTGTTCGAGGACGGCCACTGCCTGGCCGGGGGCGTCATGGAATTCGGCGGCGTGCGCCAGCCGCGACTGCCGTCGGTCGGCGCGGCCGAAGCTTTTGTGCTCGCACGCCAGATCGAAACGCTGGTGGCGCTGGGTGAAGCGATCCAGTCGTCTCGCCCCAAGCGCGGCCGAAAGCGCAAGGCCAGCTGAGCGATCCACCCGGCGCCTCGAGTGCGACCGCCTCGGCGGCCATCAGAAGCTCATCACGAACGCCGCGCCACCCTCCAGCGGCCGCACATGGCGCACGCGGCCGCCCATGCCGTGCACCAATTGGCGCACCACCGTCAGGCCGATGCCCTGGCCGCCTTCGCGGGCGCTGAAGAAGGGCAGGAAGATCTCGCGCTCGAGGCCGGCCGGCACGCCGGGGCCGTTGTCGCGCACGCTGATCTGCAGCCGCCCACCGCGGCCTTGGCGGGCTTGCACCCACAGCCGTGGTTGCGCCAGATCGGCGGTCGCCTGCTCGGCATTGGTCAGCAGTGCCAGCAGCGCCTGTTCCAGCTGGCCTTCATCGGCCTGCAGGCGCAGGCTTGGCTCGGCGAGCTCGAAGCTGGCTTCGCCGCCACGTGCCGTCCATGCGGGGCCGATGGCCTGCTGCAAACGAGCGAACAGCTCATGCAGCGCCACCGGCGCCATCACCGGCTCGGGCCAGCGGCTGACCTGCCGGTAGGTGGTCACGAAATTCGACAGGCTCTCGGCGCGCAGCGCAATCGCGTTCAGCGCGAGTCGCAGTTCGGCCTCGCTGCCCGGTTCGTCGAGCAGCATCGCCGCGGTCTGGCTCAGGCTCTTGATCGGCGTCAGCGAGTTCATGATCTCGTGCGTCAGCACCTGCACGAGCTGCTGCCAGGCCAGCAGCGATTCGGTCTCCAGCTCGTGCTCGAGCGGCACCAGCGCGAGCAGCGTCTGCTCCCGGCCGTCGATCGCCAGCGGCTGGCGGCGCAGTTGCCAGCGCTCGCTGCCACGCTCGCTGTCCAGCACCACCGGGCCGCTTTTCGCCGCGCTGCGCAGCAGCCGATGCAGCGCCGCCCGATCACGCACGCCGCCCGGCGCAGCGAGGCGGCGGGCGCGGCTGGTCAATGCTTGCAGCGTGTCGCCGGCCAGCACCCAAGCGGCCACCGGCAGGTGTTCGAGCTGTGCCTGCAGCAGCGCCAGCCGATGGTGATCCGGCGCGGGCAGCGGATCCGGCAACGCGGGCGCCGCGGGCTGACGACGTTTCAATGGCCAGGCGGCCGCGAGACCGAGCAGCGCCAGCACCAGCGCCGCCACCCAGGCCCGCGCCGAAGCGCTCGCCGTGGCGGCTACTGCACCAGCACCGGCCCACAGCACGGCAGCGCCAAGCAGGCGCCCGTGGTCAAAGCCCATGCTTGCCGAGCCGGCGGTACAGGGCCGCCCGCGACAGGCCGAGCAAACGCGCGGCCGCGCTCAGGTTGCCTTGCGCCTCGGCCACCGCGGCCAGCACGGCGGCCCGCTCCTGTGCCGCCAGCGAACGCACGGGTTCGGTCGTCGACTGGGGAGCCGGCGCCTCGTCACCGTCCATCGAACGGACGCGCCGCAGCGCCTCCTGGCAGGTCGCGACCAGCTTGACGTTGTCCCACGGCTTGGTGATGAAGTCGAAGGCGCCGCGCTTGAGCGCCTGCACCGCGAGGTCAATGTCGGCGAACGCCGTCATGACGACGACCACCGGCGGCTGCGGCCTCGCCAGCACGTCGGCCAGCAGGCGCAGGCCCTGCGCACCGTCGGTGCGGCCTGGGCCGAAGTTCAGGTCGAGCAGCAGCAGGTCGGGCCGGCGCTGGTCCAGCGCCGCACTCAGCTCGGCCGGCCGCCGCAGGCAGGTCACCGGCGCGACGCGGCGCTGCAGCAGCAGCTGGGCGGCCAACCCCACGTCGGGGTCGTCGTCGAGCAGGAGGATCGAGGCGTCTGGCAGGGCGGGCACGGCTGGCAGTTTCGCAGCAACGCCGGCAGGAACAAACCCGCATGTCCGGAAGCGGACA
>NZ_DASUNH010000121.1:0-41143 GCF_036277275.1 Ideonella sp. | reverse complement strand
AAGGTTGCAGACCGCGATCTCGGTATCGCTGGTGTTCAGCGTGATCTCGGTGCACAGGTTCGAGCTGTGCACGACGCCGATGTGCTGCTGCGGCGAGCGCACGTTGCAGGCGTCCTTGAAGGTGATCCAGGGGTGGCCGGTCTCGAACAGCATCGAGAGCATCTTGCGCCACAGGTCTTTCGCCGGCATGCGCTTGAACAGCTTGATCTCGCCGCGGTCGACCTTCGCTTCGTAGGCGACGTAGGCCTTTTCGAACTCGGCACCGATCTTGTCGTGCAGGTCAGGGCAGGTCGACGGCGAGAACAGCGTCCAGTCGGCACCTTCCATCACGCGGCGCATGAACAGATCCGGGATCCAGTTCGCGGTGTTCATGTCGTGCGTGCGGCGGCGGTCGTCGCCGGTGTTCTTGCGCAGCTCGAGGAACTCTTCGATGTCCAGGTGCCAGGTCTCCAGGTAGGCGCAGACGGCGCCCTTGCGCTTGCCGCCCTGGTTGACGGCGACCGCCGTGTCGTTGACCACTTTCAGGAACGGCACCACGCCTTGGCTCTTGCCGTTGGTGCCCTTGATGTACGAGCCCAGCGCGCGGACGTTGGTCCAGTCGTTACCCAGGCCGCCGGCGAACTTCGACAGCAGCGCGTTCTCTTTCAGCGCTTCATAGATGCCGTCCAGGTCGTCGGCCACCGTCGTCAGGTAGCACGACGACAGCTGCGAGCGGCGGGTGCCGGCGTTGAACAGCGTCGGCGTCGACGACATGAAGTCAAAGGTCGACAGCACGTTGTAGAACTCGATCGCACGCGTCTCGCGGTCGATCTCGTTCAGCGCCAGGCCCATCGCGACGCGCATGAAGAAGGCCTGCGGCATCTCGATGCGGGTTTCTTCGATGTGCAGGAAGTAGCGGTCGTACAGCGTCTGCAGGCCGAGGTAGTCGAACTGCAGGTCGCGGTCGGCGTTCAGCGCGGCACCGAGCTTGGCCAGGTCGAACTGCATCAGCTTCTCGTCCAGCAGCTCGGCTTCGACGCCCTTCTTGATGTACTTCGGGAAGTACTCGGCGTACTTCGCGACCATCTCGCCTTGCATCACCTCGCCACCGATGATCTCGCGACGGATCGTGTGCAGCAGCAGGCGCGCGGTGGCGCGGGTGTAGGCCGGGTCTTGCTCGATCAGCGTGCGGGCGGCCAGGATGGCTGCCTTGTAGACCTCGTCGATCGGCACGCCGTCGTACAGGTTGCGGCGCGTCTCGGCCAGGATCGGCTCGGGACGAACGTCTTCACCGAGGCCCGCGCAGGCGGACTCGACCAGGGCTTGCAGGCGCGCTTCGTCCAGCGGCACGCGCTGGCCTGCGTCGATCACGTGCAATGCATGGGCCGGTGCCGCCACCGCAGTCGGTGCCTGCTTGGCTCGCTCTTGCGCGCGGCGCTCGCGGTACAGCACGTAGGCACGCGCCACTTCGTGGTGGCCGCTGCGCATCAAGCCCAGCTCGACCTGGTCTTGCACGTCTTCGATGTGGAAGGTGCCGCCGGCCGGGCGCGAGCGCAGCAGCGCACGCACGACCGTCTCGGTCAATGCGTCCACCGTTTCGCGCACGCTCGCCGAGGCCGCACCCTGCGTGCCATGCACTGCCAGGAAAGCTTTCATCAGCGCGACCGCGATCTTGTTCGGCTCGAAGGCCACGACCGCACCATTGCGGCGAATCGTCTGGTAACCCTGGTAGGCATTGGGCAGGCTGCCCGCAGCGTTGGGTGCGGTGGCCGGCCGCGCCGGGACGGCGGCATCGGTGCTGATGGGAGCAACGGCTTGCATGGAATCCCCTTGTTTGAATATGCAGCGGTGAATATGCGGACCTTGAACCCGCGCCGGCAAACCCCTTCCACGCCGGCGACGGCGATGCCTCGTGCCTGCACCGACCAGGCCGTCAGGCCTGCCGGCAGCGCGACACGAGGTTCATCGTCGTCGGTGCTTGTGACCCCGAGGTCTCGGGGCAGAAGAGGATGCCGGAGTCTGTGACGGCTGTTCCAAGCGCCCGGTCATGCGGGCGTTCAACAAGCCAGAGACAACAGACATGGGCTTTTGAAAGTGCCGAGAGGTTAGCACGAAAGCACACTATAGCTAGCGTCACCAGGCGCCACAAGCACTACCTATAGTGTGGTGTGGAATGAATTACCCTCTTGACGATTGGCACCTGCCTTGATCTTCGAGCACCAGCACCAGACGCATGTCAACGTGATGACGGCACGAGCCCGCATGGTTTCGAGCGACACGAAAGCAAGGCCAGTATTCATGCGGGCTGCGCGGCCAAACCACCGCCGAGGCCGCATCGGCATTGAGGTGGCGGGCTCAGGTCGGCGGCGCGGGAAATCGGTCGGCGCGCCAGCCCAGGCGCCCGATCAGCCCCGCCCAATCGAAGCCTGGACCGGGATCGCGCTTGCGGGCCGGTGCCACGTGTTCGTGTCCCGCCACATCGAAGCGGCCGTACCTCTTTTGCAGGACACGCAGCAGCGTCACCAGCCGCTCGTACTGCGCCGCCTCGAAGCGATCCCCTTCGAGCCCCTCGAGCTCGATGCCGATCGAGTAGTCGTTGCAGTTGTCGCGCCCGCGCCAACGCGACACGCCGGCATGCCAGGCCCGCTGATCGCAGGACACGAACTGCTGCAAGCGGCCATCGCGGCGGAGAAAGAAGTGAGCCGACACCTGCAAGCCGCGCAGCTCGGCGAACGCAGGGTGGGCGTCAGGATCCAGGCGGTTGGTGAACAGCTGCTCGACTGCGTCACCCCCGTACGTTCCGGGCGGCAGGCTGATCGAGTGCAGCACCACCAGCGAGACCTCGGCAGGCGCCGGGCGCGGCCCGAAATTCGGCGACACGATGGCGCGCGCGCCCGACCACCAGCCGTCGACCCAGCTCACGCGTGTTCGGCGCCGTGGTTGTTGTCGCCGCCGTGGCTGTCGCCGCCCTCGGTGATGCCCAGCCGCGCCATGCGGTAGCGCATCTGGCGCAGCGACAGGCCGAGCCGAGCCCCGGCTGCCGTGCGGTTGAAGCCATGCTGCTCCAAGGCCCGCACGAGGATCGCGCGCTCGACCTCGTCGAGGTGACGCGCCAGATCGTTCGGCAACACCAGCTCGTTGTCTGCCGCTGCACCCGACACCGCAGGCACGGTGGCCAACTCGGCACTCAGCGAGCCGGCCTCGGTGTCACCGCCGCTGTCCTGCAACACCGCCTCGGGCAGGCCCAGGTCTTCAGCGTCCAGCAGGTCGCCGGGCGACAAGGCCACGGCGCGGTGCAGCAGGTTCTCCAGTTCACGCACGTTGCCCGGAAAGGGGTAGTGCGTCAGGCGCTCATGCGCGGCGGGCGTCAGTCGAGGTGCTGGGCTGACCCCGGCGTCGCGGGCGATGCGGTCCAGCAGTGCCAGGCTGATGGAATGGAGATCGCCGCGGCGCTCGCGCAAGGGCGGTACGTCGATGCGGATCACGTTCAAGCGGTAGAACAAGTCCTGGCGGAAACGCCCGGCGGCAACTTCGGCCACCAGATCCTTGTGGGTCGCGCTGACGATACGCACGTTCAGCGGCACTTCGGTCACCGCACCGAGTGGCCGCACCGCGCGCTCCTGGATCACACGCAGCAGCTTGCTTTGCATCGCCAGCGGCAGGTCGCCGATTTCGTCGAGGAACAAGGTGCCGCCGTTGGCGGCCTGGAAGAAACCGGCACGGTCTTCGGTGGCCCCAGTGAAAGCGCCCTTGCGGTAGCCGAAGAACTCGGCCTCCAGCAGGTTCTCGGGGATCGCGCCGCAGTTGACCGCGACGAACGGCTGACCGGCGCGCGCACTGACCTCGTGGATGGCCCGCGCGACCAGCTCCTTGCCGGTGCCGGACTCGCCCTGCACCAACGCTGGCGCCATGCTGCGCGCGACCTTCTCGATCAGCTCCTTGACCTGACGCATCGCGTCCGAGCCACCGACCAAGCGCGCCAACGGCGCACTCGCGGCCGGCACGCCGGGTCTAGGCGCAGCCGTCGGCGCGGCCCGGCCCAAAGCGCTGGCGACCACGGCGCGGAATTGGCGCAGATCCACCGGCTTGGTCAGGTAGTCGAAGGCGCCGGCCTTCAATGCCTCGACCGCATTCTCGGCCGAGCCGTAAGCGGTGATCACGATCACCTTCTCCGGCCGCTTCGCCTGCTCCAACCGGTGCATCAGCTCCAGCCCTGAGCCATCAGGCAAGCGCATGTCGCTGATGACCAAGCGGAACACGCGTTCCTGCAGCCGCGCCCAGGCCTCGGCCACGGTGGACGCGGTCTCGACCTCATGGCCTTCGCGCAGCAGCGTCAGTTCGTACAGGGTCAGCAGATCGGGCTCGTCGTCCACGACCAGCACACCGCCCGCAGCAAACGATTCAGTCATGACAACCTCTGGCCCATCGAGAGCGGTATGTTGATTCAGGCAGCGTCACAGGTGCAGCCTTCCTTCGGCCGCCACCGCGTCACGCTGCATCACCACCTGGAACAGATTGGTGTGGCGCTCGTCGGGGCGACGCAGGTAGTCGATGCTGGCGCCATGGCGTTCGCACAGCTCGCGACATATATAAAGGCCCAGGCCGGTGCCGCGACTGCGGGTGGAATGGAACGGTTCGAACAGGTGGGGCTCGACGTCGGCCGGGATCGGATCACCATCGCTCGCCACGGCCAGCCGCACGAACGGGCCGTCGAGCGCTTCCAGGATCACCAGCACCGCCCCCGCCCGGTCACTCGCATGGCGCAACGCGTTCTCGAGCAGGTTGATCAGTACGCGACGCAAATGGTCAGGGTCGAAGACAGCGCCCAGCGGCTCCTTCGGCAGCATCACGCGCAACCGGCTGTCGCCGCCCAGCACCAGGCCCTCGGTGCGCGCCCATTCGGCGCAGATGGCCGCTACCTCGGCCGTCGCATCGATGGTGCGCGAAGGCGACATGCTCCCGGGAGCGGCTTCCATCACGTCGTCGACGATCCGGCGCAAGCGCTCGACGTTGTCGGCCACGATGCGGACCAGGCGCTGCTGGTCGGGCCGCAGCACGTCTTCCTGCAGCAGTGCATTGGCCTGCGAAACCGCCGCCAGAGGGTTGCGAATCTCGTGCGCGATGCCGGCCGAGATGCGGCCCATCGCGACCAGGCGCTCCTCGCGTTGGCGGGCCAGCACGGTGCGCAGCTCCTCCATGAACAGCACGCCCAGCACCTCGTCGGTCGCGCGGTCCGGCGTGGCGGCGCCGTTCAAACGCACACCACGCGTGAAGCGCGCGCGCACACGAATCGAGCGCGGCGTTTCACCCGCATAGGCCACGGTAATGTCCATGCCCGTCGCCGGCCACTGGCCCGATTCGTAGGCGCCCGCGACAGCTTCCTGCAAGCGCCCCCAGCCCGGCTGGCTGGCCAACGAGAACGGCGCCGGCGGACACGCCCCACGCTCGGACAACAAGGCCCGCGCAGCTGGGTTGGCGGCGCGCACGCGGCCTCGGCGGTCAACCACCAGCACGCCGTCGCTCATCTCGTCGATCACCAACCGGTTCAGCTCGGCCTGCTGCCGCGCCAGCTCGAGGCTGCCACGCGCGGTCCGCTCTTCGCGTGCGAGGCGGCTGGCCATCTGGCCGGCCACCAACACGATGACAAACAGCCCCATGCCGGCCAAGCCGGCCTGAGACAACAGCGGCGTGATGTCGCCCCCGGCCATCGCCCGCTGCCAGGCCGAGGCCAGCAGCAACAAGCTGGCCGCCGCGGCGGTGGCCAGCGCCGGCACGCGCGCACTCAGCACACCCGCCATCAACACCGGCAACACCAGCAACGCCGCGTGATTCAGTGTGGCGTTGGGCTCCAGCCAATGCATCGCGCCGAAGGCGAGCAGGTCCACGCCGACCGTGGCCCACCAGCGCCAGCGTCGCCGGCCGACACCCGAGGGCCGATCGTCACCGGCAGTCCACAGCCGCAGCACCATCGCCTGCAAGGCATAGGCGCCGCACAACATCAGCACCAGCGACGGGCCGCGGCCGCCGAACAGGTCGATCGCCAGCTGCGCCAGCACCAGCGTCATGCCCAGCGCCGCGCGGGCGGTCAGGTAGGTCCGGTAGACGCGTTGGTGGGCGCTGTGGTCGGCACTGACCAGGCGCCTGGCCTGTCGCGACAGGAAGCTGCTGTCGTCACCGGCGGTGCCAGAGTGGTCGGCCCAGCGGGGATCGATCGTCGAGCCGCCCTCCAGGGCGGAAGGCTCGCCGAAGCCCAGGGCCTCGAGCCAGGACTCGCCGCCACCCGTGGCAGGGGCGCTGCCGGTCGACTGCGTGCGGCGGGCGCTGTCTTTGGACGCCATCAGCGGTCCATCAGCCCGACGCCCCCGGCCCCAGCCGGCGATGCTCGACGCTGCAGTAGTGACGCCCTCCCTCGCCTTCCAGCGCATCCGGCCGCGGCAGGTGCAGGCCGCAATGCGCGCAAGACACCATGGCCTCGGGGCCTGGTGTACGCCGCCGCTGGGACGCGGCGCCACCGCCGCGGCCCTTGCCGAACCACAGCATCAGCGCGATCACGACGATCGCGATCGTGAGCAGCCACTTGATCATGCGGGAGCGCGCTGCAACACCACCTCGTAGACGAAACGGGTGCCAACGTAAGCCAACAGCAACAACAGCGAGCCGGCGTAAAGCCAGCGCGTGGCCTGGCGCCCGCGCCAACCACGCCACAAGCGGCCGACGATCAGCGCGGCAAACGTGGCCCAGCCAAGCACAGACAGCACGCTCTTGCGGTCCCAGTGCCATTGGCTTCCCGACTGCAGGCCCAGCCACAGCGCCAGCGTGAGCGCGACGAACCCAGCCTCGACGAAACGAAAGGTCAGGCGCTCCAACGTCAGCAGCGGCAAGCCACCGCCACCAATGCTGCCTGAGCCGCCGCCTGGCCCTTTGTGACGAAGCCGCTTGTCGGCCGTATCGAGCAGCACCGCGTGCAGCACGGCCGCCCCGAACAGACCATACGAAGTGATGCCCAGCACCCAGTGCAACGGAGCCCAGCGCGAGTGGGCGATCGCCCGAACCTCACCCGGAAAGACCCAAGCCAGCAACACCGCCAGGGCCCCGGCCAATGCCAGCGTGCGGCGCGCCATCGTCACCGGCAGGAACCGGCTTTCGATCCCATGCACGGCCAGCACCAGCCAGACGGTCAGCGACAGCACCGGCGCAAACCCCAGACGCAAGCCCTGTGCATCGCCGGCCCATACACCGGCACCACTCAGCAGCACCACCGCATGCAGCACCCAGGCCAAGAAAAGCAGTTGCGCCGGCCATCGCCTTTGCGGCGCCGCCGGCAGCAAAGCGCCCAGGTACGCCAGCATGGCCGCCATAGCGCAGAACACCGCAGGGTCAGCGGATAAAATCATGGCCACAGTTTACCGGCGCGTCGCGGGCTCCCAGCAGGGAAAAAGCCCTTCCACACGGCGCGCACACCCATGGCATCCACCCTCACCGACAGACTGTCGCGCCTGGTCAAGACCATGCGCGGCCAGGCCCGCATCACCGAGTCCAACGTGCAGGACATGTTGCGCGAGGTGCGCATGGCGTTGCTCGAAGCCGACGTGGCGCTGCCCGTCGTGCGCGACTTCATCGCCCGCGTCAAGGACAAGGCGCTGGGCCAGGAGGTGATCGGCTCGCTGAACCCCGGTCAGGTGCTGGTGTCGCTGGTCCACAAGGAACTCGCCGCGACGATGGGCGAGGGGGTGGCCGACATCAACCTCGCCGCACAACCGCCGGCGGTCATCCTGATGGCGGGCCTGCAAGGCGCCGGCAAGACCACCACCACCGCCAAGCTGACCAAGCACCTGATCGAGAAGCGCAAGAAGAAGGTGCTGACGGTCTCGGCCGACGTCTACAGGCCGGCCGCGATCGAGCAGCTGAAGACGGTGACCAAGCAGGCCGGCGGCGAGTGGTTCCCTTCCACGCCCGACCAGAAGCCGCGTGACATCGCGCTGGCCGCGATCGACTACGCAAGAAAGCACTACTTCGACGTGCTGCTGGTCGACACCGCCGGCCGCCTGGCGATCGACGAAGCGCTGATGGCCGAGATCCGCGAACTGCACGCGACGCTGAACCCGGTGGAGACGCTGTTCGTCGTCGACGCGATGCAGGGCCAGGACGCGATCAACACCGCCAAGGCCTTCAAGGAAGCGCTGCCGCTGACCGGCATCATCCTGACCAAGCTCGACGGCGATTCGCGCGGCGGCGCGGCGATGTCGGTGCGGCAGATCACCGGTGCGCCGATCAAGTTCGCCGGCGTGTCGGAGAAGATCGACGGGCTGGAGGTCTTCGACGCCGAGCGCCACGCCGGCCGCGTGCTCGGCATGGGCGACATCGTTGCGCTGGTCGAAGAGGTGCAGAAGGGCGTCGACCTCGACGCGGCGAAGAAGCTGGCCGACAAGGTCAAGTCAGGCGACGGTTTCGACCTGAACGACTTCCTGTCGCAGATCAGCCAGATGAAGAAGATGGGGGGGCTGGGTAGCCTGATGGACAAGCTGCCCACCCAGTTGACCGCCAAGACTGGTCAGGCCGACATGGACCGCGCCGAGCGCGACATGAAGCGCATGGAGGGCATGCTCAACGCGATGACCGCGAAGGAGCGACGCCAGCCCGCGCTGCTGCTCGACGGCAAGACCAAGGCCAGCCGCAAGCGCCGCATCGCCCAGGGGGCTGGCGTACAGATTCAGGATGTCAACCGCATGCTCAATCAGTTTGAGCAGATGCAGGGCATGATGAAGAAGATGAAGGGCGGCGGCCTGATGAAGATGATGAAGCGCATGGGCGGCATGAAGGGCCTGGGTGGCATGGGCGGCCTCGGCCCCCGTTGATCCACACCTCCCCGCCACCACCACAGGATTTGCTCAGATGTATCTGTTGATCGGAATCTTGATCGCCGTGCTGGTCGTCGGCGGCGCCGCAGCGATGATGTGGGACAAGCAGCGCAAGGCGAAAGCCAAGGTCGCCAAGCAACGCGTTGTCGAAGCCCGTGACACCGTGGCCGACTGGCCGCCGACCGCCACGCGCATCCTCAGCGTGCCAGAGCGCCAGGCCTATGAAACGCTGGTGAAGGCACTGCCTGGCAACCTCGTTCTGGCGCAAGTGCCGCTGTCGCGCTTCATGCGTGTGCCGACACGCTACTCGTATGGGGAGTGGCTCAGCCGAGTCGGCCAACTGAGCGCCGACCTGCTGGTCTGCGACGCCACGTCCGAGGTGCTCGCCGTGATCGAAATACGAGGCGCCGAAGAGAGCCCGCGCAGCATCCAGCGCCACAACCGCATGGTGCGCGTGCTGAAGGCGGCGGGTATCCATGTGCTGGTCTGGCCCGACAACGACATCCCGACACCGACCGCGGCGCGGCATGCCCTGTTCCCGCACGAAGCCCAGAAGGCACGTGAAGAACGCGCCGCAATGGCCGAGCGTGCCGAACGCGCCGCAGCCGTTCCGATCCCGGTGGCCGACGCGCGCGAGCTCGACGAGCCGCTCGAGCCGCCGCCGACGACCTGGTTCAACGACCTGGACGGCACCGGCCGCCCGCCGCGCGACGACTGAGCCGGCGCGCGCCCAGCGCGTCAGCCCAGCAGCGCCTGCGCAAACTCGCGCGCGCTGAAGGTTTCGAGGTCTTCCAGCTTTTCGCCGACACCGACGAAATACACCGGCACCGGCCGCTCGCGCGCGATCGCCGCCAGCACGCCGCCCTTGGCCGTGCCGTCCAGCTTGGTGACGATCAGCCCGGTCAGCTGCAGCGCGTCGTCGAACGCCTTGACCTGGGTCAGCGCGTTCTGGCCGGTGTTGCCGTCGACCACCAGCAGCACCTCGTGCGGCGCGCTCGCTTCGGCCTTGGTGATCGTGCGGCGGATCTTCTTCAGCTCCTCCATCAGGTGCAGCTGGGTCGGCAGGCGGCCCGCCGTGTCGGCGATCACCACATCGGCGCCCCGCGCCTTGCCGGCCACCACCGCGTCGTAGGTCACCGCAGCGGGGTCGCCGCCTTCCTGGCTGACGATCTGGACCTGGTTGCGATCGGCCCAAACCGCCAGCTGCTCGCGCGCCGCAGCGCGGAAGGTGTCGGCGGCCGCGAGCAGCACCGTCTGCTCGGCGTCGGCCAGATGACGCGTCAGCTTGCCGATGCTGGTGGTCTTGCCGGCGCCATTGACGCCGACCACCATCATCACCGTCGGCTGCTGCTCGCCAATCTGCAGTGAGCGCTGCAGTGGCGTCAGCAAGTCGGTCAAGGCATCGGCCAGCAGCGCGCGCACCTCGGCCGGGCTCTCGGCCTTGCGTTCTTTGACGCGGCGCTTCAGGTCGCTCAGCAAGTATTCGGTGGCTTTGACGCCGGCATCGGCCATCAGCAGCGCCGCCTCGAGCTCTTCGTACAGCGCCTCGTCGATGCGGGTGCCGGTGAAGACCTGGGCAATGCTGGAGCCGGTCTTGGCCAGGCCTTGGCGCAAGCGGCCGAGCCAGCCGGCACGCTCGGAGGCGGGTGTCGGCGCAGCGGTAACGGCAGGCGCCGGCATCGGCGCCGAGGGGGCCAACGCGGACCACATGGTCGCGGACGCGGAAGGTGCCGGCATCGGTGCGGGGGTTGGAACAGGCACCGCCGGCATCGGAGCGGACGACTTCGGCGCAGGCGCAGCGTGCGGTGCGGCAACTGGCACAGGCGCCGGTGCGAGCGCCGCCCCAGCCGGTACGACAGGCGGTGCAGCAACCGGGGACGGCGCGACCGGCGTCGCCACCACGGGTGCGGGCGTGGCGACAGCCGGCGCCGCAGCGGGCGTGAAGTCCCGCAGGTCAACCGGGGCGGGGCCTGGTGCCGGAGGAGGCGGAGCGGACTTTTTCTTGAAGAAACTGAACATTCGGTGGCAATGCGAGGCAACTTCGGCGAGGGTGCTTGGCCCACGCCGAGTTCGCTGTATATAATCGAAGGCTGTTGGCGCTTTAGCTCAGTCGGTTAGAGCGACGGAATCATAATCCGCAGGTCCGGGGTTCGAATCCCTGAAGCGCCACCACCATACCAACCCCTTGCCGGTCGCCGCCGATCCGCAAGGGGTTTTTCTTTTGGCGGGTGGTGTACCGTGGATTCCGATGGCGATGCCCGAGGACCCCACGATGTTGAATACCTTCAAGGCAGCACTGGCCCGTCGCGACCGGCGAGTGGGCTTGTGGCTGTCGATGGCCGACGCCTACAGCGCCGAGATCTGCGCCACGGCCGGCTTCGACTGGCTGTTGATCGACGGCGAACACGGCCCGAACGACGTCCTCAGCATGCTCGCGCAACTGCAGGGCGTGGCGCCCTACCCGGCCCACCCGATCGTGCGCTCGGTCAACGGCGACCCGGCGTTGATCAAGCAACTGCTCGACATCGGCGCTCAGACACTGCTGGTACCGATGGTCGACACCGTCGAGCAAGCCACGACACTGGTCGCCGCCACGCGGTATGCCCCGCAAGGGACGCGCGGCGTCGGCGCCGGCATTGCCCGCGCGTCGCGCTGGGGCCTGCAGCGCGACTATCTCGACCACGCCAACGACGAGATCTGCCTGCTGGTGCAAGCCGAGACCGTCACCGCATTGGCCAACCTCGAAGCCATTTGCGCGGTCGATGGCGTCGACGGTGTCTTCATCGGCCCGGCGGACCTGGCTGCATCGATGGGCCAGCGCGGCCGACCCGGCCACCCCGCAGTCCAGGCGGCAGTCGACGATGCCATCCGCCGCATCGTCGCCTGCGGCAAGGCCGCCGGTACGCTGACGGCCGACCCGCAGCTTGCGCGGCGCTATTTCGAGATGGGCGCGAGTTTCGTCGCGGTCGGGATCGACGTGACGCTGCTGGCGCAAGCCACGCGTCGCCTGGCAGCAGAGTTCGGGCTGGGTGAGCCCCCCTCGAACCCGGTCTCGACCGGCCCTTACTGAGTCCTACGGGAGTCCGCATGAGCACCACGCTGAAGATCGCCATCATCCCGGGTGATGGCATTGGCAAGGAAGTGATGCCCGAAGGCCGGCGCGTGCTCGAAGCCGCCGCACGCCGCTTCGGCTTTCAACTGCAGACCACCCCCATCGAGTGGGCCAGCTGCGACTACTTCCTGAAGCATGGCGCGATGATGCCGGACGACTGGAAGACCCAGCTCGTCGATCACGACGCCATCTACTTCGGCGCGGTGGGGTGGCCGGCCACCGTGCCGGACCATGTCTCGCTGTGGGGCTCGCTGCTGAAGTTCCGGCGCGAGTTCGACCAGTACATCAACCTGCGGCCCGTGCGCCTGTTCGATGGCGTCCCCTGCCCGCTGGTCGATCAGAAAGGCAACCCGCGCAGGGCCGGTGACATCGACTTCTTCGTCGTGCGCGAGAACACCGAGGGCGAGTACACCAACCTCGGCGGCGTGATGTACGCCGGCACCGAACGCGAGATCGTGATCCAGGAATCGGTGTACTCACGCCACGGCACCGACCGGGTGCTGAAATACGCCTTCGAGCTGGCGCGCTCGCGCGCTCGCAAGCACCTGACCGTCGCGACCAAGAGCAACGGCATCGCCATCAGCATGCCGTGGTGGGACGGCCGGGCCGACGCGATGCAGGCGCACTACCCTGACGTGTCTGTCGACAAACAGCACATCGACATTCTCAGCGCCCGCTTCGTGCTGCAGCCGACGCGTTTCGACGTGGTCGTCGCGAGCAACCTGTTCGGCGACATCCTGTCCGACCTCGGCCCCGCCTGCACCGGCACGATCGGCCTCGCGCCTTCGGCCAACCTGAACCCGGAGCGCAAGTTCCCGTCGCTGTTCGAGCCGGTGCACGGTTCGGCGCCCGACATCTTCGGCCGCAACATCGCCAACCCAGTCGCGATGATCTGGTCCGGTGCGCTGATGCTCGACTTCCTCGGCCAGCGCGAGGCACACGACGCGATCGTGCGGGCGATCGAGCAGGTGCTGGTCGATGGCCCGCGCACGCCAGACCTGGGCGGCACGGCCTCCACCACCGCAATGGGTGAGGCCATTGCGCGGCTGGTGTAATAGCGAGTCCTCCCCTTGTCACAGCCCTTGCGCGGGCTGGAACTCCCTCCATGAGCGCTTACAGCACTGAAAAGGTCACCCACGTCCACCACTGGAACGAATCGCTCTTCACCTTTCAATGCACGCGCGACGCCGCGCTGCGCTTCGACAGCGGGCAGTTCGTGATGATCGGCCTGATGGTCGACGGCAAGCCGCTGATGCGCGCCTACAGCGTGGCCAGCGCGCACTATGACGAGCGGCTGGAGTTCTTCAGCATCAAGGTGCCCAACGGACCGCTGACCTCGCGCCTGCAGCACCTGCATGTCGGCGACACGGTGCTGGTCGGCCGCAAGGCCCATGGCACCTTGCTGATCCACGACCTGCTGCCCGGCAAGCACCTGTATCTGTTCGGCACCGGCACGGGCCTGGCGCCCTTCCTCAGCATCATCAAGGACCCGGATGTCTACGCCCGCTTCGACAAGGTGGTGCTGGTGCATGGTGTGCGCACCAAGAGCGAATTGGCATACGCCCAGATGATCGAAGAAGAGCTTCCGGGCAACGAGTTCTTCGGCGAAGACGTTCGGGCCAAGCTCATCTACTACCCGACCGTCACGCGCGAGCCGTTCAAGAACCAGGGCCGGCTGACCGACCTGATGCACAGCAACAAGCTGTTCGACGACATCGGCCTGGCGCCGCTGGACCCGAAGGTCGACCGCGCAATGATCTGCGGCAGCCCCAGCATGCTCAAAGACACCTGCGCGCTGCTCGACGAGTACGGGCTGAAGGTCTCGCCACGGCTGGGCGAGCCGGGCGACTACGTGTTCGAGCGGGCGTTCGTCGAGCGCTGACAGCCGACGCGCGTTTGAATCGAGCCGTCGAAGAAGCGAAGGGCCGCTCCCGAGCTTCTTGCTCTCCTTGGGGGCGGGCCGGGTGCAGCCCGGACCTTGGGGCCCGGGCACGTAACACGGCATTTCAATCTCTTCCAAAGACAACGGTCAATAAGCGTCAATGCAAGGGTCAACCCGCTGCGGGTGACCTCGCATGGCTCTTAGATTCCGTGGGCCGCGGCCATGCCCGCTGCGGTATCCATTCAACGTCGTTGTCATTTCGGAGGAGCCATGAACCCAGTTGCCAAGTGGACCATTCCTGCTGCCGCCTTGCTGGCCGCCGCGGCCGCATCGGCCGGGCCGCTCGACAAGCTCGACATCCGCCTGAGTGCCGCCAGCCCGGTGGTGCAAGGCGATGTGAGCGTCGCCGTCGACGTGACCGTCACCAACGTTTCCGGCCACACCGTGAAGGTGCTGAAGCGGTACCTGCCTGAAGAAGAGCTGCACGTGCCGCTGTTCAACGTCACCCGAGAAGACGGCAGCGCCGCGCGCTATGTCGGCCCGATGGTCAAGTGGAACAAGCCGACCGCGTCCGACTACGTGCGCCTGCCGGCCGGCGCCTCGAAGACCTACCGTGTCGACCTCAGCCGCCTGTACCAGCTGGGCAATGGCCGCTATGCGGTCCAGTTCGTCGGCCGCGACGGCGCGGGCGCCAGCGAAGCCTCGTACAAGAACTCGGCACCGCTGACGCTGTGGACCTCAGGCCGCAGCGAAGCCATCGAAGCTGCCGCCGTCGCCGCCGCGGGCGAAGGCACCCAGGCCAACATCAGCTTCACAGGGGGCTGCACGTCATCCGAGCAGACCACGCTGACCAGCGCCGTCGACGCCGCGATCGACTACTCCACCGAGTCGAAGGCCTACATGATGGGCTCGCCGTCAGGCACGCAGCGCTACACCGAGTGGTTCGGCACGTTCACCCAGAAGCGCTGGGACAAGGTGAAGACGCACTTCAAGAAGATCGACTCCGCGTTCAAGAACCAGGCGATCACGCTCGACTGCTCGTGCACCAGCTCGGCCTACGCCTACGTCTACCCGAACCAGCCGTACAAGATCTACCTGTGCAATGCGTTCTGGTCGGCACCGATGAAGGGCACCGATTCGAAGGGCGGCACGTTGATCCACGAGATGTCGCACTTCGACATCGTCGCCAACACAGACGACAACGCCTATGGCCAGTCGGCCTGCCGGAACCTGGCGGACAACAACCCGAGGGCCGCCGTCCAGAACGCCGACAGCCACGAGTACTTCGCGGAAAACAACCCGCAACTGCCCTGAAGCAGCGACATTGAAGTCGTGATCGATGGCAAGCGCCGAAACGGACGCTTGCCATTTCTCCAGAAGAACAAGGTCAACATTGATCAAGGCCGGGGGTCCACCCGATCTCCTGCCATCGATGCGGACTCCGAGACTGCGGCGGCCGCGGCCCACAAGGCCCAGGCAGTGAGTCCAACTGATCAAAACTTCTGGAGAATCCGATGATTCGATTTGCAAGAAGGACAGCACCCACCGCCGCCCTCCTGGCCTGCGCAGGCGCATTCGCCGCGCCGGCCCAGCTCGATGTCCAGCTGAGCACGGCCAACCCGGTGGTGCAGGGAGACGTGGATGTGGCTGTCGATGTCGCCGTGACCAACACGAGTGACCAGGCGGTCAAGGTGCTGAAGTGGCAGCTGCCGTCGCAGCGCCTGCAGGGCCCGCTGTTCAGGATCATCAAGGAAGACGGCACGCCGGCTTCCTATGTCGGCCCGCTGGTCAAGCGTGCCAAGCCGCGGCCAGAAGACTACGTGCGCATCGAAGCCGGCCAGACGCTGAAGTACCGCGTCGAGCTCACCGGTTCGTATGAGCTCGGCAACGGCCAGCACACGATCGAATACGTCGCCCGCGGCCGCCATGGCAGCGAGGCGGTGCTGTCTTCGGCCACGACTCTGCAGCTGTGGACGTCCGGTCGCAGCGCGCCGGCACCGGTGGTCGAGTCGAGCGAGGCCGTGGCTGCCAGCATCACCTACACCGGCGGCTGCACCTCGTCGGAAAAGACCACGCTGGTCTCGGCCGTCAACGCGGCCACCAACTACGCGACCTCGTCCAACAGCTACCTGTCCACGCCCAGCGCCACGCAGCGCTACACCAAGTGGTTCGGCAGCCTCACCACCAGCCGCTGGAACACGGTGAACAGCCACTACGTCAACATCGAGAGCGCGTTCAAGACCAAGCCGTTGACGCTGGATTGCTCGTGCAATGACAGCGGCACCTATGCCTACGTCTACGCCAACTCGCCGTACAAGATCTACTTGTGCGGCGCGTTCTGGAGCGCACCGATGACCGGTACCGATTCGAAGGGCGGCACGCTGGTGCACGAGATGTCGCACTTCACCGTGGTGGCCGGAACCGACGACTGGGCATATGGTCAAAGTGCTGCGGCAAACCTGGCGCGGACCAACCCGACCCGTGCCGTCGACAACGCCGACAACCACGAGTACTTCTCCGAAAACACCCCATACCTGCCTTGACGCGTTGAGGCTCAGAAGGAACCGGTGACCTGATGACGACGAAGCTGACTGCGATCACACTGGCGCTTGCCATGGTCAGCTCGTCGTCTCTTGCCACCTCACCCGCCACTGCGCTGCGCTGCGTTGTTCAGGCACCAGCGCGGGCCATGGTGGGCCAGCCGGTGCTGCTGCGCTTCACGGTGACCAACACCGGCCCCACGCCGCTGCAGGTGCTGCGCTGGAACACGCCTTTCGAGGGCGCCTGGTTTGCGCCTTTCGTCGAAGTGAAGCGCGACGGCAAGGCGCTGCCATTCCAAGGCCCGATGATCAAGCGGGCGGAACCGAGCGCCGAGAACTATCTGCGGTTCGACGCAGGCCAATCCATCGACGCCGAGCTGGATCTGGCCCTGCCCTTCGATCTCTCGAAGCCAGGCCACTACCGCGTGCAGCCACGGTTGCGGTTGATCGATGTGTTCGTCGATACCGGCAGCGAAGCCAAGGCGCCGCGAGCGCGGTCCGAGCACCAGGGCGCAGACCTCGCGTGCCCCGCGGTCGAGTTCAAGCTCGCATCGCCGAAGGGTTGATCAAGCCTCGAGGTTTTCGTGGTGCGCGGTCGCGCCACGCTTCCAGTAGGCCGCCGCGCGGATCGCGCGCTTGTCGTGCCCCTTCTCGTCGACCAGGATGCGGCGCAGCTCGGCCATCTCCGAGGCTTCGCCGGCCGCCCAGACATAGCCTTCGCCGGGCGGCAGGTCCATCGCCTTCAACGCGGCCAGCAAGGCCGGGCCGTCGGTCACCCACGTGAACGCCACATCGGCCTCGCTGGTCAGCACCGGCCGGTCAGCCTCGTCGGGCACCTGCAGCACCACCAGGGCCCTGGCGCCGGCCGGCAACTCTTCGAGCCGCCGCGCAATTGCCGGGAACGCCGTCTCATCGCCGACCAGCAGGTGCCAGTCGTAGTCGAGCGGGATCAGGAACGAGCCGCGCGGGCCTCCGATGCGCACGCGCTGGCCCGGCGCGGCTTGTGCCGCCCAGCCGGCCGCCGGGCCGTCGCCGTGCAGCACGAACTCGAGCGTCAGCTCGCGCGCCGCGTTGTCGAAGCTGCGCGGCGTGTAGTCGCGCCGCGCAGGCTCTTCGGCGCCGGTGTCGATGAAGAGCTTCACATGGTCGTCGAACGACGGGCTGACGAAGTCGGCCAGCGACTCGTCGGTGAAGGTGACCGCGCGCAGGTGCGGCGTCACATCGCGCACGCGCACCACCGTCAGGTCGCGGAATTTCAGTTCATGGCGCACGCGCTGCACGCGGCCGAGGACACTGCTCATGGCGTTGGCATCCCAATTGATTGACAATGTCTCCCATCATCGGAAAACCAATTGACAATGTCAACCAAGAAGCCACAAAGCCCTCAGGTCGGTCCGGCTTTGCCGGGCGACATGCCTTCGCAGGGGGGGCGCTGCGGCCCTGCCCGGCCCCGCGGGCAGGCCGAGGCGACCGGGGACGAGGTGCTGGAGCTGGTGCACACCGTCATGCACCAGCTGCGCTCGCAGCAGTACCAGGCTTTGCGCGATGGCCCGCTGGCGCTGACCCATATGGAAAGCAAGGTGCTGGGCTACTTCGGCCGCCAGCCCGGCGCCACCCAAAGCGATCTGGTACAGCACAGCGGACGCGACAAGGCCCAGTTGGCGCGGCTGATCAAGGGCCTGCGCGAACGCGGCCTGCTGGCAGGCGAGGCCGACGAGGCCGACCGGCGCAACCTGCGCTTGACGCTGACGCCAGACGGTCAGGGCCTGCTGCGCACGCTGCAGCAGCAGACGCGCAAGGTCAATGCGCAGGCGGTGGCGGGCCTGAGCGCCGTCGAGCGTGAACAGTTGCGCAGCTTGCTGCAACGGTTGCGCGACAACCTCGACCGCGAGGCCTGAGCCCCCCACACGACCCGACCACTCGCAAGGCCCGACGACGCTAAAATTCACCCCTTACGCCGGCTGGGCCACTTCTCTTCAGGCCCGACCGATCCTTCCACAGCCACTGGGTCTACACCATGCACCGCTGTGCCGCGAGCGCCTCCACCGGCGCCCCCCGCCGCCTTGTTCTCACCGCCCTGGCTGTCGCCTGTGCGTCCGCCGCCTTGCCGGTGCAATCGCAGGCCCTGATGCGCCGCTTCCCGCGCAATGCCTTGCGTGGCGAGATCGCCTTCGGCGCCTTTCCCGAGATCCTGCTCAACGGCCGCGCGGCGAGCCTGGCGCCCGGCGCCCGCGTGAAGGACCTGGGCAACGCGATTCCGATGCCGGGCGCGCTGGCTGGCAACAAGTACGTGGTGAATTTCACGGTCAACAGCATGGGGCTGGTGCAGGACGTCTGGATCCTGCGGCCCGACGAGATCCGCATGCAGCCCTGGCCACGCACGCCGGTCGAAGCCCAGACCTGGGCCTTCAACGAAGGCGAGCAGACGTGGACGAAGCCATGAACCGGCCGGAAGAAGGAGTTGCCGCGATGACCTCTCCCATCGACAACAAGGCGCCCAAGAAGGTCTTCATCCGCACCTTCGGCTGCCAGATGAACGAGTACGACTCGGACAAGATGGCCGACGTGCTGCGCGCCGCCGAGGGCTACGAACCGACACAGGACGTCGAACAGGCCGACCTGGTGCTGTTCAACACCTGCTCGGTGCGCGAGAAGGCCGCCGAGAAGGTCTTCTCGGACCTGGGCCGCGTCAAGCACCTGAAGAAGAAGGGCGTGCTGATCGGCGTCGGCGGCTGCGTCGCCAGCCAGGAAGGCGCGGCGATCATCGAGCGCGCGCCCTATGTCGACATCGTTTTCGGCCCGCAGACGCTGCACCGGCTGCCGCAGATGATCGCCCAGCGCCAGGCGCAGCATCGGCCACAGGTCGACATCAGCTTCCCCGAGATCGAGAAGTTCGACAACCTGCCCCCGGCCAAGGTCGAGGGTGCGAGTGCGTTCGTCTCGATCATGGAAGGCTGCTCGAAGTACTGCACCTACTGCGTCGTGCCCTACACGCGCGGCGAAGAGGTCTCGCGCCCGTTCGAAGACGTGCTGACCGAAGTCGCCGGCCTGGCCGACCAAGGCGTGAAGGAAGTGACGCTGCTGGGCCAGAACGTCAACGCCTACCGCGGCACGATGGGCGGCACGGCCGAGATCGCCGACTTCGCGCTGCTGCTCGAGTACGTGGCCGAGATCCCCGGCATCGAGCGCATCCGCTACACGACCAGCCACCCGAACGAGTTCACCCAGCGCCTGATCGACGCCTACGGCCGCATCCCGCAACTGGTGAACCACCTGCACCTGCCGGTGCAGCACGGCTCCGACCGCATCCTGATGGCGATGAAGCGCGGCTACACCGCGATCGAATACAAGAGCACGATCCGCAAGCTGCGCGCGGTGCGGCCGGACATCGCAATGAGCTCCGACTTCATCGTCGGCTTCCCCGGCGAGACCGAGGAAGACCACGCGAAGACGATGAAGCTGATCGACGACATCGGCTACGACGCCTCGTTCAGCTTCATCTACAGCCCGCGTCCCGGTACGCCGGCCGCGGCGCTGCACGACGACACGCCGCACGAGGTGAAACTCGCCCGCCTGCAAGCGCTGCAAGCCAAGCTCGAAGAGAACGTGCGCCGCTACAGCGCACAGCGCGTCGGAACGGTGCAGCGCATCCTCGTCGAAGGCCCGTCGCGCAAGAGCGCCGCCGAACTGATGGGCCGCACCGAGTGCAACCGCATCGTCAACTTCGCCGGCACGTCGCGCCTGGTCGGCCAGATGGTCGACGTGACGATCACCGAGGCGCTGCCGCACTCGCTGCGCGGTGAGGTGGTGCTGCGGGAGACCGCGGCCGCCTGATCAGCGCAGGTGGCGCAAGGCGCGCCACCACAGCGCGAGCGACGTGCTGGCCACCAACAGGCCGTAGGTGGCCATGCGGCCGTCGCGGCCGAAGATCACCAAGCCGCCGATCAGTGCCACCGCCCCGGCGGCCATGGCCCACAGGGTCAGACCGCCGAAGGCGACCGAGCGCAGGGCTTTCCACCAGATCAGCTTGCACAGCCCACTGGCGATCAGGCCAACGCCGATGGCGGGGCCGAAGAAATTGGCAAGGTGCCACAGCGCGTCCAGCGGACCCATGGTGTATTGGAGTTGGGAAAAGGCGCGGCTTGCGCTGCGTCAAGCCGCACAGCGGGCATTCGGGCCACCGCCAGCGCCGTGAAAGGCACAAATTTTATAATCGCCCCATGAGTGTCATCGCGCTCGGACTGAACCACACGACCGCGCCCCTGGACCTGCGTGGCCGGTTTGCGTTCTCGCCCGAGCAGTTGCCACTGGCGCTGCGGGCCTTGCGCGAGCAATGGCAGCGCATGTCGCCCGAGGCGGCGATCCTGTCGACCTGCAACCGCACCGAGCTGTACGTAGCCGGTGGCAATGCCGCCCGCGGCCGCGAGCTGGTGCACCCGGCGATCGACTGGCTGGCTGCCCAAGGCGGCGTCGATGGCGGCAAGCTGCTGGCCCACACCTATGTGCTCGAAGGCCGCGAGGCCGCGCGGCACGCGTTCCGCGTTGCGTCGGGCCTCGATTCGATGGTGCTCGGTGAGCCGCAAATCCTCGGCCAGATGAAGGAAGCGGTGCGCGGCGCCAACGAGGCCGGCACGCTCGGCACCACGCTGCACCAGCTGTTCCAGCGTTCGTTCTCGGTCGCCAAGGAGGTCCGCAGCTCGACCGAGATCGGTGCGCATTCGATCAGCATGGCCGCGGCCACAGTGCGCCTGGCTTCGCAGTTGTTTGAAGACCTGCGCCAGACCAAGGTACTGTTCGTCGGCGCCGGCGAGATGATCGAGCTGGTCGCCACGCACTTCGCAGCCCGCGAGCCCAGGCAGATGGCGCTGGCCAACCGCACGCTCGAGCGCGGTGAAAAGCTCGCCAGCCGCTTCGGCGCCCAGGCCATTCGCCTGGCCGACCTGCCGGCGCGGCTGCATGAGTTCGACGCGGTCATCTCGTGCACCGCCAGCACACTGCCGATCATCGGGCTGGGTGCAGTGGAGCGAGCGCTGAAGGCACGCCGGCGACGCCCCATGTTCATGGTCGACCTGGCCGTGCCGCGCGACATCGAGCCCGAGGTGGCGCGGTTGTCTGACGTGTACCTCTACACCGTCGACGACCTGACCGAGGTGGTGCAGACCGCCGGCGAGAAACGCCAGGCCGCCGTCGCGCAGGCCGAAGCCATCATCGACGCCGGCGTGCAGAGTTTTTCGCACTGGCTGGACCAACGCGCCAGCGTGCCGCTGATCCAGGCGTTGAACCAACAGGCCGACGACTGGCGCGCCGCCGAACTGGGCCGGGCGCGAAAACTGCTGGCCCGCGGCGACGACGTCGACAGCGTGCTCGATGCAATGTCGCGTGCGCTGACGCAGAAGATGCTGCACGGCGCGCTGGCCGAGCTGCGCGCGAGCGAAGGCGAAACCCGCCACGCCACGGCCGAATGGGTCTCGCGACTGTTCCTGCGCCAAGCCACGCGCAACCTGGCCGCCGACGAGCCCGGCCCGGGCGACAAGCTGTAGCGACGCGGCACCGCCCTGCCGCTGCTGCGCCCCGCGCCCTGCGGGCCACCCTTGTCTCCCTTGAATGCCTGCCGGCACGCGCCGGCCCGAAGACCATGAAAGACTCGCTGCGCCTGCAACTGCAACGCCTCCAGATGCGCCTGTCCGAGCTGGACGCGAACCTGGCCGACCCGCAGGTCACCTCGGACATGGGCCGCTACCGCACGCTGGCGCGCGAGCAGGCCGAGGCCGCCGAGGTCGTCGGGCTGTTTCGCCGTTACGAACAACGGGAAAGCGACCTGGCCGCTGCGCGCGAGATGCTCGCCGACCCGGACATGGCCGAGATGGCGCGCGAAGAAATCGCCGGCGCCGAAGCCGAGCTGACGCAGTTGCTGGCCTCGCTGCAGACCGCGCTGCTGCCGCGAGACCCCGACGACCACCGCAACGCCTTCGTCGAAATCCGCGCCGGCACCGGCGGCGAGGAATCGGCTCTGTTTGCTGCCGACCTCGCGCGCATGTACACCCGCTACGCGGAGCGGCAAGGTTGGCGCTCCGAGGTGATGAGCGAGAACGCGTCGGACCTGGGCGGCTACAAGGAAATCGTCTTCCGCTTCGAGGGCGACCAGGTCTACGAGAAGATGAAATTCGAGTCCGGCGGCCACCGCGTGCAGCGCGTGCCCGAAACCGAGGCGCAGGGCCGCATCCATACCAGCGCCTGCACGGTGGCGGTGATGCCGGAACCGGACGAGGCTGCCGAGGTGACGTTGAACCCGGCCGACCTGCGCATCGACACCTTCCGCGCCAGTGGGGCCGGCGGCCAGCACATCAACAAGACCGACAGCGCGATCCGTGTCACCCACATCCCGACCGGGCTGGTCGCCGAGTGCCAGGATGACCGCTCACAGCACCGCAACAAGGCCAAGGCCCTGGCGGTGTTGCAGGCGCGCCTGCAGGACCGCGAGCGCAGCGCGCGCGAAGCCAAGGAAGCGGCGACCCGCAAGGCGCTGGTCGGCTCGGGTGACCGCTCGGACCGCATCCGCACCTACAACTTCCCGCAGGGCCGGCTGACCGACCACCGGATCAACCTGACGCTGTACAAGCTCGGCGCGATCATGGACGGTGACCTGGGCGATGTGATCGCCGCACTGCAGGCCGAGCGGGCACAGCAGCAGCTGGCGGCGCTGGAAAGCGGCGGCGCGGCATGAGCCTCGTACGGCCGCCTCCGAAGGCCCTGGCTCCCCTTTTGGGGACGGCCCGCGGGGCCAGGGAGACGCCATGACGCTGGCGCAAGCGCTGGCGCGGGCCATCGCCCGAGGGCTGGACCGTCTGGATGCTCACCTGCTGCTGAGCCATGTGCTGCAGCGGCCACGCGCCTGGCTGATCGCCCACGATGGCGACGTTTTGCCGCCAGACGCGGCAGCCACCTACGTGGCACTGTGCGATCGCCGCGCCGCCGGCGAGCCGCTGGCCTACCTGGTGGGCGAGCGGGAATTCCACGGCCTGTCACTGCAGGTCGGCCCCGCCGTCCTGATACCGCGGCCGGACACCGAAACCCTGGTCGACTGGGCGGTGGCGTTGTTGACCGGTGCGCTGGCCGACCGGCCGGCGCCGGAGGTCGTCGACCTCGGGACCGGCAGCGGTGCGATCGCGCTGGCGGTCAAGCACCGGCATCCGGCCGCCCGGGTCACCGCGGTCGACTTGAGCGATGCTGCGTTGGCGATGGCCGCGTCCAACGCGGCGCGGTTGGGTCTCGCGGTCACTTTCCACCCCGGCTCCTGGTGGCAGGCACTGCCTGGCGCCGCGCGCTTCGACCTGGTCTTGAGCAACCCACCTTACATCGCCGGCGAAGACCCGCACCTGCCCGCGCTGCGCCACGAGCCCATGCTCGCACTGACGCCCGGCGGCGACGGGCTGGACGCGATCCGCACCATCGTCGCCGGCGCGCCGGCGCACCTGCAGCCGGGGGGCTGGTTGCTGCTGGAGCATGGCTGGGACCAGGCAGATGCTGTGGCTGCTTTGCTACAGCGGGCCGGCTTCCTGAACGTGACGACGCGTCACGATCTGGCCGATCGGCCGCGCTGCACCGGGGGTTGCTGGCCCGCCTGATTGGCGGACAGCCCAACCGCCCATCATCCTCGTTTGCCGCTGTTTTGTAATGCCCCGAAACAGAGGGAGGGGCCGCCAGCATTTCACGCCCACGAAGAAACTGGCCGGAGTAGCATGGTTTCTAACGGCAGTGTTTGCCGGCCGTCAGACAGGAGGTTCACCATGCGCCACCTCATTGCGTTCTCGCTCAGTCTGGCCTTGGCCGGCCCGGCCCTGGCCGCCTCCTCGGTGGTGGGCGAAGGCCTGAAAATCAGCCCCGACAGCAGTGAAAACTGGTCGCCCTGGCAAGCCCGCCTGGCCATGTCGGCCCCCAGCCTGCCGGTGCTGGGCAATTGGGCCACCTCGGCGCCGATCGGCACGGCGATGCTGGCCGGCGACCGCTACCTTGGCTGGGGTCGGCTCGGCGATGGCGGCGGCCTGCGTGCCACCGGGGCACTGCTGCTGGGATCGGGCGCCCTGGGCTTGTCGGCACCGGCGGGCGCGGTTCATGGCGAAATGCAGTGGCGCAACAACGGCAGCAACCCCAGCCTGACCGAGCCGGAGGCGAATCCGGCCATGCCCTACCTGGGGCTGGGCTACAGCGCCTGGTGGGCGCGCGCCGGGGTCGGGCTGTCGGCCGATCTGGGGCTGGCCGCCCAGAAGCCGGGGCAAGCAGTTCGGTTCGGCCGAGCATTCTCGGGGGCAGAAAGCTTCGACGACGTGCTGCGGGCAATGCAGATTTCGCCCATGCTGCAAGTCAACATGTCCTACGCGTTCTAGCCCGACAATCGGGGCATGCGGCCGCCGCGCACTCGCGCGGCGGCTTTGTTTTATAAAGCCATATTGGGCCCACGGGCCCGTATCCACCAACACACAGAGAGTGCTCATGAGCGACGTTCAGCAACGCATCGACCAAATCGTCAAAGGCCACAAGGTCGTCCTGTTCATGAAGGGCACGGCGCAATTTCCGATGTGCGGCTTCTCCGGCCGCGCGGTGCAGGTGCTGAAGGCCTGCGGCGTCAACGACATGACCACCGTCAACGTCCTGGAGGACGAAGACATTCGCCAAGGCATCAAGGACTACGCCAATTGGCCGACCATCCCGCAGCTGTACGTGAACGGCGAGTTCGTCGGCGGCTCGGACATCATGATGGAGATGTATCAGGCGGGCGAATTGCAGCAGGTCTTGAAATGAGGCCCCCGCGCCCCCTGCCGGGGAGCGCCTTGCAGGCCGCGCCGAGCCAGTGGCTTGGCCCCTCGCCACTGGCGGCGCAGCGGCTCCCGCGGAGCGCGGCCGGTACGGCGCCACGATAGAGATGGAAGCCCCACGCGTCGTCGTTGGAATCACCGGAGCGTCAGGTGCACTCTACGGCGTGAATCTGCTGGAGCGCTTGAAGGTGCTCGGTACGTACACACACCTGGTGGCCACGCCAGCGGGCGTGCTGAACGTTCACCACGAACTGGGCCTGGACCGGGCCGGGTTGGAAGCGCTGGCCAGTGAAGTGCACGCCGCAGGCGACATCGGTGCCTGCATCGCCAGCGGCAGCCACCGCGTCGATGCCATGGTGGTCGCGCCCTGCTCGATGAAGTCGCTGGCCGCGATCGCCCATGGCTTTGGCGACAACCTGCTGACGCGTGCCGCCGACGTCACGCTGAAGGAGCGCCGCCGCCTGGTGTTGATGGTGCGCGAGACGCCATTCAACCTGGCGCACTTGCGCAACATGACGGCGGTGACCGAAATGGGCGCGGTGGTCTTCCCGCCGCTGCCGGCGTTCTACCACCGGCCGCAGACGATCGATGAGTTGGTTGCCGACACTGTCGAGCGGGTGATCGAACTGATGGGCGTGGGCAACGCCGCGCCACGGCGCTGGTCAGGCCTTTGACGCTGCGGTGGCTGCCGGCGTGACCGACTCGGCCACCAGCCATTGCTTGCGGGCGCCCAGCACCGCGTTCGGGTACTCCGGGCGGCCGCGGCTGCCGTTGTAGCGGCCCAGTGCCATGTACAGGTCGCCCTGCTCGCGCTCCAGGTAGTGCCGCAGGATCACGCAGCCGAAGCGGAGGTTGGTCTGCATGTGGAACAGACGCGCGGGGTTGCCGTCGCCGATCAGCCGGGCCCAGAACGGCATCACCTGCATGTAGCCGCGCGCGCCGGCAACGCTGATCGCGTATTTGCGAAAGCCGCTTTCGACCTGCACCAACCCCAGCACCAGTTCGGGCTGCAGGCTGGCTCGCTTGCTTTCGTACCACAGTGTCTCGAGGAACTCGATGCGGGTCTGCCGCTCGGCCTTGCGTGGCTTGAGCTTGTCACCCATCGCACCGAGCCAACGCAGGTAGGCGAGCCGGTCTTCGATGCGGGCAAAGCTGGGCTTGGGCGGTGCGCTGTTGGCGATCGACGCCGACAAGGCCGTGCGCACCGAATCGATCAGCGGCTCCTCGGCCTGCTTGCCGGCCATGGCCTCACGCCAGGCGGCCGGCCCGAGCAAGGTCGCGGCGGCGGCCGCACGCAAGCAGGCACGGCGCCCGGCCTGGGCTGGGCGGCCGTCCATCAAGACGCCAGGCGCGCTTTCACGGCGGCGCCCACGTCGGCCACGGCCACCTTGCTGGCGTCGGCGTCGCGCCGGCCCTGCACTTCCAGCAGGCCATCTTTCAAGCCACGATCGGAGATCACCACACGCAGCGGCACCCCCACCAGCTCCCAGTCGGCGAACATCGCGCCGGGGCGTTCGCCGCGGTCGTCCAGCAGCACGTCGATGCCGGCAGCGCTGAGCTCGTCGTGCAGCTTGTCGGCCGCGGCTTTGACATCGGCCGAGCGGTCGTAGCCGATCGGACAGATCACGGTCGCGAAGGGTGCAATCGAGGCCGGCCAGATGATGCCGCGCTCGTCATGGTTCTGCTCGATCGCCGCGCCCAGGATACGCGTGACACCGATGCCGTAGCAGCCCATTTCCATCGGCTGCGGCTTGCCGGTCTCGTCCAGGTAGTTGGCGCTCATCGCGCCCGAGTACTTGGTGCCGAGGTAGAACACGTGGCCCACTTCGATGCCGCGCTGGATCGCCAGGGTGCCCTTGCCGTCGGGCGACGGGTCACCGGCGACGACGTTGCGGATGTCGGCCACCAGATCCGGCTCGGGCAGGTCGCGGCCCCAGTTCACGCCCGTGAGGTGGAAGTCGGCTTCGTTGGCGCCGCAGACGAAATCGGCCATGTTCGCGACCGTGCGGTCGGCGATGAGCTTGACCGGCTTCTTCAGGCCAATCGGGCCGAGGTAGCCCGGCTTGCAGCCGAAGTGGTCCTCGATCTCGGCGACGGTGGCAAAACGGTAGCCTCCCTTCAGGCCCGGCAGCTTGCCGGCCTTGATCTCGTTCAGGTCGTGGTCACCACGCACCAGCAGCAACCAGACCGTCGTCTTGACGATGTCACCCTTGTCGTTCAACTCGTCGGTAGCCAGAACCAGCGACTTGACCGTCTGCGCCAGTGGCAGGCCCAGCAGTTGGGCCACGTCGGCGCAGGTGCTCTTGCCGGGCGTCGGCGTCTTGGCCAGGACCTGCGTGGCAGCACCACGCTCGACCGACAGCGCCAGCGCTTCGGCCAGCTCGATGTTGGCAGCGTAGTCACTGGTCGGGCAGTAGACCAGCGCGTCTTCGCCGGTGTCGGCAATGACCTGGAACTCGTGCGACGCATCGCCACCAATCGCGCCGGTGTCGGCCGCGACTGCGCGGTACTGCAGGCCGAAACGATCGAAGATCGAACAATAGGCCTTGTACATCGTCTCGTAGCTCTTCAGCGCCGAGGCCTTGTCGCGGTCGAACGAGTAGGCATCCTTCATCGTGAACTCGCGGCCACGCATCACACCGAAGCGCGGCCGGCGCTCGTCGCGGAACTTGGTTTGGATGTGATAGAAATTCTTCGGCAGCTGCTTGTAGCTGCGCAGCTCCTGGCGGGCGATGTCGGTGATGACCTCTTCGCTCGTGGGCTGGATGATGAAGTCGCGGTCGTGCCGGTCTTTCACGCGCATCAGCTCAGGCCCGTAAGCCTGGAAGCGGCCTGTCTCCTGCCACAGCTCGGCCGGTTGCACGACAGGCATCAGCAGCTCGACAGCACCGGCCCGGTTCATCTCTTCGCGGATGATGGCCTCCACCTTGCGGATCACCCGCAGGCCCATCGGCATGTAGTTGTAGATGCCGGCGCCCAGGCGCTTGATCATCCCGGCGCGCATCATCAGCTGGTGGCTCACCACCTCGGCGTCGGCGGGCGCTTCCTTGAGCGTGGAGATGAAAAACTGGCTGGCTTTCATGGGCGGCTTGTCAGGGGCGAAATCGACCGCGGCGCGCGCTTCGGGAAAGCGAGGGCCTGTGCCCTGTGAGCCGCCGGTGCTATATTGATTTCAGTTCAAAAATTGGGGTTTGATTATGCTCGACCGGGAGGGCTACAGGCCTAACGTCGGCATCATCCTGCTCAACGCCCGCAACCAGGTGTTTTGGGGCAAGCGTTTGCGCACCCATTCCTGGCAGTTCCCGCAAGGGGGCATCAAGTACGGCGAATCGCCCGAGCAGGCGATGTTTCGCGAGCTGCACGAAGAGGTGGGCCTGCTGCCCGAGCACGTGCAGATTCTGGCACGCACCCGTGACTGGCTTCGCTACGAAGTCCCGGATCACTTCATCCGCAAGGACGCACGTGGCCACTACAAGGGTCAGAAGCAGATCTGGTTCCTGCTGCGCCTGATGGGGCGCGACAGCGACATGAATCTGCGCGCCACCGACCACCCTGAATTCGACGCCTGGCGCTGGAATGAATACTGGGTGCCACTGGACGTGGTGATCGAGTTCAAGCGCGGGGTGTACCAAATGGCGCTGACCGAATTGGCGCGCTTTCTGCCCAAGATGAACCACCACAACCGCTACCTGCGCAGCGGCATGCGTCCGCATGCGCGTGACGACAGGCGGCGCGGCGAGCTGGTCGACGAGGCGCTGCCCGGTGAAAGCCCGGTGGACCCCCTGGGCGAAGGGCACAACGGCTCCAACGGGCCGCACTGACGAGTCGGCGGGGCAATCCGGCACACAGCCCCTCGGCGCACCAACGCCGCAACCCTGCACCGATGGGTGGCGGCGTTGACCCGCACGGATGCGGCTACTGCTGGCGCTTCGAGCCTTGACGTCCGCAGGGGCGGACGTTGGCCTGCGCCGCAGTTTGGCGCTGCTTCAGGCGAGCACCATGTTGTCACGGTGGATCAGTTCGGGTTCGCTGGCGTAACCGAGCAGGCCCTCGATCTGTGACGAGGGCTTGCGGGCAATCAGCCGCGCCTCGCCGCTGGAGTAGTTGGCCAGTCCCCGCGCCACTTCGGCACCGGCCACCGAGCGCACGGCGATCACATCGCCGCGGTGAAAGTCGCCTTCGACCTCCAGCACGCCGATCGGCAGCAGGCTCTTGCCCTCATCGCGCAGCTTGATCACTGCGCCGTCGTCAACCCGCACCGCGCCGCGCAGCTGCAGGTGGTCGGCCATCCATTGCTTGCGCGCGGCCAGCTTGGGCGTACCGGCCAGCAAGGCGGTGCCGATCGATTCGCCGGCCGCAAGGCGCAGCAGCACATCAGGCTCGCGGCCCCATGCGATCACCGTGCTGGCACCGCTGCCGGCCGCGCGCTTGGCGGCCAGCACCTTGGTGATCATGCCGCCGCGGCCGATGCTCGACCCTGCACCACCGGCCATGGCCTCCAACGCCGGGTCGCCGGCTTCAGCCTCTTCGATGAAGCGCGCTGACGTGTCCTTGCGCGGATCGGCCGAATACAGCCCACGCTGGTCGGTCAGGATGATCAGCGCATCGGCCTCGACCAGGTTCGCCACCAGCGCACCCAGCGTGTCGTTGTCACCGAACTTGATCTCATCGTTGACGACCGTGTCGTTCTCGTTGATGACCGGAATGACCTTCAGGCCCAACAGCGTCAACAGCGTCGACCGGGCATTGAGGTAGCGCTCGCGGTCAGCCAGGTCGGCATGCGTCAGCAGCACCTGCGCACTGCCCATGCCATGGGCCGAGAGCTTGCGCTCGTACATCTGGGCCAGGCCCATCTGACCCACCGCGGCGGCGGCCTGCAACTCGGGCAGCTCTTTCGGCCGAGTCGCCCAGCCCAGGCGCTTCATGCCCTCGGCAATCGCCCCGGACGAGACCATCACCACCTCGCGGCCCTGCGCGGCAAGCGCGGCCAACTGGCGGCACCAGTTGTCGATCGCATCGGCATCGACGCCGCGGCCCTCGTTGGTGACAAGGCTCGAGCCGACCTTGACGACGATGCGGCGCGCCGACTTCAAGGCGCCCACAGTCATGCCGGCCGCTCCTCGCCGCCACTGTCGAAGCGCGGGTCGTGCTCGGGAGGCGGCTTGCTCTGCTCGGCAGCCACATGCTCCCAGATGGCGTGGATCAAGGGCTGCAATCCTTCGCGGGCCAGGGCCGAGATCTCGAAGACCGGACCCTTCCATTTGTAGCGCTTGACGAAGTCCTTGACGCGCTTGGCCCGCTCTTCGGCCGGCACCATGTCGAGCTTGTTCAGCACCAGCCAGCGCGGCTTGTCGAGCAACGAGGCGCCCGGTCGAGGCAAGCGTCGATTACCGCCCAGGTCAGCTCGCTCAGCGTCGGAAAGCTCGGGGGCCAAAGCCGATGCTTCGTCGTACTTGCGCAGCTCTTCGACGATCGCCTTGGCCTGCGCGACCGGGTCGACGGATTCGTCGAACGGAGCCATGTCGACAACATGCAGCAGCAGGCGGGTGCGCTGCAGGTGGCGCAGGAAGAGGTGCCCCAGGCCCGCTCCTTCGGAGGCGCCCTCGATCAGGCCCGGGATGTCGGCCACGACGAAGCTCTTCTCGGGCCCGACACGTACCACACCGAGGTTCGGGTGCAAGGTGGTGAACGGGTAGTCGGCGATCTTCGGCCGCGCGTTCGACACCGCGGCGATCAAGGTCGACTTGCCCGCATTGGGCATGCCCAGCAGGCCAACGTCGGCCAGCACGCGCAATTCCAATCTGACCTTGAAGGCCTCGCCCGGCCAACCGGGCGTTTTCTGGCGCGGCGCGCGGTTGGTGCTGGTCTTGTAGTGCAGATTGCCAAAACCGCCATCACCGCCCTTGGCCAGCAGCACCGGCACGTCAGGCTCGATCAACTCAGCCATCACACGACCGGTCTCGAGGTCCGTGATGATCGTGCCGACCGGCATGCGCAGCGTGATGTCATCGGCGGCAGCACCGAAACAGTCGGAACCACGGCCGGCTTCGCCATTCTTGGCCTCGTGACGGCGGGCGTAGCGGTAATCGATCAGCGTGTTCAAGTTGCGATCGGCGACCGCCCAGACGCTGCCACCCCGACCGCCGTCCCCGCCGTCGGGGCCGCCAAAGGGAATGAATTTTTCACGCCGGAAGCTCGCGCAGCCGGCCCCGCCGTTGCCGGCGGCGATGTCGATGGTGGCTTCGTCAACGAACTTCATGATGGAGCGGATGGTAGCGAATGGGGCGTCCAGGCAGCGAGGCGCCCAGACGTGAAAAAGCCCCGGCAAGCCGGGGCTTTGCAGTGCAACATGCGCCGGGTTTACAGCGGCGTGACGCTGACGGTGTGACGATTCAGCTCGCCCTTGACCGCGAACGACACGGTGCCGTCGACCAGCGCAAACAGCGAATGGTCACGCCCCATGCCGACATTGGTGCCGGCGTGGAACTTGGTGCCGCGCTGGCGAACGATGATCGAGCCGGCCGGAATGACCTGACCGCCGAACACCTTCACGCCGAGCATCTTGGGCTGGGAGTCACGGCCGTTCCGCGTGGAACCGCCGCCTTTTTTCTGTGCCATGGTTCAGAGCTCCTGCTTCGGCTTGTCAGCCGTTGACCGCGCTGATTTCCAGCTCGGTGTAGTGCTGGCGGTGACCGCCGTGCTTCTGGTAGTGCTTGCGGCGACGCATCTTGAAGATGCGCACCTTGTCGTGCCGACCATGCGCCACGACAGTGGCTTTCACGCTCGCGCCGCTCACCAGGGGGGTCCCAACCGTCAGAGCCGCGCCGTCGCCGACGGCCAGCACTTGATCAATCACGATTTCCTGGCCAACGTCCGCAGCAATCTGTTCTACCTTGATCTTTTCGCCGGCCGCAACCTTGTATTGCTTGCCACCGGTTTTTATGACCGCGTACATATGTGCCCTTTGAAATTTTTGCAGGAAGCCTGCAAAAAGCCCTCGCGCCCGCCCGTGAGAGAACTGGACGCGCCCGCACGGACCATCCCGCGCGAAGCCGAAAATTATAGCAAACCCTGACCGAAGGCCGCAAGGCGGCGAAGGCCCCGCGGCAGATGGCTTGCGGGCCGTTCCTATAATCGGCCGCTTTGTCGCCTGCAGACTGCGGATTCTTTCTCATGCCCGCCACGGACACCACCTCGCCGGCCGCCCCGCCGACGGACTTCATCGCCGAAGGCATGTCACGGGTCGACGAGGTCATTCGCTCCCGGCTGGCATCCGATGTCGCGCTGATCGAGCAGATATCCCACTACATCATCGGCGCCGGCGGCAAGCGGATACGGCCACGGCTGGTGCTGCTGTTCGCCGAAGCCCTCGGGCACGCGGGACCGGAGCCCTACGAGGCGGCGGCAATCGTCGAGTTCATCCATACCGCCACGCTGCTGCACGACGATGTGGTCGACGAGTCGTCGCTGCGTCGGGGCCGCGCGACGGCGAACGCCCTGTTCGGCAATGCGGCCAGCGTGTTGGTCGGCGATTTCCTGTACTCGCGCGCCTTCCAGATGATGGTGTCGCTGAACCGCATGCGTGTGCTCGAGGTGCTGGCCGACGCGACCAACGTCATCGCCGAGGGTGAGGTACTGCAGCTGATGAACATGCACGACCCCGACCTGGTGGTGGCCGACTACTTGCGTGTGATCCGCTACAAGACCGCCAAGCTGTTCGAGGCCAGCGCACGCCTGGGCGCGGTCATCGCCGGCGCGGCACCGGAGATCGAAGAGGCCTGCGCCGACTACGGCCGCGCGCTGGGCACGGCATTCCAGCTGGTCGACGACTTGCTTGACTATGAAGGCGACACGCAGGCCCTGGGCAAGAACGTCGGCGACGATTTGCGCGAAGGCAAGCCGACCTTGCCGTTGCTGCTGGCGATGGAGCGCGGCACACCGGAAGAGCGGGCGTTGATCCGTCACGCCATCGAACATGGCGAAGTGGAGCGCCTGCCCGAGATCGTCGCCATCGTCAGCCGCACGGGTGCGCTGCAAGCAACGCGCGACGCGGCCCGCACCGAAGCGCAGCACGCCCGCGAACGACTTTTTGTATTGCCGCCATCGAGAGCTCGCGAAGCTCTGCTAGAATTCTCTGCTCGGTCGGTTGAGCGTTCCTCGTAGCGCTGCAAAACAACACGACGCAGAAGCATCGGGGTGTAGCTTAGCCTGGTAGAGCGCTACGTTCGGGACGTAGAGGCCGGAGGTTCGAATCCTCTCACCCCGACCAGAATTTTCCGTTTCCCATCCGTCACGCCGTGCCCGCCCTGGGCCGTTGCAGATGTCTCGCCAGGGACACGAAGCGTGACCAGGTGTTCATGGGAGCACCTCCACCGCGATCCCCACGATTTACAGGCCCTGTTGGTTCGGCGATGATGGCCGATCATGGTCTTTTTGCGCCCTGACGGTGCGTGGTTGTGGATACCCTGATCGAAGCCTCTTCTTCCGCGCTGTCCGGCGTCGCTCGCGTGCTGGTGCACGGCGGAAAACTGAAAGTCCAGCGCGCTGAAGAACTGACGGCGTCGGCGCGCGAAAAACGCATCAGTTTCGTCGCCGCATTGATGGATGCGGGCGAGATGACGCCGTCAGCGCTGGCTCACAATCTCTCGACGGCGCTCGCGATACCCTTGCTGGATCTGGATGCGGTCGATCCTCAGCGGCTGCCTCGCACCGTCCTCGACGCCAAGCTGATCGCCCAGTACAAGGTGCTGCCGCTGAGCAAGCGCGGCAGCCGTCTGTTCCTGGCCTGTGCAGACCCGACCGACCAGGAAGCCAGCGAGCGCATCAAGTTTGCAACCCAGCTGGCGCCCGAGTGGGTGCTGGTCGAGTACGACAAGCTCAGCCGCCAGATCGACTCGCAGGCGGCCCCGGCGTCGCAAGCCCTCGAGGCCATTGCCAACGCCGATTTCGATTTCGATGTCACCGAAGAAGATACGGCGCCAGCCGCAGCGGACGTCACGACCGAGGTCGAAGACGCGCCGGTCGTGCGTTTCCTGCAAAAGATGCTGGTCGACGCGATCAACATGCGCGCGTCCGATCTGCACTTCGAGCCTTACGAGTTCAATTACCGGGTACGCTTTCGCGTCGACGGCGAGTTGCGCGAAATCACCCAGCCGCCGATCGCCATCAAGGACAAGCTGGCATCGCGGATCAAGGTGATCTCGCGGCTGGACATCTCCGAAAAGCGCGTGCCGCAAGACGGTCGCATGAAGCTGCGCTTCGGCAACAAGTCGATCGACTTTCGGGTCAGCACATTGCCGACACTGTTCGGCGAAAAGATCGTGATCCGGATTCTCGACTCGTCCAGCGCCAAGCTGGGCATCGAGGCGCTCGGCTACGAGCCGGCCGAGAAGGAACGCCTGCTGCACGCCATTCACCGGCCCTATGGCATGGTACTGGTCACCGGCCCCACCGGCAGCGGCAAGACGGTGTCGCTCTATACCTGCCTGAACATCCTGAACCAGCCGGGCGTCAACATCGCCACGGTGGAGGACCCAGCCGAAATCAACCTGCCCGGCATCAACCAGGTCAACGTCAACGACAAGGCGGGTCTGAACTTCGCCGTGGCGCTGAAGTCCTTCCTGCGGCAGGATCCCGACATCATCATGGTCGGTGAAATCCGCGACCTGGAAACTGCCGACATCGCGATCAAGGCGGCCCAGACCGGCCACATGGTGATGTCGACGCTGCACACCAACGATGCACCCTCGACCCTGACCCGGCTGTTGAACATGGGCGTGGCGCCGTTCAACATCGCCTCCAGCGTGCTGCTGATCACCGCACAGCGCCTGGTGCGCAAGCTGTGCGAGAACTGCAAGAAGCCGGGCGACTACCCGCGCAGCGCCTTGCTGAAGGCAGGCTACGCCGAAAGCGATCTCGACGGAAGCTGGATGCCCTACAAGGCCGTCGGATGCAGCAGTTGCAACAACGGCTACAGGGGCCGGGTCGGCGTCTACCAGGCGATGCCGGTGACCGAAGAGATCCAGCGCATCATCCTGTCGCTGGGCTCGGCGGTCGACATCGCCGCAGCGGCCCAGCGCGACGGTGTGCGTGACCTTCGGCAGTCAGGGCTGCTGAAGGTCCGGCTGGGTGCCACCTCGCTCGAGGAAGTGATCGCCGCGACCAACGAGTGACCGGCGAGCAAGCACAATCACGACAACGCGTACATCGATCAATTGGGGATCGGCCGGAGGCTTAATGGCAACTGCAGTAGCGACGAAAGACGTCAAGGAATTCATCTTCGAGTGGGAAGGCAAGGACCGCAACGGCAAGATCGTGCGCGGTGAGTTGCGCTCCGGAGGCGAAGCAGCGGTCAGTGCCAGCCTGCGCCGCCAGGGCGTGATGGTCACCAAGGTCAAGAAGCGCCGCACCGGTGGCGGCAAGGCCATCAAGCCCAAGGACATTGCCGTCTTCACCCGCCAGTTGGCCACGATGATGAAGGCCGGCGTGCCCCTGCTGCAAGCCTTTGACATTGTCGGCCGCGGCAGCCCGAACCCGCGCCTGACTCGGCTGCTGATGGACATCCGCTCCGATGTCGAAACCGGCACCAACCTCTCCTCGGCGTTCCGCCGTCATCCCCAGTATTTCGACGCGTTGTACTGCAATCTGGTCGAAGCGGGCGAAGCCGGCGGTATCCTGGAAGAACTGCTTTCACGCCTGGCGATGTACCAGGAGAAGACGCTGGCCATCAAGCAGAAGGTCAAGTCGGCGATGATCTATCCGATCTCGGTGCTGGTGGTGGCCTTTGTCGTTGTGACAGTCATCATGCTGTTCGTGATTCCCGCCTTCAAGGACGTGTTCAAGAACTTCGGCGCCGAACTGCCGGCGCCGACGCTGTTCGTGATGGGGATGAGCGACATCTTCGTCACTTATTGGTGGCTGATCTTCGGCGTCCTCTTCGGCGGCGGCTACACCTTCATGCAGACCTGGAAGCGGTCGGAGAAGGTGCAGTTCGCGATGGACCGCTTCCTGCTTCGGCTGCCGGTGTTCGGCGACCTCATCCGCAAGGCCATCATTGCGCGCTGGACCCGCACGCTGTCGACGATGTTTGCCGCCGGAGTGCCGCTGGTCGAGGCACTCGATTCGGTCGGCGGCACAGCCGGCAACTCGGTCTACGCCCAGGCCACGCAACAGATCCAGCGCGATGTCTCGACCGGTACCGCACTGACCACCTCGATGACCCAGACCGGGGTCTTTCCGAACATGGTGCTGCAGATGGCGGCCATCGGCGAAGAGTCGGGGGCGCTGGACGACATGCTGTCGCGCGCTGCCGATTTCTACGAAGAAGAAGTCGACGAGATGGTCAAGGGCCTGTCGACCTTGCTGGAGCCGATCATCATCGTCTTCCTGGGCACGTTGATCGGCGGCATCGTGGTGTCGATGTACCTGCCCATCTTCAAGCTCGGCCAGGTCGTCTAATCCATGTCCTCTGAAGCACTGAGCCTGTGGCTGTCGCCACCGGTGCTGGGATTGCTCGGCCTGTGTGTCGGCAGCTTTCTGAACGTCGTCGCCCATCGGCTGCCGCGCATGATGGAGCGCGATTGGTGGACGGACTTCGCCGAGCAATTGAGCGATGGCGAGTCGTTCAAGCGCTGTTTCGGACACGAGCCGTCGAAGGCCCTTCAGACCACGGCCAAGGAACTGGCCCAGGAAGTGGAAGGCCTGGGATCGTACGGGCTGGCAAAACCGCGCTCGGCCTGCCCGGCCTGTGGCCATCAGATCGCTTGGCACGAGAACATCCCCGTCTTCGGTTGGCTTCGACTGCGCGGTCGTTGCTCGGCCTGCAAGACCAGGATCTCGCCCAGATACCCGCTGCTTGAACTGCTGACGGGTGCGCTGTTCGCTGCGACCGCCTGGCGCTTCGGTGCGCAACCGGTTGCGCTGTTGTGGTGTGCGCTGCTGGCGGCGCTGGTCGCGCTCGCCGCGATCGACTGGGACACCACGATGCTGCCGGACTCGATCACCCTGCCGCTGCTGTGGGCCGGACTCGCCGCAGCCTCATTGGGTTGGACGGCGGTGCCTCTGCGTAACGCGGTCTGGGGGGCCATCGTCGGTTACTTGTCGCTGTGGGTCGTCTACAAGCTCTACAAGGCGGCCACCGGCAAGGAAGGCATGGGCTACGGCGACTTCAAGCTGCTCGCCGCGCTGGGCGCCTGGCTGGGGTGGGAGGCCATTCTTCCAATCATCCTGATGTCCTCGGTGATCGGCGCGGTGGTCGGCATCACGATGAAGTTCACCTCCGGCCTGCGCGAGGGCGGCTACGTACCCTTTGGCCCCTTCCTCGCCGGCGGCGGCGTGGTGGTGGTGCTGGCCGGCACCGAACGCGTGCTGGGCTGGATCGGGCAGTGACCACGATGGCGCCGGGACGGCTGCGCGTCGGCCTCACCGGCGGCATCGGCAGCGGCAAGAGCACCGTCGCGTCCGCTCTGGCACAGCGCGGCGCAGTGATCGTCGACACCGACCAGATCGCCCGCCAACTCACCGCCCCCGGCGGGTTGGCGTTGCCGGCCATCGCCGCCGCCTTTGGCGCCGTGATGATCGACCCGGCCGGCGCATTGGACCGGGTGCGCATGCGGGCCGAGGTGTTCGCCGAGCCGGCCGCGCGCCTGCGGCTGGAAGCGATCTTGCATCCTTTGATCGGACAGGAAGCGCAAACCCAGGCGGCCCGCGCCGAACCCGACCAGCCCGTTGTGTTCGATGTGCCCTTGCTGACTGAATCCGCCCACTGGCGAGAGCGCGTCGACCGGGTGCTGGTGGTGGACTGCGACGAGTCCCTGCAAGTCAAGCGGGTCGTGCAACGCTCGGGCTGGGCCGAGGCCGAAGTGCTGCGCGTCATCGCGCAGCAGGCCTCGCGGCCGGCCCGGCGTGCGATCGCCGACGCCGTGCTGCTCAACGAGCGGTTGGATCTGTCCACCCTCGACGATGCCGTCGGACAACTGTGGCGATGCTGGTGGCCCAGCGCGGCCTTTGGCGCCGCAAACCCTTGAAACAGCAGCCGCTGTGAAACAATCGGTGTCGCCCCGGGCTCACAGCGCCTGGGCACGGCTGCCGAGCAAGGACGACACGGTTTGGTTCTTTACGAATATCCCTTCAACGAAGGCATTCGCACGATGCTTCGGCTGGAGCATCTGTTCGCGCGCTTGCACGCCCTGCTGCCGCGAGACACCGCGGTGGACCACCATTTCGCATTGGTCACGCTGTTCGAGATCATGGATGTCTCGTCACGCGCCGATCTCAAGTCCGACCTGTTGAAAGAGCTGGAGCGCCACAAAGCCCAGCTGCAGAGCTTCCGCGGCAATCCCAGCGTCTCGGAAGCCGCGCTGGACGAGATCATTGCTCGCATCGACCATGCCCATGCCGGCCTGAACCACCTGAGCGGCAAAGCCGGGCACACCCTCGTCGCCAACGACTGGTTGATGAGCATCCGCAGCCGCATCAGCATCCCAGGCGGCACCTGCTCGTTCGACCTGCCCGCCTACTACGCATGGCAGCAGTTGGCCCCGGACCAACGCCGCAGCGACCTGACCCATTGGGTCGACACGCTGGTGCCACTGGCCGAGGCGCTGCTGCTGCTGCTGAACCTGCTGCGCGATGCAGGCGTGCCCCACCGCGTCGTTGCGCAGGCTGGCCAGTACCAGCAGAGCCTGCCGCCCGGCCGGGCCTACCAGTTGCTGCGGGTGCGCATCGATGAGTCCTCGGGGCTGGTGCCGGAGATCAGCGGCCACCGCCTGATGGTGTCGGTGCGCCTCATGCGCGCAGATGCCGAGGGCCGGTTGAAGACCTACCACGGTGACGCGAGTTTCGACCTCGCGCTGTGCGCCTGATGCGCTCGGTCATGCCCGAACCATCTTCACCACCCGCCGCGCCCAAGCCGCGCATGGTGCCTTGCCCCGCGTGCAAGGCACCCGCGCTGTTCTCGCCCGGCAACCCCTATCGCCCGTTCTGCAGCGCGCGTTGCCAAGGGCACGATTTCGGCGCCTGGGCCAACGAGGCCTACCGCGTCGAGGCCAACCCGCCGCCGGACGATCAGGAATAGGTCGCGGCCCCTCGCTGTTCGTGGGTCGATGCGCCGAAGGCCAACGACGGCACAAGCCGTCTCAGCCGTTGCGAAACTTGTAGTGCCCCACCCGAAGCCGGGGCTTCGCCTTGCGATCGGACTACGAGTGTGCGTGAATCGGGGCCCCTTTGCAGTCTCGAATTACCATGCGCGCCCCTGGCCTGGCTCAGACCAGTCCGAAGCATCAGGCCGAAGCCGACCACAGCGACATCCGATCGCCCATCACGGCCCTGCTGCACAGCTGGTCGAACGGCGATGAGCAGGCGCTGGACCGGCTCGTACCGCTGGTCTATGACGATCTGCGGCAACTCGCACGCCGGCATCTGCGCCACGAGCGTGACAACCACACCCTGCAAAGCACCGGGCTCGTTCATGAGGCGTTCATGCGGTTGGCCCAGCGCAGCGAGCTTCACCTGGCATCGCGTGGGGAGTTCTTTGGCTGGATGTCGACACTGATGCGCCGCATCCTGGTCGACCACGCCCGCAGTCGCCATGCCGCCAAGCGCGGCAGCGGCATTCCGCCGCAAAGCCTCGACGCGCTGCAGGAGGAAGCAGGCGAGCTGGCGAGCCCGGGTGACGGCGATGCCATCCTGGACATCATCCAGCTCGACGAAGCGCTACAAGAACTGGCGCAGCTGGACGACCGGCAAGGCCGCGTCGTCGAGTTGCGCTTCTTCGGCGGCCTGAGCGTCGACGAAACGGCTGAGGCGATCGGCGTTTCCGCAGCCACCGTGAAACGTGAATGGTCGACCGCCCGCGCCTGGCTGTTGCGCGAACTCGGCAGGCGCAAAGCGGCACGCCGGTAAGCCCTGCCCGGCCGACCAGCACGAGGCCCAGGCGCAAGCGCAATGCGCAGCAGGCTGACGGCGGCGGCGGCGGAAAAAGGCAGCAACAGCGAACCTGATGCAACGGCCTTGAAAGCTTTGCGTCGATCCCTATAATGCCTGTTAGCACTCGATTCGCTGGAGTGCTAACAGCCAGCGATCGGAGCAGCCTCACAGGTACCCGCCCCGCGGGTACCGATTGTGAATGAGTGCCAACTTCGTTGGTCCTCCACATATAGTCTTACTGCAAACACCCAAGGAGATGCAATGAAGCTTCGTCCGTTGCACGATCGCGTGATCGTCAAGCGCCTGGAAAACGAAACCAAGACCGCCTCGGGCATCGTCATCCCCGACAACGCCGCCGAGAAGCCCGACCAGGGTGAAGTGCTGGCCGTCGGCCCGGGCAAGCGCAACGACAAGGGTGATTTCATCGCCCTGAACGTCAAGGTCGGCGACCGCGTGCTGTTCGGCAAGTACTCTGGCCAGACCGTCAAGGTCGACGGCGAAGAGCTGCTGGTCATGAAGGAAGACGACCTGTTCGCAGTCGTCGAGAAGTAAATCGCCTGAAGGCGATTTACTTCCGTCGAAGGCTAACTTGGCAAGGCCAAGTCAAGGCCCACAGGGCCGGCCGAAGACAAAAGTGGGTCGCCACCACGCATCACTGAACTGAATTCGGAGAAATCAACATGGCAGCAAAAGACGTCATCTTCGGCGCCGACGCACGTCACCGCATGGTCGAAGGCGTGAACATCCTGGCCAACGCGGTCAAGGTCACGCTGGGTCCCAAGGGTCGCAACGTCGTGCTCGAGCGCTCGTTCGGCGCCCCCACCGTCACCAAGGACGGTGTCTCGGTCGCCAAGGAAATCGAGCTGAAGGACAAGCTCCAGAACATGGGCGCGCAGATGGTCAAGGAAGTCGCTTCCAAGACCAGCGACAACGCCGGTGACGGCACCACCACCGCCACGGTGCTGGCGCAGTCGATCGTGCGCGAAGGCATGAAGTTCGTCGCCGCCGGCATGAACCCGATGGACCTGAAGCGC
>NZ_DASUNH010000120.1:0-16949 GCF_036277275.1 Ideonella sp. | reverse complement strand
GAGCGCCAGCGGGCCCGCACCAAGCCGCCGCGGCTGTACCAGGTGGTGATGCTGAACGACGACTACACGCCGATGGAGTTTGTCGTCATGGTGCTGCAGCAGTACTTCCAGCGTGACCTGGAAACGGCCACCTTGATCATGCTGAAGATCCACCACGAAGGGCGCGGCGTCTGCGGCGTCTACCCGAAAGACGTTGCCGCGACCAAGGTCGAGATGGTGCTGGCCGCCGCACGCCGCGACGGGCATCCGCTACAGTGCATTATGGAGGCCGCATGATTGCCCAAGAACTGGAAGTCAGCCTGCACATGGCGTTCGTCGAAGCGCGCCAGCAGCGGCACGAGTTCATCACCGTCGAGCACCTGCTGATGGCGCTGCTGGACAACCCGTCGGCCGCCGAGGTGCTGCGCGCGTGCGCGGCCAACATCGACGAGCTGCGCAAGAGCCTGGCGACCTTCATCAAGGAGAACACGCCCACGGTCTCCGGCAGCGACGAAGTGGACACGCAGCCCACGCTCGGTTTCCAGCGTGTGATCCAGCGCGCGATCATGCACGTGCAGTCCACCGGCGGCGGCAAGAAGGAAGTGACCGGCGCCAACGTGCTGGTGGCGATCTTCGGCGAAAAGGATTCGCACGCCGTCTACTACCTGCACCAGCAGGGCGTCACCCGGCTGGACGTGGTCAATTTCATCGCCCACGGCATCAAGAAGTCCGACCCGCCCGAGCCGCAGAAGGGCAACGAAGGCAGCTCGGGCGATGGTGAGAAGGAAGACGGCGCCGCCGAAGGCAAGGGTTCGCCGCTGGACCAGTTCACCACCAACCTGAACCAACTGGCTCGCGAGGGCAAGATCGATCCGCTGATCGGCCGCGAAAGTGAAGTCGAGCGGGTGATCCAGGTGTTGTGCCGCCGCCGCAAGAACAACCCGCTGCTGGTCGGCGAGGCTGGCGTGGGCAAGACGGCGATCGCCGAAGGCCTGGCCTGGCGCATCACCGAGGGCGACGTGCCCGAAGTCCTGGCCGATGCCACCGTTTATGCGCTCGACATGGGCGCGTTGCTGGCCGGCACCAAGTACCGCGGCGACTTCGAGCAGCGCCTGAAGGGCGTGCTGAAGCAGCTGAAGGAAAGCCCGAAGTCGATCCTGTTCATCGACGAGATCCACACGCTGATCGGCGCCGGCGCGGCGTCCGGCGGCACGCTGGACGCGAGCAACCTGCTGAAGCCGGCGCTGTCGTCGGGCGCGATGAAGTGCATCGGCGCGACGACGTTTACCGAATACCGCGGCATCTTCGAGAAGGATGCGGCCCTGTCACGCCGCTTCCAGAAGGTCGACGTGGTCGAACCGTCGGTCGAGCAGACGGTCGAGATCCTGAAGGGCCTGAAGTCGCGCTTCGAAGAGCACCACAGCGTCAAGTACGCACTGGGTGCGCTGCAGGCTGCGGCCGAGCTGTCGGCCAAGTTCATCAACGACCGTCACCTGCCCGACAAGGCGATCGACGTCATCGACGAGGCTGGTGCCGCCCAGCGCATCCTGCCCAAGAGCAAGCAGAAAAAGACCATCACCCGCAACGAGGTGGAGGAAATCGTCGCGAAGATCGCGCGCATTCCGCCGGCCTCCGTGTCCAACGACGACCGCGGCAAGCTCAAGAGCCTGGAGCGCGACCTGAAGAGCGTGGTGTTCGGGCAAGACCCGGCCGTCGACGCGCTGTCGGCCGCGATCAAGATGGCCCGCTCGGGCTTGGGCAAGTCGGACAAGCCGATCGGCGCCTTCCTGTTCAGCGGTCCTACCGGCGTCGGCAAGACCGAAGTCGCCAAGCAGCTGGCCTACATCCTGGGCATCGAGCTGATCCGTTTCGACATGAGCGAGCACATGGAGCGCCATGCGGTGAGCCGGCTGATCGGCGCGCCTCCGGGCTACGTGGGCTTCGACCAGGGCGGGTTGATGACGGAAGCCGTCACCAAGAAGCCGCATTCGGTGCTGCTGCTCGACGAAATCGAAAAAGCCCATCCGGACGTCTTCAACGTGCTGCTGCAGGTCATGGACCATGGCACGCTGACCGACAACAACGGGCGCAAGGCCGATTTCCGCAACGTGATCATCATCATGACCACGAACGCGGGTGCCGAGACGATGAACAAGTCGACCATCGGCTTCACGACCAAGCGTGAGCAGGGCGACGAAATGGCCGACCTGAAGCGCCTGTTCACGCCGGAGTTCCGCAACCGGCTGGACGCGATCGTCAGCTTCCGTGCGCTGGATGAAGAGATCATCCTGCGCGTGGTCGACAAGTTCCTGCTGCAGCTGGAGCAGCAACTGGCCGAGAAGAAGGTCGAGGTCACCTTCACCGACACGCTGCGCAAGCAGCTGGCCAAGAAGGGCTTCGACCCGCTGATGGGCGCCCGGCCGATGCAGCGCCTGATACAGGACACCATCCGCCGCGCCCTGGCCGACGAGTTGCTGTTCGGCCGCTTGGTCGACGGTGGGCGCCTGACGGTCGACGTGGACGCCGAAGGCCACACGCTGCTGGACATCCAGTCGCCCGGCAAGAGCGGCGACAAGCCCACCAAGGCTGAAGCGACGGTGCTCTAAGCGCTGGACGTCAGCGACGCGAGCCGTCCGTCAACACGAACCCCGGCGCCGCCGTGCTCGCAAGAGCCGGCGGCGCTTCGCTTTCGTCCTTCAGCGCGACGCCGGTGAGCTGGCGCGCGCGGGCCGCGTTGAGCAACCAGGCGGCGCGGTGTGCAGCGTCGTCATACAACAGGCCTTCGGGCCGGACGTTCGAGACGCAGTTGCGCTCGGCGTCGGTGCGCCCGGGCCGCGGTGCCCAGGTCAGGTACAGGCCCAGGCTGTCCGGTGAGCTGAGGCCGGGCCGCTCGCCGATCATCACCAGGACCATCGACGCCTGCAGCAGCGCGCCGATTTCGTCGCCAATGGCGACGCGACCCTGCTGGACCAGCACGATCGGCGACAGCGACCACGGTGGGTTGGCGCTGCGCAACAAAGGCAGCAGTGCAGCCATGAACGGCGCGGCGTGCCGCTCGACCGCCAGCGCCGACAGGCCGTCCGCAACCACCAGTGCGAGGTCGCTGCCCGTGGTGGTCGCCCGCAGGGCCGCGGCGGATGCCCCGTCCAGGCTGCGCCCGCGGTCCGGCCGCTGCAGGTAGGTCGGGCGATCGGCTGCCGCGCTGTGCGCCATCCGGGTCGCCAACCCCAGCGCATGCATGGCCAGGGCCGTGCCGTCGACGTCGAACGTCCGGTGCACAGCGTCGCGCGCCTGGGCGTGTGCCAGCTGGAACGCGAGCTGTGGCTCGGTCGGCAGGCTGGTGCCGCTGCGCCCGAGCGCGATGCGCGCCGGCGTGAAGCGCCGCAAGCTCGCCCATGGGTTGGAGATGACAGGTGGCTTCACGACCGGGGCAACAGTTGGGCAAAGCCGGCGGGCATTGCGTCGGCCAGCGGTGCCAGGTGGGCTGCTTGGCGCGGGTCGAACACACCCACGCGCTGCAACCAGGCTTCGAACTCTGGTGCGGGTCGCAGGCCCAGCACACGTCGCGCATACAGCGCGTCGTGGAACGAGGTGGTCTGGTAGTTCAGCATCACGTCGTCCGAGCCCGGGATGCCCATGATGAAGGTGACCCCGGCGACGCCCAGCAGGGTCAGCAGCACGTCCATGTCGTCCTGGTCGGCTTCGGCATGGTTGGTGTAGCAGATGTCGCAACCCATCGGCAGGCCCAGCAGCTTGGCGCAGAAGTGGTCTTCCAGCCCGGCGCGGATGATCTGCTTGCCGTCGAACAGGTACTCGGGCCCGATGAAGCCGACGACGCTGTTGACCAGCAGCGGCTCGAACCGGCGCGCGACGGCGTAGGCGCGGGCCTCGACCGTCTGCTGGTCGCAGCCGTGGTGCGCGTTGGCCGACAACGCGCTGCCCTGGCCGGTTTCGAAGTACATCACGTTGCGACCACGCAGGCCGTCGTCGAACACGCGGCCGCGCTGCAGACCAAGGGCTGCCTCGCGGGCCTCGGCCAGCAAAGCCAGGTCAAGGCCGAAGCTGCGGTTTGTCGCCTCGGTGCCACCGATCGACTGGAACACCAGGTCGACTGGCGCGCCGCGCTCGATCGCCTGCAAGGTGTTGGTCACGTGGGTCAACACGCAGGACTGGGTCGGGATCTCGTACTGCTCGATGACCGCATCCAGCATCTGCAGCAGCCGGACCACCTGCGGCACGTTGTCGGCCGCGGGGTTGATGCCGATCACCGCGTCGCCGCTGCCATAGAGCAGGCCATCCAGCACGCTGGCGGCGATGCCGGCCGGGTCGTCGGTGGGATGGTTCGGCTGCAGCCGGGTCGACAGGCGCCCGGGCAGGCCGATGGTGCCGCGAAAGCGGGTCTGCACGTGGCACTTGCGCGCGACGAGGATCAGGTCCTGGTTGCGCATCAGCTTGGACACGGCGGCCACCATCTCGGGCGTCAGGCCCGGCGCCAGCGCGCGGAGCGATTCGCTGTCGGCCATGTCGGACAGCAACCAGTCGCGCAGGCCACCGACCGTCAGGCTGGCCACCGGTGCGAAGGCCGCGGCATCGTGGCCGTCAATGATCAGCCGGGTGACTTCGTCGGTTTCGTAGGGGACGATGGCCTCGTGCAGGAACCGGTTCAGCGGCAGGTCGGCGAGCGCCATCTGCGCGGCGACGCGCTCTTGCGCGGACCGAGCCGCCACGCCGGCCAGTTGGTCGCCCGAGCGCTCGGGCGACGCCCGAGCCATCAAGGCGGCGAGGTCCTCGAACTGGTAGTTCTGAACGCCGATGCGGTGCTGATAAACAGGCATGTGGGGCAGGGCGCGCCGACGATCTCACGCCGCAGACTGCAGTGTGCTCCCGCTGGCCTGCGCGCGCCCGGTCAGCCTGAAGTAGGCGTAGCCGAGGACGCCGAGCGCAAAGAACAGGCCGGCCACCAGCGGGTTGTAATAGACCATCGTCACCAGGCACACCACCGCTGCGGCCAGCGCGAACGCGGGGAAATAGGGGTACAGCGGCGCGCGGAACGGCCGCACCATGCCGGGCTCGCTGCGGCGCAGTTTGAACAGGCTGGCCATGCTGACGATGTACATCACGATCGCGCCGAACACGCTCATCGTCACGATGTTGGCGGTCAATGTCTGGCCACCGAACGAGATGAACTGGTCGCTGAAGATCGCGACGATGCCCACCACGCCGCCAGCGAGGATGGCCCAGTGGGGCGTGTGAAATCGTGGGTGCACCCGGCCCAGCACGCCTGGCAGCACGCCGGCACGGGCCAGTGCGAAGATCTGCCGCGAGTAGCCGAGGATGATGCCGTGGAAGGACGCGATCAGGCCGAACAAGCCCAACCACACCAGCATGTGCAGCCAGCCGCTCTGCTCGCCGACGATGATCTTCATCGCCTGCGGCAGCGGGTCGTTGATGTTGGAAAGCTTGGTCCAGTCCCCCGCGCCACCGGCAAACAGCATCACGCCGGCGGCCAACCCCAACAGCGTCAGGATGCCGGCGATGTAGGCGATCGGGATCGAGCGCTTCGGGTCTTTCGCTTCTTCGGCCGCCATTGCGACGCCTTCGATCGCCAGGAAGAACCAGATTGCGAAGGGAATGGCCGCGAACATGCCGGGGATCGAGGCGGCGCTGAAGCCATCCTGGCCCGACCAACCGCCCTTGGCGAAGTTGGCTATCGAGAAGCCTGGCGCCACCACGCCCATGAAAACCAGCAGTTCGAAGATCGCGATCAACGTGATCGCCAGTTCGAAGGTGGCGGCGATCTGCACCCCGGCGATGTTGAGCGCCATGAACACCACATAAGCGCCGACAGCGGCCAGTTTCGGATCCAGCGCCGGGAACTGCACGTTCAGGTAGGCGCCGATGGCCAGCGCAATCGCCGGCGGCGCGAAGACGAACTCGACCAGCGTCGCGAAGCCGGCGATGTAGCCACCGGTGGGGCCGAAGGCGCGCCGGCTGTATTCGAACGGGCCGCCGGCATGCGGGATCGACGTCGTCAGCTCGGTGAAGCTGAAGATGAAGGTGGCATACATCAGGGCGATGAAGCCCGCGGTGATGAGGAAGCCCAGCGTGCCGGCCGAAGCCCAGCCATAGCTCCAGCCGAAGTACTCGCCCGAAATCACCAACCCGACGGCGATGCCCCAGAGCTGCCATGTGCCCAGCGATTTGTTCAAGGCGGGGCGAGACGTGGTGGGATCCATGCGTTCCTCCAGGCGGGGTGGGGCGCTCGGCGCGCGGGTTGCCGCCGTTTGGCCCGGTGCTTGCTAAGCCCAAGGCACGGTGGCGTGGGCAAGGGTAAGAGCGGCGGCGGGCACAGCGTTATCGAGAATCGGCAAACTTCATGAGCACGATCGGCGCGCACGATGCACCGGCTTGGCGAACGGGCTGGCACCACCAGTCGCTGTTGGCCGACGATGTGGACGAGCACGCTGCGCAATTGAACGGCTGGCATCAGCAGTACGACCAGCTGACGGCCGGGGCTTTCGTGGGCCAGCTCGATCAGCTGTCGACCGGCCAGGCACAGGTGTTTCGCGAGCGCACCAGCCAGGCCCTGCGCCAGCGCTGCGAGGTGTGGCCAGGTGCCGTGTGGTGCGGCATCACCGCCTTGCATGACGGCTCTCGCATCAACGGGCGGCTCGTCGGCGAGCACGGGGTGATGGTCTGCGGGCAAGCCGCACGGTTCGAGTTGGTGAGTCCGGCGGGGCACGACATCCTGGGTGTGGTGATCGATCGCGCGGCGCTGCAACAGCACGCCCAGGCGCAGGGTGTGGCCGTCGCCTGGGCACTGCTGGATGGCGCCCCGTGGCTGCAGCTCCCGCATGCGCGGCGGCAGCTGGCGCGCGCCCGTCTGAGGGCAGTGCTGGCGCTGGCAGGCTCGGCCGGCGATGCCCATCGGCAAGCCGCTGCGGCGAATGGCCTGGAGCAAGCCTTGTTGGACGCGGTGGTCGATCTGCTCGAGCACCCGGCAGAGCCGGAAGCCATGCGCTGCAATGCCACCGCCCGCCGCCACGTGGTGCAGCAAGTGCATGAATGGATTGCCGAGAACCCGGCCGCGGTGCCCAGCGTGCCGCAACTGTGCGCGCGCCTGAACATCAGTCGCCGCACGCTGCAATATGCGTTCGAAGCGGAAACGGCGATGAGCCCCAAGGCGTACTTGCGCAGCATCCGCCTGAACGGCGCGCGGCGCACGCTGCGCGAAGGAGCGGGCAGCGGCGCCTCGGTGCGCGAGGCCGCGGCGGCGTGGGGCTTCTGGAACCTGAGCCAGTTCGCCAGCGACTACCGGCACCAGTTCGGCGAGCGGCCGTCCGACACGCTGACGCGCTCGCCAGTGCGGGGGCTTCAGTTGGCGGGCGTCTGCCGAAAGTAGCCCGCGAAAAGCTCGTACAACGCCGGGTGTTCGGCACGCATCGCATCCGGTGCGACGAAGAACGCCTCGACGGCAACGGCGAAGAACTCCTCCACCGCTTCGGCGCCGTAGGGGTCGAGCACCGTGTCTTCTTCGCCAGCGTCGATGCGGTCGGCAAAGCGCTCATGCTCGGCGTCGATGCAGGCGATCCACGCTTCGCGGGCGGCTTCTGTCGGCAGCAGCGGCACGCCGTCGGCGGCCCCGTCGGCCATGTCCAGCACATGCGCGAATTCGTGGATCACCACGTTGTAGGCCAGCTCGGCCGATTCGCCCGCTGTCAGCACGTCGGCCCAGGCCAGCATCACCGGCCCGCCTTCCATCGCCTCGCCGGTGAGGACCTCGTCGTACTGGTGCACCACGCCGTCTTCGTCCATGACCTCGCGGGCCGCCACCACCTCGTCCGCATGAACGACGATGCCGACGAAGCCGTCGTAGGCCTCGATGCCCAGTTTCAGGATCGGCAGGCAGGCTTGCGCGGCGATCGCGACGGCCATCTCGTCGGTGACTTGCATGCCGTGGGCGCCGTGAAACTCCTTGCGCGACAGGAACAGGCTGCTCAGCGTGCGCAGCGCCTGCTGGTCTTCAGCCGAGCGCGCCGCGATGAAAGGGTACGCGGCGAGGATCGTCGCCCACAGCTCGTCTGGAATCGCGTGCCGCTCGACCGCCCGAGTTTCGCGCCAACGCGACACGCTGCGCAGGAGACGCGGCAGCACCATCGTGTTCAGGCCGCCGCTGGCGTCACGCGCGTGACGCCCTGGACGGACCAGCGCAGCACCTCGGCGCGCGGTGGCGTGGCGTCGTCGCAGTCCCAGTCGCTCAGCACGTGGCGCGTCCAGCCTTCGGTGCGTTGCTCGCTTTGAGGACGGTGCGTGTGGCCGTGGACCAATGTGCGAGAGCCGGCGGCGTGCAGCCACTGCTGCGCGAGCGCCGGGTCGGCGTCGGCATAGGTGATGGGCTGCGCGCGTTGCTGGTGTTCCCGGCTGGCGGCGCGCATCTGAGCACCGATCGTCTGGCGCTCGGCCAGCGGCTTGGACAGGAAGGCCTGTTGCCATGCCGGCTGCCGCACCTGCGAGCGGAACTGCTGGTAAGCCGTATCGTCCAGGCACAGCGCGTCACCATGGCTCAGCAACACCGGCACATCGGAGATCGCGGGCGCGCAAAGCGCCACCGGGTCCGGCAGCTCGGTGGCGCCGGTGGCTTCGAAGAAGCCGGCACCCAGCAGGAAGTCGCGGTTGCCGCGCATCACATACAACGGCCGCCGCCGGGCTGCTGCCGCCAGCATCTCGACACACCGTGCCTCGAAGGGCAGGGCCGCGGAATCGTCGCCCACCCAGGCCTCGAAAAGATCGCCGAGGATGAAGACCGCGTCGGCGCTGGTCGATTCGAGGTACTGCCGCAGTGCCGCCACTGTTTGCGGCAGGTCGGGGCTCAGGTGCAGGTCTGAAATGAAATCCACCGTCCGGATGGACGGTGGCAGCTCGATCCGCGGCAGCACGGGCTCAGGCGACGACGACGGCCTTGTCGATCGTCACCGCTTCGAGCGGCACGTCGTCGTGGAAGCCCTTGGTGCCGGTGCGCACCTTCTCGATCGCATCGACCACCTCGGTGCCGGCGACGACCTTGCCGAACACGCAATAGCCCCAGCCACTGGCCGACTCGGCGGTGAAGTTCAGGAAGCCGTTGTCCTTGGTGTTGATGAAGAACTGCGAGGTGGCCGAGTGCGGCGCGTTGGTGCGTGCCATCGCCACGGTGTACTTGTCGTTCTTCAGGCCGTTGTTGGCTTCGTTCTGGACCGGCGCGTCGGTCGGCTTTTGCTTCATGTCGGGCGTCATGCCGCCGCCTTGGACCATGAAGCCCTTGATGACGCGGTGGAACACGGTGCCGTCGTAGTGGCCCTTGTTCACGTACGACAGGAAGTTGGCCACGCTTTGCGGGGCCTTGGCGTCGTCGAGCTCGAGGCGGATCACGCCTGCGCTGGTGGTCAGTTCAACGGTCTTGGTCATGTTTACTCCAACGTCGCTTTCTTGATGAGGACGGGCTGCACCGGAACGTTCTGGTGCGGGCCCTTGGCTTTGGTCTCGACAGTCTTGATCTTCTCGACCACGTCCATGCCGGCAATTACCTTGCCGAACACCGCGTAGCCTTCACCGTCGCGCGCGTTCGGCTGGTCGAGGAAGACGTTGTCGTTGACGTTGATGAAGAACTGCGAAGTCGCCGAGTTCGGCACCATCGTGCGTGCCATCGCCACCGTGTACTTCATGTTGGACAAACCGGTGCGGCTTTCCAACGGAATCGGCGCACGCGTGGGCTTTTCGCTCAGGTCGGCCTTCATGCCGCCGCCCTGGATCATGAAGTTCTCGATCACCCGGTGGAAGACCGTGCCGTCATAGTGACCTGCCTTCACGTACTGCACGAAGTTGTCGACGGTCTTGGGCGTCTTGTCCTTGTACAGCTCGAGCACGATGTCGCCCATGCTCGTGGCCAGGCGCACCTTGGGCCCCGCAACGGCTGGCGCGCCCGAAGCCGGTGCTTCAGGTGCCGCCATGCTGTGCGCCTGCGCAGGCAGCGTGGCGAACGCGGTGATCGCGAAGCCCACGCCGAGCAGGCAGGCGCGGCGACCCAGTTGGCGGGAGATGGTGGTTGCCCGGGTGGCAGTCGATGTCACGTCAAAAGTCTCCTTGGCTATACTCAGACGATTCTAGCGACCCCCGCACAACGGGCGTTCGGCTATTGCAGCCACCGCTTCCCCGGCGACGCCAACGCGCCCGTTGACCACCCTCGTTGATGGCCCTGCGCATCTACAACACCCTGACCCGTCGGGTCGAAGACTTCGTCCCCATCGAGCCGGGGCATGCCCGCATGTATGTGTGCGGGATGACCATCTACGACCTGTGTCACATGGGCCATGCGCGCATGATGATGGCCTTCGACGTGGTCTACCGCTGGCTGAAGGCGAGCGGCTACGAGGTCACGTACGTGCGCAACATCACCGACATCGAAGACAAGATCATCCGCCGGGCGGTCGAGCGGGGCATCAGCATCCGTGCGTTGACCGACGAGATGATCGAGGCGATGCGGCAAGACCTGGGCGCGATCGGCGCCGCGCCGCCGACGCATGAGCCGCGCGCGACCGAGTACGTGCCGCAGATGCTGTCGATGATCGGCACGCTCGAGGAAAAGGGCCTGGCCTATCGTGCAAGCAACGGCGACGTGAACTTCGCGGTGCGCAAGTTCCCGGGTTACGGCAAGCTCAGCGGCAAGTCGATCGATGACCTGATTGCCGGCGCCGGCTTGGCCGACCGTGACCTGAAGGCCAAGGCGCTCGCCGAGGGCAAGGAAGATCCGCTCGACTTCGTGCTGTGGAAGGCCGCCAAGCCTGACGAGCCGGCCGATGCCAAGTACGACGGCGTCTATGGCCCGGGTCGCCCGGGGTGGCACATCGAGTGCTCGGCGATGAGCTGTGCCGTGCTCGGCGAGCGCTTCGACATCCACGGCGGCGGCATGGACCTGCAGTTCCCGCACCACGAAAACGAGATCGCGCAAAGCGAAGGCGCGCTGGGGCACCCGTTCGTCAACTACTGGCTGCACAACGGGTTCCTGAACGTCGACAACGAGAAGATGTCGAAGTCGCTCGGCAACTTCTTCACCATTCGCGATGTGCTGCAGAAGTTCGACGGCGAGACGCTGCGCTTCTTCATGCTGCGCACGCACTACCGTAGCCCGTTCAACTTCAGCGACGCCAACCTCGAAGATGCGCGCAGCGCGCTGCGTCGCCTGTACACCGCGCTGGAAGCCGGTGGTTCGCCGCAAGACAACGCTCGGATCGATTGGCAGCAGCCGTCGGCCGCCGACTTCAAGGCCGCGATGGACGACGACTTCAACACGCCCGGCGCGATGGCCGTGCTGTTCGAGCTGGCGGGCGAGGTCAACCGCAGTGGGTCGGCCGAGGCGGCTCGCCTGCTTCGTGCCCTGGCCGGCACGCTGGGGGTGTTGCAGCAGGTGCCGACGACGTTTCTGCAAGCTGGTTCGGGCCTGGACGAAGCCGCAATCAACGAGCGCATCGAGGCGCGCAACGCGGCCAAGAAGGCGCGCGACTTTGCCGCGGCCGACCGCATCCGTGATGAACTGCTGGCTGCCGGGGTGATGTTGAAAGACACCCCACAAGGCACCACTTGGGTCAAGGCCTGACATGGCGGCCAAGGGCACAAGCGCGGCCGGCGTGACGCCGGACTATTGGGACGACGCCTGCAAGCACCTCGCCAAGCGCGACCGGGTGATGAAGAAGCTGATCCCGCAGTTCGGTGAAGCGCGTCTGCAAAGCCGGGGAGACGCATTCACGACGCTGGCGCGGTCGATCGTCGGCCAGCAGATCTCGGTCAAGGCCGCGCAGTCGGTGTGGGACAAGTTCGCTGCCGTCGTCGGCGGCCCGTCGAATCGCCTCGCGCCCGGTGATGTGCTGGCGCTGGATGCGCTCACCTTGCGCGGCGTGGGGCTGTCCGCCCGCAAGACGGAATACCTCATCGACCTGGCCCGCCACTTTGCCGACGGCACCGTGCACGTCAAGCAGTGGCAGCAAATGGACGATGAGGCGATCATTGACGAACTCGTCGCGATCCGGGGAATCGGCCGCTGGACGGCGGAGATGTTCCTGATCTTTCACCTGATGCGCCCGAACGTTCTGCCGCTGGACGACCTGGGCCTGCTCAAGGGTATCTCCTTGAGCTACTTCAGCGGCGAACCGGTGTCGCGTGCCGAGGCGCGCGAGTTGGGTGAAGGCTGGGCACCATACCGCTCCGTTGCCACCTGGTATCTCTGGCGCAGCCTGGACCCGCTGCCCGTCGAGTACTGACCTGCGAGAATCAACCGATGAGCAAACGCCACTTCCTGGAATTCGAACAGCCGATCGCCGAGCTGGAGTCGAAGATCGAAGAACTGCGCTACGTGCAGAACGAGTCGGCCGTCGACATCTCTGAAGAGATCGAGCGGCTGGACAAGAAGAGCCTGCAGCTCACAAAAGACATCTACACCCAGCTGAACCCCTGGCAGGTGACGCAGATCGCGCGTCACCCGCAGCGGCCCTACACGCTGGACTACGTCAACGAGATCTTCACCGAGTTCCAGGAGCTGCACGGTGACCGCGCGTTCGCCGATGACCAATCGATCGTCGGGGGCCTCGCGCGTTTCAACGGCCAGGCCTGCATGGTGGTCGGCCAGCAGAAGGGCCGCGACACGAAGGAGCGCGGCCTGCGCAACTTCGGCATGCCGCGCCCCGAAGGCTACCGCAAGGCATTGCGCCTGATGAAGCTGGCCGAGAAGTTCGGCCTGCCGGTGTTCACCTTCGTCGACACCCCGGGCGCGTATCCCGGTGTGGGCGCCGAAGAGCGCGGCCAGTCCGAGGCGATCGGCCGCAACATCTTCGAGATGGCGCAACTCGAGGTGCCCATCATCACCACGATCATCGGCGAAGGTGGTTCCGGTGGTGCCTTGGCCATCAGCGTGGGTGACCAGGTGCTGATGCTGCAGTTCTCGGTCTACTCGGTGATCTCGCCCGAAGGATGTGCGTCGATCCTGTGGAAGACCGCCGAGCGCGCGTCGGACGCAGCCGAGGCTCTCGGCATCACCGCGCACCGCCTGAAGGCGCTGGGCCTGATCGACAAGATCGTCAACGAACCGGTGGGTGGCGCCCACCGTGATCCGAAGCAGATGGCCGCGCAGTTGAAGCGTGGCTTGGTTGACGCATTGCGCCAGGTGGCCGACCTGAACACTGCCGATTTGCTGGCCCGCCGCTACGAGCGGCTCAAGAGCTACGGCCGCTTCAACGACACGACGGCGCGCTAGATGAAGCACCCGGTGACGGAGTACCGTCACCACCCGCCGTGCGGGTGGCGTGGCCGCTTGGGAGCGGCCCTGCGCCGGCCGCGCGTGCGCTGACGATGTCGGGCGTGGCCGCTGTCGTGGCGGTGGCCGCCAGCGGTGGCCGGGACTCCACCGCGTTGTTGCACGCCGCGGCACGTGCGGCGCAAGACCAGGGCGTCGAGGTCGTGGCACTGCACGTGCACCACGGTCTGAACCCTGCGGCCGACCACTGGCAACAACACCTGCAACGGCAGTGCGCGCGCTGGGCCCGGGCGGGCCTGCCGGTTCGATTCAGTGCAACCAGACTGGCGGGTGCCCCGGCGCAGGGCGAAAGCATCGAAGCCTGGGCCAGGCGTGGACGCTACGCCGCCCTCGCGCAGATGGCGCGCGAGGCGGGGGCACACGTGATCCTGCTGGCCCATCATCGGCGCGACCAGGCCGAGACCTTGCTGCTTCAAGCGTTGCGCGGCGCCGGGCCCACCGGCCTGGCTGCAATGCCGCGCGAAGCCGAGCGCGATGGTCTGCTGTGGTGCCGACCCTGGCTCGACACGCCCGCCGCGGCGATCGCGGCCTACATCACCAGACACCGGCTCACCCACATCGACGACGACAGCAACCAGGACACGCGCTTTGACCGCAACCGGCTGCGGCACGACGTCTGGCCGGCGTTGCTCGGGGCCTTTCCGCAGGCGGAGGCGGCATTGACCCAGGCGGCGCGGCTGTCTCAGCAAGCCGCGGCATTGGTCCATGAGGTGGCGAGTGCCGATCTCGCAGCGCTGCAGGATGGCCCGGATGCCGGGATCAACGTGACGGCGTGGATGGCGCTGTCGAAGGCTCGGCAGGCTGCGGTGCTTCGCCATTGGCTTCGGCCGATGGTGGAAGAGGGCGTCCGCGAGACGCTGATCGAGCGGTTGCTTGCCGAACTGCCACGGGCTCGCTCGGCGCGCTGGCCCGCGGCCGCGGCATCCGAACTGCGCCTGTACCGTGGGCACTTGACGCTGGCGGGCCTGGCGCCATCCACCGTATCACCCGACCCGGCGCCGGTCCGGCTGGACGAGCCCGGTCGCATCGAACTGCCTGCTTGGGGTGGAACACTCGAACTGGCAACGGTAGAGCAAGGTGGTGCATCACGTTCGTTGCTCGCCCGCGCGGGCTTGCGCGAGCGCCAGCCCGGCGACCAATTCCAGCTCGCCCCGCGCAGCACGGCGCGCAACCTGAAAAAGCAGTTCCAGGCGCTTGGTATTCCCGCCTGGCAGCGCAACGGCCCGATCGTGGCGACAGCGGATCAGGTGCTGTTCGTGCCTGGCCTGGGCATCGACGCCCGGGCGCTGGCCGCAGCCGGAGAACCGCAACTGGCGCTCCGCTGGGAACCGGTGACATAGTTCGGGAAACCAGCCTTCGCCACGCGCGAAGCCTGGTTTTCTTATCGGTGACGGGTTAGGGATTGCTGCAGCGCAACAGCTAAACTTGCCGGGTTTGCGCTGTTGCTTTTTGCGGTGGCGTTGCGGCCGCAGCCCTGCGGCACTCCCGATTGTGAAACTCCGGCGAGCACTCTCGAAAAGGCCATGGCACTGATTGTTCACAAGTACGGCGGCACCTCGATGGGGTCGACCGAGCGCATTCGCAACGTGGCCAAGCGGGTCGCCAAATGGGCGCGCGCCGGTCACCAGATGGTGGTGGTGCCCTCGGCGATGAGTGGCGAAACCAACCGCCTGCTCGGCTTGGCCAAGGAGGTCGCTCCGTCGACGCACAGCCCCGCGGTTCTGCGCGAAATGGACATGATCGCTTGCACCGGCGAGCAGGTGTCGGTCGGGCTGCTGTCGCTGGCGTTGCAGGCCGAAGGCATGGAAGCCGTCAGCTACAACGGCTGGCAGGTGCCGATCAAGACCGATTCGTCGTTCACCAAAGCGCGCATCCAGAGCATCGACGACGCGCGCGTGCGCGCCGACCTGGCCGGCGGAAAGGTGGTCATCATCACCGGCTTCCAGGGCGTCGACGAAGACCTGAACATCACGACACTCGGCCGTGGCGGCTCGGACACCTCGGCCGTGGCCGTTGCTGCGGCGATGAAGGCCGACGAATGCCTGATCTACACGGACGTGGACGGGGTCTACACGACCGACCCGCGCGTGGTGCCCGAGGCGCGCCGCCTGCACACCATCACCTTCGAAGAGATGCTGGAAATGGCCAGCCTCGGCTCGAAAGTGCTGCAGATCCGCTCAGTGGAATTCGCCGGCAAGTACCGCGTGCCGCTGCGCGTGCTGTCCAGTTTTACGCCCTGGGACATCGACATCAACGAAGAGGCCAAGTCCGGCACCCTGATCACTTTCGAGGAAGACGTCAAGATGGAACAAGCCGTTGTCTCCGGCATCGCCTTCAACCGCGATGAAGCCAAGGTCACCGTGATGGGCGTGCCCGACAAGCCCGGCATCGCCTACCAGATCCTCGGCGAGGTGGCCGACGCGAACATCGACGTCGACGTGATCATCCAGAACGTCTCGCACGACGGCAAGACCGACTTCTCGTTCACCGTGCACCGCAACGACTACCAGCGCACGATGGATCTGCTGAAGACCAAGGTGCAGCCGGCCACCGGCGCGGCCACGGTCATCGGAGACCCGAAGATCTGCAAGGTCTCGATCGTCGGCATCGGCATGCGCAGCCACGTGGGCGTGGCGAGCAAGATGTTCCGCGCGCTGAGCGAAGAGGGCATCAACATCCAGATGATCTCGACCAGCGAGATCAAGACCTCGGTCGTGATCGACGAGAAGTACATGGAACTGGCCGTGCGCGCGTTGCACAAGGTGTTCGAACTCGACGATCCGAGCGCGGTCACCACGTCGTCCGACGAGGAATAAGCGCAACGATCTGCAGCGGGCAGGAAAAAACGCCCAATCATCAGGCTAGAATGCTGGCTTCGGCTGGAGACGTGACCGAGTGGCCGAAGGTGCTCCCCTGCTAAGGGAGTATGGGGCTTAAAACTCCATCAAGGGTTCGAATCCCTTCGTCTCCGCCAAGAAACAGCCCTCGACACATGCGGCGCAAGCCACAAGTGTCGAGGGCAACTTTCTTTTCGGCTGCCGATTGGGTGGCCATGGCGCTCGATGGCGGCGCTCCAGCTTCGCGCCGAGCCGTGCAACACAGCGCGTGTCCGAACCGTTTGCGGCTGCAAACCGGCTCATTCGAATTGCAGCAGTTCGATATCCACGGGCAGCGTCGAAAATATCTTGATCGGGCCAACCGGCCGCAGGCTTCGTTCGTGAGCCATCGGCCACCGCTCGACGGGTTGGCGCACCTTCGCATAGTCGGGATCAGCGGACGAAATCGAGATCGTGACGGTGCAAGCGACGCCGGATTCGGTGACGCTGCGGTCGTCCAGCACCAGATAGGTCCGGCGCTCGTAGGAGCAATACGGGTCCCAGACGCTGCGCAAGAGATCACCCTGCGACGACGCGCCATTCGCCTGTACGGCGACGACAGGCGAGAACGGTCCTATTTGGTGTGGCTGGACGGCACGGTAGCGGAAGGTGCCGGCCGTACGAGGGTGCAAGCGAAGCATCATGGTCGAAACGGTCTTTCGCACGGGGGTCTCGACAAGGGTCTCGTAGAGGTTGGCCTGCAACTTCGCAGACGCCGCAAAAGCCCGTTCGGCCAAGGAGCGATCGTCGCCGAT
>NZ_DASUNH010000119.1:0-36352 GCF_036277275.1 Ideonella sp. | reverse complement strand
GCCACCCCCAGGCAACCGCCGCGACGCCCGCCAGCGCCACGCCAAAGGCTCCCAGCGCCGGCAGGCCCAGCACCGGCAGCCCGACAAACAGCGCCCAGGCGGCACCCCAGGTCAGCAACGCGGGCAGCGGCCAGGCGAGTTTCATCGGCTGCGATCGTAGTCGCGTCGGCCTGCCTGGGTGGTGGTTCTAGGGGTGTCGCCTGAGTGATCCGCGCAACACTGGGGCGCGGCGAAGTGGATCCGCGGCCCGGGGCTGGATAGCATCGCCGGCTGCACCGAGCACAAGCCTTGCTTGGCAGTCCCGGTCCATCAGACCACCGAGGAGAAGTTCTCTTATGCATCCCGCCCCCCACGCCACGCCGCTCACCCTCCGGCCGCACCCCCTGGCCGCCGCCGCCGCGCTGGCCTTGGTCGCCTTGGCGCCCGCCGCCTGGGCCCAGCAGCAGCCCGCTGATCCTGAAGCCGGCAAGCTGCAGACCATCACCGTGACGGCCGAGCGGCGCACCGAGAACATTCTCAACGTGCCGCAGTCGGTCAGTGCGATCCGCGGTGAAGAGCTGGAGGTGCTGAACAGCGGCGGCCTGGACGTGCGCCAGCTGGCCGCCCGTACGCCGAGCCTGAACATCGAGTCGTCGTACGGCCGGGCCTTCCCGCGGTTCTACGTGCGCGGCCTGGGCAACACCGACTTCGACCTGAACGCCTCGCAGCCGGTCTCACTGGTGTTCGACGACGTCGTGCAGGAGAACCCGGTGTTGAAGGGCTTCCCGCTGTTCGACCTGGCCCAGGTGGAGGTCCTGCGCGGCCCGCAGGGCACCCTCTTCGGCCGGAACTCGCCGGCCGGCGTGGTCAAGTTCGAGTCGGTCAAGCCGTCACAGAAGCAAGACGGTTATGTCAGCGCCAGCTACGGCACTTACGGCACCTCGAGCCTGGCCGGTGCCTTCAACCTGCCGCTGGGCGGCGACTGGGCGGCGCGCTTCGCGGCCCAGATCCAGCACCGCGACGACTGGGTCGAGAACACCTACGACGCTGGCCCGACGCAAAAGCTGGAAGGCTACGACGACAGCGCCGCGCGGATCCAGGTGCTGTATGCGCCGCACGCCGATTTCTCGGCGCTGGCCAACATCCACGGCCGCGAGATGAAGGGCAGTGCACGGCTGTTCCGCGCCAACATCATCAAGCCCGGCACCAACGACCTGGTCGACGGCTTCGACCCCGAGAAGATCTCGACCGACGGCAAGAACGAGCAGGAGCTGTCCAGCCAGGGCGCCAACCTGCGCCTGCGTTGGGGCCTGGGCGGCAACATGACGCTGCACTCGATCACCGGCCACGAGACGCTGGATGCGTACAGCCGCGGCGACATCGATGGCGGCTATGGCGCAGTGTTCCTGCCTGACTCCGGGCCGGGCACCATCCCGTTCGCTGCCGAATCGGCCGATGGCATGCCCGAACATCGCCAGTGGACGCAGGAGTTCCGCCTCGAAGGGGACGCCGGCAACGGCGTGAAGTGGCTGGGCGGCCTGTACTACTTCAAGGAGCATCTCTTCATCGAGAGCTTCAACTACGACTCGCTCGGCGGCGGCGTGCAGAACGGCTACGCGACGCAGAAGCAGGACAACACCGCCTGGGCGGCATTCGGTTCGATCAACTACCGCGTCAGCGACGCGTTCGAGTTGCGTGGCGGCCTGCGTTACACGCGTGACAGCAAGGACTTCGTCGCCAACCGGGTCGAGGCGCCGCCGTTCAGCGCGCCCGAGCTCCTGCAGATTCCCAAGGAGACGCGTGCTTCCAATACCAGCTGGGACCTGAGCGGCACGTACTCGATCGACAAGGACACCAAGGTCTACGCCCGGGTCGCCACCGGCTTCCGCGCGCCGTCGATCCAGGGTCGCCTGCTGTTCCCGCCGAGTGGTCCGGATGTCGTGCCCGCACGTGACTGGGTGACCGTGGCCGATGCCGAGAAGGTGCTGTCGTACGAGGCTGGCGTGAAAGCCGAGTTGTTCGACCGCCGTGCCCGCCTGTCGGCCAGCGTGTTCCGCTACACCGTGAAAGACCAGCAGGTCACCGCGGTCGGCGGCACGCAGAACTTCAACCGCCTGGTCAACGTCGAGCGCACCATCGGTCAAGGGGTTGAGCTCGACCTGCGTGCGATGGTGACCGACAACCTGATGGTCACGCTGGGTGCCAGCTACAACGACACCAAGATCGACGACCCGGACTTGGCCATTGCCAAGTGCGGCAATGGTTGCACGGCGACCGACCCGGCCGGCCCGGCAGCCGGCACGGTGCTGATCGACGGCAACCCGCTGCCGCAGGCACCGAAGACGGTGCTCAACTTCACCGCCCGCTACGGCCTGCCGACCGAAAGCGGCGGCGAATGGTTCGTCTTCACCGACTGGGCTTACCGCAGCAAGATCAACTTCTTCCTCTACGAGTCGAAGGAATACACCGGCAAGCCGCTGCTCGAAGGCGGCCTGCGCCTGGGCTACAGCTGGGGCAATGGCAAGTACGAAGCCGCCGTCTTCGGCCGCAACATCACCAACGAGGTGGTGGCGGTCGGTGGCATCGACTTCAACAACCTGACCGGCTTCATCAACGACCCGCGCACCTTCGGTGCGAGCTTCCGGATGAGCTTCTGAAGCTGGCCTGACGATGATTCGAGGGCGCCGCAAGGCGCCCTTTTTCATTTGCAGGCCTGGGTGTCGCGCAGCGCTTCCAACACCGGTGCGCGGTCCGACTCGGGCAGGAACGAATGCTCGGCCGCCTGTACCGCCATCGCCAGCAGGTCGGTGACCTGCAGGTCCTGGTGCTCCAGCAGCAACGCCGCTTCGGCCGTCATCGTGGTGCATGACATCAGCGGGTTGTCGGTGTGGTACGACAGGCTCAGGCCGGCGCGCCACAGGCGGCCGATCGGATGCTCGCGCAGCGACGGCACGGCGCCGGTGTGCACGTTGCTGCTCGGGCACAGCTCCAGGTGCAGGTTCTTCTCGCGCACCTGGGCCAGTCGGTCTTCACCGGCCGGGGTGCCCAGCCAGTCGGCCAGGCGCACGCCGTGGCCGATGCGCGTGGCGCCGAGCGCGGCCGCTTCGAGCACGCGTTCGGCCACATCGGCCTCGCCGGCGTGCAGCGTGATCGGCAGGCCCCGGTCGCGCACGATGGCCAGCGCTTTGGCGTGCAAGCTCGGCGGGAAGCCGGCCTCGGGGCCGGCCAGGTCGAAACCGATCACGCCGTCGTTGCGGTAGCGCAGCGCCAACCGGGCGACGCGCTCGCTGCGTTCAGAGGGTTCGTGGCGCATCGCGCACAGGATCAGGCCGCAGGGCATGGGGCTTCTGGTCAGCCCGGCCAGCAGCGATTCGACCGCGGCTTCGGCGCTGACCTCGTCGCTCTCCAGCAGCAACGGCGCCATGCGGAACTCGGCCAGCACGCAACCGTCTTCACGGGCGGCCTTGGCGGCCTCGTAGGCCACGGCCTGCATCGCGGCCGGCTCGGCCATCGCGGCAACGGTCAGGCCAAAGCCTTTCAGGTATTCGACCAGGCTGCCGGCGTGGGCGCGGGCCGTGAACCACTCGGCCAGGCCGGCCTCGTCGGCAGCAGGGGCTTCGATGCCCCGCGAACGCAGCAGGCGCATCAGGCTTCGGTGGGACAAACCGCCGTCCAGGTGCTCGTGCAGCAAGACCTTGGGCAGACGGCGCAGAGTGTCAAAAGAAATCGGCTGGTCGTGCATGCACCATCGTAGGCGATGCACGACCAGCCGGCCGTGACGGGTATGACCAAGGTCCCGGACGCCGCAGGTCACGCGGCCGGCACCTCCGGAGGCCCGATCAGGTCAAGGGCGAGGGCTCGCTGTCGTCGCTGGTCGGTGGCTCGGCCGTGATCAGGTCGAACTTCAGCGGCTCGCTGGTCTCGACCGTGTTCGCGTCCGTGGTCTGCTCGAGCGCGAAGCTGAACAGTGATTCAGGCGACACGAAGGCCGACATCGGCACCTGGTCAGCCGCCGGCGGCGGTGGGGGCGGGGAAGGAGGCGGCGGCGAGTTGTCGCCACCGCTGCCACCGCAGCCGGCCACCAGGGCCGTGCAGGCGAACAGGTAAGACAGGCGTCGCAGTGCAGAAGCGTTCATGGGGTCCTGCTTCTTTCTGCCTCAGCGGCTCTTGGGGGACTTGGCGGCGGCCTGGGCAGCGACCGCGCCGGCGCCGGGGTAAGGCGTTGCCAGGTACGGGAAGCCCGAGAGGAAGTACTGCTGCGCCTGGTCGACGTTGTCGTTCAGGTTGAACACCGCCGAGCCCAGCGGCACGGCCGACGGCTTGCACGCCGCGCCGAAGCCCAGTGCGTCGGTGTCGCCGTTGGCCACGCACAGCCCGCCCATCACCGCGACCAGCGAGATGTCGACGATGTCGTCCTTCGGCCGGCGGCCGTTCGGGTAACCGGCCGAGTCGTTGCCGGCGGCCAGGATGTTGCCGACGATGCCCAGCCGGTTCTGCTGTGCGTACGGCACGGCGGCGATCGCGGTGTTCAGCCGCAGCATTTCAGACGGCACGACGTTGGCCGGCTTGTTGACGCCGGTGATGCCGGTCAGGAAGGTCGTGACCAGGTCGTTGCGCGGCAGGTTGGTAGGCGACGAGTTCGGCAGCTCCAGGTACGACTCGAGCAGCTTCGGGTACGACGGGTTCGTCACGTAGGCGGCGAACTGGCCGTCGTCCTTGGGCTTGGCGGCGTTGAAGCGGTTCTTGTCCTTCAGGCCGATCACCAGTTCGTTGACCAGCGGCATGCCCAGGCGCGAGACCTGCGTCCACGCGCCGCCCGCGCGCTCGGCCGTCTGCAGGCCGGCCTTCGGGCTCGGGTCCAGCAGGCGGGTTTGGCGCAGGCTCGCGGTGGTCCAGCCGCCAATGACCGTTTCGCTGCCCTGGGTCAGGCAGCTCTTGGCGACTTCGAGCGCGATCGCGGTCACGTTCTTGTAGGCCAGGGTGCTGGCCGAGGCGCCGATGGCGTTCGGGTCGGTCAGCGCCGAGACGGGCGCGGCCACCTGGTCGAACACCACGCCGAGGTTGACCGCGAACGGGTCTTGCCGCTGGCCGACGAACAGCTTGCCCGGCGTCGGGCAGCCGGGGATGTTGACGCTGTAGATGTGCTGGCCGGCATAGGCCACGTAGTCGGGGATGGTCTTCGAGCCGATGTTGTCGGCCGGCTTGTCGAAGGTGGCCGAGCCGCCGCTGGCGTTGGTGATTGCCGCGGCGGTGCCGGTGCGGCGGTCGCCGCGCACCAGGGTGACGGTGTAGGTCTGGTTGACCTGAAGGTGCTGGTCGCGCGGCGCACTGACGGTGCCCTTTTGCAACGGGGCGATCTGCGGCGACTGGTCGCCCACGGCCACGGTGATGCCGGCGCCGCCGTTCGACAGCTCGTTCTTGAAGCGGAACTGGAAGGTCAGGTCTTCTTTCGCGTCGCCGTTGTTGTCGACGTGGATCTCGTACAGCGCGTTACCGTCGAGGTCGAAGTAGTTCGGGCCGCCGTAGCTGTCCTGCAGCGGCAGGTAGTTGGCGATCAGCGTCACGTAGTTGCCGCGGCCGGACTCGTAGCTGTTGAACATGTAGAAGTCGGCCGCGTCGACCTTCGGCGAGGTCGTGATGAACGGGGCTTCACGGTGGCTGGAGGCTTGGGTGCCGCCGGCCATGGCCAGCAGGGCGGCCGCGACGATGGGCGTGGCGCGTCGCGTCAGGGGACGGATGGGGTGCATGCAGGGACTCCTCTCGACGAAATGGTTGGCGGCGCCGCGTCGACCTGACCAAAGTCAGGTGCAGGTCGTATGGGCCGCGGCGTCCGTCGTTTCCTCTACGGGTTGCCCCACCGATCGGATGCACTCGGTCAGAAACTGTTTCGCGGCCTGCGGCATCGAACCCCCGGCGAGCCGCCGGAATCGGGCTTCAAAGTTGCTATCCTCCCCGCCACTTCGAACCTGGCTTCGTTACCCAAGGACCTTCATGTTCCGCAGATTGATCATTGCCGCCGCGCTGTCGGCCGGCCTGTCGGCCTCTGCCTGGGCCCAGCCCGCCCTCGTCTATGACATGGGCGGCAAGTTCGACAAGTCCTTCAACGAAGCGGCCTACCGCGGGGCGGAGCGCTGGAAGAAGGACACCGGCAAGCCCTACCTCGATTTCGAGATCGCCAACGAAGCCCAGCGCGAACAAGCGATGCGGCGCATGGCCGAACGCGGCGCCAGCCCGGTGATCGGCATCGGTTTCTCGCAGGGATCGAGCATCGAGAAGGTCGCCAAGCAGTTTCCGAAGCAGCAGTTCGTGATCATCGACTCGGTGGTCAAGCTGCCCAACGTCGAGTCGGTGGTGTTCAAGGAACACGAGGGCAGCTTCCTGGCCGGCATCATGGCGGCCATGTCCAGCAAGACCGGCAAGCTCGGTTTCGTCGGCGGCATGGACATCCCGCTGATCCGCAAGTTCCAGTGCGGCTACGAGCAGGGCGCGCGCTACGCCAACCCGAAGATCGAGCTGACCGGCGCGATGACCGGCACCACGCCGGCCGCGTGGAGCGACCCGTCGCGTGCCGGCGAACTGGCCAAGGCCCAGTTCGCCAAGGGGGTTGACGTGATCTTCGCCGCCGCCGGCGGCTCCAGCGTCGGCGTGTTCCAGGCCGCCAAGGACGGCGGCAAGCTGGCCATCGGTGTCGACAGCAACCAGAACCACCTGCACCCCGGCACGATGCTGACTTCGATGGTCAAGCGCGTCGACGTGGCGGTCTACAACGCGGCCAACAAATCCACTCCCGGCATGACCTCGCTGGGTCTGAAGGAAGGCGGCGTCGACGTCGCGATCGACGAGCACAACGCCAAGCTGGTGTCGGCGGCGATCAAGGCCAAGGTCGACGCCGCGCGGGCCGACATCATCGCCGGCAAGATCAAGGTCGTCGACTACATGGCCGCCAACAGCTGCACGCCTTGAGCGCGTCTGCTGTTGAGTCCGCCGCGCCGGCCAGCGCGGTGGCGATGACCCACATCTGCAAACGCTTCGGCGCGCTGCGCGCGAACGATGAAGTGGACCTGCGCGTTGCGCGCGGCAGCATCCACGGCATCGTCGGCGAAAACGGCGCCGGCAAGAGCACGCTGATGTCGATCCTGTACGGCTTCTACCAGGCCGACAGCGGCGAGATCGAGATCGAGGGCCGACCCGCCCGCATCCGCAACGCACACGACGCGATCGCGCTGGGCATCGGCATGGTCCACCAGCACTTCATGCTGGTCGAAACCTTCACCGCGCTCGACAACGTGCTGCTCGGCGCCGAGCCCAGCTGGCGCCTCGGGCCGGCGCGCCAGCGCGTGCGGCGCGAGCTCGAAGCGCTGATGCGCGACACCGGGCTGCAGCTGAACCTCGACGCCATCGTCGAGACGCTGCCGGTCGGCGAGCGCCAGCGGCTGGAGATACTGAAGGCGCTGTACCGCGGTGCGCGCATTCTGATCCTGGACGAGCCGACCGCGGTGCTGACCCCTGCCGAGACCGACACCTTGTTCGTCACGCTGCGCCAGTTGCGCGAGCGTGGCAGCACGGTGCTGCTGATCACCCACAAGCTGAAGGAGATCGCCGCGCTGTGTGACCGCGTGACGGTGATGCGCGCCGGCCGTGTGGTGCTGGACACGGCGATCGCCGACACGACGATCGATGGCCTGGCCGAAGCGATGGTCGGCCGTCGGGTGCAGCTCGGCCGTCGCGGAGGTGCCGTGGCGCAGTCCGGCGCCGCGCCGCTGCTGAACGCGCAGAACCTGAGCTGGCGCGACGAGCAGGGCGTGCTGCGCCTGAACGAGGTGTCGCTCGCGCTGCGGCCGGGCGAGATCGTCGGCATTGCCGGCGTCTCCGGCAACGGCCAGAGTGAACTGCTCGACGTGCTGGCCGGCCTCGCGGCGCCCGCATCGGGCAGCCTGCAGCTCGGTGACCAGCGGTTCGAACCCGGCCGTTGGCTGACACCCGCGCGTGCGCGCCGCCTGCGCCTGGCCCATGTGCCTGAAGACCGCCACCGCCGCGGCCTGGTGCTGCCGTTTGCTGCCTGGGAGAGTGCGGTGCTGGGTTACCACCGCCTGGCGCGTTATGCGCGGCGTGGTTTTGCCCGCCGCGGCGCGATGCACGACGACACTGCGAAGATGATGGCCGACTACGACGTGCGTCCGCGCGCGCCGGGCCTGCGCAGCGCCAAGTTTTCCGGCGGCAACCAGCAGAAGCTGGTGCTGGCGCGCGAGGCCCTGCACCAGCCGAAGGTGCTGCTGGTCGGCCAGCCGACGCGCGGTGTCGACATCGGCGCGATCGAGTTCATCCACGGCCGCCTGCGGGTGATGCGCGACGCCGGTGGCGCGGTGCTGGTGGTCTCGTCGGAGCTGGACGAGATCCTCGCGCTGTCGGACCGGGTCATCGTGATGAACGCTGGCCGCATTGCCGGTGAACTGCCGATCGAAGCGTGCAGCGAGTCGGCGCTGGGTTGCTTGATGGCGGGGGTGCAGCAGTGAGCAGCAGTCAAGCTTATGAGCTGCCGCGCTGGATGGACCTCGGCTTGCTGCCGGTGCTCAACCTCGGCATGGCGCTGGCTGTCAGCGCACTCGTCGTCGCTTTCACCGGCCAGGATCCAGCGCAGGCCCTGTCATTGCTGTTGCGCGGCGCCTTCGGCAGCGCGATCGGCTTCAGCTACACGCTGTACTACGCAACGACCTTCGTCTTCACCGGCCTCGCGGTCGCGGTGGCCTACCACGCCGGCCTGTTCAACATCGGCGGCGAGGGCCAGGCGATGCTCGGCGGCATCGGCACCTCGCTGGTCGCGCTGTGGTTGGGCGATCACTACCCGGCCTGGGCCGTGCTGCCGGTGATGGTGGCCGCGGCGATGCTGTTCGGCATGCTGTGGGCGGCCGTGCCGGCGGTGTTGCAGGCCTGGCGCGGCAGCCACGTGGTGATCACCACCATCATGTTCAACTTCCTCGCGTCGGCGTTGCTGTCGTACCTGCTGGTCGAGATGTTGAAAGAGCCCGGCAACATGACGGTCGAAAGCCGCGCTTTCGGCGCGGCTGCGATGATGCCGGGGGTGAGCGATGCCTTCGCGACCATCGGCATCGAATGGCCCCGCTCGCCGCTGAACCTGTCGATCCTGCTGGCCATCGCGGCCGCCATCGCCGTCTACTTCTGGCTCTGGCGCAGCACCTCGGGCTACGCCGTGCGCACGGTTGGCTTCGCACCCGGTGCCGCGCAGTACGCCGGCATCCGCCCGGCGCGGCAGGTGATTGTGGCGATGTGCGTTTCCGGTGCGCTGGCCGGTTTGCTCGGTGTCAACGAACTGGCCGGTGTGCAGGGGCGGTTGCGGCTGGACTATGTGGTCGGCGCCGGTTTCGCCGGCATCGCCGTATCGTTGATCGGCCGCAACCACCCGGTCGGCGTGGTGCTGGCGGCGTTGCTGTTCGGTGCGCTGTACCAGGGCGGTGCCGAGCTGTCGTTCGAAATGCCCGGCGTCAGCCGTGACATGGTGTTCACCTTGCAAGGCCTGATCGTGTTGTTCTGCGGCGCGCTCGGGCAAGCCGCAGCGCCGTCGTTGGCGCGCGCCTGGGCCCGCTGGTCCCACGCGAAGGAGGCCAGCCATGGATGACCTGGCCACGCTGATCGCGTCGACGCTGCGGGTGGCCACGCCGCTGATCCTGTGCGCGCTGGCGGCTACGCTGTCCGAACGCGCCGGCGTGATCGACCTCGGCCTCGAGGGCAAGATGCTGGCGACCGCGTTCGCCGCCGGCAGCGCCGCGGCATTGACCGGCTCGCTGCCGCTGGCGTTCCTGATTGCGATCGTCGTCGGTATCGCGTTGTCGATGCTGCACGGCTACGCCTGCGTCAGCCACCGGGGCGACCAGGTGGTGGCCGGCATGGCGATCACGATGACCTGCGCGGGCCTGACCGTGGTGCTGGGCGTTGCGTGGTTCCACCTCGGCGGGCAGACACCGGCGCTGCCGGACGAACTGCGCCTGTCGCGCTGGTTCGGCGGGCCGGGCGGCGCGACGCCGATGCTCGGCCTGCTGGGCCACAACGGCTTGGTCTACCTGGCGTTGCTGCTCGTGCCAGCGGTCGTCTGGCTGCTCGACCACACCCGCTTCGGGCTGCGTCTGCAGGCCACCGGCGAGAACCCGGCGATGGTCGACGCGGCCGGCGTCTCGGTGCTGGCGCTGCGCTACCAGGCGCTGGCGCTGAACGGCGTGCTGTGTGCGCTGGCCGGGGCCTACCTGGTGCTGGCGCAAAGCCCGAGCTTCGTGCCGAACATGACGGCCGGCCGTGGCTACATGGCGATGGCCGCGATGATCTTCGGCCACTGGCGTCCGCTCGGCGCGCTCGGGGCCTGCTTGCTGTTCGGCTTTCTTGACGCACTGGCGATCCGCCTGCAAGGTACGCCGTTGCCGGGCATCGGCGCGGTGCCGGTGCAGGCGATCCAGGCTTTGCCCTATGCGATGACGGTGGTGCTGCTGGCCGGCTTCATCGGCCTCGCGCGTGCTCCCAAAGCGCTGGGACAGCCTTACGTGAAGGAACGTTGAGAAATGAAGCCCCCACGCCCGCTGGCGCGTGCTGCCTTGCAGGCCGCGCCGAGCCAGAGGCTCGGCCCTTCGGCAGGCACGAACAGTCCTCAGGACTGTTCATGTCCGGCCTCAGCCCCTCGAGGGGGCTCTTGCAGCGGCCCGGCAGAGCCGGATGCGCGCAAGCGACTTGGCGTGGGCGGCGCTTCGCGCGCCCATTGTTCAGAGTGCCGCAGATGATCGACGAATCGCACTGGAATTCCCTGCTTGCAGCTGCTCGCGCTGCGCGCGAGCAGGCCTACGCACCGTACTCGCGTTTTCGCGTAGGTGCGGCGCTGCTCGATGAAGCGGGCCGCGTGCACGGGGGCTGCAATGTCGAGAACGCGGCCTACCCGGAGGGCGTCTGCGCCGAAGCCGGCGCCTTGTCGGCGCTGGTGCTGGCCGGTGGCCGGCAGATCATCGCGGCGGTGGTGGTCGGCGAGGGCGCCGAGCCGGTCACGCCGTGTGGCGGTTGCCGCCAGAAACTGCGCGAGTTCGCCGATGCCACGCTGCCGATCCGCATCGCCGACGGCCAAGGCTGGCGCGGCGAACACACCTTGGCCGCGTTGCTGCCCGCGAGCTTCGGGCCCACCCATTTGACGAAGAAGGACGGCCGCGATGCAGCATCTTGAATTCGAATCCGACGTGCAGCGGACGGCTGCGCTGCTGCGTGAGCGGGCAGGCACTGCGGCCCTGCCGGCGACCGCCGTCGTGCTGGGCTCCGGCTGGGGTGCCCTGGCCGAGCGGGTGCAGGACGCCATCGACGTGCCGTACGGTGACCTGCCGGCGTTCCCGCCGATCGGCGTCGGTGGCCATGCCGGCCGCTTGCTGATCGGCCGCATCGGCGATGCGCCGGTGATGGTGCTGTGCGGCCGAAAGCATGCCTACGAGGCCGGCGACGCCGCGGCGATGAAGGGGGTGATCCGCACGCTGGCCGCGGCCGGTGTGCGCACGCTGGTGCAGACCAACGCCGCCGGCAGCCTGGACGTTGCGCTGCCCCCGGGCGACGTGATGCTGATCGCCGACCACCTGAACCTGGTGCAGCGTTCGCCGCTGATCGGCGAGGTCGGCAACGAGCGTTTCGTCGACATGGTCGATGCCTACGACGCGGCCTTGCGCAGCCGCGCGCAAGCTGCGGCGGCCACACTCGGCCGTCCGTTGCGCGAAGGCGTCTATGCCTGGATGCTGGGCCCGCAGTTCGAGACACCGGCCGAGATCCGCATGCTGCAACGTCTGGGCGCCGATGCGGTGGGCATGAGCACGGTGCCCGAGACCATCCTTGCCCGTCACGCCGGGCTGAAGGTGCTGGCGCTGTCGCTGATCACCAACCTGGGCTGCGGGCTGGCGGATGTGGGCTTGAGCCATCATCAGACACTCAGCGTGGCCGAACAGGCGGGTGGGAGGGCGGTGGAGTTGCTCTGTGCGATCCTTGCTGCACTGCACGATTGACCCTCACCACCATGCCCACCCCTCGCTCTTCGGTCCGTCCGGTCGCGCTGCCATCGGCGTCCGAGTCGCCAGTCACCGGGTTCTACAAGACGACCGACCTGGCGGATGCCTTCGCGGTAGCGCTGCCCGACCACGCCACCGGGGATCCCGAATCGCTGGCCCGCTTCCTCTTCGCCCAGCAGCCGGCGTGGGTCTCACCGCTGATGTCGGTGCGCGACGCGCTGGTGGCCGGTTTCGGCCTGAAAACGGCGAAACACTTGACGTCGGCGACCGCAGCGACGGTGCCGCGCATCGGCCCGTTTCGCATCTACGAGACGCTGTCGCACGAAATCATCCTGGGAGAAGACGACAAGCACCTGGACTTTCGCGTCTCGGTGCTGGTGGCCCGCGGGGCGGCGGGCGGCGCCGCGCGGCGGCTGGTGGTGTCCACCGTCGTGCAGTGCCACAACCTGCTGGGCCGCAGCTACCTGGGGCTGATTGCGCCGTTCCACCGCCGGGTCGTGCCGGGCCATTTGCGTCGCGCCGCGTTGGCGGGTTGGCCCACGTGACCCCGAGTTTCAACGAGTGAACACGATGAATGCTGAATTGGAGCGCGTGGCCCGGCAGGCTTTGGCTTGCCTGGACCTGACGCGTCTGAACGACGACGACACCGAGGCCGACATCGAGCGCCTGTGCGAGCGAGCGCAAGGCCGCTTCGGCTCGGTGGCTGCGGTCTGCGTCTGGCCGCGCCTGGCGGCACTGGCCCGGCGGCGATTGCCGGCATCGATCGCCGTTGCTGCGGTGGCCAACTTTCCGCAGGGCGAGGCGAAACCAGAGCGTGCGCAGCGCGACGTGGGCGAGATCGTGCAAGCCGGCGCGCAAGAGGTCGACGTGGTGCTGCCGTGGCAGGCGCTGCTCGACGGTGACACCGGCGCCGTGGCGCGCGTGCTGGCGGCCACTCGCCGCGCCAGCGACGGCTTGCGGTTGAAGGTGATCCTCGAGACCGGCATGCTGGACACGGCGCAGGTCAGCGAGGCCAGTCGCATCGCATTGGGCGAAGGCGCCGATTTTCTGAAGACCAGCACCGGCAAGGTGCCTGTCGGCGCCACGCCCGAAGCGGCGCGCGCGATGCTGCAGGCCATCGTGTCCGACGCGCGTTCGGCCACCGTCGGCTTCAAGGCCTCGGGTGGTGTGCGCAGCGTTGCCGACGCCGCGCTGTACCTCGGCCTGGTGACCGAGCACCTCGGGTCCGACGCCGGCCTGCCGGCGCGTTTTCGTATCGGTGCCAGCGGCCTGCTCGACGACATCGAGGCCGTGCTGAGCGGCACCGCAGCCGCGCCCGACGGTGGCGGCTACTGAGGGCCCTGCACCGATGACCGTGTTGCTGCCGCAGGAAGTCATCCGCACCAAGCGCGACGGCCACGCGCTGTCCGCCGCCGAGGTGCGGGCTTTCGTCGAAGGCCTCGCCGCGCCTGAAGCCGACCCGCGTCGCTGGACCGAAGCGCAGGCGGCCGCAATGGCAATGGCCGTGCTGCTGCGCGGCATGGATGACGCCGAGACGGCCATGCTGACCCAGGCCATGGCCGACAGCGGGGAGCGCCTGCGCTGGGCCGAACTGGATCTGCCCGGCCCGGTGCTCGACAAGCATTCGACCGGCGGCGTCGGCGACAAGGTCAGCCTGATGCTGGCGCCGATCGTGGCGGCCTGCGGCGGCTTCGTGCCGATGATCTCGGGCCGCGGCTTGGGCCACACTGGCGGTACGCTGGACAAGCTGGCGGCGTTGCCCGGCTACCAGCTGATGCCTGAGCCGGCCGTGCTGCGCCGGGTGTTGCGCGAAGCCGGCTGCGCCATCGTCGGCGCCACCTCTGCGCTGGCACCGGCCGACAAGCGGCTCTATGCCATCCGCGACGTGACGGCTACGGTCGAGTCGCTGCCGTTGATCGTCGCCAGCATCCTGTCGAAGAAGCTGGCCGCCGGGCTGCAGGCACTGGTGATGGACGTGAAGGTCGGCAACGGCGCCTTCTGCCCCGACTTGGGCGCAGCGCAGCCGCTGGCCCAGGCGCTGGTGCGGGTGGCCCGCGCCGCCGGCCTGCCGACGCGGGCGCTGCTGACCGACATGAACCAGGTCCTCGGCCACCATGCGGGCAATGCGCTGGAAGTGCGCGAAGCGATCGACTTTCTCACCGCGCGCTCGCGTGAACCACGCCTGCTCGAAGTGACGCTGGCGCTGGCCGGCGAGATGCTGCACCTCGGTCGCCTGGCCGACACGCCGCAGGCCGGCGAAGTCCGGGCGCGCGACGCGCTCGCCAGTGGCCACGCCGCCGAGGCCTTCGCCCGCATGGTCGCCGCACTCGGCGGCCCGCGTGATGTGCTGGCCGATGCCCAACTGCCGCAGGCACCGGTGCAGCGCCCGTTGGCGGCAACCATCGACGGCCACGTGGCCGTCGTCGACACCCGCGCGCTGGGCCTTGAGGTGGTGCAGCTCGGCGGTGGTCGCCGCCGTGCCGAAGACCTGATTGATCTGCGTGTTGGCCTGGCCGACGTGGTGCCGCCGGGCCAGCTCGTGCACCGCGGCCAGCCCTTGCTGTGGGTGCATGCCGCGAGCGAAAACGCGGCCGACGCCGCGTTGGCCCGCCTGGCCCAACTGGTGCGGGTGGAGGCTGTACGGCAAAGCCAGCCGGCCGAACCCGGCCCGGTGGTTTACGCCCGCCTGGGAGAACAAGCGTGATGCGCCGCCGCCTGCTGCTGGCCGCGTCGGCTTCGCTCCCGTGGCTCGGCGCCTGCCGCACCGTGCGCGAGCCGCTGCTGCCGCCATCGAGCAGCTACCTCGAGCCGCACCGACCGCAGTTCCACTTCACCCCGGCGGCGGGCTGGATGGGCAACCCGACAGGGTTGGTCTTTCACAAGGGGCTGTACCACCTTTTCTACCAATACCACCCCAACTCGAAGGACTGGGGTCCGATGCATTGGGGCCACGCCACCAGCCGCGACCTGGTGCATTGGGAGCCCCAGCCGATCGCGCTGCAACCCGAAGAGAAGGTGGTCGCTTTCTCGGGCTCGGTCGTGGTCGATGCAGCGAACACCGCCGGCTTCGGCGCCGGCGCACTGGTCGCGCTGTACACCCGTCACGACGTGGAGGCCCAAAGGGACGGCCGGCGCGACCACGAGTCGCAGCACCTGGCCTACAGCGAAGACGGCGGGCGCAGCTGGATCCCGTTCGACGACGGCCCCGTGATCGCCAACCCCGGTTCTGCGAAAGACTTCCGTGACCCGAAGCTGTTCTGGCACGAGCCGAAGCGGCGCTGGGTCGCGGTGGTCGCCGTGGGCGACCACGTCGAATTCTGGGGCTCGCCCGACCTGAAGCGCTGGACGTGGCTGAGCGATTTCGGGCGCCGTGCCGGCGGTCACGGCGGGGCCTGGGAGTGCCCTGACTTCTTTCCGCTGCCGGTCGAAAACGGTGCGGCCGACGAGCTGCGCTGGGTGCTGCTGTGCAGCGTCGGCTACGGCGCACCGAACGGGGGCTCCGGCACCCAGTATTTCGTCGGCGATTTCGATGGCGATCACTTCACCCTCGACCCGGCCTTCGAGCCCGAGGTACCGTTCGGCCGCGCCGTGTGGCTGGACCAGGGACGCGACCACTACGCCGGCGTCACCTGGCCGAACGGCCCGGACGGCCAGCGCATCCTGATCGCCTGGATGAACAACTGGGACTACGCGTCGCAGGTGCCGGCCTCGAGCTGGCGCGGCGCGATGACCTTGCCGGTGACCTTGGCGCTGCGGCGCCAGGAATGGGTCTGGCGCCTGGTGACGCGGCCGGTGGCGGCCCTCGAATCGTTGCGGGCCCAGACGGTGAACCTGACGCCGATGGCGCTGCGCGGCGCGCCGTTCGACCTCAGCCAAGCGACCGGCATCGACCCGCGCGCGATGGAGCTGGAACTCGCGATCGATCCCGGCACGGTGGGGCGCTGCGGCGTCGAGCTGTCGAACGCTCACGGCGAGCGCTACCGCGTCGGCTTCGACGCGACGCAGCAGCTGTACTTCAGCGACCGCACGCAGGCCGGCGACTACCAGTTCTCGAAGAGCTTTGCCGTCGCCGTGCACACCGCGTCACGCCCGGTCCCGCGCGGCCCGGTGCGCATGCGCCTGCACTTCGACGCCTCGTCGGCTGAACTGTTCGCCGACGACGGGACGCTGCAGATGACCGACCAGTTCTTCCCGACCGAAGACTTCACGATTGCCAAGCTGTTCGGTGAAGGCCCGGGGGCGCGCCTGCTCAGCGGCCGGGCGCATCGGCTGGCACGCATCTGGCCGTGAAATGAAGACTCGGTTGGTCGAATCACGGGTCCATGTCTCGCCCAGGTCGGCCGAGTGGTATGCATCGCCTTTGCACGAACTGTGCGTCGCTGTTCACGACTGGGTTTCGGGCCCGCTGCCGGATGCCGAGACGGACCTCGCCGCGGCGGAGGCCGGCAGGAGATCGGCCTCCATCCGGGCTCGATGCCGGAAAACCGTCTTGGCCCGCCACTTGCCGTTGACGCTGGGAAGGCTCGTGGACTCTGGATCGAGCGCGAAATCGACCGTGAGGTGCGATCCGGCGAGCTCGGCCGTTTCGATGAATACGGTGCGGCGATCGATCCGGGGGATGCGGATTCGCCAGCGGGCCAGGACGGCGCCGCGATGATCCCGCTTCACCGCGTCCAGCATGTCGACGAAGTCTTCTCCGGCGTAGACGCTGCTGATGGTCATCCATCCGCCATCGACCGCGAAGCCCGCTAGCAGCGCGTATTCGGGAGTGGCGTTGCTCAACGGGGTCTCGGCTGCACAGATCACGTTGCTTCCAGGAGCGCGTTCCTTGGCACAGCCATTGGCCGCGAGAAGCGAGCTCAAGCCCGGGTACTTGAAATCGAGCGAATAGGGCTCGGTGGAGACGGGCTGGAACTGACCCTCTTCGATTGGTCCGACGGTACCGACGGCGGCGAGGATCTCGGCGCCATCGCCGCGGTTGTAGCCGTAGCCCTGTCCGATATCCACGCCGGCGACGCGATCCACGAGCCGACGCAAGGCACTCCCCTGCAGGCCGGGTGACAGGCACGACTCGCGGTTGCGAATGACGTCGAATCGTCGAGCGAGCAGCTTGTGATCGGCCGACTTCACTTCGACGGATGTCGCCAAGAGTGGGAAGCCTTCTGCGCCGGGGATGGGCTCGACGATGGATCGGGCCTCGACGAACACCGCGCCATCGGCGGGCTCGCTCGGGAATCCAGAGACGAACTGGACGCGGTCACTTGGACTTGGATCGGACGACCGACCCAATCCCACGATCAACTCAGCGGCAGAGTTGTCGATGTGGACGTAGACGACCGGCGGCGACGCCACCGTGGCGAAGACCTCTTCACCTGCGCGCTGCAGGCACGCCTTGCTGCTGGCCATCCCGGCGACTGCGCGTTGCTGATGCCGTTCGGCGTCGGCTTGCACGGCATCGGAGCGGTGGCGCGCCGTCCAGACTCCCGCCGCCACGATCGTCGCGATGGCGTACACCAGCCCAGCCAGCGGCCAGCCAGGCATTCGCATGAGCTTGGCAGCCGAGGCGACCGCCCACACGCTTGCCAGCCAGACCAGCAGCGCAACGATGCCGGCGATGATCAGCAGGCCCTCTATGGCCCCGTAGGGCGAGGCCATTGCCGCGGTGGGAGCTGCTAGCAAGACTGCGCCGAACGAGGCGGACCTACGAAAGTGCTGTGAGCTCACTTCAATGCGGCATGAAAGTCATTCCGGAATTCTGACGCAGCCGTCCACCTGTCGGCCGTCTCGCAAGCGCCCCGCCAACGACAACGCGCCCCGGAGGGCGCGTTGTGTTGGCGTTCCCGTCGAGCTGGGTTGCTTCAGAACCCCAGGCTGGCGAGCAGGTCGTCGACTTCGCCCTGGTCGGCCACCACGTCGGTGCGGCCTTCCGGGTTCACGACCGGGCCTTGCAGCACGCTCGGGTCGACCTTCTCGCGCTGGTCCGGCGGCACCACCTGCACCAGCAGCTTGACCAGGCTGTCTTCCAGGTCGTTGGCCAGCGAGACGACCTTGGCGACCACCTGGCCGGTCAGGTCGTGGAAGTCTTGCGCCATCATGATGTCGGTCAGGTGGCTGTCGATGCGCGCCGTGCGCTGCTCGACATCGTGCACGAAGTTCATCACCGCGCCACTCGCGACGGTACGTACCGGGTCGGCGACGATGGCCTGGGCCAGCGCGCGGGTGGCCTCGCTGATCTGGGCGTGTTCGGCCTTGGCGTGGTCGACCGAGTTCAGCACCTTCTCCGCGGCGGCGGCCGTCTTGCTGGCGATGTAGCTCAGGCGGCTGCGGGCGTCGGGCAGGCCGTCGGTCGCCAGTTGCAGCTTGGGCATCACGCCGAGCTGCTGCATCGTGTCGTGCAGCACGCGGGTGATGTTGCCGAGTTGCTGGAACACCTCCGGCGAGACCATCAACGGCTCAGCGGCCGACAGCTTGGAAATGTCTTCCATCTTCATGAGGTACTCCCTTCGGCTCAGGCCGTGGCGGCCAGCTTTTGCATGATCTTCTGGACTTTTTCTTCCAGCGTGGCCTTGGTGAAGGGCTTGACGATGTACCCCGCCGCGCCGCTTTGCGCCGCCAGCACGATGTCTTCCTTGCGTGCCTCGGCCGTCACCATCAGCACCGGCAGGTGCTTGAGCGTGTCGTCGGCCTTGATCGCCTTGAGCAGGTCGAAACCGTTCATATTGGGCATGTTGATGTCGCTGACCACGAAGTCGAACTTGGCCGCCTTCAGCATGCCGAGCGCAACCTGGCCGTCTTCGGCTTCTTCGCAGTTGTTGCAGCCCATCTCCTTGAGCAGGCCGCGCACGATGCGGCGCATGGTCGAGAAATCGTCAACAACAAGGAATTTCAGGTCACTCTGGTTCATGGCGGTCCTTCAGCGGCGGGTCAGCGAGGGTTTGAAGCGTTATCGGTCAACGGACGGGAACACTTGAGGCCGTTTCTTCTTCGGCGCTCGGGGAGTCGAGGGTGGTGCGGAAGACGCGGTCCTCCGCGTCGCGGTTCATCACGATGATGCTGATGCGGCGGTTGCTCGGGCTGGTCGGGTCGTTGCGCTCGAAGGGTTGGCTGAACGCCAGGCCCTGCACCCGCAGCACACGGTTCTCGGGCAATCCGCCGGCCATCAGCTCGCGTCGTGACGCGTTGGCCCGGTCGGCCGACAGCTCCCAGTTGCTATAGCCGCGTTCGCCATCCGAGAAGGGCGTCGCATCGGTGTGACCTTCGAGCGTCAGCAGGTTCGGCACCTCGGTGAGGATGGCGCCGATCGCCTGCAGCAGCTCTCGCATGTAGGGTTGAACGGCGGAGCTGCCCGAAGCGAACATCGGCCGGTTCTGCTCGTCGACGATCTGGATGCGCAGGCCGTCGCGGGTCATGTCCAGCCGCAGCTGCGACGACATGGCCTTCAGCCGCTCGCTGGCCTGGATCTTCTGCTCGATCGTGTTCTTGATCTCCTGCAGCCGCGCGACTTCGGCGCGCTTCTGCTCGGCCTTCAGCGCGGCCAGGTTGATCGTTTTCTTCGGCGCGTCGACATCGCCGCGCTTGACCTGGCCACCGGAGCGTGTCAGGTCTTCGCCGCCGCCCTTGATGACGTGCGAGGCGTCACCCGAGCCGGCACCGCCGGCCAGCGACACCTTCAACGGCGCAGAGAAGTAGTCGGCAATACCCTTCTTGTCGCCTTCGGTGGTGGAGCCCAGCAGCCACATCAGCAGGAAGAACGCCATCATCGCCGTCACGAAGTCGGCATAGGCGATCTTCCAGGCGCCACCGTGGGCGGCATGCCCCCCCCTGCGGACCTTCTTGACGATGATCGGTTGGAGTTTCTTTGCGTCACCTGCCACAGCCAGCTCCTCGCGTTATTTCTTCTTCACGTGGCTCTCGAGCTCGAGGAAGGTCGGGCGCTCGGTCGAATAGAGCACCTTGCGGCCGAACTCGATCGCGACCTGCGGCGCGTAGCCTTGCATCGACGCCAGCAAGGTGGTCTTGATGCACTGCAGCTCCTTGCCGTCTTCGTCGATCTTCTGCTCCAGCAGGCCGGCCAGCGGCTCGGCGAAGGCGTAGGCCAGCAAGATGCCGAGGAAGGTGCCGACCAGCGCCGAGCCGATCATCGCGCCCAGCACCGCCGGGGGTTGGCCGACCGAGCCCATGGTGTTGACCACGCCCAGCACCGCCGCGACGATGCCGAACGCCGGCAGCGCGCCGGCCACACGCTGCAGCGCGGCCGCCGCGGCGTGCGCCTCGGCATGGTGGGTCTCGACTTCGCTGTCCATCAGCGACTCGATTTCGTGGGCGTTCAGGTTGCCCGAGACCATCATGCGCAGGTAGTCGGTGATGAACTCGGTCACGTGGTGGTCGTGACCGACTACCGGGAATTTCTGGAACAGCGGCGAGTTGTGCGGGTCCTCGACGTCCTTCTCGATGGACATCAGGCCTTCCTTGCGCGCCTTTTGCAGGATCTCGTAGAGCAGCGCCAGCAGCTCCATCGCGCGGGCCTTCGAATACTTCGAGCCCTTGAAGCACGAGGCCAAGCCCCGGGCCGTGGCCTTGAGCACCTTGGGTTGGTTGTTGGCGACGAAGGCGCCGAACGCACCGCCGAAGATCGTGATCAGCTCGAACGGCAGTGCACGCAGCACGACGCCGATGTTGCCCCCGTGCGCAATGAAGACGCCGAAGATGCAACCGATGGCGACCAGCCAACCGACGATGACGAACATGGTGAGGGGTTCCGGGTTCTCGTTTGTGCGCTTCGAGGCGGCGCACGAGCGCGGCCCTTGGCGGTGATATCGGTTACCCCTCGGTGCAGCTTGAGGCGGTGAAAGCCTGGAAATGGCGGCAAAAAACCCCGGCCATTGCTGCAGTACGGAAAGAAAAAAGGCGGACTCACGTGGAGTCCGCCTGAAAGCACAGGGGTTGTGCTAGGAGGAGACAAGCATGAACAAGAACAAAACTGACACCTGGTGAGATCGGCCTCTTGCCGATGGATTCAAGCGCCGACGCAAATGGTTACATCAAGGTCGGCAGTAGTTGGCGGTTTGCTGATGCGACGCCATTCAGGCGTCGTCGTCGGCGGTGGTGGCCAGCTGGCGGGGGCTGGTGGCGCTGGGCAGCTGCAGCGCCCCGGCCTGGCGGCCCTTGCCGGCGCGGGCGGGCGGGTTGCACAGACCACAGACGAAGTGCTTGGCGATCTCGTGCGGGTGGCTGACATAGTGGCCGCCGCACTTGTTGCACTTGGTCATCGTCAGCATGCCGTTGTCGACGAACTTGACCAGGCGCCACGCACGGGTCACCGACAGCATCGGCTCCAGCCCTTGCGAGGCCGTCTGTTCCAGGTAGAGCTGGTAGGCCTTGATGACGGTGTCGATTTCCTCGAGTTCCGACGTCTTGTTCAGGTACTCGTGGATGTTCAGGAACAGGCTGGCATGGATGTTCGGCTGCCAGGTCATGAACCAGTCGGTCGAGAACGGCAACTGGCCCTTCGAAGGCGACTTGCCCGACACTTCTTTATACAGGCGCAACAGGCGCTCGTAGGACAGATCGGTCTCCGACTCCAGCACCTGCAGGCGGGCGCCGAGGTTGATCAGCGTGACGGCACGCTCGATCTGGCGGGCTTCGGTCAGGATGCTCTTGCTGCGGGCCATGGTGTCCTCCAATACTGAGTCGGGTGATCTGCGTACTTACCGAGTCGGCGCCGGGCTGCGCCCAAGGCGGCTCGGCAACCCCGCGGCGGTGGGCTTGCGTGCCCGCAAGACCGGGGCAGACATTTATGCGGCCTCTTGATGGCGGCCGGCCATCAAGATGGAGGCGTGCAGGCGGCTGACGCTGTCGTTCGCGGCGGCCTTGCCGTGGCTGGTGAGCAGGCCCCAGACCAGGTCGTCGTCCATGCGGAAGCGGCACAGCAGCGTGTTGCCGGTGGCGATCTTCATCATCTGCGCCGGCGTCAGCGTGGCGATCAGGTTCGCGGTCTCTTCCGACACGCCCAGGCGGAACAGGGCTTGTTCGCGGTCGGCGCGGATCAGGCTCTGCGCCAGCATCAGGTACGACAGGTTGGCTTCGCGGATCTCGGCGAGGATCTGGTTGGTGTCCATGATTCGTTCCTTTGCTCGTCTACCGTTTTGAAGAAGAGACTTTGTGTCTCGGCATGGGATGAACTGTAAGGACCGAAACAGAACTGAAACATCAGCTCACTTCCGCCGCTGAAGTCCGCCTTTTTCCGTCACGCCTGTCAGGCAAATTCCTACAAACCGGCCGTTTCGGGTCGTCAAAAAGGGAATGGCTGAGGGCTGCAGTGCTTTTCTGGCAAAGGCCGCGCCAGGACCCTGCCTACAGTGCCACCAAGCTGCCGAAGCTTCGTCTGCTGTCCAGCTCAAAAGGTCGACCCCTCGCCTTCGCCGCCACTGGCAGCGGACCTGCGCCACCAGCTCGGCCGCCGGACCCGCCGCTGTCTTCCCAACGGCGCCTTCATTGCCAGTGTGCGCCCGTTCGGTTCGAATGTGGTCGAAATTCACGCTCCGGTGAGGGTGAACGCTTAAGCCAAACGTGCAGGTCCCGTCGGGGTATCTGAGCTGCCCGCCGAGCCGGCGCCGGACAAGGCGGGCAATCCCGCGGGGGTGGGCTTGCGTACGCGCACGACCGGGGCAGCCGTTCGTGAACAGAACGGGCTTGACGCCGCATATCCGGGTTTCACGCCGGGCGTGGCTGCCTACAGTGGATGACGCAATGGCCGCCGGATCGGCCGAAGAAGCTCATCCATGATCGACGCCGCACCGCACACCTCGACCTACGACCCTGTCAGCCTGCCGCCCGCCGAGCTCGGCAGCGGCTGGGACGAGCGCCTCGGCGCGGTCGAGGCCCTGGGTGGCCAGTTGAGCCAGGCCTTCGAGCAACTGGTCGAGGCCGTCGTCGGCCTGCAGGAACAGGCCCAGCAACAAGCCGCACCAGTGCCCCAACTGGCCGGCGGTGCCGAGGCCGCGCTCGCCGCGATCGGCGCGTTGAACAGCCGCTTGGTCGACCTGGAGCAGCAGTTCGCGCTGGAGCGCAGCTGCCGCGACCTCGAGCGCGTCTCGCGCATGCACCCGAAAGAGCGCTCGGTCGTCTTCGTCGCCACCACCTACCTGGGCTGCAACGTCAAGTACGCCTGGCTGGCATTCCGCGAGCACGCCAAGCGCGAAGGCATCACCGCCTGGCTGCTGCCACAGAACGCCGAGCAGGAGCGCATGGCCAGGAGCCTGGGCGAGCCGTGCTTTCCGACCCGCCATGCCGACTGGTCGACCGAGCACCTGCGTGCCGCGCTGTCGACCGCAGTGGTCGTCACCTGTGATCATCTCTTGAACCCGAACCCCTACGCCGCCGCCTTGCTGGCGGGCGCGCGCCATGTGCAGCTGTGGCACGGCATCTCGATCAAGGAGATCGGCCTGCGCAACCTCGCGCCGATGCGCAACATGACGCCACGCTTCGCCAAGGTGCTGGCCACCACCGGCCCGTACACCCGGCTGGTCGGCACAGCGGCGTCGGCCGAGAACGAATGGCGCCGCTGGTTCAGCTTCGAGCGTTATGCGCCGATCGGCTACCCGCGCAACGACGTGCTGCTGCGCGAGCCGACCGAGGCCGATCTGCTGAACGTCGACACCACGATGCTCGACGCGGCACGTACCGCACGCGATGCCGGCAAACGTGTGGTGCTGTACGCGCCGACTTTTCGCGACGTCAAGCGCGGCACCTGGATCGTCGACGCCGGGCTGGAGCGTCTGGCCAAGCAGCTGGACGAACGCGGCGACCTGCTGATCGTCAACCTGCACCCGGTCGAGCAGCCGATGACCCCGCAGCTGAAAGAGGCCGTGCCGACAGCGCGCTTCGTCGCGCCGCGCACCGACATCTACCCGCTGCTGCAGCACACCACCGAGCTGGTCACAGACTACTCGTCGGTGATGTTCGACTACCTGCTGCTGGACCGGCCGATCATCCTGTTCCGCCCCGACCACGCCGAGTACACCGCACGGTCGCGCACGCTGTACGACGACAAGCTCGACGTCAAGCCCGGCCCGCTGGTGACCAGCGTCAACGAGCTGCTGTTGGCACTGCGCAACCGCGCGGCCGAGTCGGGCGCCCACGCCCGCCACCGCCAAGAGCTGCGCGACCGTCTGCACGACCACCATGACGACCAGTCCGGCGAGCGCCTTTCTGCGCTGCTGCTGGAAGAGCTGGGCCTGGCGCTCGACGCCGAGTGAACCCCGTCACCGCAGGATCCCAGGAGAACGACCGATGAAGCTTCGCAACGACCTCGCCGCGCTCCTGCCCCGGATGCTGGATGACGACCTGTACAAGTTCTGCGTCTTCTACGAGAAGTACGCGCCGCACCTGGCAGACATCGCCAGCGGCGTGTACGACCGGCTCAGCGCAGCCGACCAGTCGCGCTTCGTTCTGTGGTTCCTCAAGCGCTGGGCCAAGATCGATCTGGTCAACCCGGTCGAGCGCCACCTCTACGACACGACGATCGAGCGCCTGCGCACCGAGCCGCGGCCGGTGGAAGAGCTGAACGGCGTGCGCTACCGCCTGCGCGACATGAAATCGCAGGGCTACGACTTCCAGATGCTGGGCTACGACTGGTGGCTGGGCGCGCACGACATCCGCTACGGGCAGTACGAGCAGGGCGACATCCAGCTCGCGCCGGACGACGTGATCATCGATGCCGGTGCGTTCATCGGCGACACCGGTGTGTACTTCCACCACAAGCTCGGCGGCCGCTGCCAGGTCCACAGCTTCGAGCTGCTGGACGAGAACCTGGCGCTGCTGGTGCACAACTTCGAGCGCAACGGCGTGCGCGACGGGCAGGTCGTCATCAACAAGCTGGCATTGGCCGACCGCACCGGTGACGAGATCGTGATCGCCGATGGCGCGACGCAGGGCTCGACCTCGATCTTCGGCAAATCGAGCCAAGGCACCAAGGTGCAGACGATCACGCTCGACGACTACGTGATGCGGCTGAACCTGGAGAAGGTCGATTTCATCAAGATGGACATCGAAGGCGCCGAGCTGCAGGCCCTGGCCGGCGCACGCCAGACCATCCAGCACTTCAAGCCGAAGCTCGCGATCTGCCTGTACCACAAGTGGAACGACGCGTTCACGATCCCGCAGGCCATCCACGCGACCGGCGTCGACTACAGCTTCACCTTCAAGTGGGTGCAGCTGAAAGACGGCTGGGAGGCGATCCTGCTGGCGATTCCGACGGAGCGGGCGACGAACCCGGTGCGGCCGCCGGCGCCGCAAGCCCATGCGCACGATCCGATGGCCGATGCGCTGGGCGCCTTCTGCCGCGCTTACGCAAAAAAGTTCGGCCAGGTCGAGAACTTGAAACGCGACAGACGCGTGGCGGAACGCTCTGCCACCGGCGATCCGCAGGTGGCTTGAACTTGAGCAGGTGGAGCGGGATGAAGCAGTCGCTTCTTGGCCCATCACGCCGGCGTGGCCTGCGTAGAGTGGGCACCATGGCGCCACCACTCTTTCGGCGCCGACCTGACACGGGAGCACCACGATGAGCTTGATCGCCCAAGCCCACACCTTCGAGTCGACTCGGGCGCTGCCCGCGTTGCCGGCAGTGCCGCTCGCTGATGGCGAGATCACCATAGCGCTGACCTACGGCACCTATGACCTGTTCCACATCGGCCACGTGCGGCTGTTCGAGCGCATCAAGCAGCGCTATGACCGGCTGATCGTCGCGGTGTCGACCGACGAATTCAATGCGATCAAGGGCAAGAAGGCCGTCGTGCCGTACGCTGACCGCGTCGCGATGGTGCTCGCCTGTCGCTATGTCGACGAGGTGATCCCCGAGAGCGATTGGGGCCAGAAGGAAGCCGACGTGATGGTGCACGGCGTGGACGCCGTGGTCATGGGCAGCGACTGGACGGGCCGATTCGACGAGCTGAAGACGCTGTGCGACGTGGTCTACCTGCCGCGCACTGAAGGCGTGTCCAGCACGGAGCTGAAGGCTGAAGTCGTCGCCACCGTGCGCGGCCGGGCCTGACGTGGTCATGAGCCTGTTCGAGCGTGAGCATGGTGCCCCCACGCCCCCTGCCGGGCGCTGCCTTGCAGGCCGCGCCGAGCCAGAGGCTCGGCCCTTCGCCAGGCACGAACAGTCCTCAGGACTGTTCATGTCCGGGCGAAGCCCCCCGAGGGGGCTCGCGCAGCGGACCGGCAAAGCCGGATCCGCGCACGGCACTTGAGGACTCCCAGCGCATGCGAAGCGTCGCGGTGCTGCAGCCCTATCTGTTCCCGTACCTCGGCACGTTCCAGCTGGCGCGCCAGGTCGACCGCTTCGTCTGCTTCGACGACGTGGCCTTCATCAAGAAGGGCTACATCCATCGCAATGCCCTGCTGCTGAACGGCGAATCGCACGCCTTCACCGCACCGGTCAAGAACGTCAGCCAGAACCGCACGATTGCCGAGCACGAGTACGTGGGTGAGTGGCAGCCGCTGCTCGCGCTGCTGCAGCGCGCGTATGCGAAGGCGCCGCACTTCGAACCGGTGTTCGAATTCGTGCAACGCGTGCTGCTCGATGCGGACGAGAACGTCGCCCGCAAGAACGCGCGCAGCATGGCCGCGGTGTTCGACTACCTCGGTCTGCCGTTCAACCACGGCTTCTCGTCGGTCCATGCGCTGCCGCCTGAGCTGCGGGCGTCGGACCGCGTGCGCGCGGTGTGCCGCGCCGAGGGTGCATCGCTCTACATCAACCCGACCGGAGGGCGCACGCTCTACGACGCGGCCGACTTCGAACGCGACGGCATGACACTGCGCTTTTGCGCGATGCGGCCGCTGCAGTATCCGCAGGCTTCACCGGCCTTCGTGCCGTACCTGTCGATCCTGGATGTGCTGATGCACTGCCCACCCGCGAAGGTCGTCGAATTGCTCGACGCTTGCGACCTCGAGCCCTGACTCAGAGAGACATCGCTTCGGCCCGCGATGCGAGGTCGAGCCCTTCGGCGTCTTCGGACAGATCGCGCACGATGTCAGCCGGCAGCGTCAGCGCAGCAGTTTGGGTGCGGAAGACGCTGTACGCGTCGTCTTCGTGCTGTGAGGTGCTGGCGGCGATGAAATCGAGCACCTGTTGCGACATTGGCAGACCGACAGCCGCGAACAGCCGTGACAGCTGCGCCATCGGGTCGCTGCGCAACTTCTCGTACGACACGATCAGCACCTTGTCCGGGTAGGTGGCCTTCACGGCCAGCGCCAACGCCAGCGATTCTTTCCACTTCGCATAGCCGTTGTACTCGCACGGGTCGGTGTTCTTCGACGGTGCGTGCAGGTATTCGGCGTGGATGTCCTGGCCGGCGCGAAACTCTTTCGGCGCCTGGTACCAGCTGTTGATCACGTCCGGCGCCGGGCGGTGGATGTAGATCAGCCTGTGCAGACCAGGCAGGGCGGCGAGCGCCGGCATCAGCTGGTGGTAGCGAACTTCCTTCCACACCAGGTGCGTGGCGGGCAGCACCTTGGGTGGGCGCAGCGACTGCAGCACGAAATCTGAGCTCGCGCCCAGCAGCGCGTCGTTGAATGTGTCAAGCGACGCGGCGCTCACACCGTGAACGCCGAACCAGTTCTTGAACTCGTAAGAGAACAGCGGCTGGTAGCGATAGGCCACCGCCTCGCTGGCGTTGAACAGCTGGCCCAGCCAGCTGGTGCCGCTGCGCGGGCAACCGAAGATCGCGACCTGCCGTGGCCTCATTCGTTGACTTTACGCCGCAGCTTTGCGCTGCAGCGTCGATGCGTAGCAGACCGTGTCGGCGATGCGGTTGACTTCTTCGTCGGTCAGTGCAGGGTAGATCGGCAGGCACAGCACTTCGCGCGAGATGCCCTGGGCGATCGGCATCAAGCCAGGCTGCGCCGACGGCAGGTGGCGGTACATCGGGAACTCGCTGATCAGCGGGTAGAAGTAGCGCCGGCCGTGGATGCTCTGGTCTTTCAGCAGCTCGTACAGCTCGTCGCGGGTGACCGAGAAGTCGGGGCCGACCAGCACGGGGAAGTACGAATGGTTGCTGGTGTTGCCGGGCATCGGTTGCTCGAGCAGGCGCAGACCCGGCACTTGGGACAGGCGCGCGCGGTACATCGCGTCGATCTCCGCGCGGCGCGTCATCGCGCGCTCGATGTGTTGCAGCTGCAGCAGGCCGAACGCGGCATTGACTTCGCTCATCTTGCCGTTGATGCCGGGGGCGACCACGGTCACCTCGTCAACGAAGCCGAAGTTCTTCAGCTGGTCGATGCGCTGCTTGGTCTTGGCATCGGGCGAAATGATCGCGCCACCTTCGAAGGTGTTGAAGACCTTGGTCGCATGGAAGCTCAGGATCGACAGGTCGCCCGCCTTCAGGATGCTCTGGCCGTTGCGCTTCACGCCAAAGGCGTGGGCAGCGTCGTAGATCACCTTCAGGTTGTAGTTGTCGGCGATCTTCTGGATCGCGTCGATGTCGCACGGCGTGCCGTAGCAGTGCACCGGCACGATCGCGGTCGTCTTCGGCGTGATCGCGGCTTCGATCTTCTTCGGATCGAGGTTCAGCGTCACCGGATCGATGTCGGCAAAGACCGGCGCGAGGCCGTTCCACAGCAGCGAGTGCGCGGTCGCGACGAACGAATACGGCGTCGTGATGACCTCGCCGGTGATGCGCAACGCCTGCAGCGCGGTGACCAGCGCCAACGTGCCGTTCGCGAACAGCGAGATGTGTTCCACGCCCAGGTGATCACACAGCTCTTTTTCGAGACGCTGGTGCATCGGGCCGCGGTTCGTCAGCGTCTTGCTTTCCCAGATCTTCTCGAGATAGGGAATGAACTCCTCGAGCGGAGGCAGGTACGGTTGGGTGACGAAGATCGGGTTCATATTAAGCCGCCGCCAGGGTTGAGGATTGAGAGGGTGTCGAGTCGTCGAGGAGCGATGTCTTGAGCCGGGCGTCGAGCGAAGAGGCCTTGATCTTGGCCATCAGATCGTCGACCGCCTGTTGCTGACCCAGCCGCTCGTGCATGCGCAGCATGGCGACCCAGGTCTTCACGCGCCGGCGCTCTTTTTCGCGCTCGGGCAGTGGGCTCCAGGAGCTGAATTCGTTTTCGCGGCGCACGGCGCCGACGAAGGTGTCGAAGTAGGCGCAGCGGCCCATCGTGCCAAGGTACGAGGTCAGGAACTGGTCGCCGAACGCCGCCAGCGCCCGCTCGGGCGGCAACGCCGAAAAGGTCTTGCGAAACACCAGCGTCGGCAGCCAGAGCAGGAACTGCGTCGACATCAGCTGGCGTTGGGACAGAAAGATGTCACGCCCGATGCGGCTCCACGGCCGGACCGCCAGCGACGTCTCGATGAAGTGGTAGTAGTTGTGGGCCGAGCAGGAGACGTCGGGGTGCGACATCAGGAAGCTGACCTGCCGCTGCAACTTCGTCCGGTCGATCCAGAAATCGTCCCCTTCGCAGGTGGCCACGAAATCGCCGCGGGCCTTGGCCAGCAACAGCTCGAAGGGCCGAACGCCTTGCGACTTCTGGTTCACCGTCTGCAGCACCGGCTTGATCAGCTTCGGGTAACGCTGTTGCCACTGGCGGATGACGGCCTGGGTCTGGTCGGTCGAAGCGTCGTCGTGGATCAGGATCTCGAACGGGAACGAGCAGTCCTGGCTCAGGAAGCCGCGGATCGCGCTGTCGATGTAGCGCTCGTGGTTGTAGGTGGTGCAGATGATGCTGATGACCGGGGCGCGGTGCGGGCCCCAGCGGCGCATCAGCTCCTTTTCGGAGCGCACGGCCGGGATGCCGAGCAGCTTCTGGTCGTCGCCCAACCCTTCGCGGACCCATTCGTCGGCTTCTGCGTAGCGGCCAAGCCGGTGCAGACACATGGCCGCCAGCCCGTAGGTGTCGCGCGGGGTACTGCCATTCAAGCCCTGTTTCACGCGGGTGATGCCGCGCAGCGACAGTTCCCACTGCTGATGGCGCATCGCGCAGCTCACCGCCTGCGGCAACTCGGCCAGTGGCCCTCGGTCGATCAGGAATTCGGCGCGGACGACGTCGAGCACCGCCGTCACGGGCGTCTGCAGGCCGAAGGTGTCGACCAGCCATTGCGAGATGCGTTGCTCATGGTCCGGCGCCGCTGCCGGCGGGTCGATCACGGTGCTGAACGCGTCCAGAACGGCGCCGGTGCAGTCGTCTTCGCTCCACGCGGGTTGTTGGCTGGCCGCCAGCCTGGTGGCGAGCGCGGCGCCACCAATGCACAGGGCGCCGACGAGCGTCGTGGCGGCCGCCGCCCGTTGCGGGCCAATCGTCGCCAGGGTCGTTTCGAAGCCGGTTTCGTCGCCCGCTGCGAACTGCTGGTGCAGGCGCCCGAGCAGGCCGGGCAGGTCGGCATCGACGGCGGGAACGGACGGATCGTGCATGCGAGAACTTTAGGCACCGCCGCTGCCCGCGTTCGCTGGATAAAGGGGGATGTTGGGGCTCAGATCCGGCCCGCGCACGTGGGGGCGTGGCTTATCGTGCTGGGCGCGGCCTTCGATGCCGGGCGGGGTGGTGGACAGGCCTGCCGCGCTCGGCCAGCATGGGGGCAGCCGCCTTTGCATGAATCCCCGGGAGGTGAGCGTGAGATTCAGTTTCCTGATGTGCTCGGAGCGCAGCGGCAGCAACCTGATCACCCGGATGCTCGACGCGCATTCGGCCATCTGCGGCCCGGCGACCAAGCACCTGATCAACCCTGTCGCCCGCAACGCTTTTCGCTATGAGCCGCTGGCGCGGCCCACCCATTGGCAAGCGTTGCTGGAAGACATCCACGCGCTGCTGAACGCCGAGTTTTCGCATTGGCGTACGAATTTCTCGCTGGACGAGCTGGCCCGCCTGGCCGAGTCGGGTGACCTGCCGACGCTGATTCGCCGCGTTTTCGCCGCCGAGGCCGAAGCCCATGGCAAGACGGTTGTCTTCGTCAAGGAAAACCAGGTCTACGAGTTCATCGCCTTCTTGCTGCTGCACTTTCCCGAGGCGACCTACGTCTACCAGGTGCGCGACCCGCGCGACATGGCCCTGTCATGGAAGAACAACCCTGGCCACCCGGGCGGTGTGTGCCGCGCGGCGCGGCAATGGCAGGCCGACCAACAGAACAGCCTGAAGCTCTACAGCGATCTGCACCGTCTGGGCCGGGCCCGGCTGGTCTACTACGAGCAGCTGATCTCGGAGCCCGAAAAGGTGCTGACCGACGTGCTCGGGATGATGGGCCTGGCCTACGAGCCGGCCATGCTGTCGTACCACGAGTCGGCGCTGACCCGGGCCAACGCCGGCCAGCAACACGCCTGGTCCAACCTGGACAAGGCGGTGATGACCGACAACAGCCAGAAGTACCGCGACGCGCTGAGCGCCGACGAGATCCGGGCGATCGAAAGCATTTGCTATTCCGAGATGCAGCACCTGGGCTATCGGTGCGAGTTCGACAAGTCAGAGCTGGACCGATTCGCCAAGGAAGAGTTGGCGCGCTTTGAAGAGACTGACACGCGAGCCAAGGTGCACGTGCAGCCGAACAGCGTCAGAGCCAACGTCGAGGCCAAGAAGCGCTTCTACCAGCGCTTGCCGATCAAGACATAGCGCGGCGGTTGGCGCGGCGGCCGATGTGGACACAACTAGCGCTCCAGTACTTCCCGCAACATGCGCTGCACACCAGCTTGCCAGTCCGGCAGCCGCAACCCGAAATCGCGCTGGAACCGGGCCGTGTCCAGCCGCGAGTTCAACGGCCGCGCCGCCGGCGTCGGGTAGGCACTGGTCGGGATCGGCAAGACTTGGTCGGCCGGTACCTTGATCGCATGGCCACGGGCGCGGGCCCACTCGATGACATAGCGGGCATAACCATGCCAGCTGGTCTCTCCGCCTGCGACAAGGTGGTAGAGCCCACCGAGATCGTCACGCTGGGCCATTGAACGCAAGCCATGGGCTGTCGCATCGGCCAGCAGGTCGGCACCGGTGGGCGCGCCGATCTGGTCGTCGATCACCTTCAGCTGTTCGCGCTCGCCGGCCAGTCGCAGCATCGTCTTCGCGAAATTGCCGCCGCGGGCGGCGTAGACCCAGCTGGTGCGAAGGATCAGGTGGCGGCAGCCGCTGGCTTGGACCGCTCGTTCGCCTTCGAGCTTGGTGCGGCCGTAGACCGACAGCGGGCCGGTGTCGGCCTCTTCGCTGCGCGGCGCGCTGCCAGAGCCGTCGAACACGTAGTCGGTGCTGTAGTGAACCAGCGTGGCGCCCAGCGCTGCCGCCTCACGCGCGAGCACGCCGGGCGCGGTGGCGTTCAGCGCGCGGGCGAAGTCGGGCTCGCTCTCAGCCTTGTCCACCGCTGTGTGCGCAGCGGCATTGACGATGATCGCAGGGCACACCGCCTGAACGGTGGCGGCCAACGCCTCGGGGCGAGAAAAGTCGCCATGCAGCTCGGTGCTGTCGTGGTCCAGCGCGACCACTTCGCCCAGCAGCGACAGTGAGCGTTGCAGCTCCCAGCCGACCTGACCGTCCTTGCCCAGCAGGAGAATCTTCATGGGCAGCCGCCGATCGCGTGCGTCACGCAGCGGCGGTGAGATGGGCTGTTTGGCGCTTCAGCAAGAGGCTGCATGGGGGTCGGCGGAGCCTGAAGCACCGCATCGAGGGGCAAAGCCGGAATTGTCACTCCAACCGCTGGCTGGCCCGCGGCACGTTCAGGCGGTGGCGGCCAGCAAGTGAGCCGGCGGCAGGCCGGCCTGTTCGCGGTCGAACATGCGCTGCAACAACGTCTCATAGTCGCGCGCGTACCGGTCGCTGTCAAACAGCGGCAGGTTCATGCGCTGGGTGTCGAGGTGCTCCTTCAGGCCTTGCAGCGTAGCCGACTCCTGGGCCAGCGCGATCGCCAGGTTCACGTAGCCATCTTCATCGGGGGCGGCCAGGTCGGGCAGGCCACAGGCGGTGACCAGGCTGGCCGCCACCCGCGATGCAAATGTCGCGCCCGGCACCGTCAGTACCGGCACGCCGGCCCACAAGGCCTCGCTGGCGGTCGTGTGGGCATTGCAGGGCCAGGTGTCAAGGAACATGTCGGCCACGCGCAGGCGGGCGATGTGCTTGGACAGCGGCAACTTCGGGGCCCAGAACACGCGCTCCTGGCCGACCCCTCGGGCGGCCAGCTCGCGCTCCAGGTTGGCTTGGGCATGCGGGTTCCAGGCCAGCATCCACAACACCGCGTTCGGGGCGCCGTGCAGGATGCGGGCCCACAGATCCAGCATGTGGGGCGAGATCTTGTAGGTCTGGTTGAAGCAGCAGAAGACCACCGCGTCGTCAGGCAAGCCGGCCTGGGCGCGCGTGGGCGCCGGTGGCAGTGCGCGGCGGCGGTCGTTCGGCTGGTAGCTGTTCGGCAGCTGCGCCAGGTGCTCGCTGTACTGGCCGGCCTGGGCCAGCGGCAGCACGACCGGGTCGCCGATCATGTAGTCGATGAAGTCGGCGCCGGTGGTGGCCGGGTAGCCGAGGAAAGCAGCGCTGACGCGCGCCGGCTTGAAGGCCAGCAGCTCGAAGCGGCTGCCGCGGGTGTGACCCTTCAGGTCGATCGCGATGTCGATGTCGTCGGCGCGCATGCGGCGGGCGACATCGGCGTTGGAGCAGTGCGTCACGTCGACGAAGTGGTCGCAGGCGGCACGCACGCGCTTGCCGATCTCGCTGCCGTCGTCGGGGCTGTGCGAATACAGCGTGACCTCGAAGCGTTCGCTGTCACGGCGCTCCAGCAGCTCGGCCATCAGCACCGAAGTCGCGTGCTGGTGGAAATCGCAGGAGAGATAGCCGACACGGATGCGCCCGGGCCGGCGCGGACCGGCCGGCGGCATCGGCTTCAGGCCGGGGGTCAGGCCTCGCAGGCGAAGTGCGCCGATGCGGCGCTGCTGTTCGGGTGTGGCGTCGACCGCCAGCAGTGCGAAGGGCGAGAGTTTCTGGCCGGTCTGGTCGTCGCCCTGGTCCAGCGCCTTCAACAGCTGCGCCGTGTCTTCTTCGACCAGGCTCCAGTCGCAAGTTTGTCGGCTCTCGTGGACCAGCAGCGACAGGGCCAGCGCACGCACCGCGCCCGAATCCAGCGAGACGGCGGTGCGGAAGCACTCGGTCGACTCGCGCGTCATGCCCAGATCCTTGAAGCACAGGCCCAGGCGATAGTGCACCAGCGGGGCATCGATCTTCAGGGCCAGCGCCTGGAAGAAGACGCCGACCGCGTCCTGCAGCCGTTGGGCCTGGAACAACGCGTTGCCGTAGGCGTTGAACCAGTCGTGGTCGCGGGCCGCGTCAGCGGGATATTGGTCGAACACCGCGGCGGCTTCCTGCACACGGTTTTGCTGCAGCAGGCATTCGCCGACCAAGCGGCAAGCCACCGGGCTCGCCGGATCCAGGCGCAGTGTCTCGCGGCCTTCGGCCACCGCACGGTCCAGCGCGCCGCATTGCATGTGCGCGCGTGCCAGGTTCAGGCGCAGCAGCGCGTCGTGGGGCGACAAGGCCGTGCCGCGCTCGAATTCGGCAATCGCCGCCGGCCAGCGCTTGGCCTGCATGGCTTTCAACCCGGCCTGGCGATGCGCTTCGGCGCGCTGGCGTGAATTCTTCATCCTGCCCACTTTAGAGAGGTGGGCGTGTCGGCAGGCACCGAAAAGACAGGGGGTGCCGGGCCTATTCGGGCGCTGCTGGCCGGACGGCGGCCAGGCGCCGGCATTCGGCGGCGTCTTCGGCCCGGCCGAGGCCGTCGTACAGCAGGGCCAGGTTGTGGGCCGCCAGGTGGCTGCCGCGACCGGCAACGGCGCCCTCCAGGTCCGGCCGCTCGCCGATGGCCAGGCAGCGCTGCCAGGCACTCTCCATCATGGGCAGCAGTTCGGCGGCGTTCGGCGGCTGGTTGGCCGCCCAGTCCAACAGCACGTCGCCCAAGGCAAAGAAGAAGTCGGGCGACTCGCTCCAGCGTGCCAGGCCGGCCTCGGCCTGCATCAGCGCGTCGGCGTGGCGGCCGACACATTTCAAGGCATGCAGGCGGCGGACCGTCAGGTCGTGCAACCAGCCCGGCGACGGGCCTTCGGTGGCCAGCAGCGCCTCGGCGCGATCGAAGCAATCCAATGCGTCGGCATGACGTTCATAGACGTCATGGTCTTTGCCAAGCTGGTACCAGGCGTATGGATCGTCGGGGTGTTCGGCGACCTCGCACTCGAGCAACCGCCGGTTGCGACCGGCCTTGGCGGCCAGCGAATCCTTCAGATAGCCGTCGTGGCCCAACGTGATGCGCAGGCGCTGCACCGGCAACCGATGTTGCGGCTGTTCGTGCACGCGGCCGGCATAACGCACCGGGCCGGGCAGTACGCGACTGATCCAGCTGCTGGCCTGTTGCGCCTGCACGCTGCTGTCATCAAGGCTCTCGATGCACACCGCGCCGACGAAGGTGGGCGCCGTGTGGCGCAGCGCAGCCAACTCACCGGCGCCGCTGGTCAGCCACTCGTCGGCGTCGAGCACGATGTGCCAATCAGCACCGGCAGCATCGAGCGCGGCGTTGCGCGCGGCAGAAAAATCGTCGACCCACTTGAAATGTGCCACGCGTGCGCCGGCGGCTCGTGCCCTCGCCACCGTGTCGTCGGTCGAGCCGGTGTCGAGCACCAGCGCTTCGTCGACGTACGGCAGTGCGCTGGCCAGCGCCCGTGCGATGCGCGATGCCTCGTTGCGCACGATCATCACCAGCGCGACGCGGCAGGCGCGCGTCGGCTTGGTGGGCAAAGGCGACGGAGTGTGCATCGCCCCGACTTTAAGACTGTGCCGCGCCGCGTAGGCGCCGATAAGAGAAGACTGGGCAGCGGTCTTTCGCTGCCGCCGGCTCCCCGCCGACTCCGCTTGCCAACCTCTGGCCAAGTCGATCGATCGAACAGCGGCAAAAAAAACTCTCAAGTCTTTCGATCGACCCTCCGAAAAGCAATTCACGGCCCCAACCACTTTCAAACGGGGGCGCAACCAGAGGCCCGGATGGGTCAGTTTTTGAACCCCGTGAAGGAGTAACTCACATGTCTTCCGTCATCAACACCAACGTTGGCTCACTGACCGCCCAGCGCAATCTGTCGGCTTCACAAGCCTCGCTGTCGCAGTCGATGCAACGTCTGTCTTCGGGCCTGCGCATCAACTCGGCCAAGGACGACGCGGCCGGCCTGGCGATCGCCGAGCGCATGAACGCCCAAGTGCGCGGCATGAACGTCGCGATTCGCAATGCCAACGACGGCATCTCGCTGGCGCAAACGGCTGAAGGCGCCCTGTCGAAGGTCGGCGACGCGCTGCAACGCATGCGTGAACTGGCTGTGCAGGCCCGCAACTCGACGAACTCGAGC
>NZ_DASUNH010000118.1:0-2638 GCF_036277275.1 Ideonella sp. | reverse complement strand
GGGTGGCGCCGCCGGCGCACAGCGCGGCAACGGCGGCCAGTTTCAACAGGCGTTGCGAGGAATCGTTCAACTTCATCAGGGTCGAGGTCATGCGGTGTCTCCACTGAAGGTCATGGTTGAACCAACCCGGGGGATCGAGGGAGCCCGACCCCGGGTTGCGCGAGCCACGTCGGCGGGGGAAAGCCACCGGGCCGAAAGCGCCGCCACATCTTGCCGATGCAGCCGCCACCGAAGGATCAGCGATGATCAGTGACCAGGTGTTGCATGAGCCACGCAACCATGCCGCATGCCGCCTGCCGCGCGAAGGCCGCGGCGCCAAGCATCGCAAGCTAGGGGGTGGTAGGGGGTGGCCGTCCGCCCACGCCGGATGTCGATGCCGAGCCTTCGTGGTGGCGGTGTGACCGGTCGTCGAGGCGGTACGGTTTGCTGAGGATTCCCCTTGCAACCCCTCGCACACCCCTCGCAATTCTTCGCAGACCTTTGCCATTCACCGAAGGGGCCTCCAAAGCTAACCATTGAATGGTGCGCACCGATGGATACCGCATCCGCGCTTCGCGCTGCCCGTTTCCGTTGCAAAGAGTTGCGCCCTCCACCCCCTAACTCATGACAACCACGCAGTGGGGTTTGCAGCACTCACCGCAAGACTAGGCCGTGAAGCAGCACCCCGGCAAGGTCATGACGTGGGCCGGCCGCCTTGCGCGCGGCGACGGCCTTGATGCGACACGCCGAAACGCGCCCAGACGCGCGGAAGGGGACCAACATGCGAACTGTAGTCGAGGAAGGCGCCGGACTGGCCGGTGTTTCGTGGGCGGCCATGGCCGCCGTGCCAAGGGGTGAGAGCGCTGAATTGTCAGTGGAACTTGAAAGTTCGACATCGGCGACGCTGCGCTTCTCGCGCTCGGCGATGGCCTCGTTGTCATTCGAAGACCAGCAGACGTTCGAGCGCTTCGGGCAGGGCCCTCTGGTCGAATTGCCACGCAGCTGCATCCACCACGCGATCGAGGCGCAGGCGCTGGCACAGCCCGACGCCATCGCCGCGCAGCACCTGGGCCAGGTCATCAGTTACGCGATGCTGGATCGGCAGGCCAACCGGCTCGCCCACCTGCTGGCGCAGCACGGCGTGGTCACCGGGGATCGGGTCGCCCTGTTCGTGCACCGTTCGATCCCGATGGTGGTCGGCATCCTCGCGGTGCTGAAGGCCGGCGCGTCCTATGTGCCGCAGCACGTGGGTGTGGCCAAGGAGCCGCAGCTGCGGCATGTGGTCAAGGTGTCATCGGCGCGGGTCGTGTTGACCCTGTCGCACTTGCGCTCGCAGGTGCCGGTGCCACCGGGCGGCGTCTGCCTGGCGATCGACGAACTGATGGCCGAACCGTTCGACGGGCAGGCGACGCCCCGCTTCACCCCACGCCTGCCTGTATCAGGCGCCGACGGCTGCTTCACGCTGTTCACCTCGGGCACGACCGGCATGCCCAATGGCGTGCAGGTCACCCACCACAACGTCTGCAACATCCTGCTGACCGAGCCGGGGCGGCTGGGCATGCGGCCGGGACTCAAGGTCTCGCACATCCTGGCCATCGCGTTCGACATGGCGGCGTGGGAGATCCTCGGCTGCCTGGCCCATGGCGCGACGCTGGTGATCCGCGGCGCGAGCATTGCCGAGGCGGTGCAGCAGGCCGACATCGTGATCGCGACGCCGACGATCCTGAGCGAGCTGGACGCCGATGCCTGCCGCAACGTGCGCGTGGTGGCCGTGGCCGGCGAGCCTTGCCCGAAGCCGCTGGCCGACAAATGGGCGAGCTTCTGCACCTTCTACAACTCCTGCGGGCCGACCGAGACGACGATCGTCAACACCGCGCAGCACTACCTGCCCGACGGGCGGCCGTTGACGATCGGCAAGCCGACGCCGAACAACACGGTGTACGTGCTCGACGAGCACCGCCGGCCATGCCCGATCGGCGAGATCGGCGAGATGTGGGCAGGCGGGGCCTGCGTGTCGGCCGGCTACCTGCACAACGACGCGCTGAACGCCGAGCGCTACGCGGCCGACCCGTTCCTCGGCCATGGACACCGGATGTTCCGCACCCGCGACCTGGGCCGCTGGACCGAGGACGGCGAGCTGGAGCATTTCGGCCGGGTCGACGACCAGGTCAAGGTGCGTGGCTTTCGGGTCGAGTTGGATTCGGTATCGAGCGTGCTGGAGCAGGCGCCGCAGTGTGAGCGCGCGGTGACCCTGAAGTTCGACGAGCGCGGGCTGGTGGCCTTTGTCGCGCCGCAGAGCGTGGATGCAACGGCCGCGCGCGAGCTGGTGGCGGCCACGTTGCCGTACTACTGCGTGCCGATGGTCGTGTTTGCGCTCGACAGCCTGCCGATGACCGACCGCGGCAAGGTCGACAAGCGCAGGCTGATGGCGCTGGCGCAAGAGTCGGGGCTGATCGAACCCCACCGGGCCGGCCACCCGATATCCGCCAATCCGGCCGGCATGGCCGCTGCGACGCATGGGGTGACCGCGTGATGGAGAACCAGCTTCACCTGGCGCCGTCGCTGCGCGCCAGCCCGCTCAGGCGCTGGGTGACCCACCCCTGGCTGATGCACTACCACCTGCTGGTCGTGCTGGTGGCCACGCTGAACCTGGCCGTGC
>NZ_DASUNH010000117.1:0-45387 GCF_036277275.1 Ideonella sp. | reverse complement strand
TGCCATCGACGAATACGTCGCTCACCACAATACCGACCCCAAGCCGTTCATCTGGACCAAGAGCGCGCGCGACATCCTGCAGAAGGTCATTCGGGCAAATAGCCGCTTAAGTTCCAAACAGAACGAAACACTGCACTAGCTAGAGCTTCATCTCCAGCTGGAGCCGCCAGTTCATGAAGGTCGACGCCACCGTGTCGGCCCGCTCTTGTTCCACCAGGCTCACCGTCTGTGCATCTTGCTGCAGCAGGTTGCTGGCCGTCACGCGCAGGCGCATCGCCGGGTTGATCGTCCACAGCACATAGGCATCGAAAACACGCTTGGCCGATTGCGTCAGCCACTGTTCGGCAGCCAATCGCGTGGTGTAGCCGGGTGTGTAGTTGAAGTTGCCGCCAGTCGTCAGCGGTGTACCGGGCCATCGGTAGTCGGCGCCGAAATTGGCGGTACCGCCGGGCTGTGAATCGAGCCGGTTGTTGGGGCCGGGCACGCTGTCGACCTTGGAGCGGAACACGCTGACGTTGGCGCGCAAGTCGACCGCCGGTGCGTCATCCACCAGATCGCTGAGGCGGAACTTGGCCTCCAGCTCGACGCCCTGCGTGGTCGCCTTGCCCACGTTCTGCGGCCGGGCGACCCAGCGCGGCTCGTCGAAGTCGGGCACGTCTTCGAGCGTGGTCAACGTGCGCATCAGGTCGCGGATGCGGCGGTGGAACACGTTCGCGCTGAACATGCCGCCGCTGGGCAGGTAGTGCTCATACGCGAGGTCGATGCCGGTGGCCAATTCGGGCCGAAGGTTGGGGTTGCCCGCACGGTCGGGCTTGGTCTCTGAGTTCTCGCCCAACGGGTCACGCGACGACACACTGTAGTGGCCCAGCAAGTTCTGCAGCGTCGGCGCCCGGTAGCTGCGCGTCAGGCTCATGCGGACCTGGTCGCGGCTCTTCGGCTCGGGCCGCCACACTGCGTGCAGCAGTGGCGTCCATACGCTTGACCGATTGCGCGCGTCGGGCGTGTTCTCACTCTCGCCTTCAGTGGTGATGCCCTCCCAGCGCAAGCCCGCATGGGCTGCCCATTGCGGCGTCAGGTTCCACTCGTCTTGCACGTAGAACGCCAAGCGCTGGGTCGATGCGCGCAGGCTGTCCTGCGTGTTGATCAAAGGGTCGGGCGAGGCGCTGCTGACCAGCAGCGTGCTGCTGTCTTCGGCGCGACGGCCCATGTCGACCTCGGCACCGGCGACCAGGTTGTTCGACTCCCCCATCAGCAGCGTGTACTTGGCGTTGAGGTGGCCGGTCTGCTCGCGCGAGTCGGTGTCTTCGTTCAGACGCGTGGTCTCGGCGCCGTTCAAGTACTGGTGTCGCTCGGATTCGCTGCGCGACTGCGACGCACCGACGCCACCACGCCACTCCATGCGCCCCTCGCCGAGCCGATGCCGCCACTGCCCGTTCAGGCGCGCCAGCATGAACCGGCTCTCGCTGTCGCCGGCACTGTGGTCGTAGTCATCGAAATCGGGCGGCTCGGTGCCGGAATGGTCGAGCGTCGACGAGCGTCTGCCCTCACCTTCCGAGAACACCAGCAGCGGCATCAGCATCAGCGACGCACCGTCTTCCATTGGCCACTGCAGCCGGGCGTTGAAGTGCAGGCCATGGCGGCGATCGCTCGATTGGTTGGCTTCGACCTGCGTGAAATCCGAATCGAGCGACGTCGTGGTCACCACGCTCTGGTCCTCGTTTCGCCGCACCCAGGCGTTCAGCGTCACGTTGTAGTTGAGGTCGCCCCACTTGTCGTCGCGCGTCCACGAGACACCGGGCGACACGATGCCGTTCTCAAGCCCGAAGCCCAGCTTCAGGTCATTGAGCCGCTTGCGAAAGCCTTCTCGCGTGATGATGTTGATGGTGCCGGCCACGGCGCGGGCGCCGGTCTCGGCCGTCGGCGCGCGCAAGATCTCGATGCGCTCGACCATCTCGGGGTCGATGGAGTCGAGCGACACCCCCCCTTGCACGCGCTCGCCGTCGAGCAGGATCTGCGTGTAGCCGCTGCCCAGGCCGCGCATGCGGATCTGCCCGCCGCGGCCAGGTCTGCCGCCGATCGTGACGCCGGGCAGGCGCTTCAGGACCTCGCCCAATGACGCATCGCCGAAGCGCTCGATCTCGTCACGGCCGACGATGATCTTGGCCGCAGTCGACTGCCGGCGCTGTTCGCCCTCGTTCTGGCGCTCGCCCGTCACTTCCACCCGCTGAGCGGCATCCGCCGAAGGTGCGGCCGGCACAGCCGGCGGCGGCGCTATCGGATGGGCCTGCGCCATGGCCAAGGCCGGTGAGCACAGCGACAGCGCGAGCGGCCAGCCGACGGCATGGCGGCGGAAAAACGGGGGAAGCGAAGACGAGACGACGGACAGTTCAGCGTGGTCCGCCCGGCACGCGGGTCGTAAAGAGGGCATTGGGCGTCAGGATGAAGTGTGGATTTTGTGTGAATGTGTCTGGGTGTCGCTTGAATCACTCGCACAACATCGGGGTTTACGATATACTTCGCGGTTGCACTGAGGCTGCCAAGCCCATTGCACGCAGTTCATCCCCTCTGACCTCCCCTCTGGTGAGTCGGCCGCTTGAAGTTGATTCGAGCGATATGCCTCACCCATGTTGAAAGTCCTCGCGCCTGAATTGATTTCAGGTGGCAGACAAGCGGTCGGCGGCGATGTTTTTCATTAGCCCCACCGCTCGCCGTACCGCCATGGTCCGGCGGCTAGGACTTTTCATGACTTTCGAATCGCTCGGCCTCGACGAGGCCCTGTTGCGCGCGCTCAAGGCAGCCAACTACGAAAACCCCACCGACGTGCAGGCCCGCGCCATCCCGGCCGCCTTGGCCGGCAAGGACCTTCGCGTGTGCTCGAACACCGGCAGCGGCAAGACCGCGGCCTTCGTGCTGCCCGCGCTGATGAAGGTGATCGAGGCCCGCAAGGACCCGGCGCAAAAGCCGCAGCGCGGCGTCGTGCGCGGCCCGCGCATCCTCGTGCTGGTGCCCACCCGTGAACTCGCGATGCAGGTCTGCAAGGCCGCATCCGACTACGGTCGCCACGTGCAGTTCCTGTCGGTCACCACCGTCGTCGGCGGCGTGCCCTACCCGGCCCAGTTGAAGGCGCTGCGCAGCCCGCTGGACATCCTGGTCGCCACCCCCGGCCGTCTGATCGACCATCTGGGCAGCGGCAAGGCCGTGCTCGAGAACGTCGAGATGCTGGTGCTGGACGAAGCCGACCGCATGCTGGACATGGGCTTCATCGAAGACATCGAGCACATCGCCCAGGCCCTGCCCGAAAAGCGCCAGACGCTGATGGCCAGTGCCACCTTTGACGGCGAAGTCGGCCAGTTGGCCCAGCGCCTGCAGCGTCCGGACGTCGAGCGCATCCAGATCACCGGCCACACGGCCAAGCACGAGAACATCGCGCAGCAGCTGATGTGGGCCGACGACCTCGACCACAAGCACGCGCTGCTCGACTCGCTGCTGACCGATCGCGAGGTCGATCAGGCCGTCGTCTTCACCAGCACCCAGATCGACGCCGACCGCCTGGCCGATCGCCTGCACGAGATGGGCCACAAGGTCGCATCGCTGCACGGCGGCATGCCGCAAGGCCGCCGCAACCGCGTGCTGCAAGGCCTGCGCTCGCGCCAGCTGCGCATCCTGGTCGCCACCGACGTCGCCGCGCGCGGCATCGACGTGCCGACGATCAGCCACGTCATCAACTACGGTCTGCCGCTGAAGGCCGAAGACTACGTGCACCGCATCGGCCGCACCGGCCGTGCCGGCCGCTCGGGCCGTGCCGTGACGCTGGCCGAGCGCCGCGACGTGCCGATGATCCGCCGCATCCAGCACTACACGACGCAGCCGATCCCGGTCGCGACGGTCGAAGGCCTGGAGCCGCAGCGCCCCGCGCCGGAAACGATGCAGCGCCCGCCGCGCAGCGGCGCCCCGCGCGGCAAGTCAGGCGGCGGCTACGGCCGTGTCGGCGACTACTTCAACAACCACCGTGGCGGCCCGCGCCACAACGACCGTGGCCATGGTGGCGGCTACCAAGGCCAGCAGGCCCATGGCGACCGCTTCGGCGGTGATCGCCGTCCGCCGGCCGACCGCAGCCCGTTCGAGCACCGCGAGCGCCCGGCTTTCGACCAGCAGCGCCCGGCCTTCGAACACCGTGAGCGCCCGGCTTTCGAGCACCGCGACCGCGGTGACCGGCCTGGCTTCGTGCGCGCTGACGCGCCGCCGCGCCATGACCGTGCGCCGCAGCGCCCGGCTCACGTGGCGGCGAAGTTCTCGCCTTCGAGCAAACCGCGCTTCGACAACAAGGGCTCCAGCGCCGGCAAGCGGCCGCGGAAGTCGGTGTAAGCCTGCTGGGGCGGCACCGTGTCGCCCACGGCATAGATGTGGCGGTGCAAGCGCGCCGCCACGTCCGCATCAAAGGGGTTCCCGACCTCTTCAAAGGCGCCGAAAGCATCGGCGTCCAGCACCTCGGCCCAGAGGTACACGTAGTAGCCGCAGGCATAGCTCGAGCCGGCGAACACGTGTTGAAAGTGCACCAGCCGGTGCCGCATCCCCACCGCGGGCGGCATGCCGAGCCGGGCCAGTTCGTCTCGCTCGAACACGCAGATGTCGTCCGGCGCCGCGTCGTCCGTGCGCGCATGCAGCGCCAGATCGACCAGCGCGCTGCCGAGGTAGCTCACCGTATCGAAGCCCTGGCCCCAACGCTGCGCGGCCTGCAATCGATCGATCAACGCCTGCGGGATCGGCTCGCCGGTCTGCCAGTGGCGGGCGTGCTTCGAGAGCACCTCGGGCTGGCTCAGCCAGTGTTCGAACAGCTGCGACGGCAGCTCGACGAAATCGCGCAGCACCTGGGTGCCGGCCAAACGGTGGTAGGTGACGTTCGACAGCAGCCCGTGCAGGCCATGACCGAACTCGTGGAACAGCGTGCGCGCGTCGTCGAACGACAGCAGCGTCGGCTCGCCCGGCGCCGCCTTCGCGAAGTTGTTGTTGTTGACGATGATCGGCGCCGGCACGCCGCGGTTTTTCGACTGGTAGTTGAAGTCGCTCATCCACGCACCCGAGCGTTTGCTCTGGCGCGCGAAGTTGTCGTGCAGGAAAAGACCCGCGCTGCGGCCTGCGCCGTCGAACATCTCGTAGGCCTTGACGTCCGGGTGGTAGGCCTTGACCTCGGGCCTCGGCTCGAAGCGCACGCCGAACAGGCGCTGCGCACAGTCGAACAAGGCCTGCACCATGTTGTCCAGCGAGAAGTACGGCTTCAGCTCGGCCTCGTCGATGGCGTAGCGGACCTGGCGCACCTTCTCTGACCAGTAGCGCCAGTCCCAGGCCTGGGGTTCGCCCTGGATGTGGTGCGTGCGCATCATCGCGATCAACGCCTGGCGCTCACGCTCGGCCGCGGGGAGCGCGCGGCGCCAGACCTCGTTCAACAGTTGCCTGACGGCGCCCTGCTCACCGGCCATCGTGTCGGCCAGCGCGTAGTCGGCGTAGCTGGTGCAACCGTGCGCGGCGGCCTGCTGTTGGCGCAGTTGCAGGATCTCTCTGGCCAGTGCGCGGTTGTCGGTCGACCCACCCGATTCGCCGCGGCCGACCCAGGCGCGCCAGGCGGCCTCACGCAGGTCGCGCCGCTCCGAAAACGTCAGGAACGGTACGATCAGTGAGCGGTTCAGCGTCACCACATGGCTGCCCTCGGGCAGGCCCCGCTCGGCGGCCGCCTGGCGCGCGGCCGCGCGCACGAAGCCGGGCAGACCGGCCAGGTCGGCCTCGCCGTTCAGGTGCAGCAGGTAGCTCGACTCGTCCGCCAACACGTTCTGCGCGAAGCGGGTGGTCAGCGTGGCCAGCTCTTGCATGATCGCCGAGTAGCGCGCCTGCGCCGCAGCGTCGAAACGGGCGCCGGAGCGCACGGCATCGTCGTGCAGGCGTTCGAGCAGGCGCAATGCCTCGGGAGTCAGGCCCAGGCTCGCACGCTCGGCGTGCAATGCGTCCAGGCGCCGGAACACGCCGGCGTGCATCTTCACCGCGCTGTCGTGCGCGGCCAGCGGTGCGGCCATCTCGCGCTGTACCGCCTGCAAGGCCGGTGAGGTTTCCGATGCGGTCAGGTTGCCGAGCACCGCCTCCAGCCTGTACAGCAACGCGCCCGCGCGGTCGAACGCCGCCACGGTGTTGTCAAAGCTCGGTGGCTCGGCCTGCGCACCGATCGCGTCCAACTCGGCCAGGTGCTGCCGCATCGCCTCGGCCAGCGCCGGCGCAAAGTGCTCGGGGCGGATCCGGTCGAACGGCGGCAAGCCGAACGGGCCGGTCCAGTTTGCGAGCAGCGGGTTGGGGATCGGTACAGCAGTGGTGGAGGGCATGAGCGGCGGCTGGATGTCAATTTGATGGCGGGGATGATGCCATCGGGCGCCCAAAGCCGCCCTCGCCAATCACCCCAGTGCCCGCCCCGGCTTCGTGCCGCGGCGCCAGGGCTCGCACAATCGGCTCATGTCCGCCTCCACCTCCACGCCGGTCCGCACCGGCCTGATCGGCTTCGGCTATGCCGGCCGCACCTTCCACGCCCCGCTGCTGCGCACCACGCCTGGGCTGGCGCTGGTGGCGGTGGCCAGCTCGCAAACCGCCGCGGTGCAGGCCGCGCTGGGCCTGCAGGTGGCCATCGAGCCGGACGCTGCCACGCTGCTGCGCCGCGACGACATCGAGCTGGTGGTGATCGCCACGCCGAACGACAGCCACCACCCGCTGGCGCTGGCGGCCCTGCGCGCCGGCAAGGCCGTGGTGGTCGACAAACCCTTCGCGCTGACCACCGACCAAGCCGAAGAACTGGTGCGCGAGGCCGAGCAACGCAACCTGTTGCTCAGCGTGTTCCACAACCGCCGTTGGGACGGCGATTTCCTGACCGTGCGCCAGCTGCTGGCCAGCGGCCAGCTGGGTCGCATCGTGCACGCCGAGCTGCACTTCGACCGCTTCCGCGGCCAGGTGCGCGAACGCTGGCGCGAGTCGACCGCAGCCGGCGGCGGGCTGTGGATCGACCTCGGGCCGCACCTGATCGACCAGGCGCTGCAGCTGTTCGGCACCCCCGAGACCCTCTACGCCGACATCGCCTCGGTGCGCGATGGCGCCGTCGCCGACGACTGGTTCCACGCCCAGCTGCGGTATGTCGATGGGCTGCGCGTCACGCTGCACGCCAGTGCGCTGGCCGCGCACACCGGTGCGCGCTTCGTGCTGCACGGCACGCGCGGCGGCTACCGCAAATGGGGGCTGGATTGCCAGGAGGACAGGCTGAAAGCCGGCGAACAACCCGACCCGGCCCACCTGGCGGATTGGGGTGCCGACCCGCAAGCCGGCGAGCTGGCACTGTGGCGAGCCGAAGAACCCGGTGACGTGCTCGAGAGCCGCTTGCTGCCAACCCGCAACGGCCGGTACCCGGACTATTACAGCGGCGTCTGCGCCGCGCTGCGCAGTGGAGCGCCGAACCCGGTACCGCCGCGCGAGGCGTTGACGGCAATGCGGCTGCTGGACCTGGGCCGGCGCAGTGCGGCGGAACGGCGCGAACTGCCGGTCGAGGAAGCATGAAGCTCGACATCCACCCACTGACACCCGAGCGCTGGCCCGACCTCGAAGCCATCTTCGCGGCCCGGGGCTGCTCGGTCGCACGCAGCTGCTGGTGCATGTACTACCGCCACACCGGCGAACCCGCCCCCTTGCCCGCCGGAACGACGGGCGCCCAGGCCAACCGTGCCGAATTGAAGGCGCTGGTCGACGCCGGGCGGCCGGTTGGCCTGATCGGCTACCGCGGCGACACGCCCGTCGGCTGGGTCTCGCTCGGCCCGCGTGAAGACTTCGCCAAGCTGCGGCGCTCGCCGGTGATGAAGCCTGTCGACGAGCAGCCGGTGTGGTCGATCATCTGCTTCGTCGTTCCGGCGGAACACCGCGGCCAAGGGGTGGCCAGTGCCTTGTTGAAAGGCGCCGTCGTGTGGGCGAAGACGCTGGGCGTGTCGCTGCTCGAGGCCTACCCGATGGACAAACCCGGTCGCGCCGCCGACGACTCGATGTGGTTCGGCGCCAAAGCGATGTACGACCGCGCCGGCTTCCGCGAAGTGGCACGCCGCAAGCCCCAACGGCCGATCGTGCGCCTGAAGGTGGTGCCGACTTCGGCTTGATTGGCGGCGATGGCGTGGCGGGTTGATACCATCCGCCGCCCCACGCCTTCTCGTGGCTTCCTGCACCATGGCTCTCAAATCGACCGTCTTCAAGGCCCAGTTGCAAATCGCCGACATGGACCGCGCGCTTTACGCCGACCATGCGCTGACGCTGGCCCGCCACCCCTCGGAAACCGACGAACGCATGATGATGCGGCTGCTGGCGTTCGCGCTCGCGGTGCCGGCCGACACCGACCGCGGCGCGCTCGAGTTCGCCGCCGGCCTGTCGGACACCGACGAGCCCGACCTGTGGCAGAAAGACCTGACCGGCGCGCTGGTGCAGTGGATCGAGGTCGGCCAGCCCGACGACCGCCGCCTGGCCAAGGCCTGCGGCCGCGCCGAGCGGGTGCGCATCTGGTCGTACAGCAGCTCGACCCCGATCTGGTGGAGCGGCATCGAAAACAAGGTCGCGCGCCTGGCCAACCTCGAGGTCTGGCAGATCGACGCGGCCGAAAGCCAGGCGCTGGCGGCCATGGCCGAGCGCAGCATGCAGCTGCAGGTGACCGTGCAAGAAGGCCATATCTATGTCGGCAACGGCCGCGATTCGGTCGCGTTGGAACCTCGGCGCCTGAAAGAGATCCAGACACGGCGTTGAAGGCTGCGCGACGCTGACCGATCTTGATCGGTTGGTCGCCGGGGCTCGCCTATCATCCGCCGCGCTGGCCCGACCCGATGGGCCGGCACCTCTCGCTACCCGCGACCTCCCACCTCGCTGCCCATGTCCAAACACCTGCTCACCACGCTCGCCGCCACGCTGATCGGCGCCGCGGGCCCTTCTGCCATGGCCCAGACCTCCAGCCCGACCACGCCCGCCCCCGCCACCGCGGCTGCAGACCCGTACCTGTGGCTCGAAGATGTGACCGGCGAACGGGCGCTGACCTGGGTGCGCGAGCGCAACGCCGTGTCGCGTCCGCTGCTCGAAGCCCACCCGGATTTCCAAGCCAACCGCAAGCGCTTCAAGGAGATCCTCGACTCCAAGGAAAGCATCCCCGTCGCCACCCATCAGGGCGGCTGGCTCTACAACTTCTGGCGCGACGAGCAGCACCCGCGTGGTCTGTGGCGGCGCGCCACGCTGGCCGAATATCGCAAACCCCAACCAGCCTGGGACGTCGTTCTCGACCTCGACGCATTGGCCAAGGCCGAGAACGAGAGCTGGGTCTGGGCCGGCGCGAACTGCCTTGGCGGCGGCTCGACGCGTTGTCTGATCTCGCTGTCGCGCGGCGGCGCCGATGCCAGCGTCGTGCGCGAGTTCGATCTCGCCACGCGTCGCTTCGTCGAGGGTGGCTTCGCGCTGCCCGAAGCCAAGAGCTCGCTCGAATGGCTCGACGAGAACACCACCTTCGTCGGCACCGACTTCGGCCCCGGTTCGCTGACCGATTCGGGCTACCCGCGCGTGATCAAGCGCTGGAAGCGTGGCGAGCCGCTGTCGGCTGCCGTCACCGTCTACGAAGGCCAGGCAACCGACGTGTCGGCCTTTGCCAGCGTCGACCACACGCCCGGTTTCGAACGCGTGGTCTTCGGCCGCTCGCCCGATTTCTTCAGCACCGAGATGGCGCTCTGGCAGGGCGACAAGGCGGTGACGATCGACAAGCCTGCCGACGCCCAGCTGGGCTTTTGGCGTGATCTGGTGATGATCGAGCTGCGCAGCGACTGGACGGTCGGTGGCCGCACCTGGCCCCGCGGCTCGTTGCTGGTGGCCGACGCCGCCGGCTACCTGCGCGGCGAACGCAAGTTCACCGCCTTGTTCACGCCGACGGCCAGCCGCTCGATGGCCGGCTATTCCACCACCCGCAGCCAGGTGCTGGTGAACGTGCTGGACAACGTGTCCGGCCGTGCCGAAGCCTGGCACCGCGACACCAAGGGCTCGTGGGTCAAGAAGGACATCGTCGCGCCCTACCCCGGCACGCTGCGCGTCAACGGGCTGCACGACCCGCAGGTCAAGAACGATCCGCTGGCCGAGAATTTCTTCGCCAGCTACACCGACTTCCTGACACCCGACACGCTCTCGCTGGGCAGCACCGGCAACGACACGCTGGAGAAGTTGAAAGCCCGCCCGACCTTCTTCGACGCCGCCGGCATGAAAGCGGAGCAGCGCTTCGCCACCTCGAAAGATGGCACCAAGGTGCCCTACTTCATCGTCTGGCCCAAGGGCGCGAAGGCCGACGGCAGCAACCCGACGCTGCTCTATGGCTACGGCGGCTTCGAGGTCTCGATGAATCCGTCGTACTCGGGCGCGATCGGCAACGGCTGGTACAACAAGGGCGGCGTCTTCGTGCTGGCCAACATCCGTGGCGGCGGCGAGTTCGGCCCCGGGTGGCACCAAGCCGCGATCAAGCAGAACAAGCAAAAGAGCTACGACGACTTCATCGCCGTGGCCGAGGACCTGATCGCGACCAAGGTCACCGACCCTCGCCACCTCGGCATCGAGGGCGGCAGCAACGGCGGCCTGCTGGTCGGTGCCGTGATGGTGCAGCGGCCCGACCTGTTCAACGCCGTGGTTTGCCAGGTGCCGCTGCTGGACATGCGCCGCTTCAACCAATTGCTGGCCGGCGCGAGCTGGATGGGCGAGTACGGCAACCCGGATATGCCCGACGAGTGGGCCTGGATCTCCAAGTACAGCCCCTACCAGAACCTGAAAGCCAACGCGAAGTACCCGAAGCCGTTGATCATCACCAGCACGCGTGACGACCGGGTTCACCCTGGCCATGCCCGCAAGATGGCCGCGCGCATGATGGAGCAGGGCCACGCGGTGCTGTACCACGAGTACATCGAAGGCGGTCACAGCGCCGCCGCCGACAATGCGCAGCGTGCCGACCGCCAGGCGCTGGAATTCGCGTACTTGTGGCAGCAATTGGGACGCTGACACCACCCAGGCCCCGCGAGGGGCCTTTCTTTTGAACCCGACAGCGATGGAAAACACCTCCGGTCAAGGCGCCAGCGCCGCCGTTCCTGCGGAGATCGACCGCTGGAATTGGGGCGCGTTCCTGCTGAACTGGATCTGGGGCATCGGCAACAACACGCTGATGGCCTTGTTGATGTTCGTGCCGCTCGTCAACATGGTGATGGTCATCGTCCTGGGCGTCAAAGGCAGCGCCTGGGCCTGGCGGAACAAGAAGTGGGACAGCGTCGAGCAGTTCCAGCGCGTTCAGCGCAGCTGGGCCAAGTGGGGCGTGATCGTCTGGCTGGCCTTCATCGCGCTCGGCATCGCGCTGTTCTTCGGCGCCACGGCTGCGATGAAGGACAGCGAAGCCTACAAGCTGGCGGTGCTGCGGCTGGAAACCGACGAGCGCGCGCTGGCCGTGATCGGCAAGCCGTTGTCGAGCGGCTTGCCGATGGGCGAGATCCACCTCTCGGGGCCGAACGGCCACGCCAGCCTGTCGTTCAGCGTGGAAGGCCCGAACGGCAAAGGGATGGCCCATGTCGAGGCCGCTGCCTTGCTGGGCGAGTGGGAACTGCTTCGCCTCGTGCTGGTGCCGGACAGTTCGGGCCACCGCATCAACTTGATGCCTCCTTCATCCGGCCAGATGCCCGAGCGGGACGACGGCAGCCTGTCCTCCTAAACTCTGCCGGCCGCCACCTTGGCCCACTGACTCCGCCATCTTGAGCACCACCGCCCCCGTCGACTACCAGGCCGTCCTCAACCAGATCCACGCCGAAGTCCAGCCGCTGCTGGGCCGTGGCCAAGTGGCCAACTACATCCCGGAGCTGGCCAAGGTCCGGGGCGACCATTTCGGCATGGCGGTCGTCACGCTGGACGGCGATGTCTCGAGTTGCGGCGATGCCCGCATCCCGTTCTCGATCCAGTCGGTGTCGAAACTGTTCGCGCTGACGCTGGCCTACCAGTGTGAAGGCGACGCGCTGTGGGCGCGCGTCGGGCGGGAGCCTTCCGGCTCGGCTTTCAACTCGCTGGTACAGCTCGAAACCGAGCAAGGCAAGCCGCGCAACCCGTTCATCAACGCCGGCGCGCTGGTCGTCACCGATGTGTTGTGTACCCGCTTCGTCAACCCCGAGACCGCGCTGGTCGAGTTCGTGCGTCGCTTGACCGGCAACGCGACGATCCAGTACGACGACCGTGTTGCGCGCAGCGAGCTGGCCACCGGGTTTCGCAACCGTGCGATGGCGAATTTCATGCGCAGCTTCGGCAACCTGGTCAATCCGGTCGACGAGGTGATCGACGCCTACTGCCGCCATTGCGCAATCAGCATGGACAGCGTGGACCTGGCCCGTGCGGTGGCCTTCCTGGCCAACGGCGGTGTCAACCCGTGGAACGGCGAGACGATCATCGACGCCAGCTCGGCCAAGCGCCTGTCGGCGCTGATGCTGACCTGCGGCACCTACGACGCGGCCGGCGACTTCGCCTACCGGGTCGGCATCCCGTGCAAGAGCGGTGTCGGCGGCGGCATCGTCGGCCACATCCCCAGCAGGCTCGGCGTCTGCGTCTGGTCGCCGGAACTCGAGCCCTCGGGCAACTCGCTGGCCGGCAGCCATGCACTGGAGCGCTTCACGACGCTGACCGGGCAGTCGCTGTTCTGAGCGGAGCGTGCGTCAAGCCTGGGCGTCCACCGCCTGCTGCTGCTCCTGCAGCAGCCGCCACATCACCTTGCCCGAGCCCGACTTGGGCAAGTTGTCGACGAACTGCACGATCCGTGGTGCCTTGTAGGCCGCCATGTGGTCGCGGGCCCAGTCGATCACGTCCTGCTCAGTGACCTTGCCCCGGCTTTCAGCGCGCAGCACGACGATGGCCTTGACCGTTTCGCCGCGGTAGGCATCTCTCGCCGCGATCACGCAGGCTTCGGCAACGGCCGGGTGGCCGTACAGCAGCAGCTCAACCTCCGATGGCCAGACCTTGTAGCCGCTGGCATTGATCATGCGTTTGAGCCGGTCGGTCAGGAAGAAGTAACCGTCCTCGTCCATGCGGCCCAGGTCCCCGGTGCGGAAGTACTGGCGGCCGTCTTTCTCGACGAACGCAGCCTCGGTCGCATCCGGGTGCTTCCAGTAGCCCTTGAAGACCATCGGGCCGCTGGTGATGATTTCGCCGGTCTCGCCGACGGGCAGCTCCAGCAGCGTCGCTGGGTCGACCACCATCGAATCGACGCCGAAGATCGGCATGCCCAGGCATTGCAGCTTGGCGCGTTCGGGCGGGTTGGCATGGCTCGGTGCCGCGGTCTCGGTCAGGCCATAGCCTTCGGCAAAGCTCAGGCCGAATTCGTCGAGCAGCCGCTGCGCCACCGCCTCGGGCATCGCTGCGCCCCCGCCGGAGAGGTAGACCAGGCTCGACAGGTCGAAGCTCTTGTAGTTGGGGCTGCCGAACAGGTCGATGATCATTGTCGGGATGCAGGTCCAGTGCGTGACCCGGTAGTGCGAGATCAGCCGTCCGGCCAGCTCGCGGTCCCAGCGCGGCAACAGCACCATCGTGACGCCGGTCATCACCGAGCCGATCACGCCGTACATCATCCCGGTGATGTGGAACATCGGCACCACCGCGAGGCTGACCGACTCCGCGGTCGCGTAACCCCACAACGCCCCGCCGACCGCGTTCGGCAGCAACGTGCGGGGGGTGTGCATGCAGCCCTTGGGCAGGCCGGTGGTGCCTGAGGTGTAGGGCAGCAGCACCAGGTCATCGACCGTGGCGGTGGGTGGGCCGGCGGGGGTGAGGCCGGCGCTGAAGGCGTCCACCCAGCGCGTGGCGCCGACGGGCAGCGGCGGGTCGGCGCGCAGCCATTGCTCGATTGCCGGCTGCGGCGTCAAAGCCGAGTCGAACGCGGCGGGCAGCGTGTCGGCATAGCGCGTCACCAGCATCGCCTTCAGGCGCTGCGCCTCGGGCAGGCGGGCATCAGCCTCGGCCACGATGCCGGCGAGATCAGCCGCGCAGATCACGACCTTGGTCTCGGGGTCGGTGATGTAGTGGCCGAACTCGTCGACCCGGTTCATCGGGTTTACCGGTACCACCACCGCATCGGCCCGCATCACCGCATAGAACGCGACCAGATACTGGGGACAGTTCTGCAGGAACAGCGCGACGCGGTCGCCCTTGCCCACGCCCTGCGCCTGCAGCCAGCCGGCCAGCGTTTCGGCCTGGACCTTCAGCTCGGCATAACGCATCGGCTGGCCGAGGAACCACGTGACCACCTTGTTCGGGTAGCGCGCCGCCGAGACCTCGAGGTTGAACCACAGCGTCGTCTCGGGCACGGTCAGCTCCCGTGGCAGGCGGCGCGGCCAGTGCTTCAGGTGCGGGCGATGGGCAGGGGTCATGGCGGGCGGGTCCGATGAGGAGGCGGGCATCGAAGGGAACGCCGGGCTCGGCGCGGTCATGCAAGGGTATAGCCCGGGTAGCGACGCCCCGCCATCGGGGCCACCCGAGTGACCCTTGTCACGCTGGCGACAAAAACTCGCCGCCGGCCCGCGCCAGCGCTACATTCGGACGCAGGGGGCCTGCATGCCTTCGCTTCCTTGAGAGACGCACCGCCTTCGACGATGACGACCTTGCCCTGCGTGATCGACATCGAGGCCTCGGGCTTCGGCCGCGGCAGCTACCCGATCGAGGTCGGCTTCGTGCTGCCCGACGGCTTTGCCCGTTGCACGCTGGTCCGCCCACTCGACGACTGGACCCACTGGGACTGCAACGCCGAACGCCTGCATGGCCTGACGCGCGAACTGCTGCTGCGCCATGGCCGGCCCACGACGGAGGTGGCCGCGCTGCTGAACGAACACCTCGGCGGCTGCAGCGTCTACTGCGACAACTGGGCCCATGACTTCGCCTGGCTGGCCCGGCTGTACGACAGTGCCGAGCTGACACCGGCCTTCCGCCTGCGCCACCTGCGCGAGCTGCTGAACGAACAACAGATCGAACGCTGGGATGTTGCCTGTGCACGAGCCCGGGCCGGCCTGCGCATCGACCGCCATCGCGCGAGCAACGATGCCCGCGTGCTGCAAAAGGCGCTCGGCAGCCTGCACGCAGGCGGCAATGCCCCGCCCTGCGCGGCGCCACCGCATTCGCCACCGCGCGCCGCCTAGAATTCTTCGACGCCGTTCCATGGTGCGGGGCTTGCCGCATCGCCTGTTTTTTTTCCGGTTCACGCCATGCGCCACCTCTTGCTGAGCCGCCGTCGATGCCTGGTGGGTCTGCTGGCCTGCGGGGCGGCGCGCGCCGCCGACACCGGGGCACCACCACCGCTGGCTGCGCCGCAAGGCAAGGTCGTCTTGTCGATCAGCGGCCAGATCACCCGCCGCAACACCCCCGGTCGAGCCGACTTCGATCTCGACATGCTGGCCGCGTTGCCGCAGCGCCAGCTCGTCACCCACACCCCCTGGCACCAGGGCGCGCAGACATTCACCGGCCCGTTGCTGCGCGACGTGCTCGCGCAGGCCGGCGCCGCGGGCAAGCTGCTGATCGCCGTGGCGCTGAACGACTACCGCTGCGAAATCCCCAGCGAAGACACAACCCGGTACGACGTGGTGCTCGCCCGCCTGCACAACGGCGAGCCGATGCGCGTGCGCGACAAGGGCCCGCTGTTCATCGTCTACCCCTTCGACAGCGACGCGCGGTTGCGCTCGGACCGTTATTACGCCCGCGCGGCCTGGCAATTGCGCAGCCTGATCGTGCAACCGTGAACGGCGCTGCCCGTCGGCCGATCCTGGCGCGGGCCTGCGGGCATCGCGGTCACCGCGTCGCCACACGCGTCCATGGCTGACGTCGAACCCGGCTTGTTTGCCCGTTGGCGCCGATGGGCGGCGCGCCGCCTGGTCTGGGGCGTCGGCGGGGTGCTGGTCGGCATGCTGCTGGGCACGGCCTGGCTGCAAACCCGGCTCGACGGACTCATCGGCCGAGCATCCACCTTGGCCGACAACAACATCACCTGGAGCTTCTTCCAGCTCGAATCCGAATTCCGCGCGCTGCAGGACGCCTTGCGCAGCTTGCCCAGCGACCGGCCGGCACCGGTCGAACAGGCGGCGCGCCTGCGCGAGCGCTACGAGCTCTTCGTCAGCCGCATCACGTTGGTCGACCCGCAGCAGGTCCATGCCGAACTGCCCGGCACCCCGCAGCACCTGGCCACGCTGGCGCGGCTGAACGCCTTCGTCAAACGGGCCGATCCGCTGTTGTCCGACCAGGTCAGCTCACCACTGACGCCGGCCGACGTGGCCTGGCTTCAGGCCGACCTGGACGGGTTGACGATGCCGGTCCACGAACTGTCGCTGATGTCCAGCCAGCTGACGGTGCGGCGCGGCGAGCAGCGCGATCGCGCGCTGCACGAACACCGGCGCACCACGCTGGCCCTGACGCTGCTGCAGGCGCTGGCCACCGTCGGCTTTGCCTTGCTGCTGATGCAACAGCTGCGCGCCGCGTCGCGCCGGCAGGCCGAGCTGGCCGAGCTGGCCCACGGGCTGGACACGGCACGCGCTGCGGCCGAGGTGGCCAACGAAAGCAAGAGTGTCTTCCTGGCCAACATGAGCCATGAGCTGCGCACGCCGTTCAACGGCGTGCTGGGCATGCTGAGCCTGCTCGACGACAGCCGCCTCGACGCTGACCAGCGGCGCTCGCTGCGCACGGCGCGCGAATCCACCGAGCACCTGCTGGCGCTGCTGAACGACATCCTCGATGTGTCGCGGCTGGAACACGGCCGCCTGACCTTGCATCTGGCGCCTGTCGACCTCGCTACGCTGGTCCAGGCGGTACAGACCGTGATGACGCCAGCCGCAGAAGCCAAGGGCCTGAGCCTGGCGGTCGAGATCGACCCGGCAGTGCCAGATGCCGTGATGGCCGACGGCACCCGTCTCAAGCAGGTGCTGTTCAACCTGCTGTCCAACGCCATCAAGTTCACCGACGCGGGCGAGGTGGCGCTGCGGGTGGCGCCAGTAGCGCCCAGGCCCGCCGCACTCGCCGCACTGCCCGGCCAGCAGTGGCTGGCCTTTCGGGTGCGCGACACCGGCATCGGTATCGACGCCGACACCCGCGGTCACCTGTTCGAGCGTTTCATGCAGGCCGACGCCAGCGTGACGCGTGCCCACGGCGGCACCGGCCTGGGGCTGGAGATCTCGCGTGGGCTGGCGCGGTTGATGGGCGGCGACATCCACGTCGAAAGCCGGCCCCACGAAGGCAGCGAATTCAGCCTCGAGCTGCCCTTGTCGGTGCTGGCCGAATGCCCCGAGCCTGCGGCGCCAGCCGAGTCTGCGCCGGCCAAGCAGACGCGGCACCTGCCGCGTCCGCTGGACGTGCTGGTCGCCGAGGACCATTCGATCAACCGCCAGTACGTGGGCACGCTGCTCGAACGCGCCGGCCACAAGGTGCGCTTTGCCGACAACGGGGCCGCCGCGGTGGCCGAGGCCGAGCGCGCGCCGCCCGATCTGGTGCTGATGGACGTGCACATGCCGGTGATGGACGGCCTGAGCGCCACGCGCGCGCTGCGCGCCAAGCCGGCACCGCTGGGCGAGGTGAAGATCGTCGCCGTGACGGCCGACGCCTTCGAGACCACCCGTGAGCGCATGCACGAGGCAGGCGTCGATGGCCACCTGACCAAGCCCTTCATGGTGCCCGAGCTGGAAGCGCTGCTGCTCGACCTGTTCGGCGAAGGCGGCGCACCACCGCACGCCCCTGTGCCGCCAGCGCCCTCACCGGCGCGAATGGATGACCCGGCCCGCAGCCGCACCGCGCCGGCCGCTCCTTCGGGCCCCTTGCCGGCCCTCGAGCTGGCCAGCTTCGGCGAGCTCTGCGGGCTGTTGACGCCCGCCGGCGTGCGCCCGCTGGTGACCAGCTTTTTCGCCGACGACAACCAGATCTACGCGAGCCTGCTGGCCGGCTTGGCGCAGCTCGACCAGGAAGTGCCGGCGCTCGCGCACCGCTTCAAAGGAGCCGCACAGTTGCTGGGCTTCCAGGCCCTGGCCGCCCTGGCCGAGTCGATCGAGCACCGCGCCACGCCGTGGGCCACGCAGGACGCCGAGGCGGCCATCGTCGAGCTGCACCGGGCCTGGGCCACCGCCGAGAAGCTGTGCCGGCGCATCGGCTTTATCGGCTGACGCCGCTCCTGACGCCAATGCAGCGGCCTACACGATCAGCGGTTCCGGCTCCAGCCGGATGCCAAAGCGCCCATAGACGCTCTCCTGGATCGCCTTGGCCAGCGTGACGACCTCGGAGCCGATCGCGCCGCCCTTGTTGACCAACACCAGGGCCTGCTTCTCGTAGACACCGGCGTGGCCGATGGCCTTGCCCTTCCAGCCGCAGGCGTCGATCAGCCAGCCGGCGGCGAGCTTGAACTGGCCGTCGTCCATCGGGTAGTGCACGACGTGTGGGTCGCGGGCAATGATGTCGCGGCACTGCTCGGCCGTGACCAGCGGATTCTTGAAGAAGCTGCCGACGTTGCCGATCTCGGCCGGGTCCGGCAGCTTCGCGCGGCGGATGGCGCAGACCCAGTCGAAAACCGTGCGGGCGTCCGGCGCGCGGTTGCCGGTCTCGGTCATCTTGCGCTCGAGGTCGAGGTAGCCCAGCACCGGCTGCCAGGGCCTGGGCAGGCGCAGGCGAACTCGGGTGATCACGCTCTTGCCGGCCAGACCGCCCTTGAACAGGCTGTCGCGGTAACCGAATTTGCACTGCGCGGCGTTCAGCGTCACCGTGCGACCGGTGACCAGATCGACCGTGTCCAGCGATTCGAAGCGGTCTTGCAGCTCCAGCCCGTAGGCCCCGATGTTCTGCACCGGCGCCGCGCCCACGGTGCCGGGGATCAGCGCGAGGTTCTCGAGCCCGGGCCAGCCCTGGCCGAGCGTCCAGGCGACCAGGTCATGCCAGCGCTCGCCGGCGCCGGCCTCGACGACCACCGAATCAGCGGCCTCGGCCAGGCAGCGCATGCCGCGTACCTCGACCTTCAGCACCAGCTCGGGCATGTCGCGCGTCAGGATGACGTTGCTGCCGCCGCCGAGCACGAACTTCGGCGCCCGGCCCAGTTCGGGGTGGGCCAGCACCCGGCGCACGTCTGCCTCGCTGGTGATGCGCACCAGCCGCCGCGCCGTTGCCGGCAGGCCGAAGGTGTTGTGCTGGCGCAAAGGCGCATCATGCTCGACGGTGATCGCCGTGGAAGGGTCCTGCATGGCAGAATTTTCACCGATCGGCTTGCGCAACCGCTGCGCCGGCCGCCGGCGGTCGTCGTTCACCGCCCCGCCAGGCTCATGGGCCTTCCTCCGCCTCAGTTTCCCCCAGCCAGACCATGCCCAGCTTCGACACCGTTCTCGAACCCAATTTGGTGGAATTGCGCAATGCCACCGAACAAGCCAACAAGGAAATCGGCACCCGCTTCGACTTCAAGGGCTCGGATGCCCGGATCGAGCTGGCCGACAAAGGCAAGGACAAGACGCTCACGCTGTTCGCCGACAGCGACTTCCAGTTGAGCCAGGTCAAAGACGTGCTGATGGCCAAGCTCAGCAAGCGCAACGTCGACGTGCGCTTCCTCGACCTCACGGCCAAGCCCGAGAAACTCGGCGGCGACAAGCTGAAACTGGTCGTCCCCGTGAAAGCCGGCATCGACAGCGAGACGGCGAAGAAGATCCAATCGCTGGTCAAGCAAAGCAAGATGAAGGTGCAGGCGGCCATCCAGGGCGATGCGGTGCGTGTCACCGGCGCCAAGAAGGACGAGCTGCAAGCCGCGATGGCCTTGCTGCGCAAGGAGGTGGCCGACGTGCCGCTTTCCTTCAACAACTTCCGCGACTGATCTGCCTCTCATGCCCCACCTGCCGCGCCGCCGCCTCGCCCTGAGCCTGTCCGCCCTGGTGTTGGCCCCGTGGCTCGTGGCACCCGCACGGGCCCAGAGCGTGCTGCTGTCGGGCACGCTGGGCAGCTCGAAAGCCCTCCTGGTCATCGACGGCCAGATGCGCACCGTGGCGATCGGCCAGACGGTCGGTGGCGTCACGCTGCGCAGCATCGGCACCGACGAGGCGGTGGTGCTGATCGGCGGCAAGCCTTTCTCGGTGCGGCTGGGCGCCTCGCCCGTCAGCCTGGGCGGGGGTGGATCCGGTGGCGGCGGCAGTGCCATCGTGCTGCCAGCCGGCCCTGGCGGCCACTTCATGGCCAACGGCTCGATCAACGGCAAGAGCGCCAATTTCATGGTCGACACCGGCGCGACAACGATCGCGATGGGCATGGCCGAAGCCCAGCGCCTGGGCCTGCGCTATGACGGCGGCCGCCGCGGCATGGCCAGCACCGCCGGCGGCAGCGTGCCGATGTACGAGGTCAACCTGAACTCGGTGCGCATCGGCGATGTCGAGGTCTACAACCTCAGCGCTGGCGTGGTGCAGGCCGACATGCCCTACATCCTGCTGGGCAACAACTTCCTGTCGCGCTTCAACATGCGGCGCGACGGCGACACGATGCGGCTCGAAAAGAAGCCTTGAAGACGCCCGGGGGCCCCGGCTGCGATACCGTCGCGTTCCCGACCCATCGAGAATTCGAAGACCGATGAGACACCTCGTCCTTTTGTCGCTGGCGCTCGCCGCCGGCCCCGTCCTGGCCCAGAACGCCCCTTCCTTGCAAGCTTGCCGCGCGATCACCGACGCTGCCCAGCGCCTGGCCTGCTACGACGCATTGCCGCTGCCAGCCCCCGGGACGCCGGCAGCCGCCACTGCAACGACCACTGCCGGACCGGCCGCCGCGCCAACGGCGCCCGATTCGACCAGATTTGGCCTGGAGGCCAAGGCCGCGCGCTCGCTGATCGAGTCGATCGACAGCAGCATCGAAGGCCGCTTCGACGGCTGGGGCCCGAAGGACCGCATCAGGCTGGCCAACGGCCAGGTCTGGCAGATCGCCGACGACAGCACGGCAGCGCTGAGCGTCACCAACCCGAAGGTGACGATCCGCCGCGGCACGCTCGGGGTGTTCTACCTCGAGTTCGAGAAGTCCAACCGCACGGCCCGGGTGCGCCGGGTGGAGTAACTCCGTACCGCCCCGGCCTGGGGTTTGTCGCCAGGGGGACAAGGGGAAATAGCACGATCGTGCTAGAACCCTTGTTGACGCAATCGGCGTAGGCTTTCCCGTCGCGCAGCAACGGTGCTGCCGGCCGCCGAAAAGTCCTTAGCCTCTGGAGACAAGCCGCGATGGACCTGAACCTCACGCCGGACGAACAGGCGTTCCGCCACGAAGTGCGCGACTGGGTGCGCACCAACCTGCCGGCCGACCTGAGCCACAAGGTGCTCAATTCGCTGCGGCTGTCGCGCGACGACATGCAGCGCTGGGCCAGGATCCTCGGCGCCAAGGGCTGGCTGGGCTATGGCTGGCCCAAGCAGTTCGGCGGCCCGGGTTGGAACGCGGTGCAAAAGCACCTGTTCGAAGAAGAATGCGCACTGGCCGGCGGCCCGCGCATCGTGCCCTTCGGCCCGGTGATGGTGGCGCCTGTCATCATGGCCTTCGGCTCACCCGAGCAGCAACGGCGCTTCCTGCCCGGCATCGCGTCGGGCGAGGTGTGGTGGAGCCAGGGCTACTCGGAGCCGGGTTCGGGCTCGGACCTGGCCTCGGTCAAGACCCGTGCCGAACGCCAGGGCGACAAGTACATCGTCAATGGCCAGAAGACCTGGACCACGCTGGGCCAGTACGGCGAATGGATCTTCTGTCTGGTACGCACCAGCACCGAAGGCAAGCCGCAGACCGGCATCTCGTTCCTGCTGATCGACATGAAGTCGCCCGGCGTCACGGTGCGGCCGATCATCATGCTCGACGGCGAGCACGAGGTGAACGAGGTCTTCTTCGACAACGTCGAGGTGCCGGCAGAGAACCTGATCGGCGAAGAGAACAAGGGTTGGACCTACGCGAAGCACCTGCTCGCGCACGAGCGCACCAACATCGCCGACGTCAACCGCGCCAAGCGCGAGCTGGAACGCCTGAAGCGCATCGCGAAGACCGAAGGTGTCTACGACGACACGCGCTTTCGCGACCAGATCGCGCTGCTCGAGGTCGACGTCGTCGCACTGGAGATGCTGGTGTTGCGCGTGCTGAGTGCCGAGAAGAGCGGCAAGCAGAGCCTGGACATCGCCGGCCTGCTGAAGATCCGCGGCAGCGAGATCCAGCAGCGTTACACCGAGCTGATGATGCAGGCCGCCGGCCCGTTCGCGATGCCCTTCATGCTCGAAGCGATGGAAGCCGGCTGGCAGGGTGACCAGGCGCTCGGTGGCCTGTGGCCCGGCGGGGCCGCGCACTGCGCGCCGCTGGCCAGCACCTTCTTCAACTTCCGCAAGACCACGATCTACGGCGGCAGCAACGAGGTTCAACGCAACATCGTGAGCCAAACCGTCCTGGGAGCATAGCGGCAAGCCGCGATGCCCTTTGAGCCGAGTTCGAGCTCCCTTCCCCAGCCCCTTCCCTCCGAGCGGGAAGGGGCGCCAGTCAGATTGACTACAGGACGCTGACATGGACTTTGATTTTTCCGATGACCAGGTTTCGCTGCGCGACGCGGTGGCCCGCTGGGTCGACAAGGGTTTTGCGTTCGAACGCCGCCACACGATCGCCAAGGATGGCGGAAAGACCCGCGACGTCTACAACGAATTGGCCGAACTGGGCCTGACCGCGCTCGCGGTGCCCGATGCGCACGGTGGCATGGGCTTCGGCCCGGTCGAGGCGATGGTGGTGATGGAAGAACTGGGCCGTGGCCTCGTCAACGCGCCGCTGGCACAAGGCGCGCTGATGGCCCCAGCGCTGCTGGCCCATGCGCCCGCAGCGCTGCAGGTCGAATGGCTGCCCAAGGTGGCCGACGCCTCCGCGCTGGTCGTGCTGGCCCACCAGGAACGTGGCGCGCGCTATCACCTCGACCGCGTCGCCACGCGGGCCACGGCGCTGGGCGACAACTACCGTCTGACAGGTGTGAAGAGCATCGTGCCGGCGGGCGACGAGGCCGATGCCTTCATCGTGCCGGCCAACCTGGGCGGCGGCGACGACGACGACACCGGTATCGCGCTGTTCCTGGTGTCGCGCGGTGCCGCTGGCGTCACCGTGCGCGGCTATCCGACGCAAGACGGTGCCCGCGCCGCCGAGCTGACGCTGGCCGACACGCCGGCGCAGCTCATCACGGCCGACGGCTTGGCCGCGCTCCAGGCCGGCGTCGACGTCGGCATCGCCGCGCTGTGCGCCGAAGCGGTGGGTGTGATGGACAAGCTGGTCACGATCACGGTCGACTACATGAACACGCGCAAGCAGTTCAATGCCACGCTGTCCAGCTTCCAGGCGTTGCGCCACCGCATCGCCGACGTGAAGATGCAGCTGGAGCTGGCGCGCTCGATGAGCTACTACGCGACGCTGCGTCTGAACGACCTCGAGCCGCGCCGCCGCCAAGCCATCGCGCAGGCCAAGGTGCAGATCGGCAACGCGGCCCGCTTCGTCGGCCAGCAGTGCATCCAGCTGCACGGCGGCATCGGCGTCACCGACGAGTACATCGCCAGCCACTACTTCAAGCGGCTGACGATGATCGAGATGCAGTTCGGCGACACGCTGCACCACCTGGGCGAAGTGTCGGCCCGCATGCAGGACACGGCCGGCGCACTGGCCTGAGGGCCGCTGGGTTTGCCGACGAACGCCCCATCGGTCGGCAGGTGACGCCGGGCCGACGTCCTCAGGCGTAGGTGTTGACGTGGCGGCCCAGCGAGCCTTCGGTGGCAAGCTGCGGCGGCTGCGGAATCGCCTCGATCAAGGCCAACGCACCGGCGGCCTGCGTATTCAGCGCCTTGCGCAGCACGAGGATCTGAACGGCATCACCGGCCGGCCCCTGGGATGCGGCCGCGGTGGCGATGTTGACGCTGGGGCTGTTGCCGATGTTCATGGGTGGGCCTGACGATCCTGTATGTCGGGTTGTCGGCGCCCCCCAAGTGAACTTGAGCGTCGAATGCCGTGCCCTCTGCCTCGTGGTGCCGGAGCAACGAAGTCTCGCTGTCGCCCGGCGAAGTCACCCGCCCGACTGCTTGCCCGCCATGCCGCCGGCGCCGAGGAAGTCCTTGATCTTGTCGATGCGGGTGCCGACCGACTTGACGGCGTTCATCAGCGCCTCGTCGGTGGTGCCGAGCGCCTTGGCCCAGCGGTCGATCGACGCCTTGTCGCTGACATCGACGGTGGCCTGCGATTGCGGGTCTTCGGCGGCCTGGGTGGCATGGCTCGATGCCGTGCTTTGAGCAGTGGTGCTGGTATTCATCGCGGTGCTCCGGTTGTTGGTCAACGGGGCAAGCGCCGTTCCTTGCCTGGTCGGCATGGCGGCAGCCGTTCGACTACGATCCGGCCCCTTGCCAGCATGCCCGCGCGCGGGCCGAAGACAGCGAAATGGGAATGTCGTGGTTGCTTGATTTCCTGCCCGGCCGAATGGCGGTCAATGCCCGTGAGCGCTGGCGCTGCGTCGGTGGTGCGGCTTTCGGCATGCTGCTGACGGCGCTGTTGTGTCACGGCCTGGGGCCGCACCTGGGCCTGGCGGCCAGCGCCGCGTGGCTGGTGGCTCCGATGGGCGCCAGCGCGGTGCTCGTCTTCTGCGTGCCGGCCAGCCCGATGGCCCAACCCTGGGCCGTCGTCGGTGGCAACACGCTGTGCGCGCTGGTTGGCGTGGCCTGCGTGCACCTGCTGGGCACATCGGATTGGGCAGCCGGCATGGCGGTGTCCCTGGCGATCGCCGCGATGTTCGCGCTGCGCTGCCTGCACCCACCCGGCGGCGCCAGCGCGCTGTTGATGGTGCTCAGCGGTGTGCACGACCCCGCCTTCGCGCTCTACCCGGTGATGGCGAATGCCGTGCTGCTGGTCGTCGCCGGCATCGCCTACAACACGCTCACGGGCCGGCGCTACCCGCACGGGCAGCGCCCGGTGACGTCGCCCCCCGGCACCGGCGAGCCGCGCACCGACGCGAACGCCCTGCAGGCCGCGCTGGCCCGCTACAACCAAGTGCTCGACGTCAGCCCCGATGACCTGCAGGCCCTGCTGGCCGATGCCGAGGTCGAGGGCTACCGCCGCCGATTGGGCCGGCTGACCTGTGCCGACATCATGTCGCGCGAGCCGATCTCGGTGGACTACGGCACGCCGCTGCAGGACGCCTGGCGGCTGCTGCGCCAGCGCCGCATCAAGGCACTGCCGGTCGTCGATCGCGTGTCGCGCGTGATCGGCGTCGTGACGCTGGCCGACTTCATGGACGACCCGAGACTCGACCTGCACGACGGCTGGAAGCACCGGCTGCAGACTCTGCTGAGCCCGAGCCGCACCGTGCACACCGACAAGGCCGAGGCAGTCGGCCAGATCATGACGACCGACGTGCAGTTGGCCCGCGACGACCAGCCGATCGCCGAGCTGGTGCCGCTGTTCGCGACCACCGGCCACCACCACATCCCGGTCGTCGACGGCGAGCGGCGGCTGGTCGGCATCCTCACCCAGTCCGACCTGGTGGCGGCGCTGTGCCGCCAGGGCGCAGGCGCCGAGGGGGCAGCGACGGCCAACTGAGCGGAAATATGTCGGTGCGGCGTGTCGATTGCCGGCCGGGCTCTTCGTCGTCAAGATGACAGCCCTCCCGGCTGCCCTTGTCGACCCTGACCCCACCCGCCGAAAGGAGACCCGCCATGGCGATCCAGAAGATCACCCCCTTCCTCTGGTATGCGAAAGAGGCCGAGGAAGCCGCCCGCTTCTACGCCACCATCTTCCCGGATTCGCGCGTGACCCGCGTGACGACGATGCCCAGCGAGTCGCCCAGCGGGCCGCCGGGTTCGGTGAAGATCGTCGAGTTCCTGCTGTTCGGCCAGGCCTTCACCGCGATGAGCGCCGGCCCGCTGGACCCGTTCAACCACGCCATCTCGTTCGTCGTCAGCTGCGACACCCAGGCCGAGCTGGATCGCTACTGGAACGCATTGCTCGATGGCGGCACCACCGAACAGTGCGGCTGGCTGAAGGATCGCTACGGCCTGTCGTGGCAGATCGTGCCCGCCGTGCTGGACAAGCTGATGACCGGCACCGATCCGGTGAAGGCCAAGCGCGCCTGCGACGCGATGCTGCAGATGGTCAAGCTCGACATTGCGGCGCTGCAGGCGGCGTACGACGGCACGGCCTCCTGATCCGGATCCTGCAACGGAGAACCCATGACCAAGCTTCGCGTGCACGCCTTCTCGATTTCGATCGACGGCTACGGCGCCGGCCCCGACCAGAGCCTGCAGAACCCGTTGGGCATCGGCGGCGAGTCGCTGCACGAATGGGTCTTCCCGACCCGCACTTTCCAGCAGCTGTACGGCAAGGAGCCGGGCACCACTGGCGAAGACGATGCCTTCGCCCGACGCGGCTTCGAAAACGTCGGCGCATGGGTCATGGGGCGCAACATGTTCGGCCCGGTGCGTGGTCCGTGGCCCGACGGGCAATGGAAGGGCTGGTGGGGTGACAACCCGCCCTATCACACCGATGTCTTCGTGCTGACGCACCACGCGCGCGCGCCGGTCGACATGGCCGGCGGCACGACCTTCCACTTCGTCACCGGCGGGCTGCACGAGGCGCTCGAGCGGGCTCGCCGCTCAGCCGGCGAGAAGGACATCCGCCTTGGCGGCGGCGTCGCGACGCTGAGGGCCTGCCTGCGCGAAAGCCTGGTCGACGAGATGCACCTGGCGCTGGCGCCCAAGTTGCTGGGCTCGGGCGAGGCACTGTTCACCGGTCTCGACCTGCCGGCCCTCGGCTACGCGGTCACCGAACGCGTCGCCACCGAGCAGGCGACCCACGTGGTGCTGAAGCACCGGCGCTGGCGCTAAGACCAGCCCGCCCGCCGGCCGCGGCTCGCGCAGCCGCGATGGCGCGCCGGCCCGGCAGCCCGGGCCGTCAGCGTCGCACGATCGAATCGCGTGCGACGACGCTGGGCTCGAACTCGCGCGACACCCTCAGCGTCATGCCGTAGCAGCTGTTGAGCAGCATGCGGCAGGCGTTCAGCCCCATCTCGTCGACGGGGATGTGCACGCTGGTCAGGCGCGGTGACAGGAAGGCAGCGACGTCGGTGTCGTCGTAGCCGAGCACCGAGACCTCGCGCGGCACGGCGATGCCGCGGTGCGCCAGGCAGCTCATCGCGCCCATCGCCATCTGGTCGTTGGCGCTGAACAAGGCGGTGAACGGGCGCCCGGCCGCGAGCAGCCGTTCGGCCGCCTTCCAGCCGCTCTCCGCGGCGAAGTCACCCTCTTCGACCGGCACCTTCGTTGCATCGACGCCGGCTTCATTGAGCGCCTCGAAGAATCCCTGCAGGCGCTGGCGGTTGTCGCTCGCGGAGGCCGGGCCGGAGACGACGGCGAACGTGCGGTGGCCCTGGTCGAGCAGCGTCTGCGCGGCCAGCTTGCCGGCCGCGCGGTGATCGACCGTGAAGCAGCTGCTGCGCATGCCCTTGACGTCGCGATTGACGACCGCCAGTTGCGGGAAGCTGTCGCGCAGCTGCACGAAGTCGACATCCTTCAGCGCCGTGCTGGCGATGATGATGCCGTCGCAATCGCGGCTGATCAGGAAGCGAACGCCGTCGAGCGCCTGCTGGCGGCGGTCGTCGTGGCCGCAGCCGTTGGCCACCACCATGTGGCGGTCGTACTGGCGCAGCTCGGTATCGATCGCGTGCAGCAGCGGGCCGTAGTACGGGCCCTTGAAGTCAGGCACGAAGACACCGATCGTGCCGGTGCTGCGCAGCGACAGCGCGCGCGCAGTCGCGCTCGGTCGAAAGCCCAGTTGCTTGACCGCCACCGCGACGCGTTCGGCCGCGTCTTTCGAGAATGAACCCTTGCCGCTGATCACGCGCGATGCGGTACCCACACCCACGCCTGCCAGCCGCGCCACGTCCTTGATGGTCGACATCGTCCCTGCCAAGGCGAACCTGTTTGCCGGTTCGCAGCCGGCGATGATAAGAGCGAGTCGGGCCTACAGGCGCTGTTCGGTCTTCGGGTCGAACAGGCACGCGCGGGCCAGATCCATCACGACGCCGACGCGTTCGCCGACCGCCGGCGGCTCGGCGCTGTTGACGATCGCGGCGATCTTCTGGCCCTGCATGTCGAGCCAGACGACCTGGTGCGAGCCCATCGGCTCAACCAGCGTCACCTCGGCGGGCGGGTGCGCTTCGCCCGGTGGCGCGAGCGTGATGTGCTCGGGCCGCACGCCCAGCACGGCGTCGCCCGCGGCCGGTGGCGCGTTGAGAAACACCTCGCGCGACAGCCTGGCCTCGAACGCACCGGCGCTGAAAACGGCGGCCCCGGCGGCGTCTGCCCCGGCGAGCCGGCCGTGAACAAAATTGATGCTTGGGCTCCCCAGGAAGCCCGCGACGAACATGTTGGCCGGCCGCGCATAGACCTCCCCCGGCGCGCCGATCTGCTGGATGCGACCGCCGCGCATCACCGCCACGCGGCTGGCCAGCGTCATCGCCTCGACCTGGTCGTGGGTCACGTAGATCATCGTCGCGCCGAGTTCGCGGTGCAGCTGCTTCAGCTCGCGCCGCAGTTCGGTGCGCAGCTTCGCGTCGAGGTTGCTCAGCGGCTCGTCGAACAGGAACACCTCGGCCTGCCGCACCAGCGCGCGACCGATCGCCACCCGCTGGCGCTGGCCGCCCGACAGCTGCGCCGGCTTGCGCGCCAGCAGCGGATCGAGCTGCAGCATCTTCGATGCGCGCTGCACGCGTTTCGTGATCTCCTGCTTGGGCAACCCGGCCACACGCAGGCCAAAGCTCATGTTGCGCTCAACGTTCATCGTCGGGTACAGCGCATACGACTGGAACACCATGCCGATCGAGCGGTCCTTCGGGTCGGCCCAGGTCACGTCCTTGCCGCCGATGTGGATGCTGCCGGCATCCACATCGATCAGCCCGGCGATGCTGTGCAGCAGCGTGCTCTTGCCGCAGCCCGAGGGGCCGAGCAGCACGAGGAACTCGCCCTCGTGCACTGTCAGGTCGAGCTGTTCGAGGATGTTGACGGCACCCATTCGGATGCCGAGCTGCTGGATCGAAACCGAAGACATGGAAATCAGCCCTTCACGGCGCCGGCGGCGATGCCGCGCACGAACCAGCGGCCGGACACGAGGTAGATGACGAGTGGCACCAGCGAGGTCAGCAGCGTGGCCGCCATGTTGACGTTGTAGAGCCGCTCGCCGGTGGTGGTGTTGATGACGTTGTTCAGCTGCACCGTCATCGGCAGGTGCTCGCGGCCGGCGAATGTGAGGCCGAGGATGAAGTCGTTCCAGATGCCGGTGACCTGCATGATCACCGCGACGACGATGATCGGCAGGCTCATCGGCAGCATCAACTGCACGAAGATGCGCCAGAAGCCGCCGCCGTCGATGCGTGCGGCCATGAACAGCTCGCGCGGCACGGTGCTGTAGTAGTTGCGGAACAGCAGCGTCATCACCGGCATGCCGAAGATCGTGTGGATCAGCACGATGCCCGGCAACGTGCCGAACAGCGACATCGAAGCGAACGCACGCACCAGCGGGAACATCAGCACCTGGTAGGGCACGAAGGCGCCGATCAGCAGCACGAGGAACAAGCCGTTGCCGAACTTCGGCCGCCAGAACGACAACGCGTAGCCGTTGAGCGCGCCGAAGAAGATCGAGACGAGGGTGCTCGGCAGCACGATCGCCACCGAGTTCCAGAAGCCGCCCTTGATGCCCTCGCACTGCAAGCCGGTGCAGACCTCGGACCACGCCTGTGCCCACGGCTCCAGCGTCATCTGCATCGGCAGGCCGAACAGGTGCCCCAGGCGGATCTCCTCCATCGGCTTGACCGAGGTGACCAGCATCACATACAGCGGCAGCAGGAAGAACGCCGCGGCGGTGAACAGGAAGGCGTAGATGCCGATGCGGGCGGGCGTTGGCAATACGCGGCGTTTGCGAGTGATTGAAACAACAGGCATGGCTGGAGTGTGGATCACGGCGCTCATCCGTGGGACCTTTCCGAAGCGCCCGCACGATGCCGCACATACAGCCAAGGCGCGACGACCGCCAGCACCGTGATCAGCAACACCGTCGACGCAGCCGAAGCCAGACCGATGTTCGCGCGGCCGAACAGGTTGTCCATGATGAATTTCGCCGGCACTTCGCTGGCGAGGCCCGGGCCACCCTGCGTCATCGCGACGACCACGTCGAACACCTTCACCACGCCGACCGACAACAACACCAGCGCCGTACCGATCGAAGGCCCGAGCATCGGCAGCACGATCGACACGTAGACACGCCAGGTCGGGATGCCGTCGATGCGCGCGGCCTTCCACAGGCTGTCGTCGATGCCCCGCAAACCCGCGAGCATCAGCGCCATCACCAGCCCCGAGGCCTGCCAGACGGCCGCCAGCGCGATCGCGTACATCACCGCGTCCTGCTGCACGATCCAGTCGAGCGTGAAGCTCTCGAAGCCCCAGCTGCGCACCGTCGACTGCAGGCCCAGCTCAGGGTTCAGCAGCCACTGCCAGACCAGGCCTGTCGCGACGAACGACACCGCATACGGATAGAGGAACACCGTGCGCAGCACCGCTTCGCCTTTGACCTTCTGGTCGATGAACACCGCCAGCGCGAAGCCCAGCACCATGCAGCCGATGACGAACAGCACGCCGAACAGCGCCATGTTCTGCAGCGACAACGTCCAGCGTTCGGTCTCGAACAGCTTGGCGTACTGCGTCATGCCGACGAAGTTGTCGATCGGCAGCGTGCGTGAGCTGCTGAACGAGACCTTCACCGACCAGGCCATCGTGCCGACGTAGGCCAGCAGCACGGTGGCAGCCATCGGCAGCAGCGCCATGTAGGCCGCGACATTGCGCAGCCCGCGTTTGCGAGACATCGTCATTGCGCCTCTACCGTTCATGCTGGGGTGTCGAAGCACGCAATACATCCACCGGAGCACCATCCTTCGACAAGCTCAGGATGAACCCTTCGACAGGCTCAGGGCGAACGGTGTGGAGGTTCATCTCTGGTCGGGTCAGCTCTTGATCGCCGCGGCCATCGCCTTCGCCGCGTCATCGACGCTCTGGTTGGTGTTCCAGAACTTGGTGATGATGTCCTGCAGCGCCCCGGCCACGTCCGGTGCAACCAGCATCTCCGAGTTGGGCAGGTGGCGCGACGAATCCTTCATCACCTGCAGACCCGTCTGCGCGCAGGCGTCCATGCCCTTGGCATCGACATCGGTGCGGATCGGGATCGAGCCCTTCTTGTTGTTGAACGCGACCTGCGTGGCCGGGGCGGTGAAGGTGCTGGCCAGCAGGTGCTGGGCCTTGATCTGTGCGGCGTCGGTGGTCTTCGGGAAGACGAACACGTCGCCCGCGATGATGTACGGCGATTTCGGCCCGAAGCCGGGGAAGCAGCCGAATTCCTTGCCCGCCGTCTGCTTGGCATTCTGAAACTCGCCCTTGGCCCAGTCGCCCATCAGCTGGATGCCGGCCTTGCCGTTGATCACCAGCGACGTCGCATCGTTCCAGTTGCGGCCGGGCGAGCCCGGGTCGACATAACCCTTCAAGCGCTTGAACGAAGTGAGCACGGCCTTGAACGCCGGGCCCTGCACCGTGGCGGCATCCCGGTCGCGGTAGAACTTCAGGTACAGCTCGCTGCCGCCGGCATGGGCGAGCCAGCCGTCGAACAGCAGCTTCTCCTGCCAGGGCTGGCCGCCTTGCGCCAGCGGCACGACGCCGGCGGCCTTCAGCTTGTCGAGCGCGGCGAAGAACTCATCCGGCGACTTCGGCTCGGCGGCGATGCCGGCCTTGGCGAACGCCGACTTCGAATACCAGAACCACGCCGGCATGTGGATGTTGACCGGCACCGCGTAGTAGTGGCCCTTGACCTTGATCGCGTTCAGGATCGGCGCGGGCAGCATCTTGTCCCAGCCGTCCTTGACCGCAACGGCGTCGACGTTGTTCAGCAGGCCCGCATCGATGATGTCGTGGAACTGCTTCGAGGTGTTGAACTGCGCAGCCGTCGACGGCGTGCCGCCGACGATGCGGTTGACCGCCGCGGCACGTGACGCCTCGCCGCCGGCAATGGCGCTGTCGACCCACACGCCGCCGGCCGCCTTGTAGGCATTCGCCAGCTCTTTCAGCGCGGCCGATTCGCCGCCCGAGGTCCACCAATGGATGACCTCGGCCTTGGTCTGGGCCTGGACGGCAGCGGCCCCACAAGCCAGCGCAACAGCAACGGCCAGGCGGGTGGTGGTCTGGTTCATTCGATTTGTCTCCTGCTGGGGTTCGAGATTGTCAGGCGCGTTCGGCGCGCTGTTGGAAGAATGATTTCAGTGCCAGCGCGCTGTCTTTGGGCGTGCGCTGCTGCGTCGTGTAGTCGACGTGGACGATGCCAAAGCGCTTGTCGTAGCCATAGGCCCACTCGAAGTTGTCGAGCAGCGACCAGACGAAGTAGCCGCGCACATCCACACCTTGCTGCATGGCCTGGTCGATCGCGGCGAAATGCCGGCCGAGGTAGCGAATGCGCTGCTCGTCGTGCACCCGACCGTCTTGCACCCGGTCGTCGCTGGCCATGCCGTTCTCGGTGATGTAGACCGGCGGCATCTCCGGGTAGCGCTGGTGGAACTCGACCAGCAGGTTGCGCAGGCTGTCCGGGTGCACCTCCCAGCCCATCTGGGTGCGCTCGACACCGGGCGTCTGTTGCACGACATAGCCGTGCCCGCCGTCGCTGGCCACGACCGCGCGGAAGTAGTAGTTGATGCCGACGAAGTCCAGCGGCACAGAGATCGTTGCCATGTCGCCGTCGCGCACCGGTGCGATCGCATCGGGCCAGAGCTGGCGCAGCTCTTCGGGGTACTGGCCTTTGAACAAGGCGTCCAACACCCACAGGTTGTTGTTGGCGTGGGCGCGTCGCGCGGCCAGTTGGTCTTCAGCACTGTCAGAAGCTGCGGTCACGCCGTTGACATTGGCCACCAGGCCGACAGGCGCCTTGTCGTTGGCGCGCAGCGCCGGCACCGCCAGGCCGTGGCCCAGCAGCAGATGGTGCATGGCTTCGACCGCATAGCGCGGGCTGCGCAGGCCCGGTGCGTGGCGGCCTTCGGCATGGCCGACATAGGCCGAGACCCAGGGTTCGTTCAGCGTCATCCACCCGCGCACCCTGCCGGCCAGCGCGCGGCTGATCTGGTCGGCATAGTCGGCGAAGCGGAGCGACGTGTCGCGGTTCAGCCAGCCACCGCGGTCTTGCAGATGCTGCGGCAAGTCCCAGTGGCACAGCGTCGCGTACGGCGCGATGCCGCGCTCGTCCAGCTTGTCGAGCAAGCGCTGATAGAAGGCGACGCCCTTCGGGTTCAGGCGGCCGTTCTCATCGATCACCCGCGGCCAGGCGATCGAGAAGCGGTAGGCGCTGAAGCCCAAGCCGGCCAGCAACGCCACATCGTCCGCATAACGGTGGTAGTGATCGCAGGCCACCGCGCCGGTGTCGCCGTTGGCGATGTTGCCGGGTACGGCACCGAAGCTGTCCCAGATCGACGGCAGCCGGCCATCGACCTCGGTCGCACCTTCGATCTGGTAGGCCGCGGTCGCGGCGCCGAACAGGAAGTCGCGCCGCCAGATCGCCGAGCCGGCGGGCGGAAGAACGAGCTGAGGCGACACGGGCATGGGGGTCATATCTGGAACCGATTCCAACTTGATCGTATTGTCATCAAGCCCGAAGCTGAACGAAACGGTGAGAACCCGCGGTTTTGTTCATTTTTCATTAAGCATCGTGACGGCAAAGCCAGTGCCAGTGTTCATAAGTATTTAACCTAATGGTAATAATTCGATAAGGTCTCCTAGAGTGCGCTCCGCACAACTGGAATCGGTTCCATTGCCGGAGCGCGATCAAACGAGCGAGGAGACAAGATGAACAAGTGGTTGACCCTGGCGGCGGCGAGCCTCGTGCTCGCGCTGAACGGCTGCGGCGGTGGTGACGATGAACCCGATCCGCCGAAGCCTCTGGACGACTGGCCTCATGTGACCAGCGCGATCGCGCAGGACAGCGCTCAAGAGGCGGCGATCAAGGACATCGTCGCCAAGATGACACTGGCCCAGAAGGTGGGCCAGATGACCCAGCCCAACATCACCAGCATCACACCCGACGAGGTGCGGCAGTACTACATCGGCTCGGTGCTCAATGGCGGCGGCGCATGGCCCGGCAACCAGAAGACTGCCACCGTGGGCGACTGGCTCGCATTGGCCGACGCCTACTGGCAGGCCTCGATGGACACCGACATGGCGGTGAAGATCCCCGTGATCTGGGGCACCGACGCGGTCCATGGTCACGGCAACGTCTATGGCGCCACCCTCTTCCCGCACAACATCGGCCTGGGCGCGGCGAACGACCCCGAGCTGATCGAGCGCATCGGCGCAGCGGTGGCCAAGCAGGTGGTGGCCACCGGCATCGACTGGACGTTCGCACCCACGCTGGCCGTCGTGCGCGACGACCGCTGGGGCCGCACCTACGAAGGCTTCTCGGAAGACCCGGCCATCGTCGGCGCCTATGGCGGCCGCTACGTGACCGGCCTGCAGGGCACGTTCACCTCGTCCGGCCGGCCCACCGTGGTCGCCACGGCAAAGCACTTCATGGGCGACGGCGGCACCGACCAGGGCAAGGACCAGGGCGAGACCAAGGCCAGCCTGACCGACATGATGAACATCCACGGCGCCGGCTACTACTCGTCGCTGGAAGCCGGTGCCCAAACGGTGATGGCCTCGTTCAACAGCTGGACCTTCACCGGCACGACGAAGGATGGCCAGGCATTGGCCTTCGCCAACGCCAAGATGCACGGCAACCAGTACCTGCTGACCGACGTGCTGAAGACCAAGATGGGCTTCGATGGGCTGGTCGTGTCGGATTGGAACGGCATCGGCCAGGTCCAGTACACCGACGCGAACGGTGATACCCGGACCTGCAGCAATGCCTCATGCCCGGTATCGATCAACGCCGGCATGGACCTGGTGATGGTGCCCGACGACTGGAAGGCCTTCATCGCGAACACGATCGCGCAGGTGGAAGCCGGCGAGATCCCGATGGCGCGCATCGACGACGCGGTCACGCGCATCCTGCGCGTCAAGCTGCGTGCCGGGCTGTTCAAGATCGAGAACGGCGCGAGCGTGGCGGTCAAGCCCTCGCAACGCGCTGGTGCCGGCGACGCCACGGCGCTGGTCCATCGCGAGCTCGCCCGCGAAGCCGTGCGCAAATCGCTGGTGCTGCTGAAGAACGACGGCGGCGTGCTGCCGCTCAAGCGCGGCGAGAAGATCCTCGTCGTCGGCCGCAGTGCCGACAGCATGTCGAACCAGACCGGCGGCTGGTCATTGACCTGGCAAGGCACCTCGAACACGAACGCCGACTTCCCGAATGGCGACACACTGCTGGCCGGCATCCGCGAAGCGGCGGGTGATGCCAACGTGACCTACGCGCTGGACGCCACCGGCCTGACGTTGACCGACTACAAGGCGGTGATCGCGATCATCGGCGAGACGCCGTACGCCGAAGGTGGTGGCGACATCGGTCGCACCGGCACGCTGGAGCACGCCAGGCGCTATCCGGCTGACCTGGCGCTGCTCGACTCGCTGAACGACAAGGGCGTGCCGGTCGTCACGGTGCTGGTCAGCGGCCGGCCGCTGTGGGTTAACAAGGAGCTGAACCGCAGCGACGCGTTCGTCGCCGCCTGGCTGCCCGGCACCGAAGGCAAAGGCGTCGCGGACGTGCTGTTCCGCCAAGCCGACGGTTCGGTCAACGTCGACTTCACCGGCAAGCTGTCGTTCTCATGGCCCAAGGCGGCCTGCCAGGTGCCGTTGAACAAGGGCGATGCAACCTACGACCCGTTGTTCGCATTCGGCTACGGCCTGAGCTATGCCGAACCCGGCACTGCGGTGGGCAAGACGCTCGACGAGACCACGCCCGAACTCGGCTGTGGCCAGACCGGCAACACCGGCCCGGCCGCGACCGAGCCGCTGGAAGTGTTCAATCAGGTGCAGAGCGCGACCTTTCCGCTGTTCATCGGCTCGTCGCCGAACTGGATGATGCCGGTTGGCGACGATCTGAACGCCAAACTCGCGACCGAAGACGGCACGCTGACACTCGAGACCGCGCAGGTCAACGTGCAGCAGGACGCGAAGAAGATCGCCTGGACGGGCCTGGCGGAGTTCAAGGCGATGGCCGCCGACCCGCAGTCACCCGGCACGCGCCATCCGCAAGACCTGATGAGCTACCTCCACCCGGATGCGAAGGCGGTGCTGGCGTTCGACGTGGTCGTGCACCAGGCGCCGGCCGGCAACGTGATCGTGCGCATCGACTGTGGCTACCCGTGCCGCGGTGAGCTCGACGGCACCACCGTGTTGCGCGGGCTGCCGTTGAACACCAGGACGACCGTGAAGATCCCGTTGTCGTGCTTTGCCGATGCAGGCGCCGATTTCGGTGCCATCGATGCGCCGTTCCTCGTCCAGACCAGCCATCCGTTCGCCGCCAGCTTCGCGCGCGTGCGCTGGCTGGTCAACGCGACGGGCGATGCCGACACCCACGCCTGCGAAGATCTCGTGCCGCCGCCTCCGCCCACGATCGACCCGCTGCCGGGGCCGAGCGTGACGCTGCTGGGTCCCACCGGCTTCTACGGCGACCTGGCGGTGGATTCGTGGTCGAGCAACGGCACGCACGTGGGCTGGTCCGTCACCGCCGGCGTGGCCGATCTGAACTTCGCGGCTGACGGCGGCAACGGCACGTTCAATTTCAAGGGCAGCGCGCTGAATCTCAGCAACTACGCGAACGGCACGCTGCAGTTCGACGTGGCGGTCAGCAGCTACGGCACCAACACCCAGGGCCTCGCGATCAAGATGGAGAGCCCGGGCGACGGCTGCCGCAACGTCGACTACATCATGCCCGACGCGGTGAAGCCACCCGCCGACGGCCAGTTCCACACGATCACGTTGAACATCGCTGATGTGGCCGGTGCGAAGAACGCCGAGTGCTTCACGCTCGACAACATCGTCGTGCCGTTCGGCATCTTCCCGGTCTGGGACGACCAGCAAGGGGTCGACTTCCAAGTGCGCAACGTGCGACTGTTGCAGTAGGGCTGCATTGAGCCCCGGGGCCTGGCGAACCGGTCAACCCAGGTTCGTCAGGCCGCCTTCAACATCCACCAGTACACCGGGCTTGGCGGACGGCAACGGGATCGTCCGCAGCGCCATCTCGGCGCTGTTCAACGAACCTTCGATGAAGCCCTGGTAGTCGGAATAGGCCTCGCCGACGATGTGCACGTTGCGCGCACCGCTGCCGAAGTCGAAGGCCTTGAAGGCCTCCATCACCTTCCACGAGCGCACGCCCGGTTGCCAGCCGTGGTTGGCCGCGCCGTAAGGTGCCCGCGCCCAGTCGCGGATGCCGTAGGTGATGATCGACTGGCGCACATGCGCCGCCGCCTCTTCGAGGCTCATGTGCTCGAAGATACGGCGCGCCTGGTCGGTCAGGTTGACGATCGGGTCACCGGCCGCCGCATCGGCCGCCGCCTGCGCCGCGGTCGCCTCCAGCGCGCGCTTCACGTCACGCGCGATGAACAGCGCGAACGCGTCGACGATGCGCGGGTTGAGATCGACCTCGGCGCGATCGTGCCGGTCGGTGTCGATCACGTACGGACGCCAGAACTCAGTCGACGGCCGGTCCATGTACAGCAGCACCATGCCGTGGCCGTCGGGGTCGTTGTCACGCGGGCGGCGGAAGTAGTGCACCTCGCGCGTCGGCATGCAGTGCGCATGCTGCTGCGGCGGCTGGTCGTAGTCCCACCACGGCGCATTGCTGACGAGGAACACCTTCAGCATCGGAAAGCCGTTGACGCTGTCGAGCTGCTCTTCAATGTGCTGCGGCAGCTGCGAGGCGAGCTTGACCAGCGGCTGCCGCGGCAGCGCGAGGATCAGCCGCTCGGTGCAAAGCTGCGTGACGCCGCTCTGTGTGCGCACATCCAGCACCAGCGTCGAGCTGCCCAGCCCGGCGGGCCGGAAGCCCAGCAACGTGTGGCCGCCCGCCAGCGTCACGTTCGGGTGCCGACGCAGGCCGGCCAGCATCTCTTCGGTCAGCCGCGCCGAACCGCCCCCGATACTGGCCAGCTCACGGCCCACTGTCTTCAGCGCCCGCAGCCACCAAATGATCCACTCGATCGCGTTCAGGTTCTCCGGGATCATGTGATAGAAGGTCCCGGTGTCGCGCAGCTTGACCAGCGCGCGGTGGCTCAAGATGCCCTGCGCCGACAACGCGTTCCAGAAACCCGTCGCCCACAGCGGCTGGCCATGCAGCTGGGCGTGCTTGCGCAGCCGCATGTAGTCGCCCTCGGTCAGGCTGTCGATCCAGGCCTGATCATCGGGCGCGCGGCCCATGATCAGCATGATCCCGCGCTGCAGCAGCTGCAGCGAATTCAGCCCCTGCTCTTCCGGCGGCAGCTCAGGATCGGACGCCACCGTCGCATCGGCGCTCGGCCCCGAGAACGGCACCAGGCCCACGCCGAGTTCTTCGCACAGCGCGGCAAAGCGCGGCTGCAGCGTCGGCTCGAAACGCATCGGCCCCATCTCGGCGATGAAGCCGTCGAGGTCTTCGGTCTCGATGCGCCCGCCCCAGCGGTCGGACGCGGTTTCGAGGATCAGCAGGCGGTGCCCTGCATCGGCCAGCCGCCGCGCGCAATACAAGCCGGCAATACCGCCGCCGGCGATGACGATGTCGTGTTCGGTCATGCGAGGCATTGTCTGACTTCCATGGCCGCCGAGTCGATGGCACGACGCCTGCATGCACAGGTGGCATTGCGGCTCGACCCGGCATCGGTCAAGCCTTGACAGGTCGACGAAGCCGGTCGCGCAACCGACCGAACACGCGAGACGTCATGCCCACCAGCCCGGTCGGCACTATGCTTCGTTGCGTCGGTAGACCAGCAGCGAACCCGACAGCAGCAGAAGGGCCGCGCCGCAGCTGCGGTCCAGCCACAGCACGGCGCGGCGGTGCAACAGCCTGACCGCATGCGCACCGACCGCCGCGTAGCCGAACATCACGGCGAAATCGAGCGCGGCGAACAGCAGCCCGATGACCACGTACTGCGGCCATTGCGGCGCGGCGGCGTCGATGAACTGCGGCAGCAGCGCGGAGCAGAACAGGTAGCCCTTCGGATTGGTCACCGCCACGAGGAACGACTTGGCGAACACCGACCGCGCCGACGCGCCGCCCTGCTCGACCGGGGCCTGCGCCAGATCCAGCCCGCCCTTCGAGCGCAACAGCCGCAGGCCGAGCCAGGCCAGGTAGGCCGCGCCCACCCACTTGACCACCGTGAACCAGAACTCCGACGCGGCCAGCAACGCGCCCAGGCCCAATGCAACGGCACCGACCAGCACGAAGTCCGATGCCATTGCACCCAGCATGCCGGGCACCGCCCGCCGCAATCCGAATCGCGAGCCGTTGGCCAAGGCCAGCAACACGGTCGGGCCAGGGGTGGCGATGGCGATCAGCGCCACCAGGGTGAAGGCAAGCAGCGTGGTCGTGTTCATGACGAGGATTGAAGCACGGGCCCTGGCAGCGACCGCAGCCACCGGAGCGTTTCAAAGTGTGTCGTGCGCCTACACTGCCCTGCGCCACCTCTTCCTCCCGCCACAACGTGCGTCCCCTCCTCCTGCGCTGCCTGTTTCTGCTGGCCTTGTCGATGGCAACGATGGCAGCGCCGCAAGCCAGCACGTCGAAACAGGTGCCGTTGGCCGTTGACGGATTGATCGATCTGCGCGGATGGGACGCCATCCGCGATGGCGCGGTGCCGTTGGCCGGGACGTGGCGCTGGCACCCGGCCGCCTTCGTCGACCCGATGGCGCCATCGGTGCCCAGCGGCGGTGCGCCGATCCAGGTACCCGGCGCCTGGAATGCGACCACCGGATCGGCGCCGTTCTGGGGCAGCTACGAGCTGACGGTGCAATGCCGACGGGCGGACCGGCTTGCGCTGCTGCTGCCGGCCCAGCACAGCGCGGCGCGTTGGTTCCTCAACGGCGAGCTCGTCCACCGCCAAGGTGAGCCCGCCGACAGCGCGGCCCAGGAGCAAGCAGTGGTCGGCACCCGGCTGGTTCCGCTCACGGCGACCAGTTGCCCGATGCGCTTGGTGGTGCATGTCTCGAACTTCGTGCATGCGCGCGGCGGCATGGTGCAAGCCGCCGCGTTGGGCGACGAGAGCACGCTCGGCTTGCAACGCGGCCGTCACCTGGCAACCGACTTCGCCTTGATGGGCTGCTTCGGGCTGCTGGGAGCGTTGACCCTGGCGTTCTACCTCGTGCGCCGCAGCGAGGCGACCGGCCTGTGGTTCGGCCTGTTCTGCTGGAGCGCCGTCGCCTACACCGGCATGGCCAACGAGCGACTGATCGAACGCCTCGGGCTGCAGCTGGCGATGCCCACGTACCTGCGCCTGGAGTACCTGGCCTGGCACCTGTGCACGCCACTGCTGCTGCTTTTCGTGCGCGAGACGATCCCGCATGAAATGCAGCGGCGCCCGATGCAAGTGCTGCTGGCGGCGAGCGCGCTGCCGGTCGCCGTGCTGCTGGCCACGCCGGCGCCCGTGTTCACCGCATGGCTGCCCTACCTGCAGGTGGTCACGCTGTGCAGTGCGGGCTGGTTGACAGCCCGACTCGTGGCGGCTGTGCGCCACCGGCGCGAGGGCGCAAGCGCCTTTCTGCTCGGCATGCTGGTCTACGCAGCGCTGCTGGTGGCCGACAGCCTGCAGATCCAGCAACGTTTCGAATGGCAGCGAGTGCCCTACGGCATGGTCGCCTTCGTGCTCGCCGCCGCCGCCGCGATGTCGCAGCGGCTGGCGCGGGCATTGACGGCGCAGGAACTGCGCGGGCTTGAACAGCGCCACCGCACCAACCTGCTGGTGCGGGCAACCAAGGCCGGCATCCTCGACTGGGACATGACGACCGGCAGCCTGCGCTATTCGGACCGCTACAAGCAGATGCTGGGCCACCCGGCCGACGCTGACACCGACCTGTGGCCCGGCTTCTTCGAGCAGGTTCACCCCGACGACCGGGAAGCGGTTCGGCAGGCCTTCGATGCCCAGTTGCGCGAACGCCGCCTGCGCGGCGGCTTTCGCGAGCACGCCCCGCAAACCTACCGGCTGTTGCAGGCCGACGGCGAAGCGGTCTGGGTGCAGGCCGAGGCGATCGGGCTGGTCGGCACGGACGGTCGCACACTGCGCTACATCTGCACCTTCATCGACATCACGAGCCTCAAGGCGACCGAGCAGGCCCTGGCCACTGAACGCGAGCGCCTGCGGCTGCTGGTGCGCTCGACCAAGGCCGGCTTCGGGGATTGGGATGCGGTGCACGACATCGTCACCTACAGCGATCGCTTCAAGGAGATGCTCGGCTACCCCGCCGGCCAGGACACCAGCACGTGGCCCAGCATCTTCGAGATGATGCACCCTGACGACCGCGAGCAAGCGCATGCTCAATTCCGCCAGATGATCCGGCGCAAGCCGATAGGCGGCGAGCAAGACCCTGGCGAGCCGATGTCGTACCGGCTGCGCCGGCGCGATGGCGGCTACATCTGGATCCACGCCGAAGGCATCTCGCAGGTCGATGCCGCCGGCCGCACCATCCGCTTCATCACCTCGTACCTCGACGTGACGCGCTTTCGCGAGCAGGAGGAGGCTTTGCGAGCGCAGATCGAGCTGACGCGTACCGAGCAGCGCCGCCTGGACCTGGTGGTGCGCGGCGCCCGCGTCGGCATCGTCGACTGGGACGGCCACACGCACGAAACCTACTACTCCCCGCGCCTGCGCGAGATCCTGGGCCACGCGACCGATGCCGACACCAGCAACTGGCCCGACTACTTCAGGGTGTTGATCCACCCCGACGACCGCGAGCGCGTGACGCGACGCTGGGTGGCCTTCATCAAGGGCAAGGGGCCGGAGGGCCCGCGCGGCGAGTACTACTCGCCTGAGGACTATCGACTGTTGCGTGCCGACGGCGAGCACGTGTGGGTGCAGGCCAGCGGCATGGCGGTGCGCGACGACCGGGGCTTCGTCGTGCGATGGATCGCCGCGATCATCGACATCAGCGAACGGCGCGCCCAGGACCAGGCGCTGCGGGCCTCGCACGACCAGATCACGGCCCAGGCCGAGCTGCTGGAGCGCCAGAACGAGGCGCTGAAAGAGAACGTGCGCCTGCGCGAGGACATGGAACGCATCGGCCGGCACGATCTGAAGACGCCGCTGAACACGATCATCGCGGTCCCCCGCCTGTTGCGGGAGCGGCACCACCTGAGCAGCGACGACGAAGAGCTGCTCGGCATCGTCGAGCGCGCGGGGTTTCGCATCCTCAACCTGGTGAACCTGTCGCTGGACCTGTTCAGAATGGAGCAAGGCAGCTACGACTTCCGGCCACAGCCGGTGGATCTGCTGGAGGTGATGCGCAACGTGGTGGCCGACGTGCGCGCCCACGCAGCGACCAAGCAGCTGCACCTCGACGTTCGAGTCGACGGCCATGGCGTGACGACGGACACCAGCGTTCATGCCTGGGCGGAGGAGCTGCTGTGCTATTCGATCCTCGCCAATCTGACCAAGAACGCGATCGAGGCCGCACCGGACGGCAGCAGGATCACGATCGACCTGCGCCGGGAAGACCCGCTGCGCCTGACACTGCACAACCTCGGAGCCGTGCCCGAAGCGGTGCGCGAATGCTTCTTCGACAAGTACACGACCGCCGGCAAATCCGACGGCACCGGCCTGGGTACCTACTCGGCCTGGTTGATGGCACGCATCCAGGGCGGTGCGCTGCAGATGGAAACCTCCGATGCCGATGGCACGACACTCGAATGGACGGTGCGGCCCGCCAGCGCGACACAGGCCCATGCGCAGTTGCAGCGCCAGGCCGGTGCCCTGCGCCCGGCCCCGGTTCGTCCCGAGGCATTGCCGCCATGGCGTGTGCTCGCCGTCGACGACGACGAATTCAACCTGTTGGTGATGCGACGCTACATGCCCTCGCCGCCGCTGACCGTCTTCACCGCGGTGAATGGGCGGGCCGCATTGGAACAGGCGCTGCAATGCCAGCCGAACCTGGTGCTGATCGACCTTGACATGCCGGTGATGAACGGGCTCGAGGCCACGCGACGGCTGCGAGGGATGCAGCAGCAAGGTACCCTGGCGCATTGCCGCATCGTGATGCTGTCGTCGCACGACGATGATCAGACGCGCCGGCGCGCGCTGGCAGCCGGCTGCGACCACTACCTGTGCAAACCGGTGTCGAAGGACGTGCTGCTGCAGACGCTGCAATGGGCGGCCGGACAGTTGCCGGTGCCACCGCACGCCACGGTGCGGACTGCTGCGGACGCAGCGGCCGACCCGGCGGCCGTCGTCATCGATCCCGAACTGAGTGACCGCATGCCGGCCTTTCTCCAGTCGCGACGCCAGCTGCTGACCACGATGGAAGCCGCCGGCCTGGCCGGCGATGTGGCCGGCGTCCGCCGCCAGGCTCACCGGCTGGCCGGCAGCTTCAGCCTCTATGGGTTGCACTGGGCGGCGGCCCAATGCAGCGAGCTCGAACACGGCCCGTGGACGATCGCCGACCTGCAGCGCAAGCTTGGTGATCTGCGCACCCACATCGACAGTGTGGAATCGCGCACACCGCCCGCGGCGGTTGCGCCACAGTCTGCCAAACCACGCCCGCACAATGCCGGCGAAAGGAAGTAGCGATGGCCGACAAGCCGAGGATCCTGATCGTCGATGACGATCCCGCCGTGACCGAACTGCTGGAGCTGAAGCTCGATGCATTGTTCGAAGTGCATGTCACGAACGAGCCGCGCGAGGCACAGGCCCTGGCGATCAGGCTGAAGCCGGCCGCCGTGGTGTGCGACATCGACATGCCCGAGATGGACGGTGGCGAGGTCTGCGGTCGCCTGCGCGCCGACCCGCTGACCCAGCGCATCCCTGTGCTTTACCTGACGTCGATGGTGTCCTCGGCCGAAGTCGAAGCACTGGACGGCGAGGTCGGCGGGCGCCCGGGCGTGTCGAAGAGCGCGCCGGTGGGAGAGATCGCCCGCCGCATCGCCGAACTGATCGCCGCGGGCTGACGCCAGCGCCCGCGGTCGCAGCGCGCCGAGGCGGTGCTCCTGTGCCGGCTGATGTGGGCTCTATGACAACGAGGCCAGGCAGGTCAAGGCACGGCCTGAACCTGCCGCATGGCGTGAGACACAAAGCCACACGCCCTTGAACCAAGGCAATGCCGCCCCCAGTTCAGATCTTCATGAACCTGAGCTGGAAGCGACCGCTGCTCTACCTGCTGCTGCCGATCTTTGTCTTCCTGGTGTTTGTCGGCTTCCCACCGCCGTTCGCGCCGCCGCGGGCGACCAAACCGGCGCAGGAACAGTCGGAGCGAGCCGAAAAAAAGAAGAGCCAGAAAGGCTGATGGCCTGTCACGTTGACATGTGAATTGGGCGCCGGCGTCCGAGGGCCTGGCGCCCCGATTGCCTGAGCGGGCGCCTATTCCGCGCCGGCACCAGGGTTGGCGCGATGGTGACAATGCAGCGATGCAAGCACCTGTCTCTTCACTGGCCCACCACCTTCGGCGTGCTGCCGCGATGCTGGTCTTCGTGCTGCTGTCGAGTTGCACCTCGACACCCCTGCCGCCACCCGAAGCGCCGGTTGCTTCACCCGTTAGCACCGACAGCGCCGCCATCGGCACCACCGCGAACCCCACCGACGAAGCGCTGTGGCAGCGATTCGCGCAGTGGGTGGCATCGCTGCGAGACGCCGCACGCACGGCAGGCATCGGCGAGGCCACGCTGCGCGACGCACTCGACAACGTCCGCTACCTGCCGCGGGTCGTCGAGCTCGACCGCGCGCAGCCCGAGTTCACCCGTGCCGTCTGGGAGTACATCGACGTTGTCGTGACGCCGCAGCGCATCACCTCGGGCCAGGAGAAGCTGCAGCAGGTCCGCACCGAAGCCGATGCCGCCGCCGCGCGTTACGGCGTGCCACCCAGCATCATGGTCGCCATCTGGGGCATCGAGAGCAACTTCGGCAGCCACTATGGCGACATCCCGACCATTGATGCATTGGCCACGCTGGGGTTCGAAGGCCGACGAGAAAAATGGGCACAGACCGAGCTGATGGCTGCGTTGAAGATCCTTCAGAACGGCGACATCGACCGCGCACAGATGATCGGCTCGTGGGCCGGTGCGATGGGGCAGACGCAAGTCCTGCCGTCGAACTTCCTGGCCTATGCGGTCGACGCCGACGGCGATGGCCGGCGCGACATCTGGGGCAGCATGGCCGACGTGCTGGCGTCGACCGCAAACTTCCTG
>NZ_DASUNH010000116.1:0-83776 GCF_036277275.1 Ideonella sp. | reverse complement strand
GCCGGCCTGCTGCTGGCCGCCGCCTGGGTGTGGTGGGCATCGTCGCGCGAAGTGGTGACGGGTGTGAAGCCGCTGAACAGCAACGGCACGACCGGCCGGGCGCTGATCGTCTACCACCCCGGGCTCAGCGACTTTCCCGATCGTGTCACAGCCTCTTTCGCCGCCGGACTGGCAGCGTCGGGCTGGAGGGTGGAGCGCACGACCGCCAGTATCCAGGCGCCCGGCGATCTCGACGGCTACGACTTGCTCGTCCTGGGCTCGCCGGTCTATGCCAATGCAGCGGCGACTCCCCTGTCGCGCTACCTGGAGCGGCTGGGTGATCTTCGCGGCAAGCCCGTGGCGCTGGTGTTCACGGCGGCCGGCGACGCCGGCCCAGCGTTGGCGGCCACTGCCGAGCGGGCGACAGCGGCGCACGGGCGCGTCGTCGGGAAGTACGGCTACACGACGCAGCGGCCCAACGGCGCATCCCCGAGCGCTGGTGGCTCGAACGTCGACCAGGCGATCGCGATGGCGCACGATGCCGGTCGGGCGCTTTCGCCCGCTGCGCAATGAGCCGCCCCGGGCGGGCGCGCTGGCCCGCCGCGGCCGCGGGGCAAATGTTGACGGCCGCACGGCTCGCGGTATCGCCGTGGCTCTTCTTCTGCATTGAGCAGGGACGGTTCTTCGAGGCGGCAGGGGTGCTGGCCGTCGGCATGGCCAGTGATCTGCTGGACGGCCCACTGGTGCGGTACGCCGGGTGCTCGACGCGATTCGGAGCGTGGTTCGACATCCACGCCGACCTGGCCTTGATCACGGCGGCGTTCGCGGGGCTGGCAATGGCCGGAGTGCTCCCTTGGTGGCCTCTGTGGGCCATCGGTGCGAGTTTCGTCGTGTTCGTCGCGACCAGCCGCAAGCGCCTGTACGACCCGCTGGGCCGCTCGATCGGTGGGGTGTTGATGGGTGCCGCGCTGGGCGTGCTGATTGCGCCGGACCTGGCCGTCCAGCTCACGCTGGGCTGGCTGGCCGGCATCGCCTCGATCATGACGATCGCCGGGCGGTTGTCGGTCATGCTGTTGCCGGCAGTCGACGGGCACCGCCATTGAGTTCGCGCAATCGATGCAGCGGGCAGTGGTGCAGAGTCCCTGATGCCACCGCGCTGCTGGCCAGTCCTGTCGATACGGGTGGGAGCGGCTCCCGGCGATCACCTCCATGGCGCGATCCGGGCATCGCGGCGCTCTTCCGGTGCTGGCGGTTCTGCGCGGGCGCAACCCAAGCGCGGTGGCACCTCCTGATGCTGCCGAACCATGCCCGGGACGCAAGCACGTTGCTCCAGACGATGACTCACTTGCCGCGCACTGTTCGCGACAAGGCGATCTCCATCGCCAATGCCTTGCTTCGCGAAGGATTGGACCGCAGCGGAAGGGCGACGGCCCCGGTCGACCAGCCGTTGCACCACGGGCGCGGTTCAGTGCGCAGCCGCGGAAGAGGTGGCGGGGTCGCGCGGGCCTGAGCCGCGGATGGCTCGGGCGTGGGCGCGCACCTGCACCTGGCGCGCCACGTCGTCGAGCCGCAGCGGCCGGCGCCCGTCGCGCAGGGCGCGGGCCAGGATGCGCGACCAGCACCGAAGTACGGCGGCATGGTCGGCGTCATGCGGGTGCAGCTCCAGCCGCAGCAGCGGTGCGCGCTGCTGCCAGCCGGCCAGTAAGGTGTTCCAGACCACCGAGGCCAGGCGCCGCCAGGCCGAGCGGGTACTGAACACCACGCTGCGCGCATGCAGGCCTTGGCGGCCGGGCAGGGCGACCACCTCGTTCAGCGTGCAGGTGTAGGCGAATCCGGCCGATTCGACCGCCTCCCACGACGCCTCGCTCAGCAGCCAGGCAGGGGCCACGAAACCCCGCATCGGCAAGCGAAGCAGCGTGGCCCAGGCGCGGCCGAGCGCCAGGCGGCGCGTGGCCTCGGATCGGTCCAGCGCCGAGAACTCGCCTTCCCCGTCGGTGTACCAGCGGCGCCGCACGTGGTCGAGCCAGCTGCTGCGGGGCGGTGCGTCGTCGCTGTGGGTCAGCCCGTGCAGTGCCAGCTCGTGGCCGTGGCCCACCAGGTAGCGCAGCGAGCGCACGAAGGCAGGCGTGGCCGGCTCGCCATGCATGGCCGGCACCACCAGCAGGGTCATCGGCAGGCGCTTGCCTTCACGGCGCGCGACGCGGCGCACGGCGGTCATCACGCGCAGGCAAGCCGGCCAGGTGGCCGGCGACACGTCGTGCAGCACCACCGTCAGTGCGCGGCCCATGGTCAGGCTTGCAGCAACAGCGGTTGGGTCGGGGCCGATGACGGCTCGTCGTTGTCCAGCGGGCCTCGTTGCAGCAGTCGAAGGTAACGCTGCGACAGCCCATCGAGCACCAGCTTCCAGTCGAGCGTGCGGGCACGGGCCAGCGCCTGTTGCGCCAGCGCGCCTTCGCGGCCGGCCAGGGCGGCTCGCATCGCCTCGGCCCAGTCGCCGGGGCGGCGCGAGGCCAGCGTGATGGCGACGCCGTCAGCCAGCTCACCCAGGCCTGCCGCCGAGCTGGCGACCAGCGGCGTGCCGCAGGCCATGGCTTCGAGCGCGGCCAGGCCGAAGGTTTCTTGATCGCCCGCGTGCACGAAGGCATCGCAGCTGGCCAGCAGGCGCGCCAGGCGGCCGTTGTGGAACTGAGGTTTCAGCACGACCACCTGGCGACCCTTGGGTGGTTTCGGTCCATTGCCGACGGCGAGCAGCACGTGCCTGGGGCCCAGCAGCTCCACCGCGCGGGCCAGCAGATCGAGGTTCTTCTCCGGCGCAAACCGGCCGGTGTAGACGAGCAGCCGCGTGCCGGGTGGCAATTGCAGCCGACGCTCCAGCGCGCGCCGCCACACCGGGTCGGCCGCGGCGGGGTTGAAGACCGTGCTGTCCACGCCGAGTGTCTGGTGGTGCGCATGGCGCACGCCCAGGTCATGCAAGGCTTCGGTCATCGTGCGGCTGGGGGCCAACACCATGTCGAAGCCGGCGTAAACGCGGGCCAGGTAGTGGCGGGCTTGGCGCTCGGCCCATCGACCGCGCCAGTGATTGCCGCCGACACCGGCCACCCAGTGCCTGGCCAACGCCGGCAGATTGCTGTGGCAAAAAGCGACCGACGGGACCTGCAGGGCGCGCGCCGCGTCGAGCGTGGCCCAGGCCAGCGTGAACGGATCCGACGATTCGAGGATCTCCGGCTCGGCCTGCTCGATCAGTCGTGTCGCATGGGCCCGGCTCCACACGAACCGGTAGCCGCCGGAAAACGGCAGCGGCATGCCGCCGCAGTCGATCATGCCCGGGCCGCGGACGCCGGGCGCCAGCAATGTATGCTGCCAGCCCTCGGCGACCAGTGCCGCCCGCTTGGTGCTGATGACACGGCGCACGCCACCGCAGGCCTCGCGAGACCAGAACATCGTGGCGTCAAGCAGATGCGGGCCTTCCGGCCGGCTGGTGGGGGGCGGTATGGCAGGCATGGGGCGGCTATTGCAAGGCTTGTGCCACTGCACGACTGGCGTGGCTGTCACTCGGTGAGCGGGCGGGAGGCACGAGCGGCCTCCCGGGCGGAGCGTCCGTTGTGCCGTAAGGCCTACCGGCCGCCGGCAGTTCTTGCTGACATGCCGCACCCGTTGCGGGATGCGGCATGGCGATGCGACTTCACATGCCACCTGGGGTGGTGGCGGGGTCGACAGGCGGCACTGGCTCACGCCAGGCCGCCGGGGCTTCAGTTGCGGTCGCTGCGGGCGGGCAACGACGAGTCGGTCGTCGTGGTGCCGCTGTCGTAGCTGCTGGTGCCGGTGGCGCCGGTGCTCGGCGTCGTGCTCGGCGTGGTGGTGCTTGGCGTCGAGGTGGTGCTCGAATCCGTTGTCGTCGTGCCGCTCGGCGCGACGGGCATCGTGTTGCTGGTATTCGGCAGCGTGGGCGTTGCGCCGGTATCCGGGCCGGCAGTTCCCTGCCCGGCGGGGTCGTTCTGAGCGACGGCGACGCCGGCAACCACCACGAGGCAGGCTGCAGCTGCACTGGTCAGTCGGGTGACAAGCTTGTTCATTCCAAAGACTCCATAGAAAGGTTGAGGATTCGCTGTGCCGCCATGCCAGGCATGGCGAAACGAGCGCCGCGGGAGCAACTCGGCAATCCGCGTGCCGTCGTCGGGCTCCAGCAGCCGGCAAGTTCTTCCATCGAATGGCGCGGCATGACGAGTGCCAGAGCCCTGCACCGCATGGCAAACCTTGCCGATCGAACCCCTGATGCCAACCCATTCAGCAGGAGCAGCAGCCCATGGCCAAGACCGACCACAGCCTGAAGACACAACGCGAGATCCAGCAGCAACAAGACCGCCGCGACCAAGAGCGACAGGCGGGCCAGGATGACGGCGGCGGCGCCGTGCAGGCCGGCGCCCGCCGACAACCCGAGAAGCTGCCTGCCCAGCACCTGGCCAAGCCGGGTCTGGAGGCAGACCTGGCGTTGAAGCCGCGCTTCATGGCGCCCGACTACCGGGGCAGCGGCAAGCTGCAGGACTTTGCGGCGCTGATCACCGGCGCCGACTCCGGCATCGGCCGCGCAGTGGCGGTGCTGTTCGCACGCGAAGGCGCCGATGTGGCGGTCGCCTACCACTCGTCACAGGAAGATGCCGAAGAAACCAAACGTTGCGTGGAAGCGGAGGGGCGGCGCTGCCTGCTGCTGCAAGGCGATGTGAAGGACGACGCCTGGTGCCGACAGGCGGTGAAGCAGACGGTGACGGCCTTCGGCAAGCTCGACGTGCTGGTCAACAACGCCGCGTTCCAGGAACACGCCGCGTCGCTCGAGGAGATCGACGACCGCCGGCTGCAGGAAACGCTGGACACCAACATCGGAGGTTACTTCCGCATGGCCCGCGCGGCGCTGCCGCACCTGAAGCGCGGCAGCTCGATCATCAACACCGGCTCGGTCGTGGGTCTGCGCGGCAGCGAAAAGCTGCTCGACTATTCCGCCACCAAGGGGGCCATCCACGCCTTCACCAAGTCGCTGGCGAGCAACCTGATCGAACGCGGCATCCGCGTCAACGCGGTGGCCCCGGGGCCGGTATGGACCCCGTTGAACCCGGCCGACATCCCGGCCGAGAAGGTCGCCGAGTTTGGCCAGAGCACCGACATGAAACGCGCGGCCCAGCCCGAGGAGCTGTCGCCGGCCTATGTGTTCCTTGCCGCGCCTGTGTGTTCGGGCTACATCAGCGGCATCGTGCTGCCGGTGACCGGCAGCGTGGGCGCCATCTGAGCGCCTCGCCCTGCGATGAGCCCCGCGGACCCAAGGCACGATGTTTGCCCTTCTCGGCGGGGCGCGCTTTCACCCTTTCCCATCTCTCACACGGAGTTGCCGACATGAATCTCATCATCTGGCTGGTTATTGGTGGGTTGCTGGGCTGGGTCGCCAGCCTCATCATGCGCACCGATGCGCAGCAAGGCGTGTTGCTGAACGTGGTCGTCGGCATCGTCGGCGCACTGCTTGGCGGTTGGTTCATTTCGCCGCTGGTCGGCGTACCCACCATCAATCAGGGGGCATTCAGCCTCGGTGCGCTGCTGGTGTCGCTGGTGGGCGCGATCATCCTGCTGGCCATCGTGAACCTGGTTCGGCGCGGGACGGCCCGCTGAGCGCGCCGCGCAACGCCGAGGCGCGCATGGCCGACGGAACCCGGAGCGAAGCACCGGGCGGCGAAAGCGCCGCACGCACCGAATCATTCATCGATGCCCTGCACAACCTGCTGCAAGAGCTGCCGGGGCTGGTCAGCGACCGGGTCGAGTTGTTCGCGCTCGAACTCGGGCGCGCGGGTTCGGCGCTGGCGCGCATCGTGGCCTGGGTGGTGGCGATCGCGATCCTGGGCGTCACCGCCTGGCTGGCCTTGTGGGCCGGCGTGGTGATCGCGCTGGTGGGTTTGGGCCTGCACTGGACGCTGGCGTTGTTGCCGGTGCTGCTGATCAACCTGGTCGCGGTGGTGCTCGCATTGAAACGGGTGCAGTACCTGGTCACCCGGCTGAGCCTGCCCGCCACACGCCGACACCTGACGCTGTCGCCGCGCGCGACGTCGCCCCCCGACTCCGCACCGAACCCGCACGACGATGGCCATGCTCCCGGTTCTTGACATGTCTGACGACGACCTCGACGCGCGCATCCAGCGCGCCGAGTTGGCCCTGATCGCCCGCGACCAGCGGGTCAAGCATCAGGTGGCGCTGCTGGGCCAGCGTGTGCGGCGCGCGCGCGAGCCGGCGCGCTGGATCGTGCCGGTGGCCAGTGGCGCACTGGCGCTGCTCGCAGGCTGGTGGCTGTGGCGCCGACGGCGGCCTCGGCCGGCGCCGGCAGCCGCCATGGGCGAACACTCGCCGCGAACGTCCGGGGGCGACGCGCGCCGATCCCACAAGCTGGATTGGCTGGAGCTGCTGGCGCTGGCCTGGCCTTTCATGCCGGAGTCGTGGAGGCGGCGCTGGGGTCCGACCTCGACCGGTGCGTTGATGAACCTCGGCATGGCGGCCTCGCGCTACCTGATGGGCGGCTTGCGGGGCGCCTTTGCCGGCGGTGGCGAGGCCGCGCGTGACGCCGAGGGCCGCGAACTGCCGCCGCTGCACACGGCGGAGCACGTGGACCTGGGGCGTTATGCCGGCACCTGGTACGAGATCGCCCGTTTGCCCACCGACCTCGAACAAGGCGGCGGTGGTGGCCAGCCGAAGGTGCACTACGCCGTGCATGGCGGCGGCGTGATGGAGGTGCTGAGCGGCTGGTTCGATGCCAGCGGTCAGGAGCAGGTGGTCCGCGGCGAGGCCCGCGTGCTGTCGGGCAGCCACGGGGCCAAGCTGGCGATCAGCTTCCTGCCGGCCTGGTTGCGCTGGTTGCCATTCGGCTGGACCGACCAATGGGTGCTTCACGTCGACGAGACCTACGCGTTGGCCGTGGTCGGAGCGCCGGACCGGCGCCACTTGTGGGTGCTGGCGCGCCGGCCCCGCATCGAACCCGAGGCGTTGGACGCCGCCGTCGATCTGGCCCGGGCGCAAGGCTTCGCAGTCGACCGATTGCTGGTGTCTCAACCGGACTGACCCACCGCCGCACCCGCGCCGGCGCGGCGCTCGTCGTTGGAGGAAAACCCATGTCCCCCTCACTCGACAACCGTTCCCCGGACTACGACGCGCTGTTCCATGACTACGCGGCCGTCTTCGAGCGGTCGTTGGGCGACGTGGTGGACAGTGCGGCGATCCGCGGCTTCTTTGCCGAGTCGTTCGTGTCGGCCGGTCCCAATGGCCAGCTGCAGATGGGCAGCAACGACACCGGCTTCGAGCAGGCGCTGCAGCAGGCCTATGGCTTCTACAAGGCCATCGGCACGCAGCGGATGTGGGTCGAGCGGGTGCGGGCGCAGGCCATCGACGGCGAGCACGACATCGTGCAAGTGGCGTACATCGCCGAGTACCTGCGACCCGACGGCGAACGCCTGAGCATCCCGTTCCAGGTCAGCTACCTGATGCAGCGGCGTGCACAGGGGCCCAAGATCTTCGGCTTCGTGGCCGGCGACGAGATGGCGGTCTACCGCCAGCATGGCCTGGTCGACGACCAGGGCCAGCCGGTGTCATGACGAGCCGGTGGCGGGGCGGGCCTGCAGCAGCGGCAGCAAGCGCTCGCTGAGCTGCGCATAACGCGGCCCGCCGCGGCGCTGCAGGTCCTGCAGCCGGGCTTCGAGATCGATCGCCGTCTGCTCGTACTCGCCGCTCTTGATCGCCTCGATCTCGCGCGCGATCGCCTTCAGCTTGGCCAGCGATTCGGCGGCCTCGGGCGTGGCACTGCCGACCTGCTCGGCCTGGGCGATCAGCACCTCGGTGATCAGGCCCAGCTGTTTGCCGTAGCTGGCGACGGCGAACGCTTTCTCTTCGATGCGGGCGTTGCCGGCCCACGGGTTGATGCCCTGGAAGAACCAGTGCGTGTTCGGCTCCACCCGCTGTGCGACGTCGCCGCTCCATGGGAAATGAAACTGCGGTGCCCAGAACCACAACCAGGGAAACATCAGCGCTCTCCTTCGTTATCCGGCCCGCGACAGCTGCGGCCAGGCTCGCACCACGCCCAGCACATGCACGGCTCCGTAGAGCATGCAGATGACCGAGCTCCACACCACGAATGGCGTTACTTCCGCTGGCGCCCACACCCAGGCGGGCAGCAGCGCCAGCCCACGCACCAGATAGATGGCGGTGATCACGCACAGGCCAAGCCGAAGCCACGGCAGGCGCCGGATCACGCCCGCGCCGGCCAGCGCGTACGCCGCCCATAGCCCGAGCACGAACGCGATGCCGGTGGTCACCAGCGCCGGGTACCACTGGCCGGCTTCGGCCGCCCTGGCCATGCCTTCACCCGCGCCGAAGAAGCGGTACCACGGCGCACCGCCGAAGATGATCGCCACATGCAACAGCGCGGCGACAGCACTGAGGCCGGCGCCGGCGAGCAGGAAGGTGTTGGGCCGGCTGCTCATCGGGCAGGGGCCTCGGCAGCAGGGCGGCCGAAGGTGACGGCGGCCCGTACTTCGGCCGGCGCGGCCTGTGCCACCTGCCAGTCGGGCCGCACACCGAGCGCGTCGTTGACGGTGGAAAACGCCAGGCGGAAAGCGATGAAGGCGGTGGCCTCGAAGATCTCGCGGTCCGACAGGCCGGCGGCGCGCAGCGCCTCGACGTCTTGCGGCGAACTGCCGTTCGGATCGCTCACCACCTGCCGCGCCCAGCGCGACAGGGCCTGATCGCGCGGGGTGAGCTCACCACCTGGTTCGTCATTGAGCACCGACACCGTGGTGGCCGCGTCAGCCTCCCCCGCCAGCGTCTTGCCCCAGGCCAGCGCGCAGTAGGAGTCCCCCAGGCTGGCCGCGGTGGCGCAGACCAGCACGCCCCAGTCGCGCTGCGTCAGCGCCGAGTCTTTCATCAGCGCGGCGCGCAGCGCGGCGAAACCGTCGAACACATCGGGCCGCCAGCTCCACAGCCGGGTCAGGTTCATCACATGGCCACGCTGGGCCAGGTCTTGCTGCTCCAAGCGCGCGGTGGCGTCGGTGTCGGGTGGGGTGGGCAGGAACATCGGTCCTCCTTGAAACAATCAGGCACGCGGGATGGACACCGGTGCGGCTTCGTACAACGTCATCGCCGGCGGTTCGGTCGCCATCGTGGAGAGTGCCTTCGCGAACGCGCGCGAGGCCGGCACCTGGAAATGCTGTTGCAGCGCCGCCATGCCGGCCCACTCTTCGACAAACACCAGGCGCTGCGGGTTTTCGGCATCGCGGTGCACGGCGTGCGAGAGGCAGCCCGGCTCGGCGCGCGAGCGCTGCACATGCGCAAGGCTCAGGGCCAGTGCGTCATCGACACGGCCCGGCGCGGCGACGACGCTTCCAATCACGACGATCATCTTCGATGCTTTGGAGTCAGGGTCAGGCGCGCATTCTGCGCCGTGACTGCGTGCCGGACCGCCCCTAGTTTTCAGTCATCGGGCTTTGGGGGTGGCAGACGACGGGACGGGCGCAGCGCGAAGTACAGCAGCAGCCCGGCTGGTCCGTAGAGAAAGGTCAGCGGCAGGCAGGGCAGCAGGTACCAGCGGGGGGCTGTGCGCGCCAGCACGTCGTCGATCATCCAGCGGCCGACGAACAGGTCGAAGGCGAGGAAGTGCACCCAGCCACCGGCCAGTTTGCCGCGTGACGCGAACAGCGTGGCCACGCCATCCAGGCTGCCGAAATGACCACCCGGTGCGCTGCGCCAGTGCGACACCAGCAGCGCCAGGTAGGCGGCCGACAGCAGCAGCGGCACCAATCGGCCACCGGCCCACAGCAGCCGGATGCGTGCGGTGCCGGGCGGTGCGAGCGCCGCGCCGACCAGCAGCATCCAGCCCACCATCGCGGCGATGCTGGCCAACGTGAACGAGTGTTCAGGCGTCATGGGCGGCCAATGCGTTTGTCTGTGTCTGTGTCTGTGCCTCGGCCGCGACCACCACCGCCTGCGTGCCGACGCGATGGACCGCGCCACCATGCTGGCGTGCGTGCTCGCGGGCCTCGGCCTCAGTCGAAAACCAGTGATTCAGGAACGCATGACAGTCGTTCGGCAATTCGAGGGGGTCGACCGCGTGCGGCGGCATCGTGGCCAGTGCAGGGCGGTAGTGCTCCCAGTCGGGGTGGCCGGCCTCGATGGCCAGCGTGCGCAGGAAGTGCTTGCGCTGCAGCTGCTGCCGCTCGCGGTAGAGCGCGATGAGCGATCGGCCCGGAAAGACCCCGGCCGCATGGGCTCGCCGCAGCGCGGGCATGGCCAGCAGCAGCGGGCCGGACTGAGCGGCCCGGTGCAGCCTGCGGGCCTGGCGAAGCACCCGGTCGAGCGCCGTTGCGGCCGCCGAGGGCCGTTCCGCCGAACCAGGCGGATGCAATGAGGAAACGCGTTGAGTGCGCATACCAACTCCATCGGGACGGATGGCCTTCTCGCGGGTGGCCATGTCGGAGGGTATGCAAGCGAAGGGCTTGCGATGCAGGTGCGTCTGCTTTCGCGAGGTGGGCGTCCTGACAGCCCGGTTGGCAGTTTAGCAGTCGCTCCCATGACGCTAACCCCACGGCTGCAGGGCTGGCGGGGCCGCGCCAGAATGGGCGTCACCCACCCATTTGCCGCCCACCATGACATTCATCTCTGTTCGTGTCCGCTCGGCCATCGTGATGCATGGCTACACCGACGACAACCAGGAAGTCGTCGAAGAGATCCGGGACGAGGCTTTCGTCGAAAAGCTGGTGGCCGTCGACCGGATCCAATCGGTATCCGAGAAGTACCTGCTGGTCACCTCGTCGCATGGGCGGGTGATGTACTGGGAGTACGAGGGCGGCTTTGCGGCAATCAAATCGCGCCTGGCATCGGCCGGGCTGGTCGTGGCCTGAGAGCCTGCACGCCCGAAAAACTCCCAGGCTCCGAGCTGGCCCGCTTCGCCGATGGCGGCCACCACGCGCGCGTCAGGCCGTTCGATGGCCGAGAGAGGTTGGCCCGGGTCTCAGGGCTTCTTCGCGAGCCGCGTGACGTGGCTGACGACGAGACGCCATTGGCCGTTGAACCGCACCAGCGTGTCGGTGAAGCGCACGTCGACCTCGAAGTCCTGGCCGCCCGAGCGGCCCTTCAACGAAGTGATGCCCTGGACGGTGGCCGCGTCGCCGTAGACATGGGCGACCATGTCGTGGTTGCGCAAGACCTGGTACTGCGGATCGCCGGCCTTGACCTCGTCGATGGCCTGGCTGCGCGGCTGCACATCGCCGGCCGGGCCGACGATCGTGAACTCCGGCGCCAGCAGGCGGTCGAGCGCTGACAGGTCGCGCAGCCGGAAGGCGTCGCAGGCGGCCTGGGTGACGGCCATCACCTCGTCTTCGGCCGGCGTGGCGGCGAACGTGGCCAGCGGCAGGCACAGGGTCGCGGCCCGGGCCGCGCGGATGAAGTGGGAGAGTCGGTGCGTCATGCCGCGCAGCCTTGCGGTCGAGGGTCGTCGGGGTCGAGGAGGGCGAGCGCCATGGTCACTGCGGCGCGCGGCCGTAGACGATGGACTGCACGACGCCGGATTTGAAGCGCACCGTGGCCATCAGGTTGCCGGGGCCGCGGTCGTAGACCCATTCCTCGACGGGTTGGCACGGCGTCACCACCGCCGCATAGGCGCTGGGCAGCGGCTGCAACGTGCCGGCCTGCACCCATGGGGCGCAGTAGCTGTCTTTCAGCAGCGGCTCGCCGCACTTGTAGAGCACCGCGAGGCGCGATTCACCTTCGCTGGTGCTGCTGCCGTTGCAGCGCAGGGATTCGGCCCGCGCCGACGACGCGGCCATCAGGCCCAGCGCGGCAGTCAGGACTAAGGAGTGACGTCGTTTCATGGCGGCCTCGCCCACACAACAGGCTGCCGACATTGTGCGCGCCCGGTGTCTCGCGCGCCGCTGTCAGGCTTTGTCCGCCACCGCCTGCCGCAAGGCGCCGACCAGGCCATCAGGGCTGCAAGGCTTGCTCAGCACGGTGAACTCGCCTTCGGCCGGCCGGACATGGCTGAAGCCGCTGATCAGCACCAGCGGCAGCTGCGGGTAGCGCTCGCGCAACTGGCGGGCCAGCGTGACGCCGTCCATTCCGCCGGGCATCACGATGTCGGACAGGACCGCATCGAAAGGCGGCTCGCCGCCGTCGAAGCAGCCCAGTGCCTGCTCGGCGTTGCGGGCCAGGTGAACCCGGCAGCCGTACGAGCCCAGCAGTGCCGCGGTCATGTCGCCGAGTGACTCGTTGTCTTCGACCACCAGGATCCGCAGGCCGGCCATCGCCTCGGTTGCCGCCGGCTGTCGACGGGTGGGGGGCGGTGCCGCCGCGGCCGCCGCTGCCGGCAGGACCAGCGACACCGTGGTGCCCTGGCCCGGCGTGCCGGCGATGCGTGCCAGGCCCCCGGCCTCGGTGCAGAAGCCGTGCACTTGGCTCAGGCCGAGCCCGCTGCCCAGACCCGTGGCCTTGGTGGTGAAGAAGGGTTCGAAGGCACGGTTGGCCACCTCGTCGGCGATGCCGGTGCCATCGTCGGTGACGCTGATCAGCACATAGTCGCCGGGCGGCAACTCGGCGATCTCGGCGGCGCCTGCGTTGCCGGCCTCCACGGTCAGGTGGCCACCGTTGGGCAGGGCGTCGCGGGCGTTCAACGCCAGGTTGATCAACGCCAGCTCCAGCTCGCCGGCGTCGACGACGATCGCTCGGGTGTCGGCGGCAACCTTGACCTCGATCGCGATGCGCTTGCCCAGCACGATGCCCAGCAGCTCGCGCAGCTCGGGCAGGGCGGTGGCGAGGTCCACCCGCTCGGGCCGCGTGGCATGGCGTCCGGCGAAGCGCAGCAGGTGCTGGGTCAGCCGGCGGCCGGCCTCGACCGCACGCATCGTCGCCGCCAGCGGCGAGCCCAGGTCGAGCTGGCCGTCGTTGCGCCGCTCGATCAGGTAGGCACTGTTGCTGATCACGCCGAGCAGGTTGTTGACGTCGTGCGCCACGCCGCCGGTCAGGCGTCCCAGGGCCTCGACCCGCTGGTTGTGCGAAGCCCGCTGCTCGGCCTCGCGGGTGCGCGCGATGGCGTCGTTGACCCGGCGCTCAAGCTCGCCGCGCGCCCGCTGCTGCGCGTACGCCGCCGCTTCCAGCGCATTGGCGACCTTGTCGCATTCTTCGATGCCGGTCGGCTCGGCATGCACCGGCAGACCGGCCTGCATGCGCTCGGCCATGTCCTTCAGCGCGACCACCGGCTCGACGATGCGGCGCGACAGCCAGCGCGCGCCGACGATCGCCACCCCCAGCAACACCGCCCCGACCAGCAGCAACTGCATCACCGCTGCCGGCACCTGGCCCGCGAGCTGCGAGCGCGGCACCGCGGTGACGAAGGTCCAACCCTGTGGCGAGGTGCTGAAGTAGCCGGTCATCGGCTCGCCGTCGAGCGAGGTCGATTCGAACAGCCCTTCGCGCCTGGCGGCGATCTGCGGCCGCAGATCGGGGACGGCGGCGCGGCCGACGTAAGACGAGCCGCCCGGGTGCCGCGCGACCACCGCACCCTGGCCGTCCATCACGGTGGCGGCCCAGCCTTGTGGCAGGCGCTGGTGGTCGACGATTTGCTGCAACTCGAGCGGCAGGATCGTGACGGCCAGGTTCAGCACGGTGCGGTCGGCGCGCCGCACCGGCGCCATCACCGAGGCCCGCCATTCGCCGTTGGCCGGATCGCGCGCCAGGGGGCCGACCTGCTCGGTCTCTACCAGAGCGGCCGGCACGCTGGCCGCCCCTTGCGCCTGGCCGGGCATGCCGGGCGGGTAGCGGGTGCTCAGCAGCAGGCCCTGCGCCGAATGCAGCTCGACCCAGCCGCCCAGGCCCTGCAGCGCCTGCCGAGCCTGGCTGTCGAAGTAGCTCAGCTGTTCCTTCGTCAGCGTGGGCGCCGCGTCCAGCAGCGACGACATGGCCAGCGTGCGGGCGATGGCCGCGCGCTGCATCAGCTCCCGGTCGACCACCATCGACAGCGCGCTGGCCGTGTCGCGCAGGCCTCTTTGCATCGTTTGTCGCTCGCCGCGGAAGGTGTCGACGAGCACCCACAACGCGCCGGCCATCGCGGGCAGCAGCACCGACATCAGCAACAGCAGCAGGCGTGAACGGATCGAAATCGGCATGGGTGATGGGAACGGGGGCGCTGCAGGCCGTTTGGCCCACAGCACGCTCGGACTTTAGAGCAGCTGCGGATGCGGTGGCGTCCGACAGCAAAGCGGAATTGCAATTGCCACGATGTTGCCAAGCGGTGTCTGTCCGGTTTCAGTTGGAGGACGATCCATGAGCCCACGCAAACGGTGTATCCAGATGATCACGCTGGCTGTGTGGGCGACCGCCGCGGTGCACGCGCAAGCCCAGGCCCCGGCCCCGGCGGGCGCGGGCAGCGGGCCCGCGGCGGGGCTCGGCGACGAAGGCTTCTCGCCGATGAACATCGGCAAGAGCGGCTACCTCGGCATCGATTTCGGCCAGGCCCGCTATTCCACCGGCTGCGGTTTCGGCGGTTACCGCTGCAAGAACCCCGACCTGGCCGGCCGCGTGCACGTGGGGGGCCTGTTCAACGACTACGTCGGCGTCGAGCTGGGGTATGTCCACATGGGAAGTGCCGAGCGCGCCGGTGGCCACACGTCCGCCCAGGGCATCAACCTCAGCCTGCTCGGGCGTTGGCCGATGGGCGCGTCGTGGAGCGCCTTCGCCAAGGTGGGCGGCACCTTCGGCCGCACCGAGGTGACGGCCGATGCCTTGTCGGGCCTGCCGACCGGAGTCGCCAAGGGCTGGGGCGGCTCCTACGGCGCCGGCCTGACTTACGAAGTGGCGCGCAGATCTGCCCTGGTGCTCGAATGGGAGCGCCACGACTTCAGGTTCCAGGGGCAGGGCACGAAGGAGGTTCAGATGACGACGCTGGGCTACCGCTACAAGTTCTGAACCGGCTTCAGAACGCCGAAACGGGGCCCGAAGGCCCCGCGCTTCTTGACAGCGTCGATCAGTTGCTGGGTGAGCGCACGATGATGTCATTGCGCACCGACTTCACGTCGGGCACGTCGGCAGCCATCTTGGCGGCCGCATCCTTCTCGGCCTGACTGGTGGCAAAACCCGCCAGTTGCACGGTGCCATTCACGGTCTTCACGTCGATGCGCATCGCACTGACCATCGGGTCCTGTGCCATCTTGGCCTTTACACGCGCGGTGATCGTCGAATCGTCGACATACTGCCCAACGCTGCTTTGGCCACTCGTCACGGCGCAACCGACGCTGCCCAGCAGGGTCCCAGCGGCGATGGTGGCCGCCGCGATCAGGGAAAGTTTTCTCATTCCTGGCTCCTCACGAATGGATGGGATGGGCCTATAACAGGGCAAGCGGCGTACCCGCTCTAAGACGCATGGAAGTACATGGCAGGCGGCTCGTGTCAGATCTTGCGGCTGGTGATCGAGCCGGCCTCTTGCGGCGGGTAGCGCGCCGGATACTGGCCGCCGGTCATCAGCAGGCCGGTTTCGTCGGTCGGGACCAGGTCACGCGGATCGGGCAGGCTGTCGATCGCGTCAGCGGTCAGCAGCGCCTCCCGCCGCTCGGTGAACTCGGCGCACAGCGTTTCCCAGTCGAGCTTGGCGCGCTTGAGCTGAGGGAACAGCTCGCCTTCTTCCTCCTTGACGTGGTGCAGCACGTACTCGCACAGCACCACGAAGCGGGCCGAGAACTTTTCGTCGACCGCATGGGCGGCTTCGAGCTGGCTGATCAGCTGGTGAATGGTCTCGTGCTCGACCTCCGCCTGGTCGACTGCCTCCGGGTCGCTGACGATCGGGCGCATCACCGGGTAGATCAGCTCCTCTTCCAGCGCGGCGTGCACGCGCAATTCATGCAGCGTGCGGCGGACGATCGATTCACACAGGTCGCCGTTGCGTTCGGCATCCAGACGCTGGAATTCGCGGTAGGCACGCTTGAGGCGCCAGTGATCTTCCTGCAGCAGCTCGATGATGTGGCTGCGCGCGGCGGTAGCGGCGCGACTGCTGGGGTGGCTGTGCGGCATGGTGAAACTCCTCTGAGCAACGGTTGTGCTTCAAGGAGCAAGCCATGTGCCGGCTGCGCGGTGAATGGGGGAAGAGGGCACGACGCTTGCCGCTGCCTCCGGCCGTTCTCATCGTGATTTCGACCCTACTACCCACCCCACCTTCACTTTCAGGAGACCCACCATGGCCATCGATCTGCCACAGGAAAGCTACGCCTCCAACACCGCCTCGACCGGCGGCGGCGCCAACAGCAACAGCAACGGCGCGGACTCGACCTCGCCACAGCGCTTCGAGCGCGTCGTCAGCGGTGCGCACCACGCCGTCGACAGTGCGGCCGAATCGATGGCCCAGGCCGCCGAGCTGCTGCGCAACAAGGCAGAGCGGCTCAACGAGATCGAAAAAGAGTATGCCGAGGCGTGCCGCAGCAGCATCCGCGAGCATCCCTTGAGCTACCTGGCCGGTGCGGTGGTGCTGGGCGTCCTGATCGGGCGCCTCAGCCGCTGACGCGGGCCTGGGTCGGCACCGTTCGGGCACTGCGATTGCTCTATCGATGTCGTCGGCAATCCGTCGATTCAACCTAAGGAGTGACCATGCAACAGAACCGTCCGGAGGACAAGAAGTCCGGCCAGCAAGGCACCAGCGACACCAGCCGCAGCCAGGACCAGCAGCAACAGCCGCGTCCGGGCCAGTCGGGCCAACCGGGCCAGACCCCGCAGAAGCGCCCTGAGGACCAGCAGCAGCAGCGTTCGGGCACCCCGGGCCAGCAAGGCCAGAACCTCGACCGCGACCAGCCGGGCCAGGGATCACGCGAAGCCGGCCGTGACCAACTGGGCAGCCAGCCGGGCCAACAAAAGCGCGACCAGAGCTGACAGCCCCGGTCAGGCGGGGCTCGGGCCCAACGGGCTCGAGCCCTTTTTCCAGGCATCGGACAAAGCTACAAAAACTCACAGACGGCGGTAAAGCCGACACACCGCCACCTCGCCGCACTGCAGTTCGAGGCGCGTTGGACAGACCGCACCCAGCGGCCAGGTCTTGCGCAACACACAATGGCCTTCAGGGAGACCGCCGGCCATGCAAGCAGATCCAGAGGATTGGCGACGTGACGCCTTGCTGCAAAACACTCGCGAGCTGAGCGTTGGCGAGCATGACTCTCTGGACGCATTGACCCGCACGGCAGCGCAACTGACCAACTGCCCCATCGCGCTGGTCGGCCTCGTCGGGACCGACCGGCAACACGTTCTCTCTCACTTCGGCTGGGACATCGAAAGCGGGCCGCGCGACGGTTCATTCTGCACCCACGCGATCGGCCAGCCCGACCTGTTCGAGATTCCCAATGCGTTGACCGACCCACGGGTGAAAGACAGCCCGCTGGTGAGCGGCCCCCCCCACATCCGGGCCTACTTCGCGAAGACGCTGACGCTGGACGGCGTTGCCATCGGTACGCTGTGCGTGATCGATCAACGGCCGCGCGCGTTGACCGACGCGCAGCGCAGCGCACTCGTCGGCCTGGCGGCAGGCGCCGAAGCCGTGCTGGCGGCGCACCGCAGCCTGCAACTGCTCAGGGCCAGCTCTCAGCGCCTGGCGGACTTCACCACCGCGTCGGGCGATTGGTTCTGGGAGACCGATGCGCAGGGCCGGTTGAGCTGGGCGTCACGGGGCCTGGCGCAGGCCTGGGGCGTGGCCGACGAGTTCGTGCCCGGCCGGCCGCTGCCCGATGTGCGCGTCGCCGATGAACGAAGCGAGCTGTCGACCTTGCCGCCCACGTTGGGCGAGTTGCTGGCGCGACGCGAGCGCCTGTCGCGGGTGATGATCTGCCGCGGCGAGGCCACCGACATCCGCTGCCTGCTGCTGTTCGGCATCCCGTGTTACGACGGTGAGGGGTTCTGCGGCTACCGCGGCACTGCGCGCGACATCAGCGCACGCGCGCAGGCTGAACGCGAAGGCCGCCGCGCGAGCCGGGCGCTGCAACGCATCGCCGCGGTCATCCCAGGCCTGATCTACCAGTTTCGCATCTACCCCGACGGCACGACCCAGATGCCGTACGCCAGCGAGCACATCGAAGCGGTCTACGAACTCACGCCCGAGCAGGTGCGCGACGATGCGAGTGTGCTGCACCAACGCATCCACCCCGACGATGCGCCCCGCGTGCGGGAGTCGGTTCTGCGGGCGGCGGCCACGCTGAGCCGTTGGCGCACCAGCTACCGGGTGCGGCTGCCGCGGCGTGGCGAGCGCGTGCTGTTCGCGCAGGCGATCCCGGAGCGGCAGGACGACGGCAGCGTCACTTTCTACGGCGTGGTGACGGACGTGACCGACGAGGTCAACGAGCGCGAACAGCTCGAGTCGATGCGCATCGAGCGTGACACGGCTGCGCGTTCCGCCGCCGCCAGGGCCGAGCTGATGTCGCGCGTGAGCCATGAGCTGCGCACGCCGTTGAATGCCATCATCGGCTTCGCGCAGTTGCTGCGTCTGCGGTTTGCAGACAGCACCATCGAGCCGGGCCGATCGGCCCGCCATATCCACCATGCGGGCGAGCACTTGCTGTCGTTGATCAACGACATGCTGGACATCTCGTCACTCGAGGCCGGACGCGTCGAGATACGGCCGCAGCCGATCTCGGTCAAGGACTCGATCGAGCGCAGCATCGAAATGGTCACACCGCAGGCGGCGCATGCGCGGATCAAGCTCAAGGTCGAAGTGTCGCCGCAGGTCGAGGGTGTGCTGGCCGACGAACGGGCGACGCGGCAGGTGCTGATCAACCTGCTGGCCAATGCGATCAAGTTCAGCCCGCCCGACTCCACGGTGCGCGTGAAGGCGCAGCGCGCCGCCAGCGGCGACCAGATCGACCTGCTTGTGTGCGACGAAGGCCCCGGCGTGTCGCTGGAGCGGCGTGAGCGCCTGTTCGAACCCTTCGAGCGCCTGGACACCGAAGATCGCTACGTCGGCAATGGCTTCGGGCTGACGATCAGCCGCAAGCTGGCGCAGCTGATGGGCGGCGACATCCAGTTGTTCGATGCGCCGTGCGGTGCCTGCTTCTGCTTCACGCTGCCGGCGGCCAAGCTGCCGCAGGGCGAAGGCGCGGCGACCGACTTCCAGGGTCTGGACGACCCGACATCGGTCGGTGCCACGCAGCGCCGTTTGCTCTACATCGAAGACGACCCGGTCAACGCGCTGGTGATGGAAGGCTTCATCGGCCTGGTCGACAACGTGTCGCTGCAAGTGGCGCCGACCTGTGCGCAGGGGCTGGAGGCCGCGCTGTCGAAGCCGGACCTGATCTTCCTCGACATGCACCTGCCCGATGGCAGCGGCTTTACGGTCATCAAGGCCTTGAAGGCCGATGCGCGCACGCGCCAGATCCCGGTGATTGCGGTCAGTGCCGATGCGATGCCCGAGCAGATCGAAGCGGCGATGCGGGCCGGCTTCGAGGGCTACATCACCAAGCCGGTCGACTACCGCACGTTGACCGAGACGCTGACGCGCCAGTTCGCCTCATCGCCGATGGCCCTGCTGCATGGGCGGATCGCGGCCTGAAACGCATCCGCCGAACACCCCAGGTGGCGGCGCTGACGGAGGGCTTGTGGTGACCGTCGGCTGACGCGGCGTCGAGCCGCTCAAGTCGGCTGCCGGCGGATACCGTCGAGCAGATCCTGCGCGTCCAGTGCGACTTTCAGCTCATCGGTCAGCCGCTCGATGTCGCGCAGCAGCGCGAGGATCAGGTCCGGCCCGCAGCGCTGGCGCAGCGTCTCGTCCAGCGCGGCGCAGCGCAGGCGCAGGGCGTCGGCTACGCAGCAGGCCAGCGACGGCCTGCAGGGTGCGACGGTCAGGATGCGCGGGTTGGCCATCAGCCCCTCGGCCTTCGGCAGAGGGAGCGGCAGGCGGCGGATGCGGCAATGCCACGGGAGGTGCATTCGGCTGGCACGGGCGCCCTTCCTTTCAAAATCTCGTCCCCGATGCGCTGCCTTTGGCAAGGCGTGTGCCCCCGTGCCGGGCCGGTGTCCGACGGCGGCCGATCGGGTATAGGGCTTGCTGCTTCGCTTCACGGATCGTGCGGCCGGTTCCGCACCGTGTTTCGAACGCAAGACAGGGGCGAACGATGCAAACACCATCAGACAAGACGCCAACCCGGCCGGCCCTCGGCCGCTCGACGGGCGATGAAGATGGGGCTGGCGGCAGCAACCAGGGTGGGTACAGCGGCGCGCCCGGCGTGGCGTCGTCCGCCGGCCGGACGTCGGCCGACGAACGTGGTGTGTTCGGTCCGCCCGAGGGCAACCGCCCGCGCTGGGGCCGGCCGGACCAGGGCTATGGCGGCGGCCAGTTCGGTGGCCGAGCGGGTGGGCGCGGCCTGCCGGTCGGCGGCCACGACAGTGCCCACGGTGGCCGGCCGTACGGCGGCGAGAACTTCGGCGGTACCAGCGGGTACGGCGGCAACCCCGATGGCCGCTATGCCCACGGCCGCCGCACCGGCGCTCCCCAGACCGAATTTGATCCCGACTACCAGCAGTGGCGTACGGAGCACCTGGACAGCCTGGACGACGACTACCGGCACTGGCGGCAGGACCGCTACGCCAAGTTCGTCGAAGAGTTCGACCGCTGGCGCAAGCAGCGGCAGCGCGGCTGAGGGCCCGTGATGCCAGGCGGCTCCGTCATGGCAAGGTGCCGGCCCGGACCTCGAGCCGGTCTTCGAGTTCGCCCGCGCACTGAGCGCACACTGCAGGGGATGACCATGCATGCCTCGTCCTGGATCTTGTGCAGCCTCGTGTGGGCCGCCATGGCCGGCTGCAGCAGTGCGGCACCGACGGCCGTCGACCCGGGCTACGGGCCCAATCCGAACCTGCCGGCGCCCGAGAAGCAGCTGATCCCGACCGTCAACGTCGCCAAGGCCAAGCCTTGGCCACCCGGCACCGCGCCGGTGGCGGCAACCGGGTTGGCGGTCAAAGCGTTCGCCACCGGCCTGACCCACCCGCGCTGGTTGCTCGTGTTGCCCAATGGGGATGTGCTGGTCGCCGAAACCAACGCCCCGCCCAGGCCCGAAGAAGGCAAAGGTTTGAAGGGCATGGTGATGAAGGCCAAGATGAAGGAGGCTGGTGCCGGCACGCCCAGCCCCAACCGCATCACGCTGCTGCGCGACGCCGATGGCGATGGCGCGGCCGAGGTCCGCAGCGTGCTGCTGGAGAACCTCAACTCGCCGTTCGGCATGGCCTTGGTCGGCGATCACCTGTATATCGCGTGCACCGACGCCGTGTTGCGCTTCCCCTACCGCACTGGCGACACCCGCATCAGCGCGGCCGCAACCAAGCTGGCCGACCTGCCCGCCGGCCCGATCAACCACCACTGGACCAAGAGCCTGATCGCCAACCCGGCGGGCACCAAGCTTTATGCGACCGTCGGCTCCAACAGCAATGTCGCCGAACGCGGCATGGAGGCCGAAGAAGGGCGCGCAGCAATCTGGGAGATCGACATCGCGACGGGCCAGAAGCGCTTGTTCGCCACCGGGTTGCGCAACCCCAACGGCATGGGTTGGGAGCCGGGCAGCAAGGTCTTGTGGACGGTCGTCAACGAGCGCGACGAGCTGGGCGACAACCTGGTGCCGGACTATCTGACCTCGGTGCGGGACGGGGCGTTCTACGGTTGGCCCTACAGCTACTTCGGCGCCCATGTCGACGCGCGCGTCTCGCCGAAGAAACCGGAGATGGTCGCCAAGGCCGTGGCGCCCGACTATGCGCTCGGCTCGCACACCGCCTCGCTCGGGCTGACCTTCTCCGACGGCACCACCTTGCCGGCGGCCTTCGCGCACGGCGTGTTCATCGGCCAGCATGGCTCGTGGAACCGTGAGCCGCGCAGCGGCTACAAGGTGGTCTTCGTGCGCTTCGACGGCCCCAAGCCGGCGGCCGGCGCGCTGCCGGTGGATGTGTTGACCGGCTTCTTGAGCCCCCAAGGCGAGGCCTACGGCCGGCCGGTGGGTGTGGCGCTCGACGGCAAGGGCGCATTGCTCGTGGCCGATGACGTGGGCAACGTCGTCTGGCGGGTCACCAACGCCACCATCGCACGCTGAACGCGCTGCACCGCAGCACAGGCGCCGCTGACCGCCGACTTGACCCTGGCGGGTCGCCGTGACGGATGACCAGGCAACAGCGATTTCGTCGGTAAAGCTTACCGACGGCAGGCAAGTCTTCCCGGGCAGCCGGCATTGGGCCAGGGGTGGAAGGGAGGGGCTGCCTATCGCGTGGCAGCCCGCATGCCCGGGCCCGCGGGCTGCCGTCACACGCCAGGCTCGACGCCGACAACGGTGGCATGGAAGCTGCACTGAGCTGCGTTACGGCTGTCGCCCCGCATGGCCGCAGTATTACCAGGAGGGTGCCGATGAGCGCCATCGAAACAACGGTCAAGCTCGAGCCGGTGCATGAGCTGCATGTGCTGTTGACCGCCCTGATCGCCTTGCGCGATGGCGACGCCAGCGTGCGCCTGCCGCACCACTGGTCGGGCGTGGCCGGCCGGGTGGCCGATGCGTTCAACGACGTGGTCGAACAGAACGCCAACATGGCTCAGGAACTGGCCCGTCTGCGCCAGGTCGTTGGCAAGCAGGGCAAGCTGAAGCAGCGCGCATCGCTGCGCGCGTCACGCGGCTTCTGGGGCGAGTCGATCGATTGCATCAACTCGCTGATCGACGACCTGGTGCACCCGACCTCCGAAGTGGCCCGCGTGATCGGCGCGGTGGCGCAGGGCGACCTGAGCAAGAGCATGGCGCTGGAGGTCGACGGCCGGCCGCTCGAAGGCGAATTCCTGCACACCGCACAGACGATCAACAAGATGGTCGACCAGCTCGGCAACTTCTCGGCCGAGGTGACCCGCGTCGCGCGCGAAGTAGGCACCGAAGGCAAGCTCGGCGGCCAGGCGACCGTCAAGGGCGTGGCCGGCACCTGGAAGGACTTGACCGATTCGGTCAACTCGATGGCCGGCAACCTGACCGACCAGGTGCGCAACATCGCCGACGTGACCACGGCGGTGGCCAAGGGCGATCTGTCGAAGAAGATCGAGGTCGATGTCAAAGGCGAGTTCCTGACCTTGAAGAACACCATCAACACGATGGTCGACCAGCTGCGTTCGTTCGCGTCGGAAGTGACACGTGTGGCCCGCGAGGTGGGCACAGAAGGCTCGCTCGGTGGCCAGGCGAGGGTCGAGGGGGTCTCCGGTACCTGGAAAGACCTGACCGATTCGGTCAACTCCATGGCCGGCAACCTGACCAGCCAGGTGCGCAACATCGCCGACGTGACCAAGGCGGTCGCGGCGGGTGACCTGAGCAAGAAGATCACCGTCGACGGCAAGGGCGAAATCCTGGAGCTGAAGAACACCGTCAACACGCTGGTGGACCAGCTGCGGTCGTTCGCCGCCGAAGTGACACGTGTGGCCCGTGAGGTCGGCACGGAAGGCAAGCTCGGCGGCCAGGCCGACGTGCAAGGCGTCGCCGGCACGTGGAAAGACCTGACCGAGTCGGTCAACTTCATGGCCGGCAACCTGACGTCTCAAGTTCGAAACATCGCCGAGGTGACGACGGCGGTGGCGGCCGGTGATCTGAGCAAGAAGATCACCGTTGACGTGAAGGGCGAAATTCTCGAGCTGAAGAACACCATCAACACGATGGTCGACCAGCTGCGCTCGTTCGCCGCGGAAGTGACCCGCGTTGCGCGGGAGGTCGGCACCGAAGGCAAGCTCGGCGGCCAGGCCGAGGTGCAGGGCGTGGCCGGCACCTGGAAAGACCTGACCGATTCGGTCAACTCGATGGCCGGCAACCTGACCGACCAGGTGCGCAACATCGCCGACGTGACCAAGGCCGTGCAGGCCGGTGACCTGAGCAAGAAGATCACCGTCGACGTGAAGGGCGAGATCCTGGAACTGAAGTCGACCATCAACACGATGGTCGACCAGCTGTCGTCGTTCGCGGCCGAAGTGACGCGCGTGGCGCGCGAGGTCGGCACCGAAGGCCGGCTGGGCGGCCAGGCCGAGGTGAAGGGCGTGTCGGGCACCTGGAAGGACTTGACCGATTCGGTGAACTCGATGGCCGGCAACCTGACCTCTCAGGTGCGCAACATCGCCGACGTGACCAAGGCCGTGGCAGCCGGTGACCTGAGCAAGAAGATCACCGTCGACGTGAAAGGTGAGATCCTGGAGCTGAAGGCGACCATCAACACGATGGTGGACCAGCTGCGGTCGTTCGCCGCGGAAGTGACCCGCGTGGCGCGCGAGGTGGGCACAGAAGGCAAGCTCGGCGGCCAGGCGGCGGTGGAAGGCGTGGCCGGTACCTGGAAGGATTTGACCGAGTCGGTCAACTTCATGGCCGGCAACCTGACCTCGCAGGTGCGCAACATCGCCGAGGTGACCACCGCGGTGGCCGCCGGCGACTTGTCGAAGAAGATCACCGTCGACGTGAAGGGCGAGATCTCGGAGCTGAAGAACACCATCAACACGATGGTCGACCAGCTGTCGTCGTTCGCCGCGGAAGTGACGCGCGTGGCGCGCGAGGTGGGCACCGAGGGCAAGCTGGGCGGCCAGGCCGACGTGCAGGGCGTGGCCGGCACCTGGAAGGACCTGACCGAGTCGGTCAATTCGATGGCCTCGAACCTGACTTCGCAGGTGCGCAACATTGCCGACGTGACCAAGGCGGTGGCGGCGGGCGACCTGTCGAAGAAGATCACGGTCGACGTGAAGGGCGAGATCCTGGAGCTGAAGAACACCGTCAACACGATGGTCGACCAGCTGCGGTCGTTCGCCGCGGAAGTGACCCGCGTGGCGCGCGAAGTGGGCACCGAAGGCAAGCTCGGCGGCCAGGCGGCGGTGGAAGGGGTGGCCGGCACCTGGAAGGATTTGACCGAGTCGGTCAACTTCATGGCCGGCAACCTGACCTCGCAGGTGCGCAACATCGCCGAGGTGACCACCGCGGTGGCCGCCGGTGACCTGAGCAAGAAGATCACCGTCGACGTGAAGGGCGAGATCTCGGAGCTGAAGAACACCATCAACACGATGGTCGACCAGCTGCGGTCGTTCGCCGCGGAAGTGACCCGCGTCGCGCGTGAGGTGGGCACCGAGGGCAAGCTGGGCGGCCAGGCCGACGTGCAGGGCGTGGCCGGCACCTGGAAGGACCTGACCGACTCGGTCAACCTGATGGCCTCGAACCTGACGAGCCAGGTGCGCAACATCGCCGACGTGACCAAGGCCGTGCAGGCCGGCGACCTGAGCAAGAAGATCACGGTCGACGTGAAGGGCGAGATCCTCGAGCTGAAGGCGACGATCAACACGATGGTCGACCAGTTGTCGTCGTTCGCGGCCGAAGTGACGCGGGTGGCGCGTGAGGTAGGCACGGAAGGGCGGCTGGGCGGCCAGGCCCAGGTCAAGGGCGTGTCGGGCACCTGGAAGGACCTGACCGACAACGTGAACTTCATGGCCGGCAACCTGACGTCTCAGGTGCGCGGCATCGCGAAGGTGGTGACCGCGGTGGCCAACGGCGACCTGAAGCGCAAGCTGACGGTGGAGGCCGAAGGCGAGATTGCCGCGCTGGCCGAGACGATCAACTCGATGATCGACACGCTCGCCACTTTCGCCGATCAGGTGACGACGGTGGCGCGCGAAGTAGGCGTCGAAGGCAAGCTGGGCGGCCAGGCGAAGGTGCCGGGCGCGGCGGGCACCTGGAAGGGCCTGACCGAGAACGTCAACGAACTCGCGGCCAACCTGACGACGCAGGTGCGCGCGATCGCCGAGGTGGCGACCGCGGTGACGCAGGGTGACCTCGCGCGTTCGATCACGGTCGAGTCGCAGGGCGAGGTGGCGGCCCTGAAGGACACGATCAACGAGATGATCCGCAACCTGAAGGACACGACGCAGAAGAACACCGAGCAGGACTGGTTGAAGACCAACCTCGCGAAATTCAGCCGCATGCTGCAGGGCCAGAAAGACCTGGTCACGGTGGGCCAGTTGATCCTGTCCGAGCTGGCGCCGGTGGTCGGCGCGCAGCAGGCCGAGTTCTACGTGATGAGCGCCAGCGTCGAGCTGCCGCAGCTGAAGCTGCTGGCCAGTTATGCCAGCGGCGGGCAGAGCGCCCACGGCAAGCTGGTCGACCTGGGCCAGGGACTGGTCGGCCAGTGTGCGATCGACAAGCGCAAGATCCTGCTGACCAACACGCCGAGCGAGGCGTTTCGCATTGCGTCGGGCCTGTCCGAACATGCGGCGATGGACGTGCTGGTGCTGCCAGTGGTCTTCGAAGGCCAGGTGCGCGGCGTGCTGGAGCTGGCGTCGCTCGAGCACTTCAACCCGGTGCACGAGGCCTTCCTCGACCAACTGACCGAGTCGATCGGCATCGTGATCAACACGATCGAGGCCAACACCCGCACCGAAGACCTGCTGAAGCAATCGCAGTCGCTCGCCTCCGAGCTGGGCAGCCGGCAGGAAGAGCTGCAGCAGACCAACCAGGAGCTGCAGGACAAGGCGCGCCTGCTGGCCCACCAGAACCAGGAGGTCGAGCGCAAGAACGCCGAGGTCGAACAGGCCCGCCAGGCACTGGAGGAAAAGGCCGAGCAGCTGGCGCTGACCTCGAAGTACAAGAGCGAGTTCCTGGCCAACATGTCGCACGAGCTGCGCACACCGCTGAACTCGCTGCTGATCCTGTCGGACCAGCTGTGCAAGAACCCCGACGGCAACCTCAGCCCGAAACAGGTCGAGTTCTCGAAGACCATCCACGCGTCGGGCAACGACCTGCTGATGCTGATCAACGACATCCTGGACCTGTCGAAGATCGAGTCCGGCACGGTCGCGGTCGATGTCTCCGAGCTGCGCATCGACGAGCTGCACCGCTCGATCGAGCGGGGGTTCCGCCACTTCGCCGAATCCAAGCATGTCGACTTCGTCGTGCAGCTCGAGCCGCCGCTGCCCAAGAGCCTGATCACCGACGTCAAGCGGCTGCAGCAGATCATCAAGAACCTGCTGTCGAACGCGTTCAAGTTCACCCACGTCGGCCAGGTGACCTTCAGCATCTCGCAGGCCACCGGCGGCTGGTCGCGGGAAAACGAAGAGCTCAACCGCGCCAGCCAGGTGATCGCCTTCTCGGTGGCAGACACCGGCATCGGCATCTCGCCTGACAAGCAGCAGATCATTTTCGAGGCCTTCCAGCAGGCCGATGGCTCGACCAGCCGCAAGTACGGCGGCACCGGCCTGGGGCTGGCGATCAGCCGTGAACTCTCGCGCCTGCTCGGCGGCGAGATCCGCCTCGTCAGCGCGCCCGGCCAGGGCAGCGTCTTCACGTTGTACCTGCCGCAGAACTACAGCCCGACGCGCGCCGGCCGCCATGGCCGGCAGGCGCCCGCGGAAACACTGGCCCATGGAGCCGGCGAGCCACCGCAGATCCGGCTGGACGCGCCGTTGCCGGCCCCGGTTCGCCCGCAGGCGCTGCCGCGCGTCGAGATCGCGTCGCTGCAAGTGACCGACCCGCTGGACGCGGTGACGCCGTTGCTGTTTGCCAACCATGCCGACGACGACCGCGACGACATCGGTGCCGGGGACCGGGTGATGCTGATCGTCGAGAACGATCTCGGCTTCGCCAAGGTGATGCTGGAGTCGGCCCGGGCCAGCGGCTTCAAGGGGCTGGTCACCGGCACGGGGGCCAGCGCGCTGACGATGACGCGCGAGCACCACCCCAGCGTGATCACGCTGGACATCCACCTGCCCGACATGGAAGGCTGGCGCATCCTCGACCGGCTGAAGGCCGACATGGCGACCCGCCACATCCCGATCTGCGTCGTGTCGACCGACGATGCGCGCGACCGGGCGCTGCAGTCGGGCGCGATCGGTTTCCTGTCCAAGCCGCTGCAATCGGCCGACGAGGCCAAGGCGGCCATCGACGAGCTGTTCAGCTATGTGGAGCGGCCCGTCAAGCGCCTGGCGGTGGTGATGCCGCCGTCGCCATTGCGAAACCAGCTGGTCGAAGAGCTGGACGCCGACGTGCAACCGCTGCTCGCCGACGACGCCGCGCAAGCGCGCCGCCTGCTGATGGAGGCCGACTGCGTGCTGGTGGACGAAACGGTGCCCGACTTCGGGCCCGAGGACATCCTCGACGCATTGGCCGAGCGCCGCGGCGTGTGCCAGTTGCCGGTGGTGCTGTACCGCCAGCGGCGGCAGGAAACGTCGCCTTGGGGCCGCAGCCCGGGCGGCTATGGCCAGCGCGAGGCCGACTCGCTCAAGGACTTGCGCGCCCAGATCGCCTTCTGGCTGCACCGGGGCCCGGGCTTGCTCTCGGACGAGGAAGGGCGCGAGATCGAACAGACGCTGGCCGCCCAGAACGGCCTGAAAGGAAAGAAGGCATTGATCGTCGACGACGACATGCGCAACATCTTCGCGCTGGCGACGGTGCTGGACGAGGTCGGCATGGTCATCGTCTCGGCCGACAACGGGCGCGAGGCGATCCGCCTGGTCGAGACCGACCCGGAGATCGACATCGTGTTGATGGACATCATGATGCCCGAGATGGATGGCATCGCGACGATGCAGCAGATCCGCAAGCTGCCGCGCGGACGCGAGCTGCCGATGGTGGCGGTGACGGCCAAGGCGATGAAGGGCGACCGGCAGAAGTGCATCGAAGCGGGGGCCTGGGACTACCTCTCCAAGCCGGTCGATCCGATGAACTTGCTGGCTGTGTTGAGAGGCTGGCTGTGCAGATGAGGCCCCCACGGCCCCTTCCGGGGCCTGCCTTGCAGGCCGCGCCGAGCCAGAGGCTCGGCCCTTCGCCAGGCACGAAGAGTCCTCAGGACTGTTCATGTCCGGGCGAAGCCCCCCAGGGGGGCTCGCGCAGCGGACCGGCGAAGCCGGATCCGCGCACGCCGCTTGATGGCAGGCGGCGCTGCGCGCGCCTGAATCGGAGCGAGAGATGTCCGCGTTGATACACGACGCTGAGAAGGCCAACATCCTGGTCGTCGACGACCTGCAGGAAAAGCTGCTGGTCTTCAAGACGGTGCTGGAGGACCTGGACCAGAACCTGATCTTCGTGCGCTCGGGCACCGAGGCCTTGCGCGAGGTGCTCAGGCACGAATTCGCGGTGATCCTGCTCGATGTCAACATGCCCGACATCGATGGCTTCGAAACCGCGGCGCTGATCCGCCGCCACCGTCGCTCGGCCCATACGCCGATCATCTTCATCACCTCGTATGCCGATGAGCTGCAGACCACGCGTGGCTATTCGCTCGGTGCGGTGGACTACATCCTCTCGCCGGTGGTGCCCGAGGTGCTGCGCTCGAAGGTGCGGGTGTTCGTCGAGCTGCACGTGCTGCAAAAGCGCATCGCCCGGCAGGCCGACGAGCGCGTCGCGCTGGCTGCGTCGGCCGCCGCGCTGCAGGTGGCCGAGGAGTCGACGCGCCGTTCGGCCTACCTGTCGGAGCTGAGCCATTCGTTGTCGGGTGTGCTCGACGTGCGCACCGGGCTGCACAAGCTGATGACGCTGGTGGTGCCGGCGCTGTGCCATGCGGCAGCGGTGGTGCTGGTCGACGAGCGGATGCAGATCGAGCATGCCGTGCGCCGGCACGATGGCGCCAGTCGAACCCATGACGTGGCGACGGATGGCCTGATGCCTGCCGAGCTGGAGGCACTGAGCGTCGCGCTGCCCACGGCAGGCGCAGCGGCGGTGCCGGGCACGGTGTGTCGCGATGCGTTGCGGGTCGTTCCGTTGCGCCATGGCGATCGCGTGCTGGGGGCCTTGTTGCTGCACGGCCCGGTGACGACCCTGGGCGAGGCGCTGCTGGACGAGGTCGCCACCCGTGCGGCGATCGTCTTTGCTGCTGCGCGGCTGCACCAGAGCCTGCAGGTCGAGATCGCCGAGCGGCGCCAGGCCGAAGCCCGGCTCGAAGAAGCCAGCCGCCGCAAGGACGAGTTCCTCGCCATGTTGTCGCACGAGCTGCGCAACCCGCTGGCGCCGATCCGCAATGCGGTCGAGGTGATCCGCCGCAAGGCACCCAACGACAGCACGCTGATGTGGGCCACCGACATCACCGACCGCCAGGTTCGGCAGCTGACGCGCCTGGTCGACGAGTTGCTGGACGTTGCGCGCATCAGCCAGGGCAAGATCGTGCTGCAGCGCGCGTCGCTCGATCTGGGCGCGCTGGTGGCCGAATGCGTCGAGGCGCAGCGCCCCAGCATCAGCGCGCGGCGCCAGCTGCTGACGCTGGCGCTGCCCCCGACACCGGTGTTGGTGCAGGGGGATGGGGCTCGCATCCAGCAAGTCGTGAGCAACCTGCTCAGCAATGCCGTCAAGTACACCCAGGACGACGGCAACCTGCAGGTGAGCGTCACTGCCGAAGACGGGCAGGCGATCGTCAGCGTGCGCGACAACGGCATGGGCATCGAGGCCGAGCTGCTGCCGCGGGTGTTCGACCTGTTCGAGCAGGGGCACCGCGCACTGGACCGCAGCCAGGGGGGCCTGGGCATCGGGCTGACGCTGGTCCAGTTGCTGGTCAAGCTCCACGGTGGCCACGTCGAGGCGCTGAGCGCCGGGCCGGGGCTGGGGGCAGAGTTCCGCGTCTATCTGCCCGCGGTGAGCGTGCCGGCCGATGCGCAGGTGCTGGAGCCGGCGGGGCTGTCACCCACCGCTGGCCGTCGCATCCTGGTGGTGGAAGACAACGCCGACGTGGCCGATACGACGGCCGCGATGCTGGCCTTGTCGGGCCATGAGGTGCGCACCGCGCGCGATGGCCGTGAAGCCTTGTCGATGGTCGAAGATTTCGTGCCGGACATCGTGCTGCTGGACATCGGGTTGCCGATGATGGACGGCTACGAGGTCGCGCGGCGTATGCGCCAGCTGCCGGCAACGCGCGACAAGCTGCTGGTCGCGCTGACGGGCTACGGCCAGGCGAGCGATCGCCAGCGGGGCCGCGAGGCGGGCTTTGACGAGCATTTGCTCAAGCCTGTCGATCCGGCGGTGCTCAATGCCCTGATCGCCCGCGATGTGCCGGCCGCGGCAGAGGCCGGCGAGCAGCCACCGAAAGCCACCTTGTACGCGTTTCGTCGAACCTGAGGACCGTTGCGACGTGGCTGCGCGCGATCGGTAAAGCTGACCGCTTGGTGGCAATTCTTCTCACGCGCTGCGCTGAATGACTGCGTTGCGGAATGGGTCAAGCGTTTCGCTCGAAACATTCGTCAGTGATCGCGGCAGTTAACGTGCCCGTGAAGCCCCGTGAAAACGTTCAATTCGGGGTTGTTTCGCTTACAGAAGTGACGCGATGCAACAGCGCACCGTTCCGGCACGAAGCATGCATGAAAGGCCGTATTCACCGTCAAACCCACAGACGAGACACGGCATGCTTTCCATCCAACGTCACACCGAACAACGCCAGCAGCAAGCTCTCTCACCGCGCCTGCAACGCGCAGTGTGGCTGTTGCAGCTCTCATCGACGGACTTTGCGCACGAGGTGCAATCCGTCCTGGGTCGAAACCCGTTCCTCGAAGGCGAGGAGGGCGAAGGCAACGAGCCGAACGCGCCGGCCAACGGCGAGCGTGTCGAGCCCGATCGCGTGGCCGACAGCGCCGACGGTTTCGACGCCGACGGTCTCGAGGGCCTCGATGGTTCCCAGGTGATCTCGGCCCCCGACCTGCCGCTGCCCGATGGTGTCGACGCCTCGGCCGCCGAGGCCGCCGAGGCCTTGCTCGACGCGGTGAGCAACGACTCATGGCACGGCGATGGCCTGACCCGGATGCGCCGCGCCGAAGACGGCGACATCAGCGCGCTGGACCTGATGGCCGCCGAGCCAACGCTGGCCGCCCAGTTGCATGGGCAACTGGACCTGCTGTCGTTGCCCGAGCGCGACGCGGCGCTGGCGCGGGCGATCGTCGAATCGCTCGACGACGACGGCTACCTGCGCCTGTCGCTGGCCGAGATCGTCGACCTGGCGGAAATGACGCCACCGGCCACGCTGCAGGAGCTGAAGATCGCGCTGTGCCGCGTGCAGTCGTTGGAGCCGGCGGGGGTCGGCGCACGCAATGTGGCCGAATGCCTGACACTGCAGCTGCAGGCCGTCGAGTGCCCGGAGATGCGCGCGTTGGCCCGCACGATCGTCAACGAGCACATGGAGTCGCTGGCGCGGCACGACGTGGGCAAGCTGGCCCGCACGTTGCAGCAGCCGCAGGAGCGGATCGAAGCGGTGTGCGAACGCATTCGCCGGCTGGATCCGCGGCCGGGTTGGCGCTGCGGCCCGGCGCAGGTGCAGTACGTCGTGCCCGACGTGATCGTGCGCAAGGTGCGCGGCCAATGGGCGGTGCAGCTCAACAGCGCAGTGGTGCCGCGCGTGCGCATGAACCGCGTCTACGCCGAGCTGTTCCAGCGCCACCGGCGCGCCAACGACCAGGCGCTGGCCGATCACCTGAAGGAAGCGCGCTGGACCTTGCGCAACGTCGAGCAGCGCTTTGCCACCATCGTGCAGGTGGCCGAGGCGATCGTCGAGCGCCAGCACCGCTTCCTCGACCATGGCCCGATGGCGATGCGCCCGCTCGGCTTGCGCGAGATCGCCGATGCGTTGGGGTTGCACGAGTCCACGGTGTCGCGCGTCACGAACAACAAGTTCATGATGACGCCGATGGGTGTGTTCGAGTTGAAGTACTTCTTCTCGCGCGCGCTGACGACCGAAAGCGGCAAGACCTGCTCGGGCACCGCCTTGCGCAGCCTGATCAAGGACATGATCGAGTCCGAGTCGCCGAACGCACCGCTGTCGGACGCCGACATCGCGCGACAGCTGGCGCAGCAGGGTGTGCGGCTGGCGCGCCGCACGGTGACCAAGTACCGCCAGCTGCTGCGCATTGACCCGATCGAGCGGCGCCGCGGAAGGGCTTGAAAGGCCCTTGCCTGAGGGCGCGCGACGGCGCACACCATCACGGGCATACGGGTTGCTTCCGGTCCCGCAGGAACCCGTGATGCAAGCACCACCAAGCCCCGCCCTCGTCGTGCTGCTGCAAGGCTTGCGGCAGCAAGCCCTTCACGACGCGGGCCGAGACATCGCCATCGTTCGCGCCTGGCGCCCCGGCGTCGATCCGGCGCATGAAGGGTCGGATTGGCGGTTCGTCGCGCTGCAGGTGCTGACGGTGGCGGAGTTGTGGTCACCACCTGGTTCCTGATCGTCGGGCTGCTGCTGATCCTGATCGGCCTGACCGACACATGGCGGCGGGAGATGCCGGTGTGCGCGGCGGCGCTGTACCTCGTCGCGGGCCATTTGATCGGGCCCGAGGTCTTCGGCTTTCTCGATCTCGACCTGCGGCGCGATGCAGCGCTGCTGGAGCGCCTGACCGAAGCGGCGGTGCTGGTGTCGGTCTTCGCCGTGGGTTTGCGCTTGCGCCCGCCCTTGCGCGACAAGCTCTGGCGTGTGCCGTTGGTGATGGCCACGTTGACGATGGCGGTGACGATCGCGCTGATCTGCGGTGCCGGCCTCGTCATGGGGCTGGCGTTGGCGCCGGCGCTGTTGCTGGCGGCCGCGTTGGCCCCCACCGACCCGGTGCTGGCCTCGGATGTGCAGGTCGACCACGAGCACGACCGTGACCGTCTGCGCTTCAGCCTGACCGCCGAGGCCGGATTGAACGATGGCACCGCCGCGCCCTTCGTGATGCTGGCCCTCGGCTTGATGGGGCTGCACACCTTGGGGCCGTGGGGGGCGCAATGGTGGCGGCAAGATCTGCTGTGGCCCACGCTCGGTGGCCTGGCGCTGGGGTGGGGGCTCGGCTTTGCCTTCAGCCGCCTGGTGGTGTGGCTGCGGCGCGAGCGCGAGCAGGCGCTGGGCATGGAGAGCTTCCTGACCCTGGGCCTGATCGCGTTGACCTATGGCCTGGCGCTGCTGCTGCAGGTCTACGGCTTTCTGGCCGTGTTCGCCGCCGGCCTGGCGATGCGCCAGGTGGAGCGTCAGGACACCCCCAACGGTATGCCGGTCGTCGACGACGCGGCTCGGCTCGGCCCCGATGCGGCCGCCCACCCGCAACGGGCCACCGCCTACATGGCCAAGACGGTGCTGGACTTCACCCTGGACCTGGAGAAGCTGGCCGAGATGATCGTGATGATCGTCGTCGGCACGCTGATCCGCGGCGACGCATTCACGCCGCTGAGCATTGGCATCGCGCTGGCCGTGTGTTTCGTTGCCCGACCGCTGGCCGTCTTCGCGACCACACCGCGCATGGGCTTGACGCCCGGGCAGCGGCGGTTGGCCGCCTGGTTCGGCATCCGCGGCGTCGGGTCGATGTACTACCTGGCTTTCGCGGTCGCGCATGGTGCCAGCGGGCCGCAGATGGGGGTCGTGGCCGACGCCGTGCTGGTGACGGTGGTCTTGTCGGTGTTGTTGCACGGCTCTTCGGCCACCCCGGTCATGCGCTTGTATCGGCGCGCGCGGCGCCATGGCCGCTCGGCCGAGGGGTGATGCAGCGTTCAAGGCACAGCGCTTGCTGCCCAGTGGGCATGCCTGTACCCACCACGCCGAATCCCGAGTTGCCTCAGCACCCGCCGACACCCCCGGAGCCGTCACGCCGCCACATCGAAGACCCGGATCCCTGGCTGCCGCCGGTGCCGGTGCAAGATCCGCCGGCGCAGCCCCAGCCTTTGCAGATGTATTGCACGACCTGGTGCGACCCTTGCGGCCGGGTGTGGCGAGGGGCCGGGCCTCGCTTCTTCTGTTGACGCGTCGCCCGCTGGCGGGCCCGCCGGCGTTGCCATCGCACGAAAGTTGCCGCGACCACTGCCGAGCCTGCAGCGGCCGCCCGCAACCCACCAGGGAGCGCCCCATCATGTCATTCGTTGCGTCTTGCGAGAAAGGGTTGGCCTGCCTGGCCGTGTGCTGCTTGACGGCCAGTGTCGGCGTGCTGGCGCAAAACCCGGCTTCGGCGCCTGCACAGGGCCTGTCGACGATGGACTTGAAGTTCGTCAGGAACGCCGTGGCCGATGGCATGGCCGAGGTCGAACTGGGCAAGCTCGCCCAGCAAAAAGGCAGCAGCGGCCAGATCAAGGACTTCGGCGCGCGCATCGAGCAAGACCACATCCGACTCAACAACGAGTTGCGGGCCATCGCGGCGGCCAAGGGCGCGCCGTTGCCCACCGGCTTGTCGAAGGATCGTCTGACCATGCTCGAGCAGATGGGCAAGCTCGAAGGCGCCGCGTTCGACAACGCGTTCAGCCAGCACATGCTGGTGGGTCACCAGAGCGCCGTCTCCAGTTTCGACAAACAGGCCCTGGCCGCCGGCGATGCCGATCTCAGGGCACTGGCGGCCCGGAACTTGCCGACCTTGCGCGATCACCTGACCGCCGCGCGGGGGCTCGGCAACAACGCCACGCTTGGCAAGTGAAGGAATCGACGTGACACACCGGGTCGAATCGCACGTGGAACCACCCCCACCCGACATGGTGCCGCCACCGCCCCCGCCGGAACTGCCGGCCCAGCCGGGGGACCTGCCGGTCGAGGTGCCCCAACCCGAGCCGGCCTCGCCAGCGGGGCGCGGCCGCCAGGTGGGGCGGCCCGCGCCGGCACTGGCTCAGTGCTGAGCCGGTCTCAAGCCGCCGCTGCGCGGGCTTGATCGCGCAGCGTGCGCACCTGCAGGTGGTTGCGCTTGACGCCTTCGAATTGCCGCGCGACGACCAGGCGGCATTCCGGCGGAAGCGGCTCTTCGAGCGCCTTGCGGTAGCGGTCCAACGCGACGTCTTCGCCGCGTTCGCATTCTTCGAGCATCGCCAGATCGCTGTAGCCGGTCAGCGTGCCCTTCACGGCGACCCAACCGCGGTGCACCGCGCCGGTCGCGGTGCCGCCGTCGTCGGCCTTGCCGCCGTTTTGCTGGATCAGTGTCTGCAGCTCCGTCGCGGCCTGGCGGCATTCTTCGGCGCGGGCACTGAATACGCTGCGCAAGTTCTCGCCCTTCACATGTTCGGCGCAGCTGCGAAAGCCGTACTCGCCGTCTTTGCAGGTGGAGACAAGGTGGTTCAGCAGGTCGATGAGGTCCGAGTGTTCCATGATGGCCTTTCCAAATTCAGTTCAAGGATGAGCGACAGGGTGGGTGGTGGTCTGGCGCCCACGGCCGGCTTGCCAAGGGCGTCCAAAGCCCCAGCAGCAGGCTGCATGCCTGCAAGGCCGGGCAGCGGCCTCGTTCGTGTCAGGTACGTCGATTGCCGAATCGCCGCGATGACGCCCGCTTGCCACCATGTCCAAGACCGTCGCTGACCATCTGGTCGAACGCATGCGCCAGTGGAAGGCGGTGCGCGTTTTCGGCTACCCCGGCGACGGCATCAACGGCGTGATCGGTGCGCTCGAACGCGCGCGCAACGAAGGCGAAGGGCCGGCGTTCGTGCAGACCCGGCATGAGGAACTGGCCGCCTTCATGGCCTGCGCGCACGCCAAGTTCACCGGCGAGGTGGGGGTGTGCCTGGCCACTTCGGGCCCTGGCGCGATCCATCTGCTCAATGGCCTGTACGACGCCAAGCTTGATCACCAGCCGGTGGTTGCCATCGTCGGGCAGCAGGCCCGCTCGGCACTCGGCGGCGAGTACCAGCAAGAGGTCGATCTGGCCGCGCTGTTCAAGGACGTCGCGGCCGAGTTCTGCCAGATGGTCACCGTCCCGGCGCAACTGCGCCACGTGGTGGACCGCGCCTTTCGCATCGCGATCGACCAGCGCACGGTGACCTGCATCATCCTGCCGACCGATGTCCAGACTTTGCCGGCCGTGCCCGAGCCGCCGCGCGAGCATGGCACGTTGCACAGCGGCATCGGCCGCACAGCGCGCGCCGAGGTGCCGGGTGGTGCCGACCTGGCGGCCGCGGCCACGGTGCTGAACCAAGGTCAACGGGTCGCCATCCTGGTCGGGGCCGGCGCGCTGCAGGCGGGCGACGAGGTGCTGGAAGTGGCGCAATTGCTGGGCGCCGGCATCGCCAAGGCCTTGCTCGGCAAGGCGGTGGTGCCAGACGACCTGCCGTTCGTCACCGGTGCCATCGGGTTGCTCGGCACCGAACCAAGCTGGGACCTGATGGCCCACTGCGACACCTTGCTGATGGTCGGAAGCAACTTCCCGTATGCCGAGTTTCTGCCGAAGGAAGGGCAGGCACGCGGCGTTCAGATCGACATCGATGGCCGCCGGCTGGCGCTGCGCTACCCGATGGAGGTCAACCTCGTCGGCGACAGTGCACGGGTGCTGCGGGCGCTGCTGCCGCTGCTCGACCGCAAGGCCGACAGGCGTTGGCGCGAGCGCGTCGAGCGCAACGTCGCGCGCTGGTGGCAGGTGCTGGAGCAGCGTGCGATGGTGCCGGCCCATCCGATCAACCCGCAGCGGGTGTTCTGGGAGCTGTCGCCGCGCTTGCCCGACGACTGCGTGCTGACCTGCGATTCGGGCAGCGCCGCGTTCTGGTTCGCACGCGACCTGAAGATTCGCCGCGGCATGCTGGCGTCGTTGTCCGGGGGGCTGGCCAGCATGGGGAATGCGTTGCCCTACGCGCTGGCGGCCAAGCATGCCCACCCCGGCCGGCCGGTGATCGCATTGGTCGGCGATGGCGCGATGCAGATGAATGGCATCAACGCATTGATCACCGTGGCCCACTCGTGGCGGCGCTGGGCCAACCCGCGGCTGGTGGTGATGGTGCTGCGCAACGACGACCTCAACATGGTCACCTGGGAGCAGCGGGCCACCGAGGGCGAGCCGCGCGCCGGCATTTCGCAGTTCGTGCCGTCGTTCCCGTATGCCGACTATGCGCAGCTGCTGGGGCTGATCGGCATGCGCATCGATGCGCCCGAGGGGGTGGCCGCGGCCTGGGACGCCGCGCTGGCCGCAGACCGGCCGGTGCTGCTGGAAATGGTGGTCGACCCGAACGTGCCGCCTGCGCCGCCCCATCTGACGGCTCATCAGCTGCGTGCCTACGGCGCCGCGATGCTGAAGGGCGACCGCGATGCCCTGGCGACGGTGCTGGCCTCGGCGCGGCAATGGTGGGCCAGCCTGTTTCCGAACGTGGCGGACGCCCCTGGCGACAAAAAGTCGGCCGAGACACCGCGCCTTGCGCCGCTGACCGGTGCAGCGGTGGCCCACCCGCCAGCCGAGCCTGGTGAAGACGAATCTGCCGCGGGTGAAGAAGACCCGGGCGCCGCCCTTGATTCATTCCCATCGCGTGGAGGACCCGCATGAAAGTCGCGATCCTGGTCGGCAGCTTGCGCGCCGAATCCTTCAACCTGCAACTGGCCCGCGCGCTGACCCGCATGGGCCCGCAGGACTGGGTCTACCAATACGTCGCCATCGGTGACCTGCCGCTGTACAACCAGGACCATGACGCCGCGCCGCCGGAACAGGCCAGGCGGCTGAAGCAGGAGATCGAGGCGGCCGATGCGCTGCTGTTCGTCACGCCGGAATACAACCGCTCGATCCCCGGCGTCCTGAAGAACGCCATCGATATCGCCTCGCGTCCTTACGGCAAGAACTCCTTCGCCGGCAAGCCGGCAGGGGTCATCGGCACATCGATCGGCGCCGCCGGGACGGCCCTGGCCCAGCAGCACCTGCGCAACGTGCTGGCCTACCTCGACGTGCCGACGCTGAACCAGCCCGAAGCCTTCGTGCACTACCGCGAGGGCTTGATCAGCCAGGCCGGCGAGGTGAGCGACGACAAGACGCGGGCCTTTCTGCAACGCTGGGTCGATGCCTACCGCGCCTTCGTGGAGGTGCACGGCGCCGCAAGGCGTTGAGCGCCGCACGGCAGGGCGCATCGACGCGGTTTTTTCCTACATGCAGACGCTCCCGCGGAGGACCCGCAAGCCCAGGCACGAAGCCTAGAGTCAGTCCACCGGGCAGTCATCCGGTCCATCGAACGATTCCGCTTCACACCGCCCCGCGGGGTGCATACACAGCAAGGAGTTCCACATGTCCAAGAAGTCCCTGATCACCGCCGTTTCCACCGCAGCGATGGTGGCAACCCTTGGTTTTGCGTACGCTCAGAGCTCAGATGAAGGCGCGTACCCGAATGCCAACATCAACGGATCGGTCAACAACTCCGAACCGAAGCATTGGGCCCGCGACAGCGTCATCGACAACAACCCGTACGACACCGCGGCGCCAACTGCCGCCGGCCCGAGTTCGGCGTTGCCGGCCGACACGACGGCAATGCCGGCCGATTCGTCGATGACGCCGGCCGACAGCGCCGCGACCTCTTCGACCGCGACTCCGCCGGCTGTTGATGCGACGAGCCCGTGGGCCGCCGACACGACCAGCACGCCGCCTGCCACGACGGCCTCGCCGAGCACCTCGGCGCCCAACACCGTTGACAGCGTCAACCAGACCAACAGCAGCCTGTCGACCAACACCGCGCCGAGCGAGACTCACATCGACCTCAACTCGCCCAACGATCCCATCTACAACATGGGCAGGAGCAGCGACAGCGAACGCGCTCCGCGTCCGGACCGCAACTGACGCGCCGCTTCTTACTTGACACAGGGTGACCCGAGGCCCGACAGCGCGAGCAAGTCTGCTCGATGCCGTCGGGCCCTCGGCCGTCAGAGGAGACCCACCGCATGATGATCAGTCGCGATGTCACCAATGGGCTCAAGCAAGGGGTGCTGGTCGGCGCCGCCATCCTGGTGGTGGTGATACCGATGCGGCATCACCTGCTGCCGCAGCAGCGGCCTGCGCAGCTGGTCGATCCTTCGGCCGTTCTTGCGCCACCTCCGGCGGCATTGCCCGCTGTTCCGAAAGCGCCCCCCGAACCGGTGATCATCCAGCGCCGGCTGGACTGGAGCGGCGAAACCGCGTCGAAGGATGCGCGCCGCCTCGCCCAGTGGGTGGTCGATTCAGGCGACAACGGAGTGCAGCACTTCGTCATCCTCGACAAGCGCAACGCCCGCGTCTATGTCTTCGATCCCAGCGGCAAGCTGACGGGCGTCAGCCCGGTGCTGCTGGGCTATGCCGCCGGCGACGACTCGGCGCCCGGCATCGGCGCGAAGGCCGTGGCCGATGTCAAGCCGCAGGAACGCACCACCCCCGCCGGGCGCTTCGTGGCGGCGCGCGGGCGCAACACGCTGCAGGAGGACGTGGTCTGGGTCGATTACGACGCCGCGGTGTCGATGCACCGGGTGCGTGTCACCAACCCGAAAGAGCGGCGGCTCGAGCGCCTGGCCTCGCCGACGCCCAGTGACAACCGCATCAGCTACGGCTGCATCAACGTGCCGGTGAGCTTTTTCGAAGGCGTGCTGTGGCCGATCTTCCAGGCTCAGCCCGGCGTGGTCTATGTGCTGCCGGAGCTCAAACCCCTGACCGAAGTCTTCCCGGGGGTGCAGACGCCGTACCACGTCGTCTCCACCAGATCTCCTGGCAACTTTGTTTCCGGCGGGGCCATTTCCGCCACGTAAATCTCCCCCTGATTGCGGTAAATACGCCCACCAAGGCAGTCTGTTGTCGCGATTGCTTACCGTCCTTGCGTTTAGCATTTCAGCCATCTTGAGCCGGGTCCTCGCACCCGGCTCCTTCTTGATGGGCAAGGGAAGCTGGCGCGATGGGTGTGGTGGGATTCAAAGGCATGCGTCTGACATGCCTGGCGGCTCTGTGTTGGATCTCGGCAGCTGGTGCTTGCGCCGGCGTCGAGGCAACCGCCATCAAGGTCGACTTCCTCGAGGAGAGGGCTTCGGCCGATGCGCGTTTGATGGCACAAAGGGCCTTCGAGCATGGTGACGCCCAGGGCCGGCCGGTCGCCATCGTCGACAAGAGGAATGCCCAGATCTACGTTTTCGGCGCCGATGGCGTGCTGCGCGGCACCACGCCCGTCCTGCTGGGCCTGGCCAAGGGTGACGAGAGCGCCCCTGACATCGGCAAGAAGGCCGGCGGTTACATCCCCGCGATCGAACGCACCACCCCGGCCGGGCGCTTCGATTCCGAGCCTGGTCACAACATCAAGGGTGAAGCCATCGTCTGGGTCGATTACGACGCGGCCTTCGCGATCCACCGTCTGCGCCCGGCGCACCCGGCCGAGCGCCGCGCCGAACGCCTGGCCTCGCAGACGCCCGAAGACAACCGCATCTCGCAAGGCTGCGTGATCGTCAGCGGCGCGTTCTACGATCAGGTCGTCGCACCCACGCTGGGCCGCCAGCGTGGCGTCGTCTATGTGCTGCCCGACCTGCAGGAGTCGATGGCCAGCGCGACGGTCGACCGCAAGCTCTGACGCTCGGCATCGGTCAGAACATGAACCACGGCGGGCCTTCACAGGCCCGCGCTGCATTGTGCGGCCGGAAAAAGGCGCCCGCGCAAAGGACCAGCCCCCCGGCAAGCCCTTCGCGCGGGCTGCCTGGCTACCCCACACCCTGGGCGCGGGACAGTCAGGCGACTCACACGAGAGAAACTACTTGCGCGTGCCGGCGCCGGCGGTACCGCCCGACGACGCATCGCCCGGGCTGTCGCTGGCCTTGCCGGTATCTCCGGCCGGCGCGCTGGTGCGGCTGCGCTCGGCGCGCCACTGGTCGAATTCGGTCGAGAACTTCTTGTAGCGGTCCTGCCGCCAACTGCGGTAGTCCTCGTCCAGCGCACGCATCTGCTCGTTGCGCCATTGGTGGTAATCGGGATCGAACTGGTCGTCGTGACGGCCGCCCCAACCGGGTTCGGGCGACAGCGTGTCGCGCTGCAGGTAGTTGAAGTCCTGTTCACCGTGGCCGCCCCACTGTTCGGACGGATGGCTCCACTGCTCGCGCGGCGCCGGCCCGCCCCAAGGGCCGGCGGCCGTGCGCGATGCCTCGTGAGGCGCGGACGGGCCATAGCGCTCGTACGGTTCACCAACTGGGCGATAGCTGTCTTCGGCACTGCGGCCGTGGCGGCGACCCGCGTACTGCCCACCTTGCTGGCGATCGTACTGGCCGGGACTCCAGTCGGGCTGGCCCTGCTGGTCGCCGTAGCTGCCGCGGTCGCCGCCCCAGTCGGCGTTGGGTCGCCTGCCGTAGGCGAACTCGCGGTCGCGCGCCTGGTCGCGGTAGGTGTCGCGGGAGGCGCTGCCCTGTTCGCGGCTGCCATACTCACCGCCTTGCTGCTGGGGCTCGCGGCGGCCCCAGTGGCCCCAAAGATCGTCCTGCTCGCCGCTGCGTGGGCGGCCCCATGGGTCACGCTGATGCATCTGGCTTCCTTTCGGTTTGGGTGTTGCGGGTGCCGATCGCAGGCGCACCCTCGAGATGCGAGTTGTCGGCAATTCGCGTTCCCAACCACCGCCGAGCAAGGGCGCCCAGCGCTTTCCGGCCCTGCCGCCGGGCGCGGGGTCCAACCGGGGTCGGGCCGGGGCCGTCGCTTCCGGCGTGCACAATGTGCGCAAGCTGCCTCGGAATCGTGATTTCCCGGGCGCTGCCGCCCCCACCCACAATCCACCCCCGGGTCTTTCCGGTACGGGAAAGACTTTGTCGTCCTTCTGGGAGGTTACTTCAATGGAACAGCTTGCAAGACTTGTTGCGAGCGGCGTATTGCTGGCGTTTTTTTCACTGCCGGCTCAGGCACAGTACAAAGCCGAACTGCTCGAAACCACCAAGGCCTGGGGTTCGGTCGTGGCCGACTTCAACCGCGATGGCCATGACGATGTCTTCGTCAGCGGCCACCACTCGGAAGACCGCATCTGGTACTGGACACCCGGCGGCTACCAGCCTTCGAGCCAGATTTTCGACTGGGTCGACCGGCACGATTGCGATGCCGCCGACGTCGATCTCGACGGGCGGCTCGACCTGTACTGTGCAGTCGGCGCCGAGAAGGGCACCGGGCAAGGCCCGAAAGAGTTGTGGATGCAGGGGGCCGACGGCATCTTCACCAAGGCGACCGATTTCGGCGCCGAAGACCCGTACGGGCGCGGCCGGCTGCCGATCTTCCTCGACTTCAACCACGACGGCTACCCCGACATCTACCTGGCCAACCTGGCGACCGTTCGGGCCGATGGCCAGGTCAACATCAACCACCTGTTCCTGAACCAGGGCGGCAAGCACTTCATCGAAGCGACCACGCTGGCCACCGGCGACCGTGGCGCGCAGTGCCTGGCCAAGGGTGACATCAACCACGACGGCTGGGACGACCTGCTGGTCTGCCACGAGAAACGCGCCGGCCACCTCTACGTCAACAACCGTGAAGGGGACTTCGAAGAGTTGCTGACACCGGCGATCAAGGGCGAATGGACCGTCGCCAGGCTGCGCGACATGAACGGCGATGGCCACGACGACCTGGTGCTGATCACCGCCGCCAACCAGTTCCAGATCTGGCTGAACAGCGGCAAGGCGCCGTACTTCGAGAAGCCCGCGTTCACCGACACGCTGCCGGCGATCGGCGCGTCGTTGACGATCGGCGACTTCAATGCCGACCAGCGGCTCGATGTCTACGTCGTGTTGCAGGACATCGCGTGCCGGACCACGCTGCACGACAAGGCGGCAGACCTCGTCTACCAGGCCAAGCCGCGCAACGGCTGGCAAAGAACCCAGCTGGTGCAGGACTACCTCGGCTGCGGCCACCTGGCCGACACGGTCGATGGCAGCAAGGTGTTGCTGGAAAACGGCGGCATCGACGAAAAGGGCCCGAACTACGTGATCAGCTGGGGGAAGTGAGCGGCTCGCCGGGCGCGGATGGCAGGCTCACGTTCATCAGCGCCTGCAGCGTGGCGAGCGTGTCGGCCTCGTGCAACGGCTTGTCGTGGCGGATGCGCAGCATGCGCGGGAAGCGCACGGCAATGCCGCTCTTGTGGCGGGTGCTGCGGTTGATGCCCTCGAAGCCGAGCTCGAACACCAGCGTCGGCTTGACGCTGCGCACCGGGCCGAACTTCTCCAGCGTGGTTGCGCGGATGACCCGGTCGACTTCGCGGAACTCCTCGTCGGTCAGGCCCGAATAGGCCTTGGCGAAGGCCACCAACTGCAGCCCACCGGGCTGCGCGGGCTCGCGCCGCGCCATCGCGTCGACCACCGCCTGCGCTTCGGCCGCATCGTGCGGCATGCGGCTCCAGACCGCGAAGGTGTAGTCGGTGTAGACGCTGGCGCGCCGGCCGTGGCCGGCCTGGGCGTAGATCAGCACCGCGTCGACCGACAGCGGCGCGATCTTCCACTTCCACCACGTGCCTTCCGACTTGGTACGGCCGCTGCCGTAACGCGCATCGCCGTGCTTGAGCATGAAGCCTTCGACACCGCGTTCGCGCGACTGCTCGCGCAGCGTCGCCAGCTCGGCCCAACTGGCGCGCCGCTCGACCGGCGAGACCATCAGCGCCTGGCCCTTGACCTGTGCGGCCAGCGCTTCGAGCAGCGCGCGGCGTTCGCGCTGCGGCCGGTCGCGTTGGTCTTCGCCGTCCCATTCGATGATGTCGTAGGCCATCAGGCTGACCGGCGCCTCGGCCAGGATCTTCTTGGTCAGCGTCTTGCGGCCGATGCGTTGCTGCAGCAGGTTGAACGGCGCCGGTTGGTGGTGCTTCCAGACCAGGATCTCGCCGTCGACGACCGTGCCGTCGGGCCACTGGCCGGCCAACGTGACGATCTCGGGGAAACGCTCGGTGACCAGCTCTTCGCCGCGCGACCAGATCCAGATCTGCCCGGCGCGGCGCACGACCTGCGCGCGGATGCCGTCGTACTTCCACTCGACCAGCCAATCGTCCGGCTGGCCGAGGCGGGTGTCGAATTCGTGCAGCTCGCCTTCGAGCGCGTGGGCCAGGAAGAAAGGGTAGGGCTGGCCTGAGTCGGCCGGGGCCTGGGTGGCCTCGTTCGACAACAGGGCGCGGTAGGCGCTGGCATCGGGCCGCGCCGACTTGTCGGTGTAGCCCATCATGCGTTGCGCCACGAGCTTGGCATCCACCCCGGCGTGGGCGGCCAATGCACGTTGCACCAGCAACTTGCTGACGCCGACGCGAAAACCGCCGCCGATCAGCTTGGTCAGCAGGAAGCGACCCGTCGTGTCCAACTCGGCCCAATAGCCGGCGATGCGCTCGGCCTGTTGCTCGGGCGTCGCCCCGCGCAGCGGCAGCAGCCGGCGCTCGATCCATTCGGCCAGCCCGACATCGCTGGTCCGGGTCGCCGTCGGCAGCACATGGGCAATCGTCTCGGCCAGGTCGCCGACCGCCTGGTAGCACTCGTCGAACAGCCACGGCGCGATGCCCGCCTGCTGCTGCGCCAGCTCGGCCAGCATGCCGGTGGGAACGACCTGGCGCGGCTTGCCGCCCGACAGGAAGTACACCGCCCACGCGGCGTCGGCCTCGCAGGCCTGCGCGAAGTAGCGCTTCAGCGCGTCGACCTTGGCGTTGGTGGCGGTGCTGGCATCGAGCTCTTCGAACAGTTGGGAGAAGCGCTTCATTCGTTGCTCTGGACGTCGCCGGTGGGCTTTTCAGCGTGTGCCCGCTCATCGTCGTACTCGGTCTGGAACGCACCGGCCCGCAGCCCCTGCTCTTCGAGCCAGCGCACCATGATCGCCTCGTAGCCGTGGGTCACGATCACGCGTTCGGCGCCGGTGGCCGCAATGGCGCGTTGCAACCCGGGCCAATCGGCGTGGTCGCTGAGCACGAACCCGCGGTCGACAGCGCGGCGGCGGCGCGCGCCGCGCAACTGCATCCAGCCGCTGGCGAACGCGTCGCTGTAGTCGCCGAAGCGTTTGGTCCAGGCCGAGCCTTGCACCGATGGCGGCGCGACGACCAGGGCGCGCGACAGCGCGGTCTTGTCGACTTCGGTTGCATGGTGTGTCGGCGGCAGGCTCACCCCGGCTGCGCGGTAGGCCTCGTTCAACGGCTCGACCGCGCCGTGCACGACGATCGGTCCTATGGCCGGGTCGACACCGGCGAGGATGCGCTGCGCCTTGCCGAAGCTGTAGCCCATCAGCAGGCTCGCGCGCCCGGCCTCGGCGTTGGTGCGCCACCACTGATTGATGTCGTCGAACACCGCCCGTTGTGTCTGCCAGCGGTAGATCGGCAGGCCGAAGGTCGATTCGGTGATGAAGCAGTGGCAGCGCACCGGCTCGAACGGCTCGCAGGTGCTGTTGTTGTCGTCCGCACCCGAAACGAAGTAGTCGCCCGAGGCAACCCAGACCTGACCACGGTGTTCGACACGCACCTGTGCCGAGCCCAGCACGTGGCCGGCCGGGTGCAGGCTCAGCCGCACGCCATGGTGCTCAATCACTTCGCCGTAGCCCAGGGTCTGCAGATCGATCTCGCCCAGGCGTGAACGCAGCACGCCTTCGGACTTGGCGGCGGCCAGGTAGTGGCCATGACCGAAGCGCGCGTGGTCACCATGCGCGTGGGTGATGACCGCGCGGGCCACCGGGCGCCAGGGGTCGATGTAGAAGTCGCCGGGTGGGCAGTACAGGCCCTCGGGCCGCTGGACGATCAGATCCATCGATCGGAGACTATCGCAAGCGATGAGCTTTGGTCGCCGAAGGGCTTACCGGCTGACACCGTGCTGTCAAGGATTCGCCCTAGCGTATGCGCCCTCAATCGGCCCCCTCCTACCCACCCGAGGCCGATGCTTCACCACCCACGAGGAGTCACCGCATGACAGAAGCTTCCCGCCGTTCGTTCCTGCAAATGATGGGCGCCGGCGCTGCCGCCGCCGGCGCGTTGCCGCCCAGCATCGCCCGTGCACTGGCCATCCCGGCGAACCGCCGCACCGGCACGATCAACGACGTGGAGCATGTCGTGATCCTGACGCAGGAGAACCGTTCGTTCGACCACTACTTCGGCACGCTGCGCGGCGTGCGCGGCTTCAACGACCCGCGGGTGATCAAGCTGCCGTCGGGCAAGAGCGTGTGGCACCAGCCGAGCGGCAACGACGAGTTGTTGCCCTTCCGTCCGCCGGTGGAAAACCTCGGCCTGACCTTCCTGCCGGATCCGCCGCACGGCTGGAATGACGGCCATGGCGCCTGGAACAAGGGCCGACACGACCAGTGGGTGCGCTACAAGGGCCTGAGCGCGATGACCTACCACGTGCGCGACGACATCCCCTACCACTTCGCGCTGGCCGATGCCTTCACCGTCTGCGACGCGTACCACTGCTCGCTGATGGGCCCGACCGACCCCAACCGCTACCACCTGTGGAGCGGCTGGGTCGGCAACGACGGCAAGGGCGGCGGCCCGGTCATCACCAACGCCGAAGCCGGCTACGACTGGAGCACCTACCCCGAGCGGCTGCAGCGCAACGGCGTGTCGTGGAAGGTCTACCAGGACGAAGGCGAGGGCCTGGATGCCGCCCACTCGTGGGGCTGGACGGGCGATCCGTACATCGGCAACTACGGCGACAACTCGCTGCTGTACTTCCACCAGTACCAGAACGCCAAGCCCGGCAACCCGCTGGCCGATCGCGCCAAGACCGGCACCCGCATCAAGAACCTCGGCCGCGACCCGAACCGCCTGATGGACATCTTCAAGCAGGACGTGGCCCAGGGCAGGCTGCCGCAGGTCAGCTGGATCACCGCGCCCGAGGCCTACACCGAGCACCCGAACTTCCCGGCCGACTACGGCGCCTGGTACATCTCGCAGGTGCTGGATGCGCTGACCGCCAACCCGGCGGTCTGGAGCAAGACGGTGCTGCTGGTCAACTACGACGAGGAAGGTGGCTTCTTCGACCACATGCCGCCGCCGGTGCCGCCGCAGACCGCGGCCCAAGGTGCCTCCACCGTGTCGACGATCAACGAGATCTTCCCGGGCGACTCGGGCTACTCATCCGCGCCGTACGGCCTGGGCATGCGTGTGCCAATGATCGTGGTGTCGCCGTGGAGCAAGGGTGGCTGGGTCAACTCGCAGGTGTTCGACCACACCTCGGTGATCCGCTTCCTCGAAGCCCGTTTCGGCCAGGGCAAGCCCGACCTGACCGAGGCCAACATCACGCCGTGGCGCCGCGCGGTGGCCGGAGACCTGACGTCGGCCTTCGACTTCGCGAACCCCGACACCGGCGTGGTGCCGCTGCCGAGCACCGACGCGTACTTCCCGCCCGACCTGGACCGGCACGAAGACTACGAACTGAAGCCGCCAACCGACGACAAGCTGCCGCAGCAGGAACCCGGGCTGCGCCGCGCGCGGGCGTTGCCGTATGCATTGCATGCACGCGGCCATGTGGTGGAGTCGGACGGCAGCTATCGGCTGCGATTCGGCAACGTGGGCAGTGCGACCGCGGTGTTCCAGGTGCATTCGGGCCGCGCGAGCGACCTGCCGCGCAGCTACACCGTCGAGCCGGGCAAGAAGCTGTTCGGCAACTGGGCGGTGAAAGCGCAAGGGGCCAACACCTATGACCTGACCGTGCGCGGGCCGAACGGCTTCCTGCGCGGCTACAAGGGCAGCGTCAGCGGCGACCAGAAGGCTCGTCTCGACGTGCGCGACGTCTATGCGGCGAAGAGCCAGGTGCTCAAGCTCGACCTGCACAACCAGGCCAACCGCAAGGCGGTGGTGCGTGCGCTGGACCGCTACAGCGGCCAGAGCCAGTCGATCGAGCTGGCGGCAGACCAGCGCGGCATGTTGCAGTGGGACCTGGTGCCGACCTTCGGTTGGTACGACATTGTGCTGAGCGTCGACGGCGACGCCGGCTTCGAGGTGCAACTCGCCGGCCACATCGAGAACGGCCTGCCCAGCTCCAGCGACCCGGCGCTGGGCAGCTTGAAGCGCAGGGTCTGATCCGGATGCGAAGGCCGCGGCGTGGCGCCGCGGCGGCCGCTCACATCAGGTCGAGCAGCTCGGCAGGCAGCGTCTCGAGCACTTCGCGCACATGGCAGCCTTCGCGCAGATCGAGCGACGACAGGATCCAGTCGCGCTGGTCCCTCGGGCCCAGGATCTGCGGCAGCGAGTCGCGTTTGAAACTGGGTTGGAATTCCGGCTTGAAGTGAATCGCGTTCAGGTGTGATGACATCGTGTGAGCTCCCGTGGTTCATCCGGCCTGTGGGCTGCTGCGATCCTGGTCGAGCCTGCTGCCTTGGCCGTTGGACGCCATTAGACTGGGCCCACGGCTGTCGCAAGCCCAGGAAAAGCGGGGCGCTTGGCAGGTTTCTCGAAGCAAAACGCCAGGCTCCCTAGGCGACGCTGAATAAGCCCACGCGAGGCTGCGTGCCCTGGTTTGGGATGGGCTGCAAGGCGCAAACCACAGCCATAGCTCGTGCTATGGCGAGGATTTGCAACGCAGCAGACCGCCCAAAGCGGGGATGCGCGGCCCGCGTGGGACTTGTTCAGCGTTGCCCTCTAACCCGTTACGCCGATGGCATTCACTCCATGAACCCAGAAGACATCGTCCAGCGCCAGCTCGACGCCTACAACCGCCATGACCTTCAGGCGTTTGTGGCCACCTACGCCGAAGATGCCGAGCTGTACCGCGTGCCGGCCACCACCCCGGCCTTGACAGGCCGACAGCAGCTGGGTGATTTCTACCGCGACTCGCGCTTCAACCTGCCGAAGCTGCATGCCGAGCTGGTGCACCGCATCGTGCTGGGCGACAAGGTCATCGACCATGAGCGCATCACGGGCTTGCGCGATGGGGTGGTCGAGGCGGTGGCGGCCTATGTCGTGCGCGACGGGCTGATCCGCAGCGCCTGGATGTTCGCGCCGGAGTAGGGCGTTGCGGCCGTCGAAAGCGGCCGACATTGGACGCCGCCGAGCCGCCCGAGTCATTCAGGAAAACCTGGGTGAGTCCATCGAGCCGCACGGGTATCTTCCCATCCGGTCGCCGCCAGCCCCCTGCTGCACGGCCCGATCCGGGGAGAGACCATGCTGCACCTTCGAACGAAGCTCGCCGTACTGTGTCTGATCGGCCTGATGGCCGACGCCGCGCTGGCGCAGGCGAATGGCGCGTATTCCCATGAGCGGACCGTGGCCGTCGCGCGGCCGGACTGGATGGCCGGCGTGTCCGGCGGGCGGCGGCTCCACGAGCTGAGCTTGCCGGGTACGCACGACAGCGTCACCGGCGAATACACCGGCATCGTGCCGGGTGTCGAGACGCAGACGCTGGGCCTCGCGGCGCAGCTCGAAAGCGGCGTCCGCGTTCTGGACATCCGCTGTCGCCACATCGGCAACGCATTCGCGATCCACCATGGCATCGTCTACCTCGGGCGCAACTTCGACGACGTGCTGGGTGTCGTCACCACCTTCTTGCGCCAGCATCCGACCGAGACCGTGGTGATGCGGGTGAAGGAAGAGCACGAGCCGGCCGACAACACCCGCAGCTTCCCGGAGACCTTCGACGCCTACTGGCACGACCCGCGCTATGCGCCGTACTTCTGGGCGCCGAACTCGAACGACCCATCGCTCGACGAAATCCGCGGCCGCATCGTCGTGCTGCAGGATTTCAGCCTCACGCCAGCGCTCTACGGCATCGATTACGGCTCGCTGAACATCCAGGATGACTACGTCGTTTCCAACATCACCGCGCAGTACGACAAGTGGCTGAAGGTCAAGGCGCAGCTCGACCGTGCATACCAGGCCCAGGGCACATGGCACACGCCGTACATGAACTACCTCAGCGGCTCCACCGGCGTGCTGCCGTACTTCGTCGCGAGCGGCAAGGTGACGGCGAGCACCTCGTCGTCGCAGTTGCTCACCGGCTTGACGACGCCGTTGTTCAAATCCTGGTGGCCTGACTTCCCCCGCGTCGGCTGCTTCTGGGGCATGTGCTCGATCGCCTACGACGGCACCAACCACCTGGCGTACAAGTACCTCGTGGGGGCGCCGTACTCGTTGCGCTATGCGGGTCTTGTCATGGTGGACTATCCGGGGCCGGACCTGATCCAGTCCGTGATCCAGCTGAACTTCCGTTGAAGGTCTTGATGCGGGGCTCAGAGCGCTGAGATGCGCACCCAGTCGATGTACAGGTGCATCGTGTCGAAGGCGTAGTCCATGCCGGGCCATGGGGCGGGCCAGTTGCCCACCCAGAGTGGCGCCTTATGTGAGCTCACGTGCTTGACCGTGGAGGTCTGCAACACGCCATCGACGTACCAGTCGATCCGGCGCTCGCCCTTGTGGGTGTTCCAGTCCCAGCGGAAGACGTGGAACTTCCCGTCGAACGGATCGACCTTGGACTGCCAGTTGATGTAGGTCGCGTCGGCGTCCGAGTCGCTGTGGCTCCAGGTGTTGAAGCCGAGCGTCTTTCGCCACGTGGCCCAGTCGGGCGGCCGGTTCATGTGCGCCGGCATCTCGATATCGATTTCGGTGTACACGCGTCGATCGGGCGGATCCGGCTCGTTCAGGCTGTCGTAGTAGTTCCAGATGCACGAGCACCCATGCGGCCCGGGCAGCGTCTTCATGCGGACTTCGTAGCGGCCCGCGCCATAGGACCGGGCCGTGATCAACAGGCCGCCTTGGCGGTGCGGGCCGGCGTGGAGGTCACCGTAGATCTTGGCGTCGACGACCGTGAGCTGGGTGCCGTTGTCGTCATAGGTACCGAGGCTGATGTTCTCGGGCCGGACCGGGTACTTCTGCGCGATGTTGGTGTTGCCGATGATCCACTTCCGGGGGTCGATCTTCGGCCCGTTGAAGTCGTCGCACAGCAGGTAGCTGCCGACGCATGGGTCAGCGGCCAGGCTGTCGGCGGAGGCTTGGGCTCGGGCGCCATGGCCGGCGAGCAACAGCATGCTCGCGATCAGGGCGAAGGGGGCCAGCTTCGTGGATGTCAACGGCGTCTCCTCCGGCATCAGTGTGGGTTCGCGTATCGGCAGCGACTGCCGCGCAGGCGGGAATGCCCCCGATCACCGATTCTGAAGCCGCCGTTGGCGCCGGGCTTGAAGAAAGCTGCTGCACCGGAGTGATCAAGTGTGTCGCCACGTCACTTGGGACGCGGCCGCTCGAGGCCGCGGTCCGGCTGGCTGAGCCGACCGGCGCGCAGATCGCCGATCGCATGCGCCAAGGCGCGCGCCACGTTGCGCACCTCGTCCTGCATCGCCTCGTCGCGGTCCAGCGCCTCGTGGCTCGTCGCGTAGGGCTCGTAGTAGCCGATCATGCGGTCGAGCCGGCTTTGCGGGCCGGCGTCGATCAGACCCATCCAGTCGAGCCAATCCGACAGCGAACGGCGCACGCCTTCGATGCCCGCGACGTCGCCATGCACGACGACGCCATAGCAGCGGCCGGCCAGGTGCTGAGGGTACGGCCAGCCCGTCAGCTCGAGGGCCTTGGCCTCGTCGGCTTTCTTGCCGTGCGTCGAGGTCGGGTCGGGGTTGCCGCCATCGGCGCAGACCAGCCGGTCCATCATCAGCTTCAACGGGCTGGTCACCTGGTACCAGTAGACGGGGGTCAACAGCAGCACGCCGTGCGCCGACACCCAGCGCTCATAGATCTCGGCCATCCAGTCGCCGGTCTGGCCGAGCGCGTGGTTGGGGTAGCAGCTGCAGGGCCAGTGGCACAGCGGCATCGCGGTCGAGACGCAGCCCTTGCAGGGGTGGATGTGGCGGCGGTAGTCCGAGGTCATCAGGCTCAGGTCCAGCACATCGGTCTCGATACCGTCGGCCTTCAGCACCTCTTGGGCCAACTGCATCAGGCGGTAGGTCTTGGACATCTCGCCCGGGCACGTGCCGTCGTTGCGTGCCGCACAGACGACCAGCAGCGCACGCGGCGTCGTTCGCGCATCGGCCCAGCGCGCTTGCGCCGCCTGCAGGCGAGCGCGCGTGGCCAGCCAGTCGAGCGACAGCTCGTAGTCGGGGTCGGCGAAGCCTTCACCGGCCTTCTGCGTATGCGGTGCCTTGCGGCCCCCGTCGAAGGCCTGCCAGGCGATCGCCTCCAGCCGCGCGATCGCCCCGCGTTCGGCCTCGAAGGCCGGGTCGGCAAAGGCATCGCGAAATCGTTCACCGAAGGCTTGCCGGTCGATGGGCGATGGCGCCTGGCCTTTGCGGATCGGGATGGTCATGCCGCCGCTCGGCAATCCGGGTGCCCGAACACCCGGCGCCGTCGATCAGACCTTTTCGGTGCTGACCTGAACCCGGTTTCGGCCGGCGCTCTTGGCGCGGTAGAGGGCCTGGTCGGCCGATTGGGACAGCACCGCCAGGTCGTACGGCGGTGCCGTCGTCAGCCCGATGCTCAGCGTGACCGCCAGCTCAGGTGCGATGGTCGACCAATCGTGCGACTGCACCTGCTCGCGCAGGCGTTCACTCACCTCTTGCGCCAACGGCAGCGCGGTGTCGGTGAAGATGATCAGGAACTCTTCGCCACCCAGGCGGACCAGCACATCGCTGCTGCGGGTGTTGGCACGCAGCAGATCGGCGATGCGCGACAGCACCAGGTCGCCGATGCCATGGCCAAAGCGGTCGTTGATGCGCTTGAAATGGTCGAGGTCGATCAGTGCCACGCTCAACGGGCTGTTGTTGCTGGCCGCCGCGGCCAGTACCGGTGGCATGCGGCGATCCAGGTGGCGGCGGTTGCCCAGGCCGGTGAGCTGGTCGCGCTGCGCCTCAGACTCGAACTCGGCGGCGCGCAGCCGCTCGACCTGCGCCTCCAGCCGCGAGCGCTCGGCTTCGACGCGGGTGACGAACAGCCGCGACTGCGCCTGCAGCTGAGCGACGACGCGCTTGCGTTCCAGCATCTCGAAGGCTTCGAGGTGCGCGAGGGCGTTGGCGTGATCGCCCAGCGCACGCCAGGTGCGGTACAGCGCATCGTGCACGCGCGTCAGCGTGTTGGACTGCTCGCTGCCATCGAGCTCGTGCCACAGCGCGTTCAGTTCGCGGCTGGCGCCGGCCGCATCGCCGCGAGCCAGAAGCAGCTCGCCGCGGGAAAAGCGGATGCGCCAGCTGTGGGCGGTGTTGCCTTGTTCCGTGACCCGGCGCAGCGCCTGGTCGAGCAGTTGCTCGGCCTCGTCGCGCTCGCCCAGATGCACCAGCGCTTCGGCGAGGTTGCCTTCGACGATGGCATAGAGAACGGGGTTGTGCGGCATCTGCGCCACCAGTGGCAGCGCTTCGCGCGCATGGGCCTCGGCCTTTCGCAGCACGCTGCGCACCTCGCCCTGTGATCCTGCGTCGCGCAGCAGGTAGAAGGCGCCGATGTAGGACGCGCACAGGTTGTTCAGCACCATGCTCTGCGCGTAGGGGTTGTTCTCGCCTTGGAGCAGCAGGCGCGCTTCTTCGACCAGCCGGTGCGCCTGCCACGGGTCGCCCATGCGTTCGATGCAAATGCCCAGCGCCATCAGCGACAGCGCGAGCGGCCCGCGATCGCCGGCAGCTTCGGCCACGCGGCACGATTCATTCGCACTCGACAGCGCCAGGTCGAAGCGGCCCAGTTCGCTGGCGGCGATCGTCACCCAGCGCAGCACTTCGACGTGGCGGGAGATCTCGCCAGTGCGGTTCAGCAGCGCGGCGGCGCTCTCGCCAATGTCGAGCACCGCCGGCCAGCGACCGAGCCGGAACCGCGCCATCGTCAGCAGGTAGCCGGCCTCTGCCCGGCCGCGGTCGTCGGCCTGCGAGACGGCGCGCCATGCAGCATCCGCCAGCAGCGAGGCCTGGTGCATGTTGCCGGCATCGACGGCGGCGCGTGCGGCCTGCAACGGCCCGGCTTCAGAGGTCATAGCCCCCAGTTACGGCAAGTACTGTGCCGAATTGATCGGCGGCGGCCGCGTTTGTGGCGACTATTGCACCCAAGTCGGGAAATGTCCGAGGCTGGCCTGTACTTTCGCGTCGTGCGCGGGGATGACGATCAGCTTCGGGTCGCGTGCCATCGCGGCACGGATCAAGCCGATCGCGGCCTGGGTCTGCTCGACGTCGTGGTCGACGAGCCAGCGGGCGGCCCAGTTCTTCGGCGCACCTTCCTTCAAGGCACCGGCGTTCCAGACCACGTCGCCGACGAAGAAATAGCGTTGCCCCGAGTCGACCGTCAGGAACAGGCCGATCGATCCCGGCGTGTGACCGGGCATCGGGACCAGCACCGCACGGCCATCGCCGTACATGTCCTGGCTTGCCGCAAAACCTTCGAATGCAGGCCCGTCGAACTCGATGTCCTTCCAGGCCGTGATGCCGGCCACTTGCGAGGGCCAGACACCGCCCACCGCCTGGCTCGGCTTCTTGACCAGCTCGTGCTCGGCCGGGGCGAGCCAGACTTCGGCTTGCGGGAAGTCGCCGAGGCCGCTCAGGTGGTCCCAGTGCGAATGGCTGACGACGATGCGCCTGATCGGCCCGAGGCCGGCCTCGGCCAACTGGTCTTTCGCCGGCCGAACCGGTTGGTCGTAGCGGAAGAAGGGCCTGTTCCAGCCCGGCATGTCGGCGCGGTACTGGCTGTCGACCTGGCTGCCCAGGCCGCTGTCGAGCAGGAACAGATCATCGCCATGCCGGACCAGGAAGGCCGAGAACGCGGTTTCGGCCGGCTCGAAGCGGCCGCCGGCAAACAGCAGCCACTCGTGGGTCTGCAGCGAGGCGGTCTTGACGATCGCGAAGCGCACGGTCGACGGTGCGGCCGGCGTGTCGCCGCCGGCTGCCGATGCGATGGCCGTGGCGGACCAGAAGGCGAGTGCGGCAAGCGTGTTCTTCAGCATGGTGGGTGGATTTTTTGTGGCGAGGACCGAAGGCTAAAGCCTGGAGTAAGCTCCAAGGTCAAGCCCTGACGGACACGCCCATGAACATCGGTGCCCTGGCCCAACTGACCGGTGTGTCGGCCGACACGCTGCGCTACTACGAGCGCGAGAAGCTGCTGGCGCCGCCGTGCCGCGCCGCCAACGGCTACCGCGTCTACAACGAAGCCGACGCGGCGCGGGTGCGCTTCGTTCGCAGCGCGCAGGCGCTGGGCTTTTCGCTGGCCGAGATCCGCTGGATCCTGCCGCGGCTGAACGCCGGCCAGGTGCAACGCGCCGAGATCGAAACGCACTTGAACAAGAAGCTGGCCGAGATCGACGGCCACATCAAGCAACTGCGGACGCTGCGCAAGGAAGTGCAGGCCACGCTGTCTTCGCTGCGCTGTGAACAGCAGACCCAGGTCACCGTGCAGCAGGCGACCAGCGAGGCGATGCAACGAGCGCCGGCCCGGCGTGTGGCGGGGCCCCGCAGGCGCACGGCGTGATCTGCGCTGCGCCACGGCAGGCCCTGGGCATCGCGCTTGCCGCGCGAAGCCCATCCACCACCCACAGGGGACCACCATGGTTCAACAAGCCCAAGACGACCTCAGCGCCTGCATCACCGCTTGCCAGGACGCGCTGCGCGCCTGCCTGGACTGCGCCGCCTCGGACCTGCGCGACGTCAACCCGCACATGGCGCAGTGCGCGCTGATCAACCTCGATTGCGCCGACGCTTGCGACGCCACGCTGAAGGCGCTGGCCCGGCGGTCGATCCATCACGGTGATTTCTGCGCCTTGTGCCAGCACCTGTGCCGGGCCTGCGCGGCCGAATGCGCCAAGCACAAGACCGACCATTGCGTGCGCTGCCGCCAGGCCTGCGAGCGTTGCGCCGAGGCCTGCGCCAAGCACGCGTCCGAGCGTCACACCTGACGTGCGTCGGCCGCGTGCGAGGGGGGCGGGTCGCGCACCGGCGGCAACTGATCCGGCGCCGGTGGGTCCTTGATCGCTGGCTCGTCGGCGGGGGCCGGCGTCGGCGCTGGCGCAGGGCCGGGCGGAACGTTGTGCAGCGCCCTCACCGGCCAGGGCACGCTGGAAGCCAGGGCGAGCAGGGCGTCATGTCGGGCGTTCACGGGGTTCCTTGCGCTGGGCGCTGACCGGGGGCAAGTAGCGATCCCGCCGCTTGCCCGCCCTTTGCCCTGCGAGCCCGATCAGCTGCTGGCGTGGATCTGCATCCGCCGCTCGACGTAGGTCGGGCCGGTGACGCGGGCCGCGTCGGGGCAACTGCTGGTGCTGTTGCAGGCCACGGCGTCGAGCGTGAAGACGCGCACCGTCTGCGGCGTGCCGGGGGCTGACTCGCCTTCGTTGTAGAGCGACGAATTGCAGGTCACGGTGACCCGCATGCCGAGGTCGGCGCTGAGGTCCAGCGTCTGGGTGTTGCCGGCACAGGCCGTCCAGCTGCCTCGGAAGGCCTGGTACAGCCCCCATTCGATGCCGGCCCGCGCCGCCTGCGAGGCGCGGGCGGCGCTCACCTCTTGCGCACTGCCCATTTGTTGCGCGGTGGTCATACGCACGACCGCCGCCGACAGCGCGGCAAGCAGCACCAGCACCACGATGGCGGCCACCGCGCCGAGGCCGCGCTGGCGGCGCCATGAAGATCGGGTGTGGCGCTTCATGGCACGTTCGCCACATGGGCGCCGACGACGAGGCCGGCGCTCTCGGCGTTTCGGGTGATCTCGATCTGCATCGAGACGAAGCCGCTTTGCTGCGTGGCACCCTGGGCCGGGTCGTAGATGAAGCGGCAAGACTTGACTGACGTCGCCAGCACCTCGCCGCTGGCGGCGCTGGGGCAGCTACCAGGGTAGCCGCTGTTGAAGCCATAACGCGACAAGCGCGCCAACACGCCCTTGCCATTGCCCGATGCATCGAGCGTGCCGTCGGCGCCTTCACACACGTAGAACACCGCCTGCTGGCTGTTCGGCACGACCACCATTCGATTGCCCTGGTAGCCAGCTGGGAACTGGGTCGAGGCAACGCTCACGCGGTATCGGCCGAACGCAGGGTTCGGTGGTGCAGACGGCACGGCCGTGATCACGGCACGGTTGCTGCCGCTGTACACATCACCCGGGTTCTGGTTGTCGATCACGACGAAGTCGCCGACGGCGGGCGTGGTCGAGAACGCGGTCATCACGTCGAACTGCGCCGTCGCGGTGCTGGTGTCCAGCGGCATCGCGCCGACGATCTGTGAGTCGACGTCGCGCCGCAGCCTGGCGCCGGTCAGCGTCGGCACCAGCTCGATGCATTGCGAGCCGGGGCTGCGGATCGAGTTGGGCACCGCGGCGCGCACGTCGTCGCGCATGCGGCGCAAGGCGTTCGTCGCCTGGTGCGACAACTCGGCGCGCGTGCGCAGCGCGATCCAGCTGTCGAACGCCGGGCGCAGGAAGACGGCCAGCGTCGCCGCCAGCACCGCGCCGATCACGATCACCATGATCAGCTCGATCAGCGTGAAGCCGCGTTGCGCGTGTCGGCGCGGCGTCATGGCGGCTCCCATGCAAAGTCGGTGCGCCAGCCGACCAGCGTCAGGCTTTGCGAGCCGCGCGTGGCGGTGACGGTGATGCGCTTGGCGGCGGCGACACCGGACAGGCTGGCGGTGGCCACACCGACCGAGACCGAGTAGCCCGCCAACACGCTGACCGCGACGCCGTCGACGGTGCAGATCTGCCCGCTGGTGGCATAGCCGTTGTAGTCGGACACATCGTTGTAGGTGTCGCGTGCGCAGCCTGCCGGCGGGCTGTTGGCGGCGCTGGCATAGGGCTTGAGCTGAACCTCTTCGATCATCTCTTCGGCGATCGCCAGCAACTGCTGGTTGATCACCGGGTCGGCACTGCGGCCGATCGCGACCGAGAACGCCACCGCCACCCCGGCCAGGCCGACGCCGAGGATGACGATCGCGATGATCATCTCGACGAGGGTGAAGCCGGCCTGCGATCGGCGGGTCATGGCACGTCGGTGCGTCATCTGACCAGACCCGTCTCACCGCCCACGGTGATGCTGCTGACGCCGGTGATCGCCAGCGTGCGCGCGCTGGCGGCGGTGCCGGCGCCATCGGTGGTCACGCGGCCGTCGGGCTGGAAGTACATCGTGCCGCCGGGCGACAGCGTGAAGGTCGACGAGCCGGGGTTGCTGGTGAAGCTTGTGCCGCCGTCGGGGCCGGTCAGAGCGCTGTCGCAGGCCGATGCCGGCCGGTTCGTCGCGATGCGCAGCGTGACGGCGGTCGCGCTGACATCGGCGCAGACCAGGCGGCGATGCGACTGCGCCGTCTGGCCGGCATAACGCAGCGCGGCCAGCACTTCGTCGCGCGCGGTGTCGTTGCGCAGGCTGACTGCAACGTCGAGCTTGGGCATCGCGACCGCGGCCATCACGCCCACCAGGATCAGGATGGCGATCAGTTCGACCATCGTGAACCCGCGCTGCGGCTTGGGGCAACGCTTAGAAGATCTCGCGCACATGGACGGTCTTGCGGGTTTCGGGGCTGTAGACGCCGAACGAGGCGCGCGCCGAGGGGTCGGCCGCCCAGCCGGCGGCGCAACTGCCGTTGCGTGAGCGCAGCCAGGGCAGGTTGGCGCCGGTGCTGGCCGGGTGGGTGGTCAGGCACGACTGATCGGCGGCGGTACTGCCCAGGTTCAACGCCAGGTCGACGGTGCCGGTGGCGCCGCCGGAGGGCGCCGTCAACGTCAGTGTGCCGACACCGCCGGTGATCGTGATCGCCGAGCCGGTGGTGGTCCAACTGCCGGCGTTGCCTTTGTGGTCGCGCACGTTCGACATCGCCAACGCCGAAGCCGGGATCACGCCAGTGCACGAGCTGTCGTTGCTGCTGAGCACCCAGGCCAAGTCGCTCCAGTATTCAACGCGAACTGGCAGCACCAGGCTGCTCTTCTCGCTGCCGTAGCCGTTGGACAGCTGCAGCCGGCCACTGCGCAGCATGGTGCTGCCCTCGACGCCGCCGGACGCCACCTGCGAGTTGATGCCGTCGGCATCGGTCGCGCGCACCGTCATCGCAGTGGCCGAGTAGGTCTGCTTGGTGGTGAAGGTGTAGGCAGGCGTCACGGTGGCAACGCCGGCTGTGAACTGGCTGGCCGCAACACTGGCCGCCGCGTCGAAGCTGCCGAGGCCGAAGCCGGCGTCGCTGAGCGTCGTCGCTTGCGCGAAGCTGGGCGTGGTGGCGGCGCTGCCGTCGTAGTTGACGGTGGTGTTGCCACTCGCGTTCTCGGCCGTGATGCGCGTCGTGAAGGGCTGGCCCGAATAGCTGAAGCTGCCAGCGGCGCAGGCCTGCGTGACGTTGGTGTCGAAGTGGTGCGGCGTGAAGCGGCCGACGGCGCCGCCGACGCCAGTGGTGCCGCTGGCCGACAGGCCGCTGGCGAGATAGTTGCTGAGCGTGGCCGTGAGGTCACCTCTGCCGACCTCGGTCCATGCCAGATTGCTGGCGGTTGCGATACCGCTGGCAAAGCTGCCGAAGCTGCCGCTGAAGACGCCGTCGCTGGCACCAGCGCCGGTCGGCTGGCGGCGCACGAAGGCGACTGTCGGCGTGGCGGGTACCGTTTCATTGCCAAAGTTCGGTGTCGCGTTGTTGCTGCTGTTGCGTGCGGTCAGCGTGGCCGAAAAGCTCACGCCGGCCTTGATCGGCCCGGCGGGCAAGTTGCTGAACGCGAACGAAGCCGGCGCCGCGATGAAACTGTCGGTGCCGGTCATCACCAAGCCCGCGTCGCTGCCGCTGCCGGTGTAGCTGCCGCTCAGGCTCATCTGGCCCACATCGGCGTATTGGACCGTGGTGCTGGCGGTGCCGGTCGCGTCGAAGGCCAGCGTCACTGCCTGGCCGGCGCCACCGCATGCGACGTTGTTCCCTGCTACGCGAACAGGCAGCGTGCCGCTCGCCGGGTTGGTGTAGCCGCAGGTGAAGGTGATCGCCTTGCTGACGCCGGCAAAGGCTGGCGTGCAGCTGAGTGCGTTGTCGGACTTGCGCACGGCCGTGACGCTGACAGTCTGCGCGGTGTCGGAAGCGTGATCGGCAACACTGAACTGCAGCCCTGCGTCGTTGGCGGTGAACCTACACGCCGGGCTGCCGAAGTCGCAGCTGGTCGAGTTGCTGGGCGTCAGGCTCAGGCCGGATGTGCCGAAGTCCACGCTGCCCGGCGTGGTCACTTGCACGTCGGTGGTCGTGGTGCTGGCGCCCGAGGCGATCGTGAAGTTGGCGCCGCCGGGCCAGACGACGCTGGGTGTGCCGGTGGCCGTGAGTGTGCCGGTCAGGCCGCCTGTGTAGGGGGTTGCGCAGCTCGCATCCTGGCAGGCCGCCACCGTCAATGTGCTGGGGGTGCAGGTCAGGCCGGTGCCGCTGCCGTGGCGGATCTCGACGTGGTGCAGCGGTGGCAGGCAGCTGTGGCTGACCGCCATGTCGGCTGCGATCTCGAGCGCACTGATCTCGTAGTTGTAGACCTTGACTTCGTCGAGACGTCCGTTGGCCGAGGCCGAGGTGGCATTGGCCGGGATGGCGGTCGTCCGGTTGTCGCCCAGGAACAGCGTCAGCAGGCTCGGGTCGAGCGTGCCATTGGTGGTGCCGGTGACGGCGCCGGCCTGCACGCCGTCGATGTAGATGCGCAGCGTGCTCTGGTTGGTTCCGGCGGCCAGGCGCCACGTCACCGCGACATGGGTCCAGGTGCCGGCGCTGATGCCCCGCACGCCGGACTGCGCGCTGAGCACGGTGCCGGCGCTGTCGGACAGCCCGAACCGCAGCACGCCGGTGCTCTTGCGCGCCAGGTAGAAAGGCCGGCTCGCCGAGCCGCTGGCGTCGAACAGCTGGGCCTCGGGCGAGCTGGCCCAGTTGCGGTTGCTGGCGTACCAGAAGCTGATGCCGCCGTCGGCGCCCAGCGCCGAGTCGATGTCGATCGTGGTGTCGACCGCCGAGATCGAGGTGTCGGTGTTGGCCGGGATGTCAACCGCGCGGCAGACGTAGCCGCTGGCGCTGCTCGACGCCGAGCCGACACGCACACCGCCATAGCCGTTGCCGGTGCTGTCGGCGACCTCGCCGACGTTGCCGGCATACGAGTATTCGTCCATCCGGTACTCGGCCAGGCGCGTCGGCGTGCCGCTGGGCAGGAACCACCGTATCGCGCTGCCGTTGGCGTTGTAGCCGCTGTTGTACGAGTACAGCGTGAAGTCGGTGGCCGAGACCTGCACGCCGATCGTCGCATTCGAGCCGGTTGCGTTGGCGTTGCCGTACTGGTACTTGAACTCGCCGTTCTCGTACAGGATGACCTGGAATGCGTACGGCGTGTTGGTGTTGTACTGGTAGACGCTGTTCCACGAGACCACCAGCCGGCGGTTCGGGGCCGTGCCTTTCTGTTCCCAGGTCACGTTGCCGGAGCCGGCGCGGCTGGGGTCCAGGTCGGTCCAGTAGGCCATGATGACCCGCGCCGTCGCGGCGGCGGCGCACCCGCCGTAGGCCGTGGCGGTGCCCGCCGGCAGATTGGCGTTGGTGTAGTTGCGGAAGAAGCCGGTGTCGGCGCCGAACTGGAGCATGCCGTTGGCCAGCACCCGCACCGACGAATAGGCGGTACCCGCGAAGGTGAAGGTGAAGCCGCCGGTCAGGTTGATCGTGGCCTTGTCGTCGTCGCCGGGGTATTGGGTGCAGGTCCGGTCCCAGGTGATCGCGTTGGCGGCGGTCTCCCAGGCGTAGGTGTCGCTCTTGAAGGTGTAGGTGGCTGCCTGGGATGACAGCGGGAGCAGGAACAGCAGCCCCCAAAGCAAAGAAAGCGCGGCCCGCCACATCGGCGGGGCCGCGCTTCTGTCTTGACTCTGGCGTGCCAGGGTGCTCAGCATGAGCGCACATGATGCCGCGGTTTGCGGCATCGTGGCGTCAGTTGATGCCCAGACCGGTGAAGGTGGCGGTGGCGCCACCGTCGTCCTGGGTGATGGTGCAGCTCACCGATGCTTCAGCAGCGATCGCCGCAGCCGTGACGGTGTAACCAGCGGGCACACCACCTTGCAGAACGTTCTGCAGGTCAGTGCAGTTGGCAACGGCAACGCCCTTGGCCGGCGCGACCTTGCGGGCACCGTAGTTGACGTTCATCGCCGAAGTGGCGGCACCGGCCACGCCTTGCAGGGCGGCGGCCTTGGCTTCCGACGAGACGTCGACGAACTTGGGCATGGCGACGGCGGCCAGGACACCGAGGATGACGATGACGACGATCAGTTCGATCATCGTGAAGCCGGCTTGCATACGTTTCATGGCAAAACTCCTATGACAAAGGAAAGTAGGGAAAGGAACAGGTTTCGAGTACTTCAGGAACAGGTCGCATCAGTCAGCTCGATGCGGGGGGCCGCACCCGGCGATGCCGCCTGGGCGTAGATGAACTCGCATGCGCCGGCAATCCCCCCCGTCTTCAGGCGCACCCGCAAGGCGGGTACACCATCGATCCGGTCGGGTCGCCAGTCGATATCGGCTGTGTCGCCCCAGGAATTGACGGCTATCGCAATCCCATCGGCACTGGCCGCGGGCCAACCGTGGATTCCGACCACTTTCTGCCCTTGCACGAGCACCTGGCCGCAGCGTGGCTCGCCTGCGGGCGGCAGGGGCATCGCCTCGCAGCGCAGCCGAAACAAGTTGACCGTGGCCTGGGTGGTGGCCATCAGCATCTTCAGTTGCACCTGGCGCGCGGCCACACGCGAGTCGGCCAGCCGCGGCAACGCCAATGCCATCAGCACGCCGATCAGCGCCACCGCCACCGCGAATTCGAAGCGCGATAGGCCGAACAGACGGGCGGATCTGGAAATCATGGGCATCCATCGCGGTCGTCAGTGTTTGCCCGAGGCGGCACGCCCCAGGTCCCACATCGGCAGGAAGACACCGAGTGCCAGCACCAGCACCAGCGCGCCGAGGAAGACGATCAGGATCGGCTCGACCTGCTGGCTCAGGGTCTTCAGTTCGTACTGCACCTCGTTGCTGTACAGGTCGGCGACTTCTTCCATCAACTCGTCGATCGCGCCGGTCTCTTCGCCGACACCGATCATCTGCAGCACCACCGGCGTGAACACGCCCGTGGCCGCGGCCGAGCGGGTGATCGAATCGCCGCGCTCGACGCTTTCGCGCATGCCGTCCACCCGCTTGGCGATGTAGGCGTTCTCGACCGTCTGCGCGACGGCGGCCAGTGCACGCTCGATCGGCACACCGCTCTTGAGTGCCATCGAGAAGCCGCGCGCAAAGCGGGCCAGCATCGCCTTGCGGACGATCTTGCCGGCCACCGGCATCTTGAGCACGAACTCGTCCCACCTCAGCTTGCCGGCTGGCGTGTGGCGCCAGGTGTTCCAGCCGAAGAAGGCGCCGACGACGGCCAGGCCCAGCAGCCAGCCGAAATCGATCGTGAACTTGGATGTGGCGAGCAGGATCTTGGTCGGCAGCGGCAGCTCGGCGTTGAAGCTCGCGAACACACCGGCAAAGGCCGGGATCACCATCACGTTGATGACACCAATGGCGGCCACCATCGCCGCCACCACGAACATCGGATAGCGCAGCGCGGACTTCACCTGCTGGTGCATGAACATCTCGAACTCGAGGTGCTGGAACAGGCGGTCGAACACTTCGTCCAGGCGCCCGGTCATCTCACCGACCCGCACCATCGCGACGAAGAAGCCGTTGAACAGCTGCGACTGCTGGGCGAACGACATCGACAGCTCGATGCCGGACTCCAGGCTGCGCCGCACCTCGCCCAGGCAGGCCTTCATGCCGGGGTGGGTGGCCGATTCCTGCAGGCCCAGCAGCGCCCGCAGGATCGGCACGCCGGCGCGCATCAGCGTGTGCAACTGGCGGCAGAACAGCATCAGGTCGACCGTGTGCACGGGCGGCTGCAGCATGGCCTTCAGCCGCTCCAGCATCGGCTTGGACGCACCCTCGACCACCTCCACCGCGCCTTCTTCCGGCTCGATGCGCAGCGGCGTCACACCGCGGGCGAGCAGCAGGTCGGCCACGGCGCCGGCATCGCTGCCTTCCAGCGTGCCGTTGACGGGCCCCGCCGCGCTGCGGCCGGTATAGGCGTAACGCATCATTTGAGACTCAACCCCTCGTCCGATGGGTACATCGGCAGATCCCCCAGGGGGGCGAGCGCGGACGTGAGGCGTCCGGTGGACGGCTCACGCCAGCGAGCGGTTGGCTCGGGAGCGGCCCAGCGCTCAGCCCGCTTCAGCAGCGTTGGTTGCACGTCGTGCCTCATCCGTCCAGCTGCGTGGCCACACGCATCGCTTCTTCGATCGTCGTGCGGCCCTCGGTGGCCAGGCGCACCGCGTCGCCGCGCAGCGTTCCCTTGCCCATCTGCTTCTTGGCCGCGCGGGCGAAATCGGGCGCGTGGCCGTGGTTCATCGTTTCGACCAGCTCCTGGGTCATCTCGATGAACTCGTAGACGCCCGTGCGGCCCGAGTAGCCGGTGTCGTTGCAGACCGGGCAGCCGCGACCATGGCGGAAGCGGTGGCGGTCGACCTCGTCGCCCAACTCCAGCTTGAGCCATTCGTGCTGGTGCGGGTTCGGCGTGTAGCCTTCCGAGCACTGGCTGCAGATCACGCGCACCAGACGCTGCGCCAGCACCATCGCCAGCGACATCGCGACCATGTAGCGAGGCACCCCCATGTCGATCAGCCGCATAGGCGTCGACGGCGCATCGTTCGTGTGCAGCGTCGACAGCACCAGGTGGCCGGTCAGGGCGGCGCGCAGGCCGATCTCGGCGGTGGTCTGGTCGCGCATTTCGCCAACCAGGATCACGTCCGGGTCCTGCCGCAATGCGGCGCGCAGCACCCGGCCGAAGCTGAGGTCGATCTTGTCCAGCACCTGCACCTGGTTGATGCCGGGCAGGCGGTATTCGACCGGGTCTTCGACGGTGATGATCTTGCGTTCGCTGTCGTTCAGTTCGTTCAGCGCCGCGTACAGCGTGGTCGTCTTGCCCGAGCCGGTCGGGCCGGTGACCAGCACCATGCCGCTGGGGCGGGCGATGGCGCGGCGCAGGGCCTCGTTGACGGCGGGTGGCAGGTTGACTTTGTCCAGCGACAGCAGGCCGCCGCTCTGGCTGAGCAGTCGCATCACGACCGACTCGCCGTACTGCGTCGGCATGGTCGAAATGCGCACGTCGACCGTGCCGTTGCGAAGCTTGACGTTGAAGCGGCCATCCTGTGGCAGGCGCTTCTCGGAAATGTCCAGGCCCGACATCAGCTTCAGCCGCAGTGCCACCGCGGTGGCGATCTTCGGGTCGGCCTCGGTCTGCACGTGCAGCACGCCGTCGATGCGGAAGCGGATGCGCAGCGTGCGCTCTTGCGGCTCGATGTGGATGTCCGATGCGCGCACGCGCAGCGCCTCTTCGAACACCGAGTGCAGCAGACGCACGACCGGCGCGTCTTCGGTGGTCGCGGTCGACAGGCCCAGCAGGTCGCCGAACTCCTGCGTCACGTTGGCCAGGTCGGCTTGCAGCGCTTGCGCGTGGCCGGCGATTTCTTCGGTGCTGTGGTAGCTGCGGTCGAGTGCGGCCAGCAGTTGGCTTTCGGCGGCGACCGCGAGGTCGATCTCGCGCTTGAGCAGGCGGTTCAGTTCGTCCCACGCCGCCATGTCGGTCGGGTCGGCCATCGCCACGCGCAGGCCGGCCGGGGTTTCTTCCAGCGGCAGCGCGCGCATGCGCCGCGCCTGGCCTTCGGGCAGCAGGCGCGCGATCTCGGGCCGGATCATGCGGCCGGTCAGTTCGACGAACGGTGCACGCAGCTGACGCGCCACTGCCTTCGCGATCTGGACTTCGGTGACGAAGCCAGAGTCGATGAAGATGCGGCCGAGCTTGCGGCCGGACTGCTTCTGTTCGGCGAGTGCCTTCTCCAGCTGCTCTTGCGAGATCAACTGCTCCTGGATCAGCAGGTCACCAAGGCGGATGCGTTCGGGGCGGGCCATCGGGGTCGCGTCTCAGGAAATCAGCGGGTCAGCGTGCTGTCGAGCTTCAGGCCCGAACCGGGGATCGCCACGCGGCTCGTGGTGGCGGGCTCGACATGGGCGATCGGCGTGCCGGCGCCCATCTGCGCGGTCGGTGCGTCGGGCCAGTTGGCGCCGTTGCTCTGGATGATGGTCGGCTTGATCAGGATCACCAGCTCGCGCTTGGAGTTGACGTCGCTGGTCTGGCGGAACAGGCCGCCGACAAGCGGTGCATCTTGCAGGCCTGGCACGCCACTCCTGTTGTTGGCGTTGGTCTGGACCATCAGGCCACCGATCGCGACGATCTGGCCGTCGCCGATGCGCACGATGCTGTCGCTCTCGTTGACCGTGCTGGCGGCCAGCGGCAGGCGGTAGTTGCCGAGCGAGCCGAGGTCGATCGCCTTGGTCTTCTCGGCCACGTTGCTGATGGCCGGGTGCACGTGCAGCATCACGACGCCGTCGGCATCGATCTGCGGCGTCACGTCGAGCACGATGCCGGAGAAGAAGGGTGTCAACGTCAGCGTCGGCGACGAGATGGCGTTGGTGCCACTGGTCGTGGTGTTGGTCGTGATGCCGGTGACGAACATCTCGTCACTGCCGACCTTCAGCACGGCCTTCTGGTTGTTCAGCGTCGCGATGCGCGGGCTGGACAACACCGAGACATCACCCTGGGTCTGCAGGAAGTTGATCAGCGCGGCGAAGTTGGGCGATTGCAGGGCCAGGCCGTAGAAGCCGCGACCGGTGGCATTGGTGTTGATGTTGCTGGCCGGCGTGGTGGCCACGTCGTTGTTGCCGATCGCGCCGGTCGTGCCGAGCACGGTTCCTGCACCGACGATGCCGAACGAAGCCGACAGCTTGTCACCCAGCACGCGGCCGAAGCCTGCCCAGTTGATGCCGGCCTGCGCGTCTTTCGACAGGGTGACCTCGACGATCTTGGCCTCCAGCATCACCTGGCGCTCGATCGACAGCTGGATCGCGCTGAGGTACTTCTCGACCTGGATCAGCTCGGCCGGCGTGGCCTTGACGACGATCACGCCGGCGGCCGGGTTCAACACGACGCCGCGGCCGTTGGTGTTGCCGACCAGCGCGTTCAGCGAGGCCTGCACCTCGGTCCAGAAGTCGGCGTCGCTGGTCGTGCGGACCTGCGCGCTGTCGGAGACGGCGCGGCTGCTCTGGCCCGGCGTCGGCGTGGACGGCGTGCTGGTGCTGCCGTTGCTGTTGCTGCCGTTTGGCGCAGGCGAGCCGGCACCGGACATCGCGGCCGAGCCGGTGCTGACGCGCAGGTCCGAACCACCCTGGCGGCGGCCCGGCAGGTAGTTGACCTTGAACAGGCGCGACTGCACCGTGTTCGGCAACACCAGCACGCGGGTGCCGGTGACCTTGAAGTCGTAGCCGTAGAGGTCGCGCAGCGATTCGAGGGCTTCGATCACCGTCACGTTCTTCAGTGTGACCGAGACATTGCCCGAGACTTCGGGCGTGACCAGCATGCTGTAGGGCGTGCCGGTGCCGATCTGCATGAAGACCTGGGCGGCCGGTGCGTTGTTGACCGACAGGTCGAAGCGGCCGGGGTCGGCGGCGTGGGCACCGGCGACCATGGCCAGGCCGGCGGCCAGCGCGGTGACACGGCGGCGAATGGGGGCAAGGGTGATGGAGTTCATGGGCGTTGTCCTTCGCGTCCGCCGCGACCAAGGGAGCCGGCAGGTACGGCAGCACCGGTCGCAAGAGCGGCCGCCATCGGCCGCGAATCTTTGTGGGGGGCCGTTGCCATCGGCGCCGGCGAGCCGCTGTCGCGCTTGGCGATCGCGGCGTTGATCAACAGCAGCCGCTCGGTGCGGCCCTTGGCGTCGCGCAGCGTCAGGCCGTCGGCGTCGATGGCGACGATGCGCGCGGCACCGAGTGCGTCGCCGGTCTGCATGACGCGGCCGTCGACCAGCGCGGTCGATTGGCCGTTGGCGCCGACCTGCAGCGACTGCAGTTGCGGCACGGCGGGCGCAGCAGCCGAGGCGGCGGCCGCGGCGCGGGCGGCGCGCGGTGCCGAGGCACCGGCATCGGCGGCCAATGCACCCGCCGGGCGGGTAGGATCGGCCCAGGCGGTGGCGGCCGGCTGCGCAAAGGCGACCGTGAAGGCACCGAGCAACAGGCCGACCACGAAGCAGCGCAGGGCGGTGAGTGAATTCATCGTCACAGCTCCAGCCAGGCCCGGTCCAGGCTCAGCGTGTAGACCGTCAGGCTCAGCTGCACGGTGGGATGCTTTTCGACCTTCAGCTTGACGCCGCCCCATAACAGGCGGGGGCCGGGCAAGCTCTCGAGCGACGAGAGGTAGCCCATCAGGTCGCCATAAGGGCCTTCGACGGTGATTTCGACGCCGTGGCGGAAGAGGGGGGCGCCTGCGGTGGCCGGCAGAACGGCCGCGGTCGCCGCGGCGGGCACCGGTGTCGCACTGGTCGGCGTGGCCAGCGCGTTGGCCAGTGTCGGCACGGCCGAGGCGGCGCCCGCGGGCAGCATCGAGGCGTTCGGCGTGGCGCTCGGCGCGGTCAAGGGCAGGCGGGCGTCCTGCGGCGGCAGCGTCTTCAGCCCGACGATCTTGACGCTGCCTTGCTTGGGCAGCATCTGTTCGAGCAGCGAGACCATGCGGTCCGGGCCGATCAGGCCGGCTTGCGTGTCGGCCAGCGCCTGCGCACCCTGGGTGGTGCGTTGGCGCCACTGGGCAATGTCGGCGTCGAGTTCGCGGCGCTGGGCGTCGCCCACCACGCGCCGGCGCTCGGATTCTTCGGTCAGGTTTTGCTGATCGACACGGGCCACGGCCAGTGCCGATGAGGCGGCGCTGAAGTGGCGGAAGGCCGGCGTCAGCCAAAAGCGGTCACCTGCCAGCAGCAGCACCGCGGCAGTGGCCAGCATCATCATCACCCGCTCGCGCTTGGGGCGGGCGTCGAAGCGGCGGGCTTGTGCGAGTGCGCGCTGGCGCAGGTCGTAGAGGCGGTCTTGCCAGTCCATCATTTCGCTCCCGCGGTCGCATCGGCGCCGATGCCGGCGAGCGTGAACTCGGTCAGGCCTTCGCCCTGGGCCAGCTGCAGGCGGGCGAACTGGCGGCCCTTGAAGCTGCCTTCCTGGTTCAGGCGTTGCAGGTAGCTGGGCAGCGCGGCAGCGTCGATCATGCGGCCCTGCAGTTCGATCGCACCGTTGTTCGGGGCGACGCTGAAGCCGGTGATCCACACCGAGGGTTGGCTTTGGCGCGAAAGCGCCATGAAGTAAGGCGTGTAGCCGCCGGCGCCGCGCTTCATGTGTTCGTCGATCTGCGCGCGCAGGTGGCGCTGGTCGGCTTCGAGGCTCTGCAGCCGGTTGCGTTCGGCCGCCAGGCCTTGGATGGCGTCGGCGCCGCCGGGGTCGCGGGCTTCGAGCTGGGCGCGTTGCTGCGGCAGCGACTGCGCCAGCGCATCGGCCTGCTGTTGTCGGTATTGGGCCCAGGCGTCCAGGCCGTGGGCCAAGGCCCAGATGCCTGCCGATGCGCCGGCCAGTGCCAGCAGGCCCTGGCTGGCACGCCACGGCTGCGGGCGTGGGCGCAGGCTCGGCGGGTCGAGGTTCAGGTCGGCCTGGCGCTGTTCGGTGGGTTCGGTGCCGGCATCGGCAACGGTGATCGCAGGCGCATCGGGGCGGCGCAGCGCGGCTCCGATGGCCAGCCAGTGGTCGCTCAGGTCGGTGTCGGTCGGAAGCTGAGAGGTGTCGAGCTTGTCGGCGATCTTCGCGACCAGCACCGGTACGTAAAGCAATTCGCGGGCGAAGTCGGCCAGGCCTTCGGCGCCAGCGCCGGGCAGCACGTCCAGCCGCTCGACAGCCACCTGGCTGAAGACGCGGTCGAAGCCGTCGAGCGTGCGCTGCAGCTCCAGGCCGGCGCGTTCCATCGCTTGTTGGCGCGTGTGTTCGTCGGGGTCGACCAACTGGGCGCGGGCCACCTCGACCTGGCGCGACAGCAGCAATGCGCCGGCCACGGTGATGACCAGCGTTGCGTAGGTCTCGCCCAGGTGCAGCAGCGCATGGCCGCGGTTCGGGCTGGCCAGCAGCCCGCTCAGGTTGCGCAGTGCCGTCTCGGCCACGTCCATCGCCTGCCATTGCCAGCCGGCGTCTTCGCCGTCGCGGCGCAAGGCCTCGCGGGCGGTGGCCGGTGCGGCCACGGCAATCAGGGTGCGCTGGTTGCGCGGGCCGGCTTGCGGCGGCATTGCCAGCAGGTCGATGGCGGCGCCATCGACGGGGAATTCGACCTGGTCCTTCAACCGCCAGCGCAACGCATCGCGCCACTCCTCGGGCGGCATCTCGGGCGCCTCGGCCTGCAGCAGCTGGTACTTGCCGCGCTCGAGCAACACCACGCTGGCCCAACGACCACGCGGCAGGGCCCGGCGCGCCCGGCGCAGCACGGCACCCGAAGCGCGAGCCGCCTCGCTGTGCAGCCAGCGCACGACGGGGCGTTCGCCGGCTTCAACCAGCGCCAGGCGCAGGCCGGCCGCTTGCGGTACGCAGGCAATCCAACCGGCAGCAACAAGACGATGACGCATTGAGATGGTAGGCACGGGGTGAGAGTGATCGTTCACCGCCAATGGTGGGCGTTCCGGCCCCGCACCAGTCGATCGAAAAGCACCAGGAATGCAGCCTTAAGGTGCCTGAGTCGGCTGCTCTTTGCGGGAATGCCGATTGCCAATGGCGGCCGGCGCCGGGTTGTGTTCAAAGCCGCGTCGTGGAGTTTTACCCGGGTACTATTGACGTCATCATTTGATCCGGGTAAAAATACGTCGTCTCTTCGATGGACGCAAAAAGCGGTTTCCCCATGACACCCGACACCTTTCCTTCGTACACCGGCTTCGATGGCTTTCGCCGCATTGCGCAAGGCCCCCTGCAGGTGGTGGCGCTGCGGGCCAAGCGGGCGCTGGACAGCGGGGCCGCCGGCCCGGTGCTGGTCTTCGATGACCAGACCGGCCGCTGCGTCGACATCGACACGCGGGGCTCGGACGACGAGGTCGTCACCCGCCTGGCCGCTTTGCTCGGCTTGACGGCGGCTCAGGCGGTGCTCGACGAGGCGGAAGAGCCCGCCAGCGAACCGCGGGGGCGAGGCCGGCCCAAGCTGGGCGTGGTGGCGCGCGAGGTGACGCTGCTGCCGCGGCACTGGGCATGGTTGGCATCGCAGCCTGGCGGTGCATCGGTGGCCTTGCGCAAGCTGGTCGACGAGGCGCGGCGCGTGCACGGCGACAAGGACCGGCAGCGCAAGGCGCAGGAGCGTGCCTACCACTTCATGTCGGCCATTGCCGGTGACCTGCCGGGTTATGAGGAGGCAACGCGGGCCTTGTTCGCCAACGACCGCAAGCGCTTCGTCGAACTGGTCGCTGCCTGGCCCGCCGACCTGGCCGACCACGCGACGACGCTGGCGTTCAGCGACGAGCTCTGAACTCCGCTGGGGTTGTCTACTGATCGAGCACGCGCACGCCGTTCGGCGTCTGGATCTCTGCCACGAGGCGGCAAGTCGGGCCTGGCTCGAACCTCACCCGTGGGTCGCTCAAGCGAGGTTCGAGTTGCGCGGCGATCCGATCGGCCTGCGGATGGTGCACCGTGAACCTCAGCAGGCTGCAGCCGCGCCCGACCATGCGACTGGCCGGGTGGGGGCCGGGTGGCCATTCGATCAGGGTCGGGAAGGCGCCGTCGAAGGGCATCGAGCCATCGTCCGGCACGCCGATCAGCCACGACAGCGCGCCGCGGGTCACGCGCACGGCGGGGCCAGCGCTGCCGGTGACCTCGCGCAGCGCCTGGTCGAGATCGGCCGTGCGTGCGACCCAGGTCCACAACCGGGGCGACGACGCGAGGGCCTGCTGCGTGGCCGGGCTGTCCAGGCCGAACCAGCGGGCACGCGCCGGTGCCGCGGCGGCCGGGTCGGGCGCGATCACTTCGAGGAACAGGTCGTCGGCCAGGCGCAGCAGGTGGTTGTGCGTGCCCATCAGCGGGTGCTCGCCACCGCGCGGGATCTCGACGCCCAGTCGCTCTTGTGCCCAGGCCACGCCATCGGCCAGGTCGAGCGCGGCGACGGTGATGTGATCCAGCCGCAGCATCAGCGCGCCGACCCCACCGTGCCAAGTGCCTGCTGGATCTCGGTGCGTGGCGGTGCGCCGAACAGGCGCCGGTATTCGCGGCTGAACTGCGACGGGCTTTCGTAGCCGACGCGATGTGCGGCGACCGCGGCGTCCAGGCCTTCGGCCATCATCAGCTGGCGGGCGTGGTGCAGACGCAGCTGCTTCTGGTATTGCAGCGGCGACATCGAGGTGACCTGCTTGAAGTGCAGGTGCAGGCTCGAAGGGCTCATGTGCGCGGCTTCGGCGACATCGTCGATGCGCAGGGGTTCGGCATAGCGGCGCTTGACGAGTTCGATTGCGCGGGCGATGCGCTGGGCATGGCTCTCGGCAACCGCCAGTGCACGCAGCCGGTGGCCCAGCTCCCCGGTCAGCACCCGGTAGAAGATCTCGCGCTTCGCCAGGGGCGCCAACACCGGCACATCGGCAGGTGTGCGCAGAAGGCGCAGCAGGCGCAGCACCGCGTCGAGCATCGCGGGCGAGCTGCGTGCGACCTGCAGGCCGCGGTCCAGCGTCGGGGCGCTCGGCGCCGCCGCGGCGGCCGGCCCGGCATCAAGCAGCAGCGAAGCGAGTTCGCTGGTGTCTGCGTTCAGCCGCAGGCACAGGTACGGCGCCTCGGGCGAGGCCTCGATGATCTGGCTGGTCGGCAGCATCGTGACTGACACGATCAGGTGGTGCAGCGGGTCGTAACCCAACACCGCGTTGCCCAGCCGCGCCTGCTTGCGCCCTTGCAGCACCACGACCACGCCCGGCTCGTAGACCGCGGGCAGCCGCTGGCCCGGGCCGTCGGCGCGAATCAGGTGCAGGCCGCGGATGGCGGTTTCGTGCGAGCCGGTGGTGCGCGCGAACTGGCAAGCGATTGACACCATCTCGTCCTGCCGCCCATCCGGCGGCGGCGAGGCGCTGGTGCGTGAAACGGTGTCGGGTGGCGTGGGCCAGACGGTATCGACCATGGCGCTGATTGTGGAGCGGCGCGCGCGGCGGCACAGCGCGTGGGGACATGGTTCTGGAGGATCAGGCAAGCATGCACCAGCAATCGACTATCGCTGCGCGGCGGTGGGCGCCTACGCTGACGGCCATCCACAACACACCCGCAAGGAGAAGGCAGCATGAGCACCACCACTTACCCCCGACGTCATCTCGGCCAAGGCGATCTCGCCGTCTCCGCGATCGGCCTCGGCTGCATGGGCATGTCCGATTTCTACGGCGCCGCCGAAGACGAACGTTCGCTGGCGGTGTTGAACCACGCGCTGGACATCGGCATCAATTTCTTCGACACGGCCGACATGTACGGCGTGGGCAGCAACGAACGCCTGTTGGCACCGGTGCTGAAGGCACGACGCGATGAGGTGGTGATCGCCACCAAGTTCGGCAACGTGCGCGCCGAGGACGGCACCTTCGTCCGGGTCGACGGGCGGCCCGAGTACGTGCGCAGTGCCTGCGATGCAAGCCTGCTGCGGCTGGGCCTGGACCACGTCGACCTGTACTACCAGCACCGCGTCGACCGCACGGTGCCGATCGAAGAGACGGTGGGCGCGATGGCCGAGCTGGTCAAGGCTGGCAAGGTGAGGTACCTTGGCTTGTCCGAGGCCTCGCCCGCGACGATCCGCCGCGCCGCGGCGGTGCACCCCATCGCCGCGCTGCAGACCGAGTACTCGCTGTGGACGCGTGACGTCGAGGCCGAGATCCTGCCGACCTGCCGCGAGTTGGGCATTGGGCTGGTGCCCTATTCACCGCTGGGCCGCGGCTTCCTGGCCGGTGCGATGCGCAGTGCCGACGTGCTGGACGCGAACGACTGGCGCCGCCAGAACCCCCGCTTCCAGGGTGACAACATGGTGCGCAACCTGGCCCTGGCCGATGCGGTGAAGGCTTTGGCGACGCAGCACGGTGCGACGCCAGCCCAGTTGGCATTGGCCTGGCTGCTCAACCGCGGGCCGGACATCGTGCCGATTCCGGGCACCCGCCAGATCGCGCGGCTGGACGAGAACGCCGCCGCCGCGACCTTGGGGCTCGATGCCGCGGTGCTGCAGCAACTCGACCAGTTGCTCGCCGAGCATCCCGTGGCTGGTGATCGCTACCCGGCCGCAGGGATGGCGATGGTCAATGGCTGACGCAGCCTTTAGTGATCGGTGTTGAACAGCGCCTGCAACAGGCCGTCGTTCCACATGCATTTCGAGCTGGCGGTGTTCGCGGCCAGTTCGAGCATGATCGTGTCGGCGGCTGACTGCGAGGGCTTGGGTCCCTTGCCTTCGACATAGTCCAGCACCTTGGCATAACGCGCCGGTTCGCGGACCTTGCACGGCTGGGTGCTGTTGTTGACCTTCTTGTAGGTCCACCACGCCCAGCCGATGTTGTGCTTGTCGAGCAGGTCGACCATGCCTTGCGCCCAGGCGTTGCCGTTCTCGCCGGTCTCGGCATTCCACAGCGGCGCGTTGTGCTTGCTGCGGATGTCGAGGTAGCCCTGGATCGAGTCTTGGTTGTTCTTGTCCCAGTACTTGTGGAAGACCAGCGCCATGTTGTCGTCCCACGGCGGCAGGATGGTGCGCATCGCGGCCGGCGAGCCGCACCATTCGGTGCCGCAGGCGAAGATGATGTGGTTCGGGTCGACCTCGCGGATCGCATCGGTGACCTTCACGTAGAAGGCACGCAGCTTGTCGCCGCCGCCGCGCGGGTTGTTCTTGTAGACGATCGGCTCGTCGAGCAGTTCGTAGCCGGCGACCGTCGTGTCATTCGCGTACCGCGCGGCGATGGCCTGCCACAGGCGGATCGTCCAAGGCTGGTAGATCTCGGGCTCGGTCCACAGATGCGGCACACCGTCGACCGTGTCGGACATCAGCTCGTTGCTCTGCCCGCCCGGTGCCGCATGCATGCACAGCACGATGTGGATGTCGTGCGCTTTGCCCCACGCGATCATCTGGTCGAGCCAGTCCCAGCCGCTCTGCAGGTACACGCCGTCGGACGGCGACAGCCAGTGGTGGTTGATCGAGACGCGCAGTGTGTTGACGCCCCAGCGCTGCATGCGCGCGAAGTCGTCTTCGGTCACGATGTTGTGGTTCCAGTCCCGCCAGTACTTGTCGTAGGCAGACGGGCTCATCATGCCGGCCAGCGTCTCGTGGATGCGCGTGTGGCCGTAGTACCAGAGGTACTTGCCATCGCCATCGGGCCACTCGATCATGTAGGCCTCGACGTTGGTCCACTCGCCGGCGCCGAAGCCCTTCATCACGAAGTTCTTGCCGGCGGCGTCGACGATGCGCTGGCCGTCGACGCGCAGGCCCTGCCAGGATTCGGGAGGTTGGGCTTGGGCGGGCGCGGCGAGGAACAGAGCGCTGATCAGCGTGGCGATCCGTGCGGCAGCGTGCTTGGACATGGCGCTCCACCTGTGACGTTGAACGATCGACCCAATGTAGGTGGCCGCGCAGTGCCAGGCTTGAAGAAAGCTGCCGAGTCCGAATGGCGGGCAGTAACAGTTGAAACCCAATCGTGCCAACGCCTCGAAGGCGGGCGATGCCGCGGTGACGTGCGGACGAGAAATGGGGGGTACGTACTCACCAACCCGTAGGATGCCGAGGCCACCGGATGTCCGCACACTGCCGTTCAAGGTGGCGATCAGACGGGGCTCATGTGCCTGCTGGAGGTCTGGCAAGACGCGGTGGCCATGCCGTGGCACGGCCGTGGACGCATCGAAAAGATGCGGGTTACGCGGTGACAGGCAGCGCCGCTTCAAGGTTCGCCTCGTCGGCTGCTGGAGCAAGCGAGCCGCATTGAATCGCCGACATTCAGCTGGGACCGCCGTGAGGTTGGCCCCTCGATCCATTGCGAGGCCTTCGTGATCCATGCCTTTGGGGAGTACCGCCTGTGCACCCTGCGCCGGGCTCTGTTCCGCGACGACCAGGAAGTTCAGCTTCGGCGCAAGGCCTATGAGTGCTTGCGCTACCTGATCGAGCAGAGCCCGCGCGCCGTCCCCAAGGACGAGTTGTGCGAGGCGGTCTGGTCGCCGCGGGTCATCAGCGACGAAACCCTGGCCAGCACCATCAAGGATGTCCGGTTGGCGCTTGACGATCGCAGCCAGCCGCATCGCTATGTGCGCACGCTGACGGGCTTCGGCTATCGGTTCGTGGCTCTTGAGTCAACGCAGGGCCGTTCCCAAGTTGACTCAACCCCCTCGGGGGGCCTGGCGCGAAGCGACAGGTCTGGGGGCGCTCTTGAGCACGCCGATGCGTAAAGGCCAAAAGGGCCCCGAAGGGCCCCTGCAGCCGAAGCGACTGCGTCAGCCCTTCGAGCAGGCGTAGTAGCGGCTGTCGAACCGACTGCCTTCACCGTCAAAGTTGCCCACGTCACCCGAGTTGACGTAGAGGGCGTTGTCGTCTGCCGTGATGGGGCCGAGCCACCAGCCCACCGGTGCCGCAATGCCATCGCCATAGAGGATGCGATAGCGCCACGCGCCGTAGCCGGCCACCGAACCACCGATGGCCTGGCAATAGGCCATGGCGTTGGCGAACGACGTCGGACCGAGGGCGCCCGTCATGCACAGCGTGGCACCCACCCAGTAGAAGCCAGCGGGGCAGGTGATCGCCGGTGCGTTTGACACCGCCTCGACATCGGCCGCCGCGGGGGAGGGGTCGGCGCCGCCGCGTTGGCGGGCGGCCGAGGCCGTGGTGGCCGTGGTGATCAGCAGTCCCGCGACCAACAGCGCCTGGGTGAGCCTTTCGAGTTTCATTGCATTTCTCCTGAAATTGATGGTTGAGGCGAAGATGGCTTCCGTTGCAGCCACACTGCGTTGAAAGCTCACCGTCACCACTTTCAGGTTATGAAGTTCGCTTCGCGACGCGCTGAAGTCGCGATGGAATCTCTCAGCACGCCGCGGTGGATTTGTCGGCAATGAAAGCGAAGGAATCTCGCAAGAAACGAAGGGCCGTTCCCGAGTTTCTTGAACCCTCGCGGGCGCGGGCTGGGCGCAGCCCGGCCCTGGGGCGCTCTCAAGTGAACGAGGCTCGCCGGCGGTGGGGGCACCGATTCAAGGCGATAGGGCCGGTGGCGTGGCATCGTTGAGCGATGCGGTGGCCATGCCTGGATCGCTCCGCACCAGGCGCTGGATGCTGGAGAAGTCCAGCCCACCGCGTCCCGCGCGGCTGTTGAGCGCATAGAGGTTGCGCGCCAGCTCACCCAGCGGGATGGCCGCACCGACACCCAACGCCGCTTCCGCTGCAAGCCCCAGGTCCTTCAACATCAAGTCGTTGCCGAAGCCGCCGCTGTAGCCACGCGAGGCCGGCGCGTTGGGCAGCACGCCGGGCCACGGGTTGCACACCTCGGTGGCCCAACTGCGGCCGGTGCTCACGGCCATCATCTGCGACAAAGCGGTGGCGTCCAGGCCATGTGCCACGCCCAGCGCCAAGGCTTCGCTGGTCGCGGCCATGATGATGCCGAGCGCCATGTTGTTGCACAGCTTGGCGACCTGGCCAGCGCTGTGCCCACCCATGTGGAAGGTGTTCTTGCCCATGGCTTGCAGCACGGGGCGGGCGTGTTCCAGCGCGTCAGCCTCGCCCCCGACGATGAAGGTCAGCGTGGCTGCGGCAGCGCCGGCGGTGCCGCCGGAGACGGGGGCATCGATCATCGCGAGGCCGCGTGCGACGGCAGCTTGGGCGACGACGCGGGCGGTGGCCGGTGCGATCGTGCTGCAGTCGATCAGCAATGTGCCGCCGGCGATCGCGCCGAGCAGGCCACCCTCGCCGAGGTAAAGCGATTCGACGTGCTTGCTCGCAGGCAGCATCGTGATGACGACGTCGGCGCCTTCGACAGCCGCTGCCGCTGAGTTGGCGACCGTCACGCCCTGCGAGGCGACGCTTTCGCAGGCCGCAGCGCTCAGATCGAAGGCTTGGACGGCGAAGCCGGCTTTGTGCAGGTTCAGCGCCATCGGCGCACCCATGTGGCCCAGGCCGATGAAGGCAATCGTTCGCATGGTCAGTGTCTTTCTAAGGTCAGGTCAAATCGGCGAGTGGGTGCGGGCCGGTGTGGCGGGGAATGAAATGGGCGTCGACGTGGGCGGTGGTCACCGCGTCCAGCGTTGCCGGTTGCCAGCGCGGCTTCTTGTCCTTGTCGATCAGCAACGCGCGCACGCCTTCGGCAAAGTCGGCATGGATGCAGCAGCCGAGCGACACCTGGTACTCGAGGCGAAAGATGTCGGCCAACTCCAGCTCTTGGGCACGGTGCCACAGGGCCCACGACAGGGCGGCTGACGTTGGTGAGCCTTTGCTGAAGGTCTTGCCGGCTGCAGCGAGCCAGGGGTCTTCATGACTGGCCAGGTCGCGCAGCCGCTCGGCAATCGCGCCGAGGTCGTCGCCGGCCATCAACGCGTCGATGCGATCGGCGTGGCGCCGCAGCGGCGAGTCGAGCAGGCCGATGGCCTGGGTGTGCAGCAGGCGCGTCAGCTGAGCATCGTCGGCGTCTCGCTCGCCGTGCCATGAAGCCTCGGCCATCGCCAACAACGCAGCGCTCTTGGCCTCGTGCGGCAACACCATGTCGGCCAGTTGAGCGAATCCGGCGTCGGCAGCGTTCAGCGGGGCGCCCGTCAGCGCGAGGAACAGGCCCGCGCGGCCCGGCATGCGCGGCAGGAACCAGCTGCCGCCGACGTCGGGGTACAGGCCGATCGTGATCTCGGGCATCGCGATACGTGTGGCGGGGGTGGCCACGCGGTGCGAGGCACCGGCCATCAGGCCGAGCCCGCCGCCCATCACGATGCCGTGACCCCAGCAGACGATGGGCTTGCGCGCCGTGTGGATGCGGTGGTCCAGCCGGTACTCACGCTCGAAGAACGCGGCGGCCTCGCGAGGCGTTTCGCCGGGCTCGGTCTCGCGCATGCTGCGGTACAGCGCCAGCACGTCGCCGCCGGCGCAGAGGGCCTTGTCGCCGTCACCGTCGAGCACGACGCCGACAACGCCCGGGTCGGCCAGCCAGGCGTCGAGCTGCGGTGCCAGCGTGTCGATCATCGCCAGCGACAGCGCGTTCAGGCTGGCCGGTGCGGCAAGCGTCGCGTGGCCGAAGCGGTGGCCGCTGGCGGTGGTGATCTCGCGGAGCAGGACAGTCATCCCGATGGCTCCGCTCAAGCGTTGTGCCACACGGGCGGGCGCTTGCCGAGAAATGCCTGCACGCCTTCGCGGTGGTCTTCGGTGTCGAACAGGCCGATGAAGGCTTCGCGCTCGCCGGGCAAGGCGGCGTGCGCCGGCGCGTGGCGCGCCGACTGGATCAGGCGCTTGCAGGCCGCGACGCTGCTCGGGCTTTGCTTGCTCACCTTTTCGGCCAGCGCCAATGCACGCGCCAGGCCCTGGCCCTTTGGCGCCAGTTCGTCCGCCAGGCCAATGCGCAACGCAGTCTCGGCGTCGACGCGCTCACCCAACAGCACCATGCGCTTGGCCCACGCTTCGCCGACCGTCCAGGCCAACCATTGCGTGCCGCCGGCGCAGGGCAGCAGGCCGACGGTGGCCTCGGGCAAGGCGAGTTGGGCATGCGACTCGACCACGCGCAGGTCGCAGGCCAGCGCGCATTCGAGCCCACCACCCATCGCGTAGCCGTTGATCGCGGCGATCGTCACGCCACGGAAGGCCGCGAGCGTTTCGAAGGCTTCACCGAAGCGGCGTGCCATCGTCGCGGCCACGCCCTTGTCGCCATCGGCGAACAGCTTCAGGTCGGCGCCGGCGCTGAAGAACTTCTCGCCGTCGCCGGTGATGACGAGCGCATAGATGCTGCGGTCGGTGTCGAGGTCCTTCACCAGGCGGATGAGGGCGCTCAGGCTCTCGGCTGTCCAGGTATGGGCGGGTGGGATGTTCAGCGTGACGACGGCGACGTGCTCGCGCTTCTCAAGCTTCAAACCTTGGTACGAATCGTTCATCGAATGGTCTCCGGTGCGTGGTCTTGCAGCAAACGGCGCGCGACGATCACGCGCATGAGTTCGTTGGTGCCTTCGAGGATCTGGTGCACGCGCGCGTCGCGCAGGTAGCGTTCCAGCGGGTATTCGCGCGTGTAGCCGTAGCCACCGTGGATCTGCAGCGCTTCGTTGCAGACGGTGAAGCCGATGTCGGTGGCCAGGCGTTTGGCCATCGCGCAATAGACCTGCGCGTCGGGCGAGTTGGCGTCGAGCTTGGCGGCGGCCAGGCGCACCATCTGGCGCGCGGCCACCAGCTCGGTGGCCATGTCGGCCAGCTTGAACTGCAGCGCCTGCAGGTCAGCCAGCGGTTTGCCGAACTGGCGCCGCTCGTGCATGTAGCGCTGCGCTGCGACCAGCGCGCTTTGCGCGGCGCCGACCGAGCAGCAGGCGATGTTGATGCGCCCACCGTCCAGCCCCTGCATCGCGATCTTGAAGCCCTGGCCTTCTTCGCCGAGCAGATGGTTGGCGGGCACGCGCACGCCGTCGAACGCGATCGCGCGGGTGGGCTGGCTGTTCCAGCCCATCTTCTCTTCCTTGCGGCCGTAGGCGATGCCGGGGCTGTCGGCTGCGACCAGGAAGGCCGAGATGCCAGCCGCGCCTGGACCACCGGTGCGCGCCATCACCACCAGCGCGTCGGTGGCGCCGGCGCCTGAGATGAAAGTCTTGCCGCCGTTCAGCACGTAGACATCCCCGTCGCGCTGCGCGCTGGTGCGCAACGAGGCGGCATCGGAGCCGGCGCCCGGTTCGGTCAAGCAATAGGACCCCAGCTTGGCGCCGCTGGCGAGCGCCGGGCCCCAGACTGCGGCCACCTCATGGCGTGCGAACTCGGTGACCATCCACGTCGCCATGTTGTGGATGCTCAGGTACGCGGTGGTCGACGGGCAGGCGGCGGCCAGCTCTTCGAACACCAACGTCGCGTCGAGCCGCGGCAGGCCGAGGCCGCCATGCTCGGCACTGGCATACAAGCCGCAAAAGCCCAGCTCGCCTGCGTGGCGCAAGGTGCTGCGCGGGAAGGTTGCTTCCGCGTCCCAACCGGCGGCGAAGGGCGCCATCTCGGCCAGCGCAAAGTCGCGCGCCGCCTGGGCAAAGGCGCGCTGGTCGTCGCTGAGTTCGAAGTCCATGATCGGACCTTGGTGCGTCAGCGCAGGCTGATGGTGGTGTTCACCGCGCCGGCCACGCTGTCGTCGTCGAACCAGCGTGCGGTCACCGTCTTGGTCTGCGTGTAGAACAGGATCACCTGCTTGCCATACGGCCCCAGGTCACCCAGCTTCGACGCACGTGAACCGGTGAACGAGAACAGCGGCACGGGCACCGGAATGGGCACGTTGATGCCGACCTGGCCGACGTCGATCTCATCCTCGAACTTGCGGGCCGCCGCGCCCGATTGCGTGAAGATCGCCGTGCCGTTGCCGTTCGGGTTGGCGTTGATCAACGCGATCGCGTCGTCGAGCGACTCGGCTTCGGTCACGCACAGTACCGGGCCGAAGATTTCCTGGTCGTACACCGCCATGCCGGGCTTGACGCCGGTGAAGATCGTCGGGCCGATGAAGTTGCCTTCTTTCAGCCGGCCGTCCAGCGGCGGCAGACGGCCGTCGAGTGCCAGCGTCGCACCGTCTTCGACACCACGGGCGATCAGCGCTTCGACGCGCTCCTTCGCTGAGCACGAGATCACCGGGCCCACGTCGGTGCCCGCCGAGTTGCCTGCGCCAACACTCAGCAGCTTGGCCTTGGCGACGAGCTCGGGCACCCATTGACGCGCCGCGCCCACCAGCACTGCGACCGACACCGCCATGCAGCGTTGGCCCGCGGCACCAAAGGCCGAGCCCACCAGCGCATTGAGCGTCTGCTCCTTGTGCGCATCGGCCAGCACGATGGCGTGGTTCTTCGCGCCCATCATGCATTGCACGCGCTTGCCCGCGAGCGTCGCGCGCTCGTACACATGCGTGCCGACGCGTGTGGAGCCGACGAACGAGATCGCCTTGATGTCGGCGTGGTCGCACAGCGCATTGACCACCGCTTCGCCGCCGTGCACCACATTCAACACACCCGGCGGGATGCCGGCTTCGAGCGCCAGCTCGACCAGGCGCATCGTGACCATCGGATCCTGCTCCGACGGTTTCAGCACGAAGGTGTTGCCGCAGGCAATCGCCATCGGAAACATCCACAGCGGGATCATGGCGGGGAAGTTGAACGGCGTGATCCCGGCGCACACGCCCAGCGGCTGCAGCAGCGTGTAGGTGTCGACACCCACCGCCACGTTGTGCGCGCGCTCGCCCATCTGCAGGCTGCCGATGTTGGCGGCGTGCTCGACGACCTCGAGGCCGCGGAAGACGTCGCCTTCCGCATCAGCCAGCGTCTTGCCCTGTTCGGCGCTCAGCGTGGTGGCCAGCGACTTGATGTTGTCGCGGATCAGTTGCTGGTACTTTAGGAAGATGCGCGCGCGCTGGCCGATCGGCACCTTGCGCCAGGTGGTGAACGCGGTGCGCGCGGCGGCCACTGCGGCTTCAACCTCGCCGGCCGTGGCCATCGGCACGCGGGCCAGCTTTTCTTGCGTGGCCGGGTTGACCACGTCACGCCATTCGGTGCTGCGCGAGGCCACGAGTTCGCCGTTGATCAGCAGCGGGATGCAGGGCAGGGCTTGGGTGTTCATGGGTGTCCTTGTCAGGTCGGGAAACTTCACACAGAATCTATCCACCGATTCCACAACGCTCAACAAGTGCTTGATGTGAAAAGGAAAACTTGCGAATTGCTTCGCAAGCCGCCAGTGAAAATTGCGAACCTTGTGAAATGAGCGTTGCCTCGCCTGCTACCACTCGCAAGCTTTTCGTCGGCCCACGCGTGCGCCGGCTGCGTGAACAGCTGGGCTGGAACCAGGGCCTGCTGGCCGAGCGGCTGGGCCTGTCGCTGAGCTATGTCTCGCAGATCGAGACCAACCAGCGGCCGGTGACCGCGAGCGTGTTGTTGCGCCTGGCGGAGGTATTCGGCGGTGACGTCGCGCAGTTCTCCGAAGAGCAGGACAAGCGCCAGCTGGCCGAGCTGGACAGCGCACTGCACGACCGCACGCTCAGCCGCGAGTCCGTCGCGCCAGCCCAGTTGGCGCGCATGATCGAGCAGGCGCCCGAGCTGGTGGAGGCGTTTCTGTCGCTGTACCAGCGTCACCAGCGCCTGCAGGAAGAGCACCAGCAGACGGTCGACCGGTTCTACGGCGAGCTGGGCGGCGAGCAGCAGCGCATGGCGTTGTCACCGCTGCCGCACGAAGCGGTGCGCGACCACTTCAACCGCCGCACCAACCACATCGACAGCCTCGATCGGCTGGCCGAAACGTTGGCGCAGGACCTGGGCCTGCAGCCCGGT